>JAXGQW010000030.1:0-58629 GCA_040766265.1 Verrucomicrobiota bacterium
TCATTCAACGGTTGGATGCGCACGTGGACCATGAACCGGTGCGGAGCGGCGACGGCCTCGTCGCCCCAAACTCCTTCAAAAACACTCTTCGGCGGGAGACGAGCCGTCCCCGCTCCAAAGTTCGGTTCATGGAGAAGCGTTGACATTCAACGGTTACTGCGCATGGGGACCGTGAACCCGAAACGTTCAACACTCAACACTCAACCTTCAACCAGCCGATTCATGGGACATGACTCCTCGCGCTACATGCGATAGACTCACCCCGAATATGACTCAACCGATGAAAACACGTCATTTGCTCATCGCGTCCTTGCTCGCGGCTGCGGCTTCTGCCGCGATGACCGGGGCCGCGGGCGAGCCGTCGGCGCCCGATCGAATTGTCGTCAAACCCGAGGACAACCGCGCGGCGCTGATCAACCCGGACATGGGCTGGACCCTGATGTTCTACTCGAACATCCCGAAGAACTATGGCTCGAAGCTCGAGCCTGCGGACACCGTGGATGAATGGCCCGGGCTGTCCGTCGTCTATCTGCGCATCCCGTGGGCGTTTGTTGAACCTGAGGAGGGCAAGTTCAACTGGCCGATCCTCGATACGCCCGCGCAACGCTGGATCGCCAAGGGCAAGCGGGTGGCCTTTCGCCTGACCTGCTCCGAGAATTGGACCCGGTTCGCCACACCCGAGTGGGTCAAGAACGCCGGAGCCAAAGGGGTGTTCTACGAATGGGGCAGGGGACCGAAACCGGACGGCCCCTTCTGGGACCCCGACTTTGCGGACCCGGTTTTCCTGGCGAAGCTCGAGAGTTTCCTGCGCGCGCTGGCCGAGCGTTACGACGGGCGGCCGCAGGTGGCCTTCTTCGATATCGGCACCTATGGCATGTGGGGCGAAGGTCACACTGGCGGGAGCAGCCAGATTCCCCAGGAGCGCGCCAACGAGATCATGCGCCAGCACATCGATCTGCACCTGAAGCATTTCAAGCGCACCCGGCTGGCCATCATCGATGACGTGGCCGGCCCGCAAGCCGAGGGCGCTCATCAGCCGCTCACGGATTACGCGCTCTCGAAAGGCATTACGCTGCGCGACGACAGCATCTGCGTGCAGCCGCCGCCAAACTCGTGGTACCACGCGGACATGGCCGGTCTCTTCTGGCCCACGCTCCCGGTCATCGTCGAGCATGAACACTATGGTTCGTCCAAAGGGCGCGGCGCATGGGGGGATGGCTCGCTGTTGATCAAGGCGGTCGAGGACTACCACGCGAGCTACCTTACCATCCATTGGTGGCCCCATGAAATGCTCGCCGAAACCCGGAAGACCGTGGAGGAAATCAACCTTCGCCTCGGCTACCGGCTGCAGTTGCGCGAGATGTCCTGGCCCAGCCGCGTCAGCATCGGGAAGCCGTTTCTGGTGGACAGCCAGTGGGCCAACGCCGGTGTGGCTCCGTGCTACCCGGGCGGGTTCATGGCCCTGACGCTCAAGGATGCCAAGGGCGGCATCGTCGCCGTGCTGGCCGACGGGACCTTCAACCTGCGCGACCTCGAGCCCGGTCCCAAGGGGCAGGCCCCCGTCACATCGCACCGCAGCAGCTTCACGGCCGGTCTGATCGCCCCGGCGACCGCGCCGGGCGCCTGCGACGTCTTCGTGTCCGTTGGCGAACGCGACGGCACGCCGGTCATCGCCCTGCCGCTCGACAACGACGACGGGCAGCGGCGCTATCGACTCGGTTCGATCTCACTCGAACCGTAGCCCGCATGGGGCCACGTTGTGGGGTTCTCGGTTTCGCGGTTGTCACTTGCCAGTTGGAGGGGCAGGCATTCTGATTTTCAGCGAAGGCTCGGTTTCGCAAGCCTCAACAATCTCGTTGTAGCGCTCCAGAAGCCTGGAAAGAGTGACCTTGCAGTCTGCCGCTTTGAACAGACTGCGCTCGTACACGTTCGCGGTGAGGAACTGCACAACATCGAGAACGTCAACCCGGTCCTTCAGCGGACCGGCATCGAGAAGGCAGGTAGCTCCGAGCACGCCATCACGAAGGGTCAGGATTACCGGTTTGAGACCCCCACGCAGATTCTGATCGCACTTTTTGATAAGCGCCTCGCTTGGATGCGTCGTGACGTGCAGAACAACAGCCTCGACCTGGAAATCTCCTTCCCGGTTGGTCGATTGGTCTGCCACCGAGAATCCGTGGTGCTTGATCCTGCCGGAACCAAGAACCAGGTCGAGCTTCGCACCGACGAGGTGCTGAAGCATGGCCCCGACGTAATTCGTGCCGCCTGCCTTTGCCTGAACTTCCTTCGCCTGCTCAAGCAGGTCCTGGATGTTGGCACGGAGCGATTTGCCCGGATCAAAATGGAATTTCGGTCCTTTGGAGGCGAAATGAGCGCGGATATTGCCGATCCACCAGGTCATCGCTTCATCGAGATCAACTTGGCTGCGCTGCTGGAGCCCATTCAAAGCTTTAACATAAGCCTCCATGAGGCCAAGGCTGCCTCGGCTTGTCCTGCCACCTTCTTCAGCCAGCACCTTCGTGATTCCGTAGGCCTCCAGGATCTTCTGTACCGCCGCTTTGCCCAGCCCCGCCACTTGGCCGCCTTCCTCTGTACGTAACGCCTCAGGCTCAAGGGGCAGTCCATTCACCTTGGCGGTTTGGGTGACGAACAGGCCAACACAAAGCCCGCCTTTTTGCAGGAGCTTCGGATGTCTCTTGCAGAGTGCCTCCAGGTGTTCTGTGGTATTGCTCATGGCCGGAATTGGCGGTGGCTAGCTTTGCGATAGCTGGAGGAACTGCTTCGCGGATCGGCTGGGGCGGGCGCCGCGAACTCTTCCTCCCAAACGGGGTTCAGGTAATTCTTCCCGATCCATTCAATGACTGGAACACAGACGGCATCCCCAAAACCGAAGAGGGCCTGATTGAGTGAACACTTGATGACGAAATCACCTGCACCCATGAGCCGGGCGCACTCACGCGGGGTCAACAACCGCACCGCGAACCGACCTCGCCCAGCAACGAATAGTATTTGGCGACCACTGCCGCCGCGGGGCGTACGCAAACAGCCGGCAATGCCGTCGGTCCGCAGCTCGGCCATGGATTTTCCGTTTCGCACACGGCGAAATACCGTGCCGTAAGTGATTCTCTCGAGGCAAATCATGACATCGGCTTGCGCACGGTGCTTGGGGCTCATCTGGTTGAGCATGTACTCGCAGCGCTGGCGACTCCACCACATCTGATGGTTCAGCGGTAGTTCTTCAACGACGTCCTCAAGGCGTTTGGAGGATTGAGGCAGCCGGGGCAAATCTCTGATGCACCACCCGATGTCCGGATGCAGGAAGATGAAACTGGCAAGGGCCGGGGGCCGCACATCGCTTTCGTAGAAGGTTGGGGTATCACGCGGCTCGTAGCTCTCCTGCGCTCTTCTGCCAATGACAAAGAGCCGCTGGCGGCTCTGAGGGACGAAGCGGACGGCGTCGATGATAAAGGCATCGACGGCGTACCCGAGGTCATTCAAAGCAAGAAGGGCGTTCTCAAAATCGCGCCCATCGTGTGAAGTCAAGAAGCCAGTGACATTCTCCAGCAGAACCAGCGGTGGCTGCCGACGCTCGCGCTTCATGTCCTTCAGGATGTCAATGAAGCCCCAAAAAGCCGACGACTGAGCCCCCGCCAGACCGTGGCGTGCCCCAGCCAGCGAAAGGTCGTTGCAGGGGAATGAAGCGGTAGCGAGGCTGACAGTGGGAACCTGCGAGGATTCTAGCTTGTGAATGTCTTCGACTACGAACTCGCCGGTGTTGCCAAAGTGGTCTACGTACATCTGCCACTTGTCGTGGTCGATGTCGTTGGCAAAGGCGACACGCCAGCCTGCGCGTTCGAGCCCAATGCGCATCAGACCAATGCCCGCAAAGAACTCCGCGATCTTCTTGTCGGACGTCTCGTTCATACTTGTTTGTCCAGGCAGTTTATGAGCTTTTGCCACTCACTCTGCAATTCTCTTTGGCGGCCAGTTTCGAGGCGATACGGCTGGCGACCGATTCGGGCGACCGAAGCGCATGCTCCCATACCCGCAGCACTCGCCAACCGCTCTTCTCCAGGCAGTTGGTGGTCTCTCGGTCACGAAGGACATTTCGGGCGATTTTCCGCTTCCAGTAGGCGCGGTTGTTCTTAGGCATTCGCAAGTGAATGCGGCAGCCATGCCAAAAGCATCCGTCAACAAAAACGGCCAGGCGCTGCCGCGGAAAGACGAAATCGGGCTTGCCGGGAAGAAGTTGATGGCGGCGCCACCCCGTGATGCGGTGCGCCCGCAGAATGGCTGCAAGCTTCAGCTCGGTGGCACGATTGCCGGTGGCGCGAATCGCAGCCATGACCTGAGATCGCTTCTGCTTTGTGAACACGTCAGCCACGCAGCGATTTGTACCACGAAGAAGAACGATTGGGAATCGCACGGGGGAATGGGCGGGCGCTAACCCGTTGAGAGCCTCCGTGCAAGTGTCGCCCAGCGTCGGGCAGAGTTGTGCAACGCAATCCGGGAAAAGTCAGCCTGTTTTCCTGATTTCGGGCCGTTTGAGCCATAATCACATCGGAGCCTGTCTGCAGATACCAGGGGGTGCCGGTTTCGCGGGAAGGGCTGGATGGCGAGGCGGGCCTTGGGTTGCGGACATCGGGGGCAGGCTAGCGTGTGACGGGGATCATTCCAGCACATTTCGTCCGGCGCGGGGTGGCCGCCTTCCCCTGCTTGCGCGCCGATCGTGGTCGGGGCTGTTTCCCCAGTCATGGAGGCGAGGCAAAGGTGGTGTCAGTCGAAGGGCCGGGTGGGGAAGAGCGCCTTATGAATTCGGGGCGGATCATGAATCACAGATGATTCCCTGCCCCTCGCTTCATGTTCCGTCCTGCGTCATGAGGGGGGTTGCTCTGCGTGGCGTCTCTGCGTTGGACTCGGGTCGGCCCGGAGGAAACGCAATGGCGCAATGGTGCAAGAAGGGGG
The DNA here is from genome assembly GCA_040766265.1 of Verrucomicrobiota bacterium. Classification (GTDB taxonomy): domain Bacteria; phylum Verrucomicrobiota; class Verrucomicrobiia; order Limisphaerales; family J093; genus MWFF01. Next base: position 4,966 of record JAXGQW010000030.1, read on the forward strand.
CAGGAGTGAAACGCGGTGTTGCTTCTCTGGCCCGCATAGCAGTCCTCTTGCGGATTCTCAGTGCCCTGTGCACCATCGGGGTGTGAAATATGCGGGCTAGACAGCCACGCATTGAACCGGCTGCGCGGCCATCGGCCGGGTATCACACTGCCGGTGCAGCGGTTTCGAACCCCTTCGGCACGGCGCGAAGCCAGCCTGGGATTCTGAACCCGAACAACGAGAGCCGGCACCTGGAACCGGTCTTCAGGAGCCGCTTTTAGATTGACCGACGCGTTCCGTTCGGCCATCGTGCCGCCACACACACCGCAAATCCCTGCTTGTTGGAGATCCAATGAAAACTCCGCTCCTGCTCCTCCTTGGTTTGGTGGCCGTGGCACCGACACGGGCTGACTACCGCGACACCGTTTTGGCCGACAATCCCGCCGGCTATTGGCGGCTCGACACCGCCGAGCCATGGCCTGAGGCCATGGCAGCCAACAGCGGCTTCCTCGGCGCGGTTGGGGACGGCACGATTGTAGGGTCCATTGCCCTGAATGCCGACACGCCCCTGCTGGGCGATGGCAATCCCTGCTTTGACTTCACCGCCGGGGGGCGGATCAGCATCCCGTTCGACCCGGCTTTGGTGCGGACGAACGCCTTCTCGTACGAGACCTGGTACAAGGAGGAGGTGGGCACCGGAGGAATCCGATGTCCGCTCTGGTGGCGGGACGAACCCGCCGCCGGCGACACCCGCGGGTGGGTGCATTACATGTGGACCGATTGGGACCCGTACTGGGGCGGGCGCGGCGTCGTCTTCCAATCTTCTGACGTTTACACGACTTGGAACGGACTGGGGTCCGCCGCTCTCTACGCGCAGGGCGAATGGCAGCACCTTGTCTGCACCTTCGACGGCCAGACCAAAAGAGTCTATGTCAATGGCGTGCTCATCGCCGTCAGCACGACTGCGAAGCTCGCGGTCAAACAGGTGCAGCGGCCTGTGACAACCATCAGCAGCGCCTCTTACCCATGGGTCGGCAGTCTGGACGAGGTGGCCATCTACACCAACGCCTTGCCGGTGGAACGGATTCAGGCCCACTACGTGGCGGCGCGGGGCGAGAACCCGCCCGCCGTGGCCCCCAGCTTCGCGGTCGACACCGCGGGCAAGACCGCTTACGAAGGCGCGGTCGTCACCATCCGCACCATCGTCCTCGGGACGGCGCCGTTCACCTACCAGTGGTACAAGGGCTCGACGCCCGTGCCCGGTCAAACCACCGACACCCTGACCCTGTCGCCCGCCCTCGAGAGCGACAGCGGCGACTACAAGCTCACCGTGGGCAACGCGGGAGGCAGTGCGGACAGTCAGGTGGCCACCGTCGTGATTCAGAAAGCCCCGCCCGCGATTGTCACCGGACCGCAACCGGCCGTTCGCCTGGAAGGCGCGAGTGTCACCTTCACCGTCGAGAGCGGCGGGTCCGAACCGCTCGCCTTCCAGTGGAAGAGCAACAACGTCGCGATCGCCGGCGCCACCGCCGCCAGCCTGACGCTCGACAACGTGCAACTGTCCTTCGCCGCCGACTACAGCGTGTCGATCAGCAACGTCGCCGGAAACAAGGATAGCGACCCGGCCAGGCTGACTGTCGTCCCCGTCACGGCGGGTTCGCTGGCCGCCACGGTCGTCGCCGCCCGCCCGGTCGCCTACTGGCGGCTGGACGAAGAGGTCGGGGCCGGCACCGCCCGCGACTACGCAGGCGGCCATGATGGCGCCTACGATGTGACCGTGACACTCGGCCAAGCCAGCGCCATCGTCGGCGATTCCAACCCCAGCGCCACCTTCGCCTATGGTGGCGTTATTGTTCCGTTCACTGCGGACCTCAATCCGTACACGACCTTCTCCCTCGAAGCGTGGGTCAAGGCCGACCCGATCGGGGCGGGCACTGAGCGCCCAATCTTCTGGTCCTCGACCACCTACTTTGGCTGGGCGTATGGGTACATCTTGGCGATCAACGCCGCCGATGAGTGGTCCTTCACCACCGGCCAGAAGACCAGCGGCTTCGACACCATCAGGGGCGGCATCGTGGCCGACGACGCCTGGCACCACGTGGTCGGCACGTTTGACGACGTCACCGGCGACAAACGCCTTTTCATCGATGGGGTCGAAGTCGCCCAGACCACGACCGCCATCGGCACGTTCGCGCCGAATCAGACCACCCCTGACAACGTGCTTCCGCCCGACCAGGGCCTTGGCTGGGATCCCGGCAACTTCACGAGTTTCAACGGCGGACTCGATGAATTGGCTTTCTATGACTACGCCTTGATGCCCGCTCAAGTCGCCGCGCATTACGCCGTCGGCGCGGTCGGCCCGGCGCCGTCCCTCAGCATCGCCACATCGGGCAACCAGGTCACGGTGAGTTGGAGCAGCGGCACCCTGCTCGAGAGTGATGACCCCACATCGGGAACCTGGACGCCTGTTGCCGGGGCCGCGCCGCCATCCTACAGCGTGACTCCCGCCGCGGCAGCGGCCAAGTACTACCGCGCCGTCTCCCCATAGCCGCGCCGGGCTCAAGGCCTGGCGGGTCGGCTGCGTCGGCGGCGAGTGGAACACCGCCGCCGATTCGAGCATCGGGACATTGCTCAGGCCAGTTTCGACAAATGCTCGAGGCTCTTGGCCGCCTGAGCCGGCGTCCCGCATTCGACCGAGAAGACGATGTCGCGCGGGCACTTCTCGCGCACGATGCGGATGATGCGATCCCAGTCGAGCACGCCTTCGCCGCAGGCGCAGCCGACTGGCGTGCCGGTGACCTTGCCGCGTTCAGCCTCGGAATGCGCCACCGAGATGTCCTTGGCGTGAAGATGCACCAGCCGGCTGGCCACCCGCTCGAGCCAGGCATAGACATCGTGGCCGCAAAGATAGGCGTTGCCCGTGTCGAAGTTGATGCCGATGGCCGGCGACTTCACCAGATTGTAGATGCGGTCGAGGCCGTCAGGATGGCGCGAGTACTGAGCGTGTGGTTCCAAGCCGATCCTCACCCCGCGCCGCTCGGCGACGAGGGCCGCTTCCTGGAGCGTGTACTTGATGAGCACGAAGTCCTCCTCCTCGGTGGTCCACTTCGCCTTGATGCCTTCGTCGGTGTTGATGACCGGCACGCCGATCTCGGCGGCGACCCGGATGGCCAGCTTGATGTACTCGCCATGCACGTCCGGCCGGCCCAACGGTCCGTGCGCCTGGAGGCCGGAGATGCCCAGGCCGGCCTTGTCGCAGGCGTCCCGGATGCGCCAGGGATCGTCGAACATCGAGACCGTGTGGAAGTAGCCGGCCTCGCTCATGAGTTCGCGGCCGAAATGGATCATCGGCTCGAAATGCTTGTAGCCCATGTCGGCGGCGGCCTGGACGGCCCATTCAAAGGGTTTGTCCGAACTGCGCGAGAACTCCGCATTCAGTCCAACGAGGATTTTGCCCATGACGATTTCCTTTCTCGGTTTGAGGTTAACGGAACACAACGGATGCGGTCAATGGCGCCTAACCGCACATTTCTTAGCGCGGCAAAGCCGCGGCCAAATTCCTTTCTTTCAAGAAAAGAGAAGTTCACAGAGAGTGGCGCACCCCGATGGTGCGCAGGACACTCAGACTTCGCAAGAAGACTGCTATGCGGTTCAGGGAAGAGCTGTGGCGGCGACCGCAATGCCAGTTGGTTGCATCCGACGGTTCACAGCCGCTCCACCTCCCGTTTCTCGACGAAGACCTTCAAGCCTTCGCGGCTGAAGTTCTCCATGAATGGTTCGGGGTCGAGAGCCTCGGGCATCATCACGCCGCGCTCCTTGATTTTGCCGGTCGCGATCAGGCGCGCCGCCAGCGCAGGCGGGATGCCGGTCTGCACCACCGTGAGGCTGTAGCCGAACTGCTCGTAGGTCTCGCGGTGGCTGTCCATCGAGTAAATGAAATACTCGACGCGCTTGCGGTCCTTGGTGCCGCGGACCTCGGTGCCGACGCAGGAGTAGCCGTCCACGGTGGCGCCGAGTTGGGCGGGCTTGGGCAGGTTGGCGGTGGCGACGCGGATGGGGGCGACCTCGACGCCGTCCACCTTGACCTTCTTCCAAGTGTCCAAGTCGAGCAGGGCCAGCGAGCGTGCGAGGTGGCAGACGGTTTCGGACAGGCTGTATTTGAAGACGGAATGCCGTACCCCTTTCTCCACGAAGGGCGGATGCAAGCCGAGGCTGACGCCTTCCTCGTGGTTCACGGCGTAGCATTTCATCATGCCGATCGGGTCCGGGAAGCGGATCCATTCCACCTCGGTCTCGAGCGGCTTGCCGGAGCGAACGCGTCCGTCGCGGACATAGTATGGGGTGACGCCCAGCTCCTCGAAGAAGGTCTCCGGCGAGAACAGCACGGCGAAGCGGTGGCCCTTGACCTCGGCGTTGTCGGCGTCCAGGACGCGGATGCTCGAGACGGTGTCGAGCCGGTCAATGGCCCAGCGGGCGAAGACGTTCACCGCGCCGGGGTCCATGCCCATGCTGAGGATGCCGACGAGGTCATTGTCTCGGAAGGTGTCGTGGAAGCGCTCGATCTCGGCCTCGAAGGACTGTTTGCCCGGCCCCTTGGCGCCAGGCGGGTGGTAGATGTCCGAGGCCATGTCCACGTAATGCGCGTGCGCGTGGGCACAGGCCTCAAGGATGGCGGTGTTGATGCGCGCGGGGCCGGCGTTCAGGACGATGCCAATCCGCCGGTCGCGGATGACCTGGGCGACGCGGGCGGTGTTCGAGGCGTCGAGCTGCACCACCTCGAACCTGCTTGCCTTGGTCAAGCTCGCCAGTCGCTGCGCGAAGGTCAGATCCACGTCGGCGAGAACGATGCGCTCAAAACACTCGTAGCTGTGGAGTTTTTGCCCAATCACCGAGCCGACGCCGCCGAGACCGATGACCAGTGCGTTTGTCATAAGCGCGCCTCGCTGACAATTCGCTCGTTCACGGTGGACTGCACTATAGGCGCTCTGAGGCGTCCGGACAAGGATAACCCCCGGTCAAACCGGTTCGTGCGGTGGTGACAAAGTTGCGACGAATCGTCGGTCTCAGCCGCATGAACATCGCCATCGTGACATTCATCCTCGCCCTGTCGGGTTCGGCCTGCGCTTGGGCCGCCAGTCCCTCGGGAACCGCCGACCGCCTCGAACCGGTGCGTCTGCCGACGATCGATCTGAACGGCTGAATAGTCACCGCCCGTTCCCCCGGCTCCAATCCGCCGGCCCGCAATAGCGGTGTCTTGGCTCCGCGCTCTCCGCGTCTCTGCGGTTGAATCCCGACAGTGACGGCCATCGGACCGGATACACCACGGAGACACGGAGGACGCGGAGAAGACCTGTTGACAGACCTCAGTAGCAGGAGCGTTCCGAGAAGAACGAAACCGCACGTTCAATTCCCCTGGTCGGCCACACCTGCCTCTCTGCTTCCTCCGCTTACTCCTGTAAAATGGAACAGGAGGTCGCAGAGGCAGCAGAGACGGAGGGAATTGAAGTTGGCGCTCTTTGAGGAGAACAGAGCAGCGTTTGTGAGTTCAGGTTGAATTGGACGGTGAGCGGCCTCCGGCCGGCTGTCAGCGGGCACCACCCGATGGCATGGGTGTGAGAATCGACTCGGACCGTTACTGATCGGGTCGTGGTTTGGAGCACAGACCGATGAGCCACAAGAAGGCACAAAAAGCACAAGAACTCGGGTTCATGTACGGACCGGATTAGCCGCGAAAGAACGCAAGGAACACAAAGAAAGGGGGGGCACTCGCGAGATGCCCGGCAAACCTGCGGCTGGGCCTCGCGGATGGCGCCTTCTTCTGCCGCTTGTTTTCTTTGCGTTCTCTTGCGGCTAATCCCTGCAGCGAGAGCGGACACGGCAGACATGCCCATGCTGGCGTCTGCATTGATGTTCGCACTGGCACCGACTGGGGCGTGCTTCCCGCCGCCCGCCGTTTTTTCGGCGCCAATCGAGGGCAACCGGCCGGCAGCCCCAAGCGCGCGGTCCCAGAAAACAAAGGGCTATTCAACGCTTGGCGACGGCTCGCGCGGCAAGCCGGCCTGGTCCTCCGCTTTCCGCAACAACGCTGTCAGACCCAACTTGTGCGCCCACTCGCGCAAATAAGCCCGGTCCAGAGCCGTGCCCTGGACCTTCAGGACGCCCAGGACATCGGCCCACTGCCGGTCAGAGACGCCGCCGCCCTCGCGGTACCATTGGAGCTTGGCCAAAACGGTGTCCTCCGGGGAGGCGACATAGAAGCTCGTCTTCCCATCCGGACCGCATGGTTGGACCAGGCGACGCCGGAACTGCGTCAACTGAAACGGCTCCGCTCCGGCCACGAAGACATCCACTTTCAGCAGGCTATCGAGGTGGATGACATTGAAACTCCGGCGTGCGGCCACGGCCGCGCGAATGGCCTCCAAGTCGGCGTAGAAGGCCGGTTTGAGCATCGCCACCAGCGCTTCAGCGTGGCGCGGGCGGACCGCGGCCACGAAGTCGGCGTCGGCCGTAGCGCGGTAGATGCCGTGCACGGAGCTGGCCATCGAGCCACCCAGGAAGTAAGGGATCCGCAAAGCGTCGAACGCCCGCACGACCAGGAGGTTCACCTGGGTTTGCTCGGTGTCCATCAGGTCGAAGGCATCCCCCGCCAGACTTTCTCGGCCAGTTCCGGACCGAGGTGGATATCGGCAAACCGGCGGCGCAACTCAGCCTCGCTCGCCAGAGGGTGTCGGCTCCGGAGTCCGGCCAGGCACAGGTTGCGGGCCGTGGCGCTCATCTGGTCCGTCAATCGCAGGCGTCGCCACGCCGGGGTTCGGCGCAGCAATTCGATCAACACCCGTTCCGCCTCCGGAGTCGTATCAGGCGACTGCGTCCTCATCACGGACGGATCATAAGCTTGTGGGGCCCGCCTGTCGAGCGGGTGACGGTTTGACCCACCCGCAAGAGCGCCGGCTGCGATTGGCCCCTAACCCGCATATTTCACACCGCGTCGGAGCACATGGCGGTCAGACTTCGCAAGAGGACCGCTATGCGGGTTAGAAAAGCAAAACCGCGCCCGGTCCCAGAGCCAGAGAGATGCAACACACTGTTCATATGGAAGAGCACCTTCAGGACCGACGGGATCCTCCTGGGTCCCTTTCCGGGCGCGGTTCTGCCAACTCGCCCGGTTAGGAGTCCTCGCGAAGCGTGTGAAATAACCGGGCTAAAGAACCACTTCCGAGGGATGTCAGCAGCGCAATATCACTCCTCGGATTCAGGATACTGTTCCGGTGCTGTGCCTGCCGATTCAAGCACCGCTGGCCGATTCAGCCTACAAGGACCGGCCTCGACGGTTTCGAGACGAACGACGAATTGCCAATAATCTCCGTAGTCAAACGTAAAGCGCATTTCGCCTTTGATCGCCAGGCCGGTCTCGGCCACAGCGATCTCCGGCGTGAACGGGCCTTCGTCGGTGTACGGATGGTTATAGACTCGGCTCCTGCCGCGCTGGTCGCGGTAGCGGAAGTCGTACAAGTGGTCGTCATCCAAGTTGAACGCTTTGAGGATCGCTCCTGCCAGTTCATCCAGCGAGGTGTCTGGCGGCACGGCGAGCCGGCGCCAAATGCTGTCGCCTCCTCCACGCCATCCGGCGAGGGTGACCTTAAAGAGGTGCGTTCCCGACCTGACCTCGCGATTCGGGCGCGTGTAAACAGTGCGCCACTCCGGGAAGTAGGGCTGGAAGACACGCTGAAGGACCCCGAACGGCGCCTCCGGGACGATGGCACGCGACGATTCGTTCGGCTCGTCTTCGGGCTCGTCTCCCGCTTCATCTGCTCGCTCGTCTTCCTCTTTCCAGAACTCCAGCAACGCCCAAGTGACCGCCGTTCCCCAGGGGGTGAGCCGGGCGCTGCCAACGAGCCAGCCGCGCCCCCCCCAATCCCTCCGTTCCTTCGCCGGGACCGGCCGCGGACGGATTTCAATGAGACCCAACTGCTGCTGGACGAACAGATTCCACGGCGGAAGAACACCCTGAGGACCCAAAGTGCAGGCGGACTCGTAATGGTCGAAACTGCGCCAGCGGTCGCTCAAGAGGCCCAGGAATGCCACGATCGTTTCCACAGGCTCAGCCTCCTCGCGCCTGCGCTGGCCCCCGATCACGGAGGATTGAGCCTCGAACACCAGCGCCTCGAGCAAAGCAAAATACTGCTCCGTGGAGTTCAGCCCCCGCCACGTCTCCCAGGCCGCCGGGCACACCAACAGGCGACTTCCTTTGACCTGGAGCAGGTCCATCACCCGCAGCAGGATGAAGACCCCGGCCAAGTTCGGGTAGTCCCGCAGCAGGGCCCGTTTCAACTCCAACTCGATAGGATAGCTTGCCTGCCGGTTCAGTTCCGGGAGTCGCTCGACCGGCAAGCTGGCGTTCCGGCTCTTGGTGGCAATGCCTTCAGGGCCGACGAACTCGAGGAGACTCGCGACATCCTTTAGAATGGTGCCGGGCTGAGCTGGGGCAATCTGCTGCTCGGTCAGAACCCGTTGGCACTGATCGGCCATCGCGTGCCATCTTTTCCAGGCTCTGCCGTCAAAGTGGTAAAGTGACAACATGCGCTTTCCCTTTCATCAAGTGCCTTCGATTGTATTCCCAGCAGGCAGGTAAGGAAATGCGAAAGACCCGGTTACGCAACTGTTCTCAGACCGCGAATAGACCTGCCTGCGCCGGGCCCGTCCTGCGGATCGATCAGCCCGCGCAGCGCCGCTCCGAAACCGCGCCAACGCTTTGCGCGAAGGCTCCAGGTTCCCTTTGATCCACGCCCGCAACGCAGGACTGATAGGTGTCGTTCATCTTGGAGACTCCCTAATCAACCAGTCATTCCAGTCATTTGTGCTGAATCGGGTCTTCTTTCGGGGGCCGGCGATGTCTTCCGTTAGATTGCCGCGGAGAGCAAAACGAAGGCCAAGGCCGATGGAAGGTTGCCTACCCACACCAAAACACCCAACCTCTCCTTCGCGATGACACTGAATCTGCCCCCATGCCTCTCGATGCCCGCTGCAACTCTGGTGTGGGTTTTCTCCGTCCTGCCGCAGCTCGCGGCGGGCGCTCCACTGATCGATCGCCAGGAGGTCGCGCCCGGCGCGACCCAGGTGACGGGAGCGCCGGGAAACCAGACCATCCTGACGCCGTGGGGCACGTTCGCAGGGATGCGCGTCGAAGGCGAATGGATCGAGTTCGAGTCGCCCTGCGCTGCTTCCTTACGGACGCAACCCGGGGAATGGAGGAATCCGGGCGTGCGGAAGTGCGGAGCGGCAAGGCTGAATTCGTCCTTTCACCGGCCAGCTACGCCACGCTGCTGGGCGGCCCATCGAGTCGTTCGGTCCGTTGATGGTCTAAGAAACTCGCGCGCCAAGTGTCGATTCAGGCAATGAACACTCACATCTTGAAAGCACTTCCGGATTGGGGACTGATCTTTGTGGCGGTGGCGGTCGCCGGCATCTCAACCGAAGCCCAGGAGCCACGGTCGGCGACTCCCAAGGTCGTCACCGTTGAAGGGAAGCAGTACCCGGTCTATCCCGTCCCATTGCCTGCACGGATCGATTTGCCTTCCCCGGGCTTGAGCCAGGAAGGAGCCGAATACGTGTTGGTGCAGACCGCAGCCGGCGACCGGGCACTGGTGCTGGTGACGGTGGAGAATGGCCCGCTCAACCTCCGCTACGGATCGGAGATGATCGGCAAAGGCCAGCAGTTGAAGGTCGATGACACTGATTTCCCCGCGCTGGCCGCCACCGGACTGCACTCTGCGACAGAACTGGAGCGCGCGACCAGCATTACCGGGAGGCCGGTTGAGGAGATCACCCGGATCGCGCGACCGGGGATGGCCTCCGGCACCGGCTTCCTGGCCGAGGATGAGGACATCCTCTCGGTGCTGCACGGTGACAACGAACGGGTCCGGCAGTTGGGCTTGAAGCATCCCGACCTGGCCCGCCCTCTGTTTCACGTCTGGAACCTGCTGCTGCGGGAGTATGAACTGGGCAAGTTGGGACGGTTCAAGGAGGATGTCGGACGCTTCTGGTACCGGGGAAAACAGATTCACATTCGTTCCGAGCGCACCAAGGGCTTTCAGGAATCGATTTTCAACGACGAAATCAAAGGCGCGTTTGACATCGAACTGTGGCGGGAGCTGGACGCCGATGAACGACAGTTTCTGAAGAAACGTTACGCGGATCGAACCGATCGAGAACGGGAAGCGATGATCGCCCGGTTGACCCGGCTGCGCACCGGCGAGATGGAACCGTATTACATCATGCGCTACGGCTTTTACGAAGGACACACTCCCTACCGCGTCGATCCCATCACCCTGGCTGTCACCTTTGGCCTGAAGACTTTGGCGGAGGTCGAGGGAGCCTTCCCCGGCGCGCTCGACCAGGTGCTCACCAACCATTTCCCCGTGAAATCCGGACAGCGCCGGGTGGTGAAGGTGCCTGAAGCATCGAGCCGTTAAACCGTTGAATGACAACGCTTGCCATGAACCGAACATTGGAGGGGGGATGGCTCGTCCGCCGCCGAAGGGTGTTTTTGAAGGAGTTTGGGGCGTCTCGACGCGCGGCCGCCCCGCGACGGGGGGGAGAGGAAGTCGAACGATAGCCCCTCGCAATTACTGGCTCGTGGAGCCGTTGCTCCGCCAGCGATCGAACACCTCGCGGATTCTGGCCAGTTGGATGGCGACGTGGGCGTATTCGTTCTTGCCGCCGTGGAACTCGGCGCTGTAGGAGCCCTGGTACCCGGCGTCGCGCAGATTCTTCATTTTCTCGTCCAGCGGTCCTTCGGTGATGTTCCAGGCAAAGTGCGTATGGCAGACCCACGGCGCCGCGAGCCGGTCGGCCTCATCCTTCTCCGCCTGGGTGCCATGCCAGCCGCCGATATGACACGAGATCCCGAACGCCGGGTGGTTCACGGCGTGGCAGAGCTTCTGCAGATTGGCCCAGACGGCCTCAGGCCCCCAGTGATTCTCGGCGCCGACCATGAAGCCATGGTCCTGCGCATACTGGGCGTATTCCTTGTACCGTTTGACGATATGATCGAACTGCTCGTCGGTCCACGCCTGGCCGCTCCCGCCGGCATCCACACGCATGAATTGCGCCCCGAGAATCCTGGCGGCCTTGAGATTCGCCAGTGCGTATTCATAGTTCTTCTGGCGCTTGGCCGGGTCGCTTTCCCAGATATGGACGTTATCCGCGCATAGATCCGCCAGCGCCAGTTCGCGCTCGTCGAGGGCTTCACGGACCTTCTTCAGGTAGCCCTCATCCATGCTGGTCAGAAAGCCGTTCCAAATATCGGCGAGACTGAGGTTGTAACGGTATTTGCAGGTTTCCAGGTATCCAAAGACATCCATCTTGCCCTGTTCGAGCAATCCGCGAAATGAATAGGACAGCACGGACAACCTCATGGAAGGTTCTTCGGCGGCCTTGGCGCCTCCAGTCTTGAGCCGGGACGATACCGGAACGGCTTTGGCATCGGCAGCAATTGCCGACCCGGTTGTGCCGGTGACAGCGGAGGCAGCCACGGCGGCGCTCGCCATCAACGACCCTTTCATAAAAGCTCGGCGATTGCTTTTCATAGACATTCCCCTTCGCAGTTCATGCGGTCAGTTCCCAGCCTTTTCGATATTCGCGCGTCAGGTGTTTGTTCGCGGACTCCTGGTTCGTGATTCTGCCCGCGGCGGCATCCCATAGCAGCCGCTTGCCGCCCAGCCGCAGCGAGACCGCGGCCAAATTGAAGGCGTCGGAGATAGGCCCGGCCAGCGTGAAATCGCCGCAGTTCGCCGGACCTCCCTTGAACGTCTCAATCCACGACCCGCCATGTTCCCACTCGCGTGGCTCGATCGCGGCCTTTGCGTCAGGCTTCGGCGCCTCGCGATCCGGGATCATCCGTGGGTTTTCGCAACGGAAGCCGCCAAGGATCCTGCCTTGATCGCCGACGAACATCATGCCTTCGGCCGGCAGTTCCCCGTCGTCGCGCATGATCTCTTCCGGTGTCGGCGGTCTCATGCCTCCGTCGTGCCAAAACAGGTCCAGCGCCGGGCGGTCGGCATTGGCGGCAAAGCGGAACCGGATGGTGCAGGCAACCGGAAAGGAGTAGTCGTTGTGGATTTTGCTGCTGACATTGCCCACGACCGCGCAGACGTGGCTGGGCGTCGATTCCACCGCGACGAGGTTCTTTAGACCGAACTCGTGGAAGACAGGCCACAGACTGTAATGCCCCATGTCGGCGATCGCCCCGCCGCCGAACTCGTACCAGCCGCGAAAGACGGCGTGCGTGTAGTGCGGGTGATAGCTCCGGGGCAACGACGGTCCCAGCCACAGGTCCCAGTCGAAGCCTTTTGGCACAGGCGGCGTGTCAGTTGGGATCGTGGGGTACTGGGGCCAGACGGGGCGGTTGGACCAGTTATGGATCTCGCGCAAGGTGCCGATGGCGCCCTGCCGGATCCAGCCGGCCACCTGGCGAACCCGTGGATCGACGCTGGCCGGCATGAAATAGGTGCCGACCTTGGTCTGGCGGGCGGTCTCGATGACCAGTCGGGCTTCTTGCAGCCGATTCGCCAGAGGCTTGTGCATGGCGACGTGCTTCCCTTTTCGCATCGCGGCAATCGCAACCGTGGCGTGGAGATGATCCGGCGTCATGACCTCGACCGCATCCAGGTCCTTCTCCGTTTCCAGCAGCTCACGGAAGTCGGCATATGAGGCACAGCCCTTGAACTGGCCCGAAGCCCGCCTCTGGGCATAGCCCGCCTCAACAATCGCCTGGCCAATGTCCCGTCCTCCGGGGATGCAGCCGGCTTTCCAGGAATCGGGTTTGCCCAACGCCCGGGCGATCGACCGCCGCAGCCCGTCGCGCGACCAGTCCACGTAGTTGACGCCGTCTTTCTCCGGGTCGCACACGGCGACCACTTGCAGGTCCGGCATTTTGACCCTGCCCATGAGATGCCCCAATCCCATGGTCCCGCAGCCAACGAGGCAGATGTTGATCTTGTCGCTTGGGGCAACATGCCCCGCCCCGCCCAGCACGTGCCGCGGCACCATGGTAAAGGCGGCCGCCGAGGGCAGCCGCGCCACTGAGGAATTTGCGTCGGTTCATTTGTGTTTTCATGGTTGCGGACGATCTACACGTTCCTGGCATCCGGCACCTGGAATCCAGGGCGATTGGCGTCCTTCAGCAGTTCGTTGGCCTGGGCGGCAAATTCACCCGTATGTCGTTCGGTTTGAGGATCGAAGGTCAGCCACGGGCCCACGATGTACTGATTTCCGTCTTCCGGAACGCCGACACCCTTGCTCATGACCTCGTGGAGGTTCATGAAATGCTCGTAGGCGTCTTTGTTGTCGCCAAACCGGCCGGCCTTGGCATTGAAGGGGACGCCTTTGCCCAGGCGATAGGAGTTGTTCATGAGATGGCCCAGGACACAACTGTGGTGGGCATCGACGGCATTGCCGTTGGCCATTTGGGGATCGCCGGCTCGACAGGCGGCGATGAAGCTGCCGAACTGTCCGCCCGGGGTGACCTGCCCGTTCGGGACCTCGATCTTCTCCCCCTGGTCGCTGCCCTTGGGATAGTACTGTCCGCCGATGATCCTGCCGCCATCCTCGAAGTAGTACTCGTTCTCGACCTGGCGCCGGTAGCCGCCATAGTTGACGTTGCGAACGTTGAAGAACACGTACTGTCCGTTGGGATACTCCGCGATGCCCAACATCGTGTTCGGGGTCTCCCCCTGATCGTTCCAGAGAAAGCGTCCACCGATCGCCATGGCGCGGATCGGATTGGTCAATCCCTTGTCCAGGGCCCAGTAGGCCATGTCGAGTTGGTGGGTCCCCTGGTTGTTCAGGTCACCGTTGCCGGTCTCCCAGAACCAGTGCCAGTTGTAGTGAACGTAGTTGGCGTGGTAGGCGTCGATCCTCGCTGGGCCGCGCCACAGGTTCCAGTCCAGATGAGCCGGGGGAGCGGAAGGACTCTTGAAGCCGATGGTGTCGCGCGGTTTGCAGCAGTAGCCGTACGAGATCTTCAGCTTGCCGAACTTGCCGGACCGGATGAGCTCGTGCAGGCCGGCGTTCTTCGCACTGCTGCGGCTTTGCGTGCCGTGCTGAATGACCACGCCGTACTTCCTCTGCGCCTCGACCACGACGCGCCCCTCCTGGACATCGTGGCTCATGGGTTTTTCCACATACACGTGCTTGCCGGCCTGGGCCGCCCAGATCGTCATCAGCGAATGCCAGTGGTTCGGCGCGGCAATCGAAATGGCGTCCAGGCTCTTGTCTTCCAGCGCTTTCCGCACATCCGCCAGCCCCTTGCAGGCAAAGCGGTCCCCGGACTTCTCCTTCACGTACGCCAGCCGCTGTGCCAGGACTTGCTCGTCCGGATCGATCAGGTAGGCGAGTTCCACGTTCTTCTGGCCCAGCCAGGCGTTGACGTGACCGCCGCCTTGGCCGTGCACGCCGGCGACCGCGATGCGCAGACGGTCATTGGCGCCCAAGACCTGCGCGGTGGATCCGGTGCCGCAGACGATGAATGTCGTTCCGGCGGCCAGTGAATGTTTCAGGAATGTGCGTCGATTGATGTGGTGCATATGCGTCATATGAAAACAGTGGGTTGAGCGTTTGACCGAAAGTGTGTATTCCTGAAATTCGTTGTCGAGCCGTCATTTCGCGAGAGCAAACGCATGGGCGCATCTCAGTCCATTTCAATCGTGAGGGGCGGATGCGAGAGGAGCGCGGAATTCATTCCGCTCAAACACGGCAACGGCACGGTGCTGCGGATTCAAGTCCGCGCTCCGAGGAAGGTTCATGGGGAGAGGGGAGTTGTCCCGCGGGACATGCCCAGGGCACATGAACCCGGGAGCGCCGGCATCACTGCCGGCGTGTCGGTTCTGGACCATTCTTCTCGCCGGCAAGGATGCCGGCGCTCCCAGTGCAGGTTCATGGGAAGGAGCACGGTGACTTGTTCGCGTGGCTCGAATTGAACCGCGAAATACCCGAAACACGCGAACCCGGCGCCGTAATGGCAAAGCACTCCTCCTTCCTTATCGCGTGTTTGGCGTGTTTGGCGGGCACATTTGAGGAACTTGAACCTGGTCACAACCGAATTCCTGACTCGCCCCCGGCAAACGGATCTGGCATCAAGAGCCATGCGCAACATCCAGGTCAGACGTGCAGCCGGCGGTCTGCTCTTCGCCATCCTCAGTGCGGGGCGCCTCATGGCGACGGCGATGGCCGCCCCGGACGCCGACGATTTCTCCTGGGTGCGCGGGGCGAATTTTGTGCCGTCCTATGCCCGGAACGACGTGCAGATTTGGATGGATTACGATCCCGTTGTCGTGGACCGCGAACTGGGCTACGCGGCGAAGCTCGATCTCAATTGCGTCCGCGTTTTCCTCCAGGTGGCCGTCTACAACAACGATCCCCAGCAGATCGGCTGCGCCGTCAGCACGGACGGTCTGCGCTGGACGCGGCTGTTTCGCGAACCCCTCATTCCCAACGGCCAACCCGGGGATTGGAACTCGAGCGAGACGGGCCACCCCGGCATCTTCACCGACACCGACGGCCGGACGTATCTCTTTGTGCAAGGCAACAACGACAAAGGCCGCACCTGGTTCCTTTCCGCGTACGAACTCGACTGGCACCGAGGTCGCCCCGCCGTCGTATGGGACTCCTGCCAGTTCCCCATCGAACGTCCCGGCCGGCAACGCACAGCGAAGGCGGCATCGCCTTCTCGCCCGGTTGGACCTGCTGGCGCGGCGAAGGTCCACGCGGTGGCGGACTGCATTACGCAAACACCGCCGGCGCGACTGCGACGTGGGAGACGACAGGAGGCGATGTGACGCTCATCCACAAAGTCGGCCCCGATTGCGGCCTCGCCCATGTGCTGATTGACGGCCAGCCCGCAACCCAGGCCGAATTCGACACCTACGCGCCAACCGTCGAGTGGAATTACCGCCGCGTGCTGGCCGCAACCGCATCCGCCGCGCCGGCATCTGGTACCGTGCTCACGTTGGGCCAGAAGAACGAGAAGTCTTCCGACCAGTATGTGCAGATTGTCGAGTTCGAATAGGCAGGTCCGTCCCTCTGCGTTGGTACGCCATGCTGTCTTCCGCTGCACTCTGGCCACATGAAATCGCCGCCCTTTAGACGTTTGATTCCCTTCGTTCACGCCTTGGCCGCCCCGTGGCTGCTCTGCGGCACTTGGCAAGCGGATGCGGACACCGCGTTCAATGCCCCCGGCAACTTCAATCCCATCGTGCCCGACTGCTTCGCCGACCCGACGATCAAGAAATTCAGCGACACCTTTACCCTTCCGCCACCACTGACGGCAACGGCGGGGGGCGCGGGCCGGCGACGGTCTGGGTTTCCTCGAACTTTGTGGACTGGGTGCTGGTGCCGATGAACTGGCCCACCACGCCGCACTACTGGGCGCCCGACGTAGTCAAGCGCCCCGATGGCCGCTACTACCTCTTCTACAGCCAACCCTGCAACACTTTCGCCGGAGCCTCGACATGCCCATCGGCCCTGGACGCCGCTCACGCCGGGCGACGAGGCTCGTCATCGAGGATCGTCTGGTCGAGGACGTCATCACGCTCGACACGCAGTTCTTCGAGGACAAGGACAGCGCTCTACGGTCACTGGGGCACGTGGGGCATCTTCCCGAAGAGCAGCTGCGGCTGGGGCGTGTTCAACGTGGACATGAAATCCTTCGCGCGGCTCGGCATGATTCCGAACACGCAGGCCAAGGACTTCTTCGAAGCTCCGTTCATGATCGAGCGCAACGGCGTTTACTATTTCACCTATTCCTCCGGCTCGTGCCACGACGCCAACTATCGCGTGCAATACGCCGTCAGCGACAAGCCCGACGGCGAATTCAAGATGGGGCCCAACAATCCCATCCTCGCCACGACCGCCGACGGCATGGTCCACGGTCCCGGGCATCACTCGATTCTCCAGCAGGGCGACGAGTACTTCATCGTCTATCACCGGCACGACATTCCGGTGACGCCGAATGGCATGCACCGGCAGACTTGCGCCGACCGCCTGGTCTTCGAGCGCGATGGCGTGATCAAGAAGATCGAGTCGACGCACCAGGGCATCGGCGCGCTCGGCCCCAAGTCGCCGCGTTTGAACCTCGCGTTGACGAAGGTCACCGCCTCGTCGTTTTACCAGGACACGCTCCGCCATCACGAATACAAGCCCGAATACGCCGTGGACGACAATAACGCCACGCTCTGGCGGCCCGGGAACAACCGCGCGGGAAACTGGCTGACGGTCGATCTCGGTTCCGCCCAGCGCGTGCGCCGCACGACCACGCAGTTCGAATACGGCACCTGGTTCTACCAGTATCTCATCGAGTCCTCGCTTGATGGCCGGACGTGGAAGACCTTCGCCGATCGCCGGCAAAACATCCGCTGGGGGCAGTCCGATGGTGGACGACGGCGACGCCGAGGCGCGCTACCTGCGCCTGACGGTGACGGGCACCGAGTTGCCGGGCTTGTTCGGCGCGGTATGGAATTTCAAAGCGCACACCGACGCGCCCGCTGATCCGCTGCTCGCCATGGCGGACAAGGCGTTTGCCGAATTCATCGCCTGCAAACCTCGTAGCAGCCGAGGCAACGAGGCCCAAACCTCATCGGCGCGGAGCCAGAGCCTTCTAGCGCCGGCTGCTACTCAGCCTCTCATCCACCTCGATGTCGCCGGACTTCAACTCGGCACACCCATTACGGCTTGGACCAATCAGGGCACGCTCGGCGGGGACTTCCACAGCCGCGAGGCCAAGCCCGTCGTGGACATGGCCGGCGGACGCAAAGCGGTCCGGTTCTCCGGGAAGCAGATGCTCACCGCCTCATTCCGGGCGCCCCGATCGCTCGCGGGTAACAGCGGTTTCACCGTGGCGGCGTGGGTGAACAATCCGGAGATTGGTGAAAGCGAATGCCTCATCAGTTGGGCTGGACGCGGCGGGCCGGATGCCACCACGGCGCAATTCGGCTACGGCACGCATCCTGAATTTGGCGCGGTCGGTCACTGGGGATTTGCGGACATGGGCTTTCGCGGCGCGCCACCCGAAGCCGGGCAATGGCACCATCTGGCGGTGGTCTTCGACGGCGTCATCGAGCGTGTCTATGTGGACGGGCAACTCAACAACTCCGAGGCCAAGATGCTGCTCATGCACGAAGGGCGGCCTGTCTATGTGGGTGCGTCCGAGCCCGGCTCCGAATACTTCGATGGTTCCCTCGCCGCATTGCGCGTTTACGACCGTGCGTTGAGCGAGTCCGAGGTGAAGAACCTGGCCGCCGATGAACCATCCGCCGACGTGCTCGTTCACGTGGACTCGGCCAAGCTTGACTACGGCCCGCTCCAGTCGTGGGCCAACAACGGCTCGCTCGGTGGAGCCTTCATCGGCGAGAAAGCGCCGGTCGTGGCGGATGTAAACAGCCGCATTGCGCCACGCTTTGCATCGGGCCAATCGCTCGAACTCGCAGCCGAAAGTGCCGTGACCCTTGGAGATTTCACCCTGCTCGCCGGGATCATCAATCCTTCACTGGAAGAGCCGGAATCGGCCGTCGAGTTCGTTGATGGCGAGGCCAAACATCACGCGCTCCTGCCGACACCGCCCGCGGGAGGCTGGCACCAACTGGCGTTGGTTTACTCTGGCCGCCGTGGCGCCTTCTTCATCAATGGCGGTCCGACGCGAACGAGTCTGCCGCCGCCGCCCAAGACGCTGAAGGCCGTCCGACTCGGTGGACAGCCGCCGTTTACCGGGGCTTTGACGCGCGTGCAACTGTTTCGGCGAGCGCTCTCGGCCGAAGAGGTTTCCCAACTGCACGCGCTCTGGAAGCAGGAATGGCAGACGCCCGCGCCGAATCCCGCCGCCTTTGCGCAAAAGCCCGCCGCGCTGTGGCCGACGGCGGTGGCCATGACCGCCGCGCGCGGGCGATCGGATCTTGGCAGCGTCGAGTATCTCTTCACCGAAACCACCCGCCACGCGGGCGCGAGCAGCAGCGGTTGGACTCCCAATGCGTTCTTCCTCGACGACGGACTGCAACCCAACACTCGCTATGCATATACCGTGGCCATGCGCGATCCATTGGGCAACGTCACCGTCGCCTCGGCGCCACTCGAAGGGGTCACTGACACTCAGCAATTCCAGGCGCTCGCCGATTCCTTCAAGGCCGATCGCGATTATCTGGCGCAGGGCGCCGAGGGCACAATCTGGGACGGTTCCCTGAGCCAAGACGACGCCAGCATGCCGGAAGTCATCGCGGCGAAGGACAGCGTGTTGCGGCTGC
This sequence comes from Verrucomicrobiota bacterium, assembly GCA_040766265.1. Lineage (GTDB taxonomy): Bacteria > Verrucomicrobiota > Verrucomicrobiia > Limisphaerales > J093 > MWFF01. The sequence goes on from JAXGQW010000030.1 coordinate 24,234, forward strand.
AATCCAAGGGCACCGTCTGGGACGGCGGCAAGCCGCTCGGCGCCTTTCTCTACAAGCGCGTTCCCGGCGACTTTGTGGCCGAGGCGACGGTGGCCGATTACGCCGGCCTCAGCACCCGGAAAGTGCCTGGGAACAACGACGGCGGCCTGATGGTGCGGGTGCCGAAGGTGGCGGATGCCGGTCCGGGCGAGGACTTGGTCCAGCTCAATTTTTTCCCGATCTGGAACCAGGGGAACATGGTGACCAGCCTCGACGGCGGACGCTCGCAAAAGGGCAACATGCTGGCCTGGGACGCGCATCGTCATCTCCAGATCATCCGCCAAGGAACCCTGTTTTACTTCCGCACCAGCGCGGACGGGGAGGACTGGCAAGACATGCCCGGCTCGCCCGTAGAGCGCAAGGATCTGGCCGGTCTGCCGCTCGAGGTTGGCCTCTACCACGCCAGTTACGGCGGCGACAGCAGCTTCGTCGCATTTAGCAACTTCCGGTTGATCCTCCGAAAATGACAAAGAGATCTCCATGAAATCTGACCTCCTCGAGTCGCGTCTTGGCGCCATGCCAGAGTGGCATTGGCGCGCGCTTTCACCGATCTTGCAGGATCAAATCGTGCAACGCCGTTGCCCGGCTCCAGGTCTCGGCTCCAAGGAAGCTTGGTCGTCGGTCTCGATCCGATGTCGCAAAAACCGTGACATGACACGCGCGGTTGGAAAGGGCATGATCGTGTCCGACAACCATATGAGACTCACGAACGACCGTGACCGGAATGCTGCTGCGCTGAAGAGAGCGAAGCGGGGCCTTGCGCTTTCTACCCTTCTGCTGCTCGTGCTCCTCGGGCGCGCGGCGGGTTCGACCGCTACCTTCGCCGCGGAACCGAAGCGCACGGTTCCCACCGATCGGCCGGTCAGTTATGAGGCGTTCGGTGCGGTCGGGGACGGCGTGGCCGACGACCTGCCAGCCATCGTCGAGGCGCATGCGTTTGCCAATGCCCACGGTCTGGCGGTGCAGGCCAAGCCCGGTGCCACCTACCACCTCGGTCGCCGGGCGCTCACCGCCGTCATCGCCACCGACATCGACTGGGGCACGGCGCGGTTCATCATCGACGACACCGAAGTCGAAAACCACCGCGCGTCGCTCTTCGCCGTCCGCTCGCTGCTCGAGCCCGTGACGCTGTCGATCCCGCGGTTGAGCCGCGACCAGCGGCATCTCGACGCGGTGCCGCCTCGCGACTGCTGGGTGCGCGTGGAGAACAGCCGCCAGCGGCGCTACATCCGCCGCGGTCTCAACCAGAACAATGGGTCGACCCAGCGCGATTGCTTCGTCCTGCGCCGTGACGGCACCATCGAGGGGGCCATCGACTGGGACTACGACACGATTACGCGCGTCGAAGCCCGCCCGATCGACGAGCGGCCGCTGGTCCTCAAGGGCGGGGTCTTCACCACCATCGCCAACCGGATGGAGCAGGCCAAGGGTTACAACTACTGGGCGCGGAACATCGCCATCCACCGATCGAACACCACCGTCGAGGGCCTGACCCATTACGTCGTGGGCGAGACGGACACCGGCCATCCCTACGGCGGGTTCCTCGCGGTGAGCCGTTGCGCCAACGTGACGCTGCGCGACTGCTTCGTCACCGGCCACAAGACCTACAGAACCATCGGCGCCGCCGGCAAACCCGTGAGCATGGGCACCTACGACCTAAGCGCGAACGAAGTGGTCAACTTCACGATGATCGGCTGCCGTATGGACAACATCTGCGACTCGACGCGCTGGGGCGTCATCGGGGCCAACTTCTGCAAGAACATCCTCCTGGAGAACTGCACGCTGTCCCGCATGGACACCCACCAGGGCGTTTCCGGCACCTACACGATCCGCGGCTGCACGCTGGGCCACGCCGGGCTCAACGCCATTGGCCGGGGCACGCTGACGGTCGAGGACTCCACGCTGAACGGCCGCTCGCTGATCACCCTGCGCGGCGACTACGGCAGCACCTGGGGAGGCACCATCGTGATCCGCAACAGCCGCTGGATCCCCGCATGCGGCGCGCCGGTCCAGCCCTACCTGCTCAGCGCGAGCAACGACGGGCAGCACGACTTCGGCTATCCCTGCTTCATGCCGCGGGAAATCAGCATCGACAGCCTCACGATCGACGACCGCCAGCACCCCAAAGATTACTCTGGCCCCTACCTTTTCACCGACCCGGACGGGACGTCGTCCACGGGCGCCCGCCCATTTCCATACCGGCTGACCGAGCGGGTGTCCCTCCGCAATCTGACCACGACCAGCGGCCAGAAGCCCCGCCTGTCGCCGGACCCCGCGTTCGCCGCCAGCCTGCAGGTGATCGAGCTGAAGTAAGACGCTGCTGGAACGGCTATGGCTTCCTGTCGAGTTTGATCTCGTCGCCAGTCAGGGCCCGAGGGAAGACCGCCACGCCGCCGCTCCAGCCTATGAAGCCGACGCTGTCAATAGGGGGCAAACCATCATCTTGACGCATCAGGGCAATTCCGCCATTTCCCTCGCCATGCCGCGCAAGCTGCGAGTCGAGTTTCCGGGAGCGATCTACCATCCTCCTTCGCTCCGAGCTACGGCGGGACAGGCGTCATGAGCCGAGGCGACTGCAGGGAGGATGTCTTCCTGGACGATGTCGACCGGCACGATTTCCTTAAGACGCTCGCGGAGGCGTGCCAGAAGCCGGGATTGGAGACGCATGCCGACTGTCTGATGCGCAATCACTTTCATCTGGTGGTCGAGGCGCCGGAGGCGAACCTGGTGGCTGGGATGCGCTGGCTGCTAACTCGGAGAACACGGCATCGGAGGGGACAGCGTGGGAGGGCGTTGGGAGTTCGATGAGCGGATGGAGGGCCGGAGGCAAGGGGAGGAGGACGACGCGCAGTGGAAGTCGGTGCGTCGGGGATGGTGTTTGGGCGGGGCCGCGTTTCGCAAGGAGAGGCTGGAACGAATGGAAGGAGAGTTGGGGGAGCACCATGCCGGGGGATTGCGACGGAAGAGCGCGGGTGCGAAACTGAATCCTGGACCAGGGGTACTCGGAAGCGAGGTGTTGGCGATGCCAAAACTGTGGTTTGCCCCCTCTACTCCGCCTTGGTTGTGTAACCGGTCGATGTTGGGGGCCTTCAGGACCGGGTTCCCGTGGCACGACAGGTCGCCGCACCCTTGATCGACGGTCAGGATGAAGATGATGTTGGGGCGGCGGTTGGCGAGCGTGGGTGCCGCTGGCGAGGCACTGGCTGAGCCGGCGGTCAGAAACGCCGTGGTCAGCAGGAGAGTTCGAAGTCGAACAGCTCTGCGGTGGCGTTCATCGTCGGCGTGCGGTTTCGGTTGAGCCCGAAGTAGTCGTCAGGCCTCCGGCCCAGGGAGCACGTCATGCTCGAAGGTCACCCAAGGCTGACCCGTGCGCACTTCGAGCGGACGGCGGTCTTTTTGCTTGAACCCGGCGCGATCCCTGTACCAGTCCACGGTCTCGACGAGCTTCGGGTCCGTCCAGACCAGCGCGTGCGAGAAGCCAAGATCGCGTCCCCGGCGGAGAAGGACTTCGGTCAAGATCGAACCGTGGCGGCAGAGGTACCCGAACCACCACTGGTCCTCCACGCCGTAGAACTGGATGGCGCCGATCACGCCGAGGACGTAGTCCCGGGGATCTCGCCCTGATACGAGCACCCAGTAGTCGGCCCGGGCGTAGCGCTGGCCAGATTCCGGAATCAGTGGCTGGGGAAGTCGATCTGGCCGCGTCGCGAGCCTCAGTTCTTCCGCAGCCTCTTCGAGGTCGTGCTGATCGAAGACCTTGGGCTCCTGCCGGAGGAGAGCCAGGACGCCTGCAAGGTCCTCTGGACGATAGGGCCTGATCTGCATCTGCGCGAGGATCGCGGGCGGCTTCCCAAGCGTAGGTTCGAGAACGAACTCAGCTTCGGTTGGAAGCTTCAGAAAGGGCGGGGCGTCCACGGCGATCGGCGACGCCGCGCCGTTCGGGCCACAAGCTGGAAGGCGTCGGAACACCGTGGCCATCCCAGGAGGGACCGCTTCCGCAGACTCGGGGCGCACTCGGTCGCCGCGGCGGTCGAGATCCCGCCAGATGCACCCGAACTGCTCGACCAGTTTGAGGATCGCCCATTGGGAAACGCGGTCTTGGTCGCCGGCATTCTGTGCCCGGAGCGGGAAGAAGCCGCGCTGGCTCCCGCCGAGCATCGAATTGGCAACAAAGCTTTGGAGGCTGCAAGGCTTGGGATGGTTGGGAAGCGGAACGTACCGCGCGTCATCTGGCCAGCCTCCCAACTCGCTGACCCGGTAGCAGCCGCCACCGGCGGCCACCTGGACGATGCGCCAGTGCCCGGTGCCGCTCATGACCATCAGGCCGCGGACCTCGATCTGCGCCGCGCCCACGAGGAGGGCCCAGCATCCCATCGGTTCTTCGCCTGGCCAGGTCGGCATGGGAGTGTCGTGGAGGGGATGGCGCCTAGGTCAGGACTCAAAGCCGCCAGATAGTGCGGGCGCGGCTCCTTGATCGGCAGATTCCGGCCCGCGCCGGCACTCGAGATCGCCCCGCAAGACGCGGAACAAGGGGAGCGACCGGTAGGGGAAGCTCACCTCCAACAAGGCATCTCGCAGCCGTTCCCACGCGCGCGGCGTCGCGGACTGGCGCGCGGTTTGCCGGCTATCGAGGCCCGCTAGGCACAGGAGGCAGGCCTCGCACAGGAAGCGGATCGCGTCGCCCGGCGGCCGTCCGAAACACTCGTCGGCGAGCCGGAGCAACACCTGTTCGATCTCGAAGCGGGCCAGGCGGTCCAGGATCGCGAGGGTCTCGCTGTCATAGGATACGGTGAGTCTGGTCTTGCCAGTTCCCCCACCCACTGGGCTTGGTGACATCGAGCCCTCGAACCGCTCGGCAAGCACCGCCCACTCGGACGCGCCGGGAGCCGTCGCGCGCACCGGCACGGCCTGGTCCGGGTCGAATTCGCAGCCGGCGGCGCACTCGATCAGGACCGAGTTGGCGCCCGACACGCGACGATAGCTCCGCTCTTCGGTCATCCTGTCACCACGATGCGCTTCCGATGCCGGGCGGTCAAGCCGTCATCCGGTGCTTGTCACGGCTTGCGGCGCGGCTACAATTCCCGGCGCTGCCGACACCAGAAACGCATGAGCGACAACGAGAGCCCGCAGGCGCCCGAACCCACGGTGGTGCCCCTTTTTGTTTGCACGGACGAACAGAAGGACCGTTGGGCATTCCGCGGCACCGCGTTCTTCGTTACTTCCAACCACCTGCTCACGGCCAGGCACGTCGTAGCGGACCACACTGCCGCGCGCGACGGCGCTCCATCCTTCGAACATCCGCCCGACTGCTGCCGGCGCTGGCGCATCGGGTTCCCGACTGCGGCGGGTCGCACCGTGATGATTGATGTCACGATCGTTGCCTGCCCCAAGGACTCATGGACCGATGTCGTACTGCTCAAGGTCCACAGCGAGAAGGAATACCCGAGCAGACCCGCGCCCGTCCTCTGGCTGGAGCATCTGACGGACGCAAGTTGGGACTGCCAAGCCCAACAAGAACGCCAGGCCGTGCTACGGGCATTTCCTCAGAGCCGAGCCGCGTTCGCAGGCGGGCAGGAAAGCGATTGGAGGAATCCTTCGGAGACCATCCTGGCCATCCACAACCCGAAGTTTCGTACCGAAGCGGGACTCGAGTTTGTACGGATGGCTGGCAGCGGAGTCCATGGTGGGGAAAGCGGCGGCCCGCTCTTTCTCCGGTCCGCGTACGGCGATTTCTGTATCGGCATCGCCAAACTGGGAGGCGAAGCAAGAGGCCCCGGGAACTTCACTGGCGAGGGTGCCATCCTCCCCTGGTTGAGGCAATTGGGCGAGAAGCCTGGCAACCTCGACATCCCCCTGCGCAGCGTGCGGGCGGAGACGCTGCCGCCCGAGAGCCTCGGGGGCCACTTCTCCAAGCTGCGCAAAGAGGTCCGAACGCTGCTGGTGCCGGTGCTGGTTTCTCGGGACCGATCGGGACTATCGACGAGAGAAAACGACCTCCACGAGGAGGAGTTCATCCGACTGTTCGTGCAGTTGTATGCCCGACCCCTTGGCCCAGAAGAAGAACCTCGTATCCGGCCCGGTGCCGTCGAGGGCTTGTACGAGGCTATCCGGCAGGATTGGCAGCGATACTCACAGTTACAGTTGCCCCCGTTTGACCAGGCGCAGTCCGATCGAGAGGGCAACGCGCGCAGCGTGCTGCAGGGCGTCGAGGTGTTGCTCAAGCATCTGGCCGGGCGAGAGCGGCCGGAGGACCTTGAAACCAAGGACTTGGAGCGACTTGCCCAAATCGTGCTCAGCAATTACCTGCGGCCCGTGGACGAGGCAATGCAGAGGGGGTTCAAGGTCTGCGACCGCACCGACTTCTGGGACGCCCTCGTCGGAAACCCCCGGCTGGTCCTCACCAGCGATGCCGGCGGCGGCAAGACGACGGTGGCCCTGTTTCTCGCCCTGGCCCTGGCCCGACCGCCCGCCGGACGCGAACACCCGAGACTCGAGGCTTTGTTCGCACGCGCATCCAAGTTGGCTATCCGCACCCCGGTGCTGGTCCGCCTGCGCGACTTCAAGCAGCACCCGTTCCCTGCAGGCCCCGAAAGCGAGCAGCGAAAAGCCATCGAACTCATGCTCGCCCCCGAGAAGGGGCAATGGCGGGAGCCCTTGATCGAACGGTGCCAGCAGGGGCGGTGCCTGCTGATCTTTGACGGTCTGGACGAGCTGGAAGGAGATACGCAGCGTCAGCGCTTCTCCCAGTGCCTTGTCGCCTGGTTGAAGGGACGCCAAGGCCAGCCGGGGGAGAACACCGTCCTCGTCACCACGCGCCCGACCGCCTATCCCCCGACCCACTGCGCCGCCAAACCCCGCTGGAGCCTGCCCGGCTTTGCGCTCTGGGAACTCGAGAAGCTCGATCGCGGCCAGCAACGCGAGTTCCTCGAAATCTGGTTCGAGCAGGAACGGTCCCGGCAGGAACTTAACGCCGGTGAGGCCACCAGCACGGTCCCGGAGCCCGAAAGTGCGGCCCAGCAGATTCTCGATCAGGTCCGCCAAGGCGATTTGGGCGCCCTGGCGGAGGACCCGCTCTTGCTGACCGGTCTGGCCGAGTTGGCCGTCGAGGCTTCGAGGTCCGGCAAGCCGGTCTGCCTCCCCGAGACCCGGGCGCAGGTCTTCCATCGAGTCATCGAACTCATGCTCGAGAAATGGGAGGAGGCCCGTAATCCCAAAGAATTGAGGCGTTTGCAGACCGTATTGGACGACCTGAACTTGTCGCTTGACGATCTGCGGGCTGTGCTGGCGGACCTCGCCCTCGGTTCGCTCGGCGGCAAGCTCGAGCGGGGAGATTTTACGCGCGACAGTTTGGAGGACCTGCTCAAACGGGTCGCTGAACAGGCCGGCGCCACCGGCGGCGTCGAGCCGTTGTTGGAAGAACTGACCCGCCATTCCGGTCTTGTCCGCCCCGTCGAGTTCATGTGTGGCACCTCGATGGTTCGGGCCTTCGAGTTCCCGGTCCGCTCCTACCGCAACTTCCTCGCTGGCGAGGGCTTGCTCCATACGCCCCTCGACCCGTCCCGAGTTGCGCACCTCGATCCAATCCGTGAGAAACGACTGGCGGCGGCGAGTCAGCCCGTCTTGGCCGTCTTCGAGAAGACTACGGGGGCTCCGGAGCGAACTCCGGCAGACCTGGCGGTCGTCGTTACCGAGGCCGGGCTGCAGCCGGTGCTGGGAGTGAACGCAGCGAGACCGGACCCGGAGCACGAAGCTCAGGCAATCGCTCTGGGCATGGCAGGCAAGGTGAAGGTGCGAGGGTATCCGGAATCGAAGTTCCTGGGGGCCTTCCACGCTCGCGCCGACCAACGCCAGAAGGAGGGGGGGCCGGCCTTCCCTCTCATCCGAGCCGCGGTCCAACTCGCGCTCGACGTCAAGGCGTGGGAAATCGAACGCGGTCCTGGTCCGCAACGAATTCGTGCTCCGCAGAAGGACCGGACCGATTGGGGGGACATCGCGAAGCGGGCGATGACCTCGCCGGCCGAGACTCCGGCCGATCGCGCCGCCGCCGCGGCCCTTGTTGGTCTGTTAAGCGACTTCACACGGGCACCGCAACTCGCGTGGAGCGAGTTGGTCGGACAGGCCGGTCGCCTCCGCTTCCTGCTCGGCGACGAGCATCCCTGGGGCGGCCGCAGTCCGAGCCCTAGCGGGATTGAGAACCCGGTCCACTCGGGCAATCAGCATCCCTGGAGCGTCGACTGGGTGCGGCAGCCCTTCTACATCGCCCAGTTCCCTGTCACGGTAGACCAATACGAGAGCTATGTGGTGGGGACCAAGGCCGAACGCCCGGCCGAATTCGAAACCCGGCCCTGGTGGGGGACACGGGTCTTTCACACACCCAACCACCCCGTAGTCGGGGTCAGTTGGCAAGAGGCGGTCGCTTTCTGCGCGTGGCTGACGACCGAGCTGCATGCGGGGCGCTTGGACGGGCTTCCCCCCACCGTCACCGATCTCGCCGCCTGGGAAATCCGGCTGCCGACCGAGGCCGAGTGGGAGTTCGCTGCCCGCGGCCCCGAGGAGGACGAACGGCCAGAACCTGACGAGCCGGGCCCGTGGTTCCGCGTCCCGTGGGGTTGGGCCACTGAAGACCGGATTCGCGCCGTGGCGAACTGTGACCAGCCCAAACGCGGCAGCACGATGGCCGTCGGTCTCAATGTGGGCGGGCCGTCTCTGCCGCGAAACAAGGCGCCCTGCGGTGCCTGGGACATGGTCGGCAACGTTTGGGAATGGTGTGGGACGCCGTGGGTGGAGGTGGAAAAGAGCAATGGGGTCTACCCCGCGAATTACGAAAAGCAGATTGCCAGCAAGGCTCACTCCGTGGATTCTCCCCGCGCGGTCCGCGGGGGCGGCTGGCTCAACGCCCCGGCGGACTGCCGGTGCGCCTACCGCTACTGGCTCCCCCCGGAGGCCCGGAACGACCCCCTGGGCTTCCGCCCCGTCCTGGCCCCAGTTCCAGCCAAGGCGAGCGGAGCGAGGGAGAAGTAAGCGGAGCGTCCCGGGCGCCGCGCGCGGAGGCGAGGGACGAGCCGGAGTGGAGCGGAGCTGGGACGCGAAGCGTTCGCAATAATGTGAGTATTGCGGGTGGGTGGAATTGTGTCTGTATTCGATTTCAATCGCTTGCCGGATCATCAAGTCCTCCACGAGGCGACGTGGGGCGGGTGCGCGGACCTCAGCATACCGATCAGCGCGGTGCCCGGGGGCCAGTCGATCCAGGCCACGCGGGCCGAAGCGTGCAAGGTCGCAGGGGGGGACCGGGTAGTGTTCGCGCCCGACGTCGAGCTCTGGGTGTACCGCAGCTACCCGATCGCCATCGCGCCTCGCCGCGGCCCGGCGTCAGAGATGCGCGGGGCTACGTGGTGCACGCGGGGCATCCTCGTGGAGCCGCAGCGGTTGGAAACCAGCAATGAATACAGGGGCGCTTCGGTCGTGTACGCGGTGTGGCCGGACGTCGCGGCGTGGTGGGAAGCGGCGCCGTTCACGTTGCGGCATCCCGACAACGTGCTGCACTACGACTGCCTGTTCACCAGCCTCCTTCCGCTCCCGGACGGCGCCGACATCGAACTGCTCGGGCACGTCCGACCGGTCGAGGGGTTCCTCCGGGATGGCATTACCCAACGGCGCCGAGAAGTCGCCCTCGACAGCGGTGATCAGGAGAAGGTCAACGTGCGATCCGCGCTGATGCTGGATCCGATGCGCCTCGCCCCGGAATTGACCACGGGTCGGCGGGCCCGCGAGCACACACCTGAGGCCCCGCAAGACGCTGGTCCTGGCCCAAAGGAGACCGACGGGGTGGAGCAATGGCACTGGGGAGTGGTGAAGGACCTGGATGCCTGCATCCAGGCGCTGTTGCGCGACCCTGAGATCGCCACGTTCAGAAAGAGCGTGATGCAGGAGGATTTCTTCGTTCGCTGGAACTCGACGTCAGGCTATCGCCAGTGGCCACTGCCTTCGGAGTTGCGCCGTCCCGACTTGGTTGACGAACTGCTCGAACAGGCCGCCCGGTACGCCCTGGCCGGACCGGCGAATTTCGGAGCTTACACCGGTCACTGCCAGAGGTGGGCGAAGAAGTGGGGGCGGCAGACCGTCCTCGATGAAGACCCTGGCCTGCCGCTGGCATTTCCTCTGATGCAGAACGTGTACGTTAGCTGGCTGGACAACCTATGCAGACGGGCCTTCGATCAGACACCGGCACAGGCCCTGTCGCGGCGGCCGCCCAAGACCTGCCGCCCTGCGCTGCGAGCGCGATGGGAACGGAGCAGTGTGTCGGCGCTGCTCGATAGGAAGCTGCTCGACTTGCGGCAGAAATCCGTGTCCGACCTCGCGCACGACCTGGCGCGTGCTCTGTCCAGCCTCCCGGGTGTGCGCCAAGCGCCGGAGAAGCGTGCGGACACCGACTTCGAACAGCAGAGGTCCACTCCTCCACCGACGGATGGCGGTTCGCTCGATCCAGGTGTTGCCTGCATCGAGGTGGCGGCAGCGATTCAGTTTCTCGAGAACCGCCTGTCGGCTGCCTTCCGCACGCCCGGCCTTTCGGACGACGTGCGGAACCACTTGCTCGAACTCAAGCGGACAAGGGAAGCCGGCCGCAAGGCCTGATCCGCAGCCTTCGCGGAGACAGCCCGGGTGTTCCCGTCTTCCGTTCCGGTGATGAAGCGCGCGGCTGGCAACACCCGGTTAGACCTCAGCAAAGAAGGATTCCCGAGGCGAAGGGAGGCGCAGATTCATTTCCGCCGTTAGCCGCCGCAAGGCGGTGGTCCCTGCCGGTCAGCTCCTGGGCTCAGAACTCCTGAACTCACGAGAGCGCCGTGTTGTTGCCAAAGAGAAACGCAGTCCCAATTCCTGCTCTTGCCGTTGCTCCTACTCGTGCTCAATGCGGTGGAGCAAGAGCAAGATCGCCGGAATTCGACCTGCGGCTCCGTTCTGCACTTCTGTTCCCCTCTTCTGATGTCGGTACATTGCATCCCTCGTCTCCCGAATCACTTGTGTGGGATTGAGCCGTGCCCTTGGCGGACTGAGGCAATCGCCTGAAGTACCAGCCCTTGGACCTGAGTCTCCGGGGGGGTAAAGGGAGGTCGGGTGATGAAAACGATCAATCATCACTCGATCACACCCCGACGCGGCAAGCGGGGAGCCCCGAAGAGACACTGCAATCCCCGATCGTCCGGTCTGGCGAAACCTCGATTGCCGAGGCCTGACGCTGGTGACGACGGTCGCCCCCCAAAGGGGCCGCCGCACGGAAACTCGAGGGCCTTCCTGAATCGTGGTCCGAGCCTTGCAGTGACGCTTGTCACCGGCCTGGTCGCTGCCAAGCTCAGCGCCTGTTTCGAGCTGACGCTCAGGGAGATGGTCGGATTGGCCTTCTTCCTCACCGTGCTGCTGGGCCTCCCGGAGGCTGTGGCGGCTCAGAGCGCGATGGCCACGCAGGCCGCGGGGCCGGATGGCAAGGGCAAGCAGGCCTGGAGTGCGTATCTCGAAGAACTCAGGGCCGCCCTGCTCCTTGCCGTCGTGGCGTCCGTCATGGTGGGCGGCTTCGCGATGGCACTGCGTGGGAACGCGGTCGAATCGCTGTGCGTGGGGTTGGGCCTGTTAGGCGCCATATCGGCGGCGGGCCTCTACGGGGTCCTCGTGCCACGCCTGTTGTCCGCGTTGCGCCGGGGTGTGGAGTGGCACGGCCCGGTCGTCCTCGCTGTGACCGACCTGACGACGCTGACGATTCTCTTTGGGCTCGCCACGTGGCTTGCGGGCTAGGCCCAACCGATGCAACCGCCGCCCTTCTCGGTGCGCACTGCTGCGCCCCGATGCTCGCGCACTTTCACTGGATAGGTGTTGCCGAAGGAGAGCTCCCGTATGCCGGCGGCGCTGAAGCTGGCGTCCACCACCTCGAAGGCCGGGCGATGATCGTCCTTGGCGACGTCGTCGGTCACACCGTCGCCGTGGGCGCCAGAATCACGCTTCAGATCGAGCACGGATAAATCGTGGAAAAAAACGACCCGTTCCGCCGCGAGCGCAGAGGGAATCGCGCACAATAGGAGGATCGCCAGCATCAGGAGCAATCGTCGCTTCATTTTGACAACCTCATCGGTACGGGGCTGATGATCGAGTGGGTGCTATCGCCGGCTCCGAGGCGCGCAAGAAGCCGAACAGGGCGGCGGCCGGGCCGGTGTTTTTGTGCACGGTAAACTCACTGTTCATCGCCAAGCTGGGTGTTCTTGGTTGCCCACGGATAAGCGGCGACGGCCTCGCCCGCCCAATCGACTGGATCCCGGGCTTTGTCCAGTGTCACTCTTTCCCCCCGCCAAGGAGGGCGGAAGACAACAGTCCAGTGTTTCAAGGCCGTGAGCCGGCCAATGCGGCTGTTCATCTGGAGGCGAGGCAATCGTGGAGGGGGCGGACGGTGATCCGGTCGTCCAGGGCGTAGGATCGTGTGCCGGGATACACCACCCAGAGTTCGTCCAAGGCGGTATCGGTGATCGCCAGATGCATCGAACGGGTGGCGCGCGGAGCGTCGGCCCGCTTGAATTCGACGCCGATCCGTCGGCCGTGGACTTCCATCAGCAGGTCGAGTTCGGAGCCGCTGTGGACCGCGTAGAACCAGGCTTGGTCCGGCTGTTGTGCCTGCAGGATTTCTTCCAGCGCGAAGCCTTCCCAGGAAGCGCCCAGCCTGGGATGGGTCAGCAGGCCGGCAGCGGTATGGATGCCACTGAGGGTCTGGAAGAGGCCGGAGTCGCGGAAGTAGATCTTGGGGGTCTTGACGAGGCGTTTGCCCAGGTTGGCCTGCCAGGGAGGCAGGCGGCGGATCATGTAGGTCTGCTCCAACGCATCCAGATAGGCGCGGGCGGTGTTGGGGGCTATTCCCAGGGACGCGGCGATCTCGCTGCCGTTCCAGACCTGCGCGTGGTAGTGGGCCAACATGGTCCAGAACCGGCCCATCAACGCCGGCGAAAGACCGAATCCCAGGGCCGCCAGATCGCGTTCGAGAAAGGTCCGAATGAAGTTTTTCCGCCAGGTCACGCTGCCCTCTTCGTCGGCGGCCAGGTAAGACCGTGGAAAGCCGCCGCGTTGCCAGAGGGTTTCCTGGGCGTCGGACGGCAGTTCGCCCAGATCGAAGCCGCGCATTTCGATGATCTCGACGCGCCCGGCCAGCGACTCGGCCGTCTGTCGCGAAAGATCGGGCGAAGCGCTGCCTAGAATCAGGAAGGTCGCGGGCTGCTCCGCGCGGTCGGCCAGCACGCGCAGCACAGGGAAGAGCGCGGGCTGGCGTTGCGCTTCATCAATCACCACCAATCCCCGCAGGCCCTGCAGCGCTGTCATGGGCTGCTCCAGGAGATGGGCAATGACCGGATCTTCCAGATCGAAGTATTGAGGGTGTCCGGGCGGCATCATCTGGCGGGTGAGAGTGGTCTTGCCGCACTGACGGGGGCCGAGCAGAGCTACCACGGGATTACGTCCCAGCGCTTTACGAACACGATCGAGATAACGTTCCCGAAGAACCATGCTTGAAATCTTGCAATGACATTGCCGCATTTCAAGTAGTATCTTCTGAGGCCTTGACGGATTTGGCGTGCTGCCAAGGGTTGGTGCCAGCGCGGCGCTGTCCCACACAGGTGAGCCGACCGACAGCAGCCTCGGCTCGGCCGCCACGGTGGCAGTCGCGCACAGCAGGAGTCTCAGGATCGTCAGCTTCATGCCGTCTATTGTCGGGATCAGCCAGAATTGGACGTTTCTTTGTGCAGTAACCAAAGGAAACCAGCCTGGGGACGGAGAACATCGGTGCCGTTTCGCGCGGCCAGTTGACAGCGCGGATGTTAGGGGGAAGGCGCTGCGATGATTTGGGAATTCATGATTTCAGTCGGCCCTCAACCGGGGCAATCCCGACCCTGAGCGGGTGACCACCTGACGAACCACTGGGGCCGCGTGGCATGAATTCCTTGTGGTGCCGGTCGTCTTCCGCTAGGTCGTTTCTACCATGTTGCTAAACCACCTCAGCGCGGTCGCTCTCGCAGGGGCTTTGCTAACCCGGAAATCTCACCAGTGGGGCGGTCGCGGCATTCCTGACGTCCAGGGTGAGATCGGGTCTATGAAACCGCGCCCAGCAAGGAGAATGGGCTCATCGCTTCAGCAACGCCGGGACGCGGCTCAAACCGATGGACCCAATCTCGACCACACTGTGTCCGCGTGCCCGCGCCACCCAAGCGGATGGGGCGCGTCTCAGTTTTTTCGGAGCGCGGACTTGAGTCCGCTTCAAGCTTGACTGGCCATGGCGAAGGCGGAATGAATTCCGCGCCCTTTTCTGCATCCGTCCCGATTCCTGATGATGGAAAAATCTGAGATGCGCCCGGCAGCGAACCTCCGCCGTCATGGCCATTGACGAGGGCTTGGGGAGCAAAGAAGCGTCGGGGCGAATTGCAGCTCTACGGTCGGTCGGACGCGTCGTCCCATTCAGCCAGGAGACGCGGTGATCGCTATCGTGGAGTTCTTGTGCTCTGTCACTGTTGTGCTGAGCCTGACGATGGAGGATTCGCCTTAATACGAAATCGAGGGGCCGCTTGCCGGCCTGAAGCCGTTGCCGTACTCGACCCACTTCACGGCGAGGCGGCGGCACATCCGGGCGACAGCTTCGGCCTTCAACTCGAGGCTTTATGCTGCGTGCTGAGTACAAAGCGTCACGGTATTCGGCATTGCCCGGTGCGCAGCATGTTCGACCGGCAGAGCCTGGTCGCGAACTGGTTTGCGCCGGCGATCCCCGGCGCGCCAACAGCCGCGGAACGCTATGCGCAGCCCGTCTGAAAGTGGACGCCCATGGCGATCACAAGCCCACGGGGCAATTCGAGCCGCCCATCGATGTCGTGCGCATCAAGGCGGGCGATACCATCCTGTCAACGGATCTCGGGGAACTGCCCCAGGGCGTTTACTGCCTGCGCATCATCGCCGCCGTGCCGGCTGACATCAGCGCGCACGACTTCCGCAAGAACCTGTTCGTGGTCCTGGCCGTGAACGACCAACTCGACGGCGGCGACTCGATGTATCGCGTCCGCATCGGGTATTGCGACCAGTTCTACAGCGTCGCGGAACTCTACTTCCACGCGGTGGAGCAGCGCGTTTCTGGGCGACGCCGCGGATGGACCCGGCGAGCGAAGTGCCGCTGCTGGTGCGCAACGTCACCCTCGACAATGCCCTTGCTGGCGTTCAGCGGGGCGCGCACAAGCAGAAGGCCAACGATCCGTTCCCTGCCGAATGGATCCAGCGCATCAAGGATGCGGAGGTAAAGCGGGCGGCCGATCCAGTCGCGATGGGCAGACGGTTCGAGCGCGATGCCCTGATCTGGCAGAACTATCCCCACGTCAACCGTCGCTTCGCCCATCTACTCGACTCGACGCAGGGCGGCATGCGCCTGCGCGCGCCGAATACCGTCAAGGGAATGGCCCAGCAGGCAATCGCGGAGCAATTTGGCGCGTGGGCGTTTCCCACCCCGGCCTGGGAATTCCCGCATTCGCGGCATCCGGATGTGTTTCTGCGCAATGAGAAGCTGAACCTCAACTACACCTTCGCCGATCTGCAAGCCGGCCGGCCGTTACCGGACCCGTTTCCGTTCAAGGATGATGGCAACGGCGTGGTCACGGGCAATCCGGACGGCGCAACCGGCACGGCATGGACCCCGATCGCATCGGCCGTCCAGGCATGGGTCGGACGGACCCACTCGAGGGCCGGCGATGCATTGCGTGTCTTCCCCCCGAATCCAGGCCAGCCGGCCGATCGCGATGCCGACACTCTGCGCGATGGGTTGATCGCGTTCCTGCGGTTCACCTACGACCTGCCCACCTATGACCCGATCCAGGATCTCGGGACGATCGTCTGCCAGAAAGGCGCGTTTGGCCGTTCGCTCTATGATCGCCAGCGCGAAACCTCGGCGAGTTATTACAGTTGGTACACCGAGTACGCGAGTTTTGCCGAACTGTATGACAAGTATTACGATTTCATCCAGGGCAACCAGTCGCTGGCGGATTCGCTGCATCGCTTCCTGCCCTGGATCAAGACCCCGCACGATGTGATCGATCTGTGCGATTCCTACCTGGTGCAGATCACCGCCCGGCGGATCCTGCGCTACCACACCTATGTCTTCCCGGATGCAGCGCTGCGCATGGCCACGCTGCTGGGCGAGCCCCGGATCACCCAGCCCTGGATGGAGTGGATGTTCAGCCGCACCTTCGTCTATCCGCTCAAGCTCATGGGCATGCAGCACCTGATGGCCTCGGCGTATGACCACAGCGGCATCGAGTTCGGACGCAGCACCTTCTATGGCATTGGTGAGAATGCCGCCAACCTCGTGGATGCCACCGAGAAGTACGCCGCCGCCACCGGAGACCGCACCTTCTCCATGAACGATCCCGAGCGATATCCCAAGGGCCGCGCTGCGCTGTACTGGCCACTGGCCATGTACTGCTCCGGCTGGCAGGCCCCGCGCATCGGCGATGTGACTGGGCCCGACAAGGGACCGGAATCGTTCCTGAACAACTCCGAGTCGCTTCTGCGGAAGGGATGGAACCACACCCGTGATCCGCGCTTCGCCGCCATCCTCGTCCACATGGGCTGGACCCGCGGCTACGCGGGGGAGACGTTGAACGAACTCGAGGCCGCCGCAGGGCAGGTCAAGCGCATGCCGTGGTTCGAGAACGAATCCCGCATGCTGCCCA
This sequence comes from Verrucomicrobiota bacterium, assembly GCA_040766265.1. Lineage (GTDB taxonomy): Bacteria > Verrucomicrobiota > Verrucomicrobiia > Limisphaerales > J093 > MWFF01. The sequence continues at coordinate 41,000 of JAXGQW010000030.1, forward strand.
ACTGGGCCGGCGTTCTGGAGGGCGGAACCCAGCACAACGACATCCGCTTCCGCCGCAGCGCGATGGTGCGCGCCGGCTGGGGTTCCGGCCACCATCACGCCGATTCCCTCGACCTGCAGGTTTGTGCGTTTGGCCTTCCGATGCTGGTGGATGCCGGGCAGCGCCCCGGCTACACCGCGCCGGCCAGCGGCCACTCGGCGGTTCACAATGTCGTCACCGTGACGCCTGCCGGCCAGCCCATGCAGGCCAACCACGTGAACGCCTGGGTGCGCGGCGTCTTGCACAGCCCGGAAATGGCCTATCTCCACGCCCATTCCGGCGAACCGGTGAATCTCAACCGCGGGGCTCGCCAGGTGGCGCTGGTGAGCGTGGATGAAGGCCGCGGGGCGCAAGATCTCCCGATCGAACAACAGAAGCCCGGCATCAAGCTCGATCCCCATGTCACCCTGCCGAAGTCCTATGTCTTCGACGTGGTCCGCACGGCTGGGGCGGGCGTCCACCGCTATAACTTCCACGCCATGGTGAACGACCAGTTCGAATGGAATGCAGCCGACGTGAAGCAGGCCCCCGAAGCATTCGACGGCACATTCAAGGCGAGCCAGGACCGGTCCTTCATCGGCAAAGCTCCCGACTCCTTCCAGGCCACCTGGCGGCTGCGTCGAGAGACGACCGACCAGGAGCGGATCTCGGGGACGGAGCGACAGTTCCTGGGCATCAACTACGACCCCGCATCGCCCGCCAAGTACGTCCGCCTGCAACTTCCCGGGCTCCAGGATGCCGCGGTTCATCGCGGCGACCTGATCACTCACAATCCGCCCTGCCCGGTGGTGTACCACTTCACCTGCATCGGCCTGGAGCGCGATGTGGCCGACGCGGGCTCCTGCTTCGTTGCGCTCATCGAGCCCTATGCCGGCGAGCCATTCATCCAGTCGGCCGCGCTGCTTCAGATCGCCGGGAATTCCCAGGACGCCCGGCAGGCGGTCGCCGTGGGGGTGCAGACCACGACGGGGAACCGAGACCTCCTGCTGGCCGATGGTGTTCCCGGCGTGATCCGCCGCCTGACGGCGCCCCCGGCGCGGTTCGCGGCCGAGTATGCCTGGCAATCCGTGGACGCCCAGGGGCTTCGCACCGCCGGCATGATGGCCGGCACGCTGCTGGCGACGCCGGAGGTCCGCATCCAGTGCGCGGTGCCAGAATTCGTCGGGACGATCAGCCGTGTGGATTACGCGAAGCAGCAGGTCGAGGTGGCGGGCGGGTGGCCAGCGCAGAACCGGCCGGTGGTCGCCGAAATCGGCCCGCCCGGACGGAAGGTCAGCGTCACCGTGAAATCCGCCCGGCCGATGGGAACTGGCCGCACCCTGCTGACGCTGGCCGAAGGCGCGCAACGTCTCCTGACCAAGGCAGAGGTCCAGGAGAAGACCCATGAGGTCATGCCCGTCGCCGGTCTGTTGCCCGATCCGCTCCCGAGTGAAGAGAAGGACTGGACGATCAGCAACGCCGACGTGAGCAAAGTGTGGAAGGCCGACAAGGGCGGCCGGGGCTTCCTGGTTCGCACCCCGATCACTTCGCAGGATCTCGGATCGGAAAGCGATCTGTGCGTTTGGGATTACGGGTTGGGCGACCGGGTGCGCCAGGCGAGTTCGGTCGTGCTGCGGCGGATCCAGCCCGGAGTCTATGAAATGACCGCGAGTGCGGATGCGACCATCGAGTTGCCCGGCTCGGCGGGCGCGATCAAATGTTCCGATGGCAGCGAGACGCCGCTCCAGGCAGTCAGTGGCTGGATCGAAGTCAAACTCAAGGCTGGCTCGATGGCAGAGGCGCCGGTGGTCGTGCGGGTCGAATAGATGACGTGAGGGATCAGCCTTTTAGCGAGGCTTCGCCTCAGACCGGGAACTGCTGGCTTCCGACGCCACCGCCGGCATCGCCTGTCGGAAAACAACGCGAAACCCCACGTTGAACACGCGCTGATACGGCCGGTAGGCGTAACGATACGTCGCAGTTGCTCGACAGGGCCGGTCCCGCCACGACCCGCCCCGTGCGACGCGGCGCGCGTCGCCGTCAGGGCGGTTGCGTCCGTCGTTCTCGAGATACGGATACGGCCGGTGTTCCGAACGTGTCCATTCGGCGACGTTGCCGTGCAGGTCGTGGAATCCCCAGGCGTTCGCCTGGTATCGGCCCACGACCGCCGAAACGAGCGCGCCATCGTTGAAACGCGCGTCCTTCGGCAACCAGTCGTCCGCCTCGGTCGGCTCGCTCAACGGCACCCACGTGTCGTGGAGGTAGGTGTCCGTCGCAAACTCGCGCGTCGTGAGATCCGCCAGATTCGCGTGCTTCGAGAAATCTGTGTCCAGGTCCCCAAACGAAAAAGGCGTCTCCCCGCCTCCCCGACACGCATACTCCCACTGCGCCTCGGTCGGCAACGTCACCTCGAGCCCGGTGCGCGCGGAAAGCCACGCGCAGAAAGTCATCGCCTGGCGCCAGGAAACCCGGACGACCGGCTGGCCCGGCTCGCCCAGCGGGTAGCCTTCCATACCGAACTGGTAGCCCTGCACATCCTCACGGCGGCTGTCATGCCGCGGGTCGAACCGGCCGTATTGCTCGTTGCTCGTCTCGGTCACCGCCATCCAGAACGGCTCCGACACCGCCACCCGATGGCTCGGGCCCTCGTCCGGCGCGCCCGCCTCCGTGCCCATGACGAACTCGCCGGCGGGGACGTGGGCGAACGTCATCTCGACGCCCTCACCCAGATCGAGACGGCGCGTGATCACCCGGTGCGGCGCCAACACCCCGTCGGCGGCGGGCGAGGGTCGACGAGTGGGGGGCGGGGTCTTGACCTCCGTGCCGGGGCAGTCCGGCGAGACCGTTGACGAGGCCAGATCCTGTCCGCTCCCGATCCCGGCGCTTTCTGCCCGGGCGGCCGCCGGCGCGCGAGGCGGCGGCGGCGGGTCCAGGTGGTACTCATCCACATTCGCGTACCGGCGGCGCAATTCCGCCCGGCGCGACTCACATGCCTCAGCCCGCTCGGGCGCGATCGATCCCCAGTCCCCGTGGAACGGCGCGTTCAGGTCGATCCACGTGACCAGCCGGTCCCACTCCTCGTCCGTCAACGTGACGCCCTGATGCCCTTTCCGGAGCATCTGCACCAGCTCGGTGGTGTCGGCATGGAAATCCATCGGCGTCAGCACGCCCAGGTCGCTCTCGATGCCTGGATGCCGGACAAACCGATGGAGGCTCGCGTACCCGACCGTGAACTTGCCCCCCCACTCGCGATTCTGCATGCCGGGCAACTTCGAGTTCCACGGTGGCATCGGCACATCGCCCCGCAGATCCAGCGCCGACTTCCGCGGCGCGTCTCCCGCGCCGTCGTGACACCGCACGCACCTCGCATCGAGCACCGGCTGCACCTCGCGCGCGAACGCAAACCCGCGCGCCGGCCCGCGCCAGGGGGCGAGATCGGCAGGCGTCTTCTGCAGGGCCACCGCCGGACGCCCCGGGGGCGAACTGTTCTGGGGCTCGTGGCATCCCACGCACGAGAGGGTCTCTCCCGGCATGCCCGTGAACCAACTGCGCATCAACTGCAACGCTTTCCCCTCGCCATCCAGCGGTTGAACGGACACGGGCGTGTTGGCCGGGATGCGGAAGAAGGCCGAACCATCCTGCTCGACCGGCACGGTGCCGAGAACGCGCCGCGCATCCCAGGGACCATCCATGCCGATGGTCCCGTAAAGCCCCCCCATGCCGCGGTAGCCGTAGGTGTACGTGAACACCCGCAACGCTTTCACCTCCCCCCGCGGGATGCCATCGAGACCCGGCCCCGCGTAGATGTCCGCCAGAAACACCAACGCATCTGTCCGCCCGGGCTGCGTCCGATCGGGAATCACCGGCGGGCGCGGCCGGCGCTGCACGGGCACCGGCTCGAACAACGCGCACCCCGGCTCCTCTCTCAAGAGCAGCAGGTTGTCGAAGACGTCGACAAGATAGATCCCCCAGGCGGCGTCCGGCGCCGGCCAGGCGGCCACGAGAAAGTACTTGCCTGAGCCCGTTCCGTCCGGCCGCCCCAGCGGATGGGGATGGAGAAACTTGGGCCACGAGGCGTCCGCCAGCGCGTCCTTCACCACCCGCTCGACTCTCCGGCCGAAGCCAGGGATCCGCTGGACCGCACCCTCGGCCTCCGAGCGACCCCGCCGTGTGTCGAACAGCACCAGTTCGCCCATGCGCGGCACGCCGTGATGGCCGGTGACAATCCCGATCATCTGCGTGGGCTGGCCGGGGATGGGGCGGGCGAAAAACACGCTGTTCGGCCAATAGGAACTGGTCCCGTAGCAGGCCATCTGGGCCGTTCCGTCCGGATTCATCGTGAACAGCCGCCGCGAATTCGAGTGGGGCAGATCCGTGTATTCCCAGCGCAGGTACAGCAGGCGCCCGTCCTCCATCACGGTCGGGCACCAGTTGTGCTCCTGGTCGAAACAGAGCTGCCGCACCGTCCGCCCGTCCGCCGACACCCGATACAGATTGGCCACATTCGCCCCGCCATTGACGCACGGCACCGCCACCATCGTGGCTGTCGACGTGAACAACACGTCGCCGTCGGGCAGATAACACCCGTCATAGTTGTCCACATCCGCACCCATGTCGGGGGTGATCTGGCGCACATCCGCCCCTCCGAGTCCGATCTCGTAAACCTGCCAGGGCCGCTGCGGGTCGGACTTCGAGAACAGCACCCGATCCCCGTCCCAGTGGAGTTCGAGGTCGCCCACAAACGCGTCGTCTGGCGGTCGATAGACCGTCTCGAGCCGGCTGTCCGGGGACACCGTCTCGAGCCGGGCGATGTCGTTCCCGAAGCCGGCGCGCGGCAGAATGCAGTTGCTCTCCCAGTTCGCCGGCAACCCCAGCCGGGGCGCGTCCGCCCTTCGCCGCACGACCAGGATCGCGTCGAAGTCACCCAGCAGCGGGTTCGCCATCAAGATGCGCCGCTCGAGGGCCTTGGCCTCGCCCGCCAGCGCCTCGACTTCGACTCCCATTTCATCCGGATGCCCTCCCCGCGAGTTCCACCGCGCCTCGACACGATCCAGTGCCTCCTTCCAGGAGGCGCCCCGCCGGCCGCCGCACTCTCCCGGCCACGTCGTCGCCAGATCCTCCGCCGCACGCCTCAGCGCGGCCAGGTTCACGCCCACCGGCCCGTCCCCGATGGCCTTCGCCGGCGACCCCGCCTCCGCTCCGGCAAGCAGGGACGCCACGGTGATCACCGCCAACGCAGCCCGACACTGCCCCCAGACGAAATGCGCCTGCAGCTTCATGGCGGCCTTGATCCCGGCTAACCAATCTCGGGAAAAGAACGGTGCGAGATCGCAAACGTCTTGGCAGTCATCCCCCGATTCACACCACCCGCCTCCTGCGCCGTCAAGCGCGGAGGAGCCGCCCTGCCATGATCCCGGCCAGTTGCGAGTTGGATGTTTCTGATTGATGGTCCCCGTGCGCATTAAGGGTCTGTGCAAAAATCAATCGGAATTAATTCTTGCACAGACCCTAAGTCGTTGAATCTCAGCGCGTCCCATGAACCGTTGCTCTCGGAGGGCCTCTCCCGCGGCTGCGCATCCGCGTCAACCTAACCCGCATATCCACACCCCGTCCGTGCACAGGGCAGTCAGATTTCGCATGATGTCTGCGATGCGGGTTAGCCCGGACTCGACACCGCCGGCGGGCGTTGGCAACATCGGCATCCATGAACACCGTGCGTTTGCCGCTCCTTTCCCTGATTCTGTGTCACCTCGTGTTGGCCGTGTCCGCACCTCCCGTCACGGCTGCTGCGTCGGCGCGCCAACTCACCCGCGCCGCGCTCGAAGACAAGATCCGCGGCGGTTGGGCGGGGCAGATGATCGGCGTCTCGTACGGCGCGCCGACCGAGTTCAAGTCCAACGGCAAGATCGGCGAGTGGGACCTGACGTGGTCGCCGGACCGCATCGCGAACGCGATCAATCAGGACGATCTTTATGTCGAGATGACGTTTGCGAAGGTGATGGACACCGTCGGACTCGAGGCGACCAGCGCCCAATACGGCGAGGCGTTCAAGGACTCGCAATACCATCTCTGGCACGCCAATGCCGCGGCGCGACGCGCCCTCAATCGAGGCATCAAAGCCCCCGATTCCGGCCATCCGAAACACAACCTCCACGCCAACGACATCGACTTCCAGATCGAGGCGGATTTCATCGGCTTGATGTGTCCCGGACTGCCGCGGGCCTCGAACACGTACTGCGACCGCGTGGGGCGCGTGATGAATTACGGCGACGGCCTTTATGGCGGCATGTTCGTTTGCGGCATGTACGCCGCCGCCTATTTCGAGACCGACCCGCGCCGGGTGGTCGAGGCCGGCCTCGCCTGCATCCCGGCCCGGAGCGAGTACGGACGCCTCATCCGGGACTTGCTTGACTGGTCGGCGCAGCACCCGAACGACTGGCGCAAGGTCTGGCAGTTGGTCCAGGACAAGTGGGACAAGGACGACCCCTGTCCGGACGGCGCGCTGGCGCCTTTCAACATCGACGCCAAACTCAACGGCGCCTATATCGCCTTTGGCCTGCTCTTTGGCGGCGGCGATTTCGAGAAAACCATGGAAATCTCGACCCGTTGCGGCCAGGACTCGGACTGCAACCCCTCGAGTGCCGCTGGTGTGTTGGGCGTGATGCTCGGTTACGCCCGCATTCCCGAGCCGTTCAAAGCCGGCATCCCCGCGCTGGCGGACAAGCAATTCCAGTTCACCGACTACTCCTTCAATGACATCGTGAAATCCACCGAGACGCGGGCGCTCCAAGTCATCCGCCAGGCCGGCGGGAAAGTCACCGATACGGAAGTGATCGTGCCGGTGCAGAAACCCCGCGCCCCCAGGCTCGAGCAATGGAATCCCGGCGTGCCCTATCAGCGGATCGACGCCAAGGACGCAGCCTGGACCTGGAGCGGCGTCTGGACCGACGACAAAGGGACCAAGGTCAGCCAGGCCGCGGGCAACCGGGCGACACTCAAGTTCACGGGGATCGCCGTGGCGCTGGTGGGCCCGCTCAATCAGGACGGCGGGCGCGCGGAGGTTCACCTGGACGGCAAGAAGGTCGGCGTTCTCGACGCGTACATTGTCGAGCGCACCCACGACAACGCGATCTGGCACACCTATGGGCTGAAGCCGGGGCCGCACACGCTGGAACTTGTGACCACGGACGCCAAGGATGCGCGGTCCAAAGGCAGCACGGTGGCGGTTTCGCAAGCGGTGATCTACCGGAAGTAGCCGCGCGGGGAGTTCAGCCTGCGAGGCGTGGGCAAGCGCGGTGTCCGCACAATCGCCCTGACGTCGGGACCAAACGCTCTGAACACCCCGTGGTCGGCCATCGAGTCCGCCGACACCCGGCTGTTCATCGCCAACCTGCGCGCGCTCGGTTGTCCCGAGGACACGATCCGAGACCTGGTTGTCTCGCGCGTGTGCCGCGAGTACCAAAGCCGCTTGCTGCATCTCCAGGCCGGCGCCGCCCGGTCCTGGGACATCACGAAGGGTCGCAGCCAGAAGGAAGCGAGAGAGAGCCACCACCAGCAGCGCCGACTGCGGGACCAAATGAACGACGAGCTGGAAGACCTACTCGGCCAGCCGGCCGGACGCTTGGCCACGGCCGCGCTCGGCTGGCCGGACGCTACTGAACCGCCGTACCTGTCCCTCGAGAAACGGCGGCAGGTGCGGGACATCGAGCGCCGGTTTGACGAGCAAACTGTGGAACTGCAGTTGCGTGGTCGCTTGGACGGCGATTCCGAGGACAGCGCCCGACTGATGGAGTTGGAGCAGCAGCGCGAGGCCGAGATCGCCGCGCTGCTGACACCGCAGGAACTCGAGGAACGGCTTTACCGGACATCCGCCGCCGCCCGCTACGTGCGCCAACATCTGCCCCAGGCGCGGTCTGAAGCTGAGTTTCGCGACATGGTCCGTCTCGCGGCCGAGTTCGATCTGGCAAACGTGCCCGCATCAGTCGAATTCCGCTACGGCATCCCCGGCGGGGAGACGGACGGGGGAACCGCCGATTATGAGCGGCGCAAGGCGGCCTTTGACCAACGCCTCAAGGAGACGCTTGGCGAGCAGCGCATCGCCCCGCAGCCTCTGGCCCCACACCCGCGCGTTCGAGCCTCGCAACGGCAGCACGCCTTGCAACGGCGAGTTGTGGTGCCGGCCGATCGAAGGACCCTCGATGAACCGGGTGTTGGTCCGCCGGAACGTGGAGAGGACCCTGCAATTCCGGCAGATCGCTTCCGTCCGGTCGGCTCATGCGCACAGCGATTCAGCGGGGCGCGGCTCCTGCGACGCTCAGCGTGAGGTCAATCGTGTCGGCAACCTTCTCTTGAGGGGCCTTGGGATTGATGCCGAAATCGCTGCGCTTGATTGCGAAACTGGCGCGAATCACGAGCAGATCGCCCTGCATCTGGCCGTTGGTGCGCGCGCCGAGCTTGTCCTTCAGGTAGGTGAACTTCACCGGCGCGGTGATCTGCCTGGCCACGCCCCTGATTGTCATCGTGCCGGTCACATCCGCTGTAGTGCTGTCGCCCGCGGTCTTCACGTTGCTCAGCGATTTGGTCTCGAAGCTGATTTCCGAGTGCTTGACAACATCCAGCCACTGCTCCCCGTGCAGGTGCTCCTTCATGAGCGGATTGGGGACGTGCAACGAGGCAGCGGCTACAACGATCTTGCCTTTCGTGGCCGCAGGGGCTTGCGGGTCGAAGGTGACCGTACCGCTGATGCCATTGGCGCTGCCACTGATGGCTTCGAGGGGCGCGTCGAGTGTGAAGACTGCGTTGTTCACGCCTTTGGGGTCTTTGAAGTCAAAGTTCTGAGGCGCAGCCAAGGCGATGCTGGCGAGCGTGGTGAGGGCCAGCAGGGTGATGGAGGTTTTGGTCATAGGTTTGGTTTCTTTCAGGTTGTAGTTTGTTTGTTGCGGAACAGGAATGAGCCTCCAGCCAGGAGCGAGGCTCCCAGCAATGCAGCTCCCAAAAAATCCAAGCCGGGCACAAAGCGCCGGTCGTAGCTGACGGCTTCGATGCCGGTGATTTCATCAACGGTTTTCACGGGCACGCTCGTCTTGGTCCAGCCCCGGTTCCCACCGGTTGCGAGCCAGGTAGTGGCTGCGGCTAGCGCCAGCACGAGGGCGAGAATGCGAAGGGTCTTGGACATGGCGCGTTGGAGGTGGAAGCGGTCAGTTCAAGTCGAACAGGAGCGCTTCGGTCTGCGTGGTGGCTGTGACCGTGAGCGTTCCGGCTTGCTCCGTGCTTGCGCCGTCGCCGGTCGCCAAGGCAACACCGTTGAGGCTCAGCGCGCCCTCGGCTACGTGCAGCCAGGCTCCCCGGCCCGGCTTCAGTTTGTGTGTCACCGCGTGGCCGGGCTTGAGCCGGATGCGATAGATTTCGGCGTTCTGACGGATGGTCGCCGAGCCGTCGCGCCCGTCTGGCGAGATGACGAGCACCTTCGAGGCATCGGCGTGTTGCGGTTTCGGGTGCCACTCGGTGTAGCTGGGCGTCAAGCCGCGTTCTCGCGGCTGAATCCAGATCTGCAGGAAGTGGAGCGACGCGCTTCGGGACGGGTTGAATTCGCTGTGGGTGACGCCCCGGCCCGCGCTCATGAGTTGAATCTGACCCGGTTTGAGTTGCCGACCGTTGCCCATGCTGTCCTTGTGCTCGAGGGTGCCTTCCAGCACGTAGCTGAAAATCTCCATGTCGCGGTGCGGATGGGTGCCGAAGCCCATGCTTGGCGCCACCCGATCGTCATTGATGACGCGCAGAGACCGGAAGCCCATGTGCGCCGGATCGTAGTAGTCTGCGAAGGAAAAGGTGTGATGCGAGTTCAGCCAGCCGTGGTCGGCATGACCTCTCATCTCGGCTCGCCGTATGTTCAACTCAATCGCCGCCGCTTTCATGCCGACACAATGATGGCAGTTTGCAGCACCCGCCAATGCCGAGTTCTTGGCCTCAGACTGCTTTTCAGTTATGCTGCCCCGGCAATGGAACTCCGACAACTGCGCTACTTCGTCGCGGTGGCTGAGGAAGGCAATATTAGCCGCGCCGCGAAGAAGATTTTCCTGACGCAGCCCGCCCTGAGCCGCCAGATCAAGGCGCTGGAAGAGGAAATCGGTCACTGTTTGCTGAAACGGGAGGCCCATTCAATCCGGCTTACGCGTGTGGGCGAGGCGCTGCTCCGAGAGACCCGCGAGCTTCTTCAGCATGCTGAGCAGATGCTGGAAAGGGTGCGCAGCGCCGGGCGCGGAGTGCGCCTGCGCGTTGGCTACGCTCCTTCGCTGGCCGCCGGGATGTTGTCCGTGGCCGTGGAGAACTTCACGCAGGCGCACCCGAACGCCCGTGTGGAGTTGTTCGACCTTGCCAGTCAAGAGATGCTCGCCGGGCTGCAAAGCGACAAGCTGGATGTCGCGGTGACGGTCGCACAACATCGCGAAACGCGGGGACTGGTCTGGACGCCGCTTGCGCGCGCAGCATGGCAGCTTGCGGTCAACCGGAATCATCCATTGGCCCAGCGGAAACGGATCACGCCTGCTGAAGTGGCCGCCGAACCGCTGCTCGTCTTTTGCCGGTGCGATTATCCTGAGTACTGGGACGTCATCACCGCCTGGCTGCGCGAGCACGCCCTTCGGCCCCAGATTGCTGGGGAATACGACGGTGTGGACAGCCTGATGGCTGCTGTGGAATCCGGGCTGGGGGTGGCGATGGTCACGACCCGAACGGCAGACCGGTTGCCGAAGCGGGTTCAGATCAGAGCCCTCGTGTCAGCTCCTGACCCTTTGTGCATCGCCGCCGGGCAACGTGAGACCAAAGCGGAAGACAAGCCCTTGGCCGTCTTTATCGAAGAACTGCGCAAGGCGGCTCCGACTGACATGTAGGACAGCGCCCCGGAGAAGTCGGAACTGGCGGCACGCTTACGCCGGGAAACGACACTGACGATGAGAGAGATTGTCCGGCGGCTGTGCCTGGGCAGTTGGAAGAGTCCCACCACCCGGCTGCAGAGCCTGAAACAGAAACGAGAGCAACAGGGCGCAAAGTCATCGTCATAGTCTGACCCGTTCTTCGATCCCGCCCACAAGGAGTCGGGCTTCGCCATTCAATCGGTGTTCCGACACGAATCTGATATGCAGAGACACGAAGAGCGCGGAGAAAGGGCGGGGGCGCCAGCCTGGGATCGAAACGACCGCGGACAGCACGGATGGGTTGGCAGGTTCGGTCCTGCCAGGTGCAAAAGCCCCATGGCCACATTCCATCCGCGCCTCTTGAGGCAATCAGCGGCGGCTACGGGTCCCCCGGCCTATGGCACCAGGGCGCGATAGAACCGTTGGGCGTACTTGGCGGCCAGGGTGTCAGTGAACTCGACGGTGCCAGTCAGGTTGGTGCGCACGCCAATCTTGGTCCACTGCGCCAGGTCGGTCGAACCCTCGAAGACGTACAGGAAGTTCTTGTCGCCCGTAAGTGTCAACTGCACTGCGCCCTCCGGCAAGCGGCTTGCCGTCAGGCTCGGCGCAGCGGGGCCACCGGGCTGGTGCTCCGTGACCTCGAACGTTTGCCGCGCAGCCACATTCGCGAATTCCTGAACCATGCCCGACGGCCACTCGATCCGGACCAGTTCGGCGCTGGCGGCGTCGCCCAGACCGAAGTGCGGGATCAGTCCTTGCCCCCCGCTCACGCCGCTGTTCCCCGTGAGCTCGCGCATCTGCCAGAAGGTCTTCCCGCCAATCGTCGCCTTGACCCGCACCTTGGCGCCGATGGCCGAGCGGTTCGAGGCCGTGCCGGTCAGGTTGAGTTTCAGCCACGTGTTGCCATTGCCGTTGTTCCGGTAGAGGAGGTTGTACGCGCGCGAATCTGGGGTTAAACCACACGCGATGAAGAGGTCGAGGAAGCCGTCATCGTTGTAGTCCGCCCATACCGGGGCGTTGCGGTACGTGCTTTCGGTCAGCGGGCTGCCCACCTCGACGCTGCTGAAGGTGCCGTCGCCGTTGTTGCGGTAGAGAAGGTTGGGCGTCCCCGTGCACCTTGCGAGGAACAAATCCAAGTCGCCGTCATTGTCGTAATCGCCCCAGGCCCCAAAGGTCCCGTAGGCGCTCTGGACCACCCCGGCGTCGGACGCGACGTTCGCAAAGCCGTGGCCACTCAGGTTCCGATGGAGCGAGCTCAGGCCCGCGGTCCAAGGCTGTGTGCCGCCCGTCACAAACAGATCGAGCCACCCGTCATTGTCGTAGTCGGCCCATAGGCCAGTGACATTCCCCGGTCCCTCGGAGGGGATGCTGCCGGTGGTCATCCGGGAGAAGGTGCCATTCCCGTTGTTGTGGTAGAGCAGGTGAAGTCCTCCCCAGTTATTTACCCAGACATCGGGATAGCCATCGTTGTCAATGTCGGCCCAGCTACACCAGAGATTGCTGGCCGGGTCGGTGGCGATGCTGCCCACTTGGTCGGCACTCATCTTGACGAAGTAGCCGTCGCCCCGGTTGCGATAGAGGCATCTGTAAACTCCGTTCACGCCGTTCATAGTGAACAGGTCCAGGAAACCGTCGCCATCGTAATCGACCCACGCGGCATCGTAGGAGTAGTCGTTGTCTCTGACGGGTGGCCCGCACTGCGCATGGGTAAGGCGGGTGAACCGCCCCTCGCCCTCGTTGCGGAAGAGGCTGTCGATCCCGTCATAATTGGCGACAAACAGGTCAATCCAGCCGTCGTTATTGAAGTCGCCGGCGGTCGCCGCGTCGCACGCTCCCGCGATCTTCGTGATGACGTTCGTGGTCACCTTGGTGAAGGTGCCATCGCCTTTGCCGTGATAGAGCACATTGGTGGTTGGACCGTCCGAGGCCTGGGCCACCAGGAGGTCCAGGACACCGTCCTGGTCATAGTCCAACCACGTGGCACTGCCCGAGGTCAGGTAGTCCGTCGCCACTGGCCCGGTTGCGATCTTGGTGAACGTGGGATCGACGTTCAGGTGCACGGCCTCGCTGGAGACGCTGTGCGCCGCGTCGCTCACCACGATCCGATAATCCCCCGCATCCGCCTGCGCCACCGCGTCGAGCACGAGCGTGAGGTTGGTTGCGCTGGCGTTGTCTGTCGGCGAGATGTCGCTGCCGTTGCTCTGCCATTGGCAGATAGAGGCTTCGGTAGCGGTGACCCGCGCGCTGATCTCAACCCGCGTCCCGCGACTGACCGTTGCGGGCCAGAGATTGGGACCGGCGATGATCGGGCGCCCCTTCATCTCGAGGCGCGCCGGGCGGCTGCGTCCCGAGTACGCGCCCAGCTCGGGGTCGGACAGGCCGGTCATCACCACGCAATATGCCCCGATGTTTTCCGGCTGGAACGAGGCGATCGCCAGAGTGGGACCGGTGGCCCCCGCGACATCCTGGCCGTTGAACTGCCACTGGTAGGTCTCGCCCGGCCCTTGGGTCGGCGCCTGAAGCGTGACCGTGGCGCCGTGAACCACATTGTAGGCGGCTGGTCCGACCAGTTCCGCGTTGGCCGTTGGGACCAGCACGCTCTCGTGGACCTTCACGATCTGCTTCCCAGGCACGTTCTGGAACTCCTGCACGATGCCCGAGGGCCACTCGATCCGCAGCGTCTCGACGATGGCAGCGTCGCCGAGGCCGAAATGCGCGACCAACTCGTTGCGCCATGCGCCGGAGGCGATGGCGCGAAGCTGCCAGAAGGTCTTGCCGCCGATGGTGGCCTTGACGCGCACGTTGGCGCCGATCGCGTCCCGATTCGAGGTTCCCGGTTCCGGCGCGGCCCCGACCAGTTTCACTTCGAGCCAACTGTTGGCATTGCCATTGTTAACGTAGAAAAAGTCCCGGTCGGACGCACCCGAAAAGGTCCCGTTGACGACGAAGAGATCAAGGTCTCCGTCGTTGTCGTAATCAGCCCAACTGGCGGTGACTAATGGCCTTGAAGTCGTCCAGGGAGAGGTGGTGACACGGCTCAACGTGGTGTTCCCCTGATTGGTGTAGAGCAGCGGCAGCTAGGGAGTGTTCCACCCGCCCACCACCACCAAATCGACATCCCCGTCGCCATCGTAGTCGCCCCACGCAGGGCCGTAGGCGTACCCCGAGGGATCATCCACGGGCGGGCCGCTCATGACCTTGGCGAAGGTGGGATCGACGGTCAGCGTGGCGACCTGGCTGGTGGCTGACAGGCCGGCGGCATCGGTCACTACGGCAAAATAAGGGCCGTCCTGTGCTGGCGTGAGGTTGGTCAGCGTCAATTCTGTCCGGGCCGCTGACGGGATGGCCTGCGTATCGAGGGGTGCGTCTTTGAACCACCAGCGGAGGTAGTCCAAAGGTGCGGACCCGATTTTGAACGCGACCACGAACCTGGCGGTCGCGCCCAAGCTGGCCGTGGTGTTGGTGGGTTGGATAGTAATTTGCGGCGGCTCCTGGGCTAGAACACAGTGCGACACGATCAGAACCGAACCTATTCCGATGAGTTTTGCGGTTTTCATACCTTGAGTTTTGTGAAGGGAACCGGCCCTCGGGAGATTGGCTGAACTCCTGTTCACCTTGATACAAAGGAAAACGCGGGCGGCAGGTGCGAAGTTTCTTGTGGCAAACTCGACCCGGCCTGCCCTCGTGCCCTCGATCAAGGACTGCAGCGCGCACCAACCTCCGCCGCTGCGGCGGGGCTTCCTTGGACCAGTGACTGGGCTGAACACCACGGCCCCTCGACGTCCGCAGAACGCTGTTCCCCTTACCCAAGTCAATCTGTGTTCCGCCCTGAATCGGTGTGGAGATTGTCTGCGCACTCAATCGGTGAGGGTCTCCACACAGATTCGGGGCGGAACACAGATGGAAAGCAACACTCTAACTCGTTGCGGCCGCATTGATTACAGCACGAGTTCCTGGAGAGGCGTGCCTCAGGCCAATCCCGGTCATCGGCCTCATGGATAGCCGCCCCCTCATTGTTGCGCAGGCCACATCGGCATCGGACGGCGCGCGCCCTGAGCGCCACGGGCAACGCTTTCTTCCTGAGCTATTGCGATTCTGAGCGCCTCGATAGCCGGCGTTTGATGAGCGCAACGCTCGTATCCGGGAATGATGTTGGCCGTGCTTCCGTAATCCCAATTGAAGTCAACAAGGTAATTGCAGATGTCGTCGCCATAGGGTGCCGGTTCAACCTTCAACGCTTGAACACGATTGTATTCGCTAAAGTCGACAATCGCCGCGTTCCCGTCTTCGTCCGTACCCCAGGTGACATTGAATACGAACGGCTTCCATGGCTCGCTATAAAAGCCTGACAACCTGTTTGCTACGAAATTGTTCCTGTCTCCTTTACAGTAGAGAGTGGCCTTCCCCGGAGCCAACCCGCTAAAGTCGTTTCCCGAGATCGTATTCAGACTGCAGTTTGGCCCTATCCACATGCCAAATCCCCCAACAAATCCCGTGACTCGATTGTTCTTCACCTCGCCTCCCTCATAATTGCGGCCAGTCACCAGGAAATCCTCGAGGAGAAACACTGTGTACGTGTTCGCAGCCGACTCGGTGACCGTGATGTCATTATCGACGATGTCGAGTGCCAATGGCGCCCAGATTTCTGCCTCCGACAAAACAGGAAGGAACTGGTTGCGGAAGTCCCAGAAGACACTATCCTCCGAGTATTGTTCAGTGTTGGCTTTGATGAGCGTATTGCCCTTGAACACCGCGTGACCAGTGTCGAAATGGGCTAGCATGATAACATCGCCATTCACGAGCGTCGCGCCCGGAGTGGGACCGTCACCCGTGAGCATGTAATTGTCACGGACGATGAACGTCGGGCTCGGGTTATAGAGTACGAAACAGTTGCCGTAGTTCCAACCGTCGCACTCGGTGGCGTAGGCGTGGAGGCGGTTTTCCTGAAAGAGAGTCTGGCAATTTGCTTCGATGTCCGGCCAGAGCCCCCATTCGAAGGTCATCGCATAGGCAAGGAACGGTCCGCAGGACTCGATGTCGTTGTTCTTGACCAGAATGTTGCCGCGCAGCCCCCACTGGCTGACTTCTGGCACCTCATCTCTCCATGTCGGCCAGAAGAAACACCATTGCCGGAAATTGCCCCCCAGTCCCACCTGGGGGAACCCTGCTTGATCCGGCTGCCCTCCCCGTAGAACGTTGTTGGCCAACTCGAAGTCATTGGCGCCATAAGCCCCAAGGAAAGAATATCCCTCAAACCAGATGTTCTTGATGGTATACGAGTTCATGTTGTCGGCCGTCTTGAACAACGGCTGCGGACCGCCGCAAAGGACCGTTCTGTCGGCTGCAATCTGGTGTTCGCCGCCGTCTGCATCCCAGTAGGCAAACCCTTGCGTGTGCGACTCATCGATCAATCCCGTCCCCGTCTTCTTGTTGAACTTGGGCGCGAACCGCGGATCAACGGTTTCGCCGATGATCTTTGCGGGGTTATCAAGTGTCAGCTCCAACTCCCTTCCGTAAATCAAAATGGGCCAGGGGACCCAATCCCAATACGGTTCGCCCAGGTTGAATGCGGTGTATTGCCCTTCAAGATTCGTTGCCTTGAGGATCACAGTGCGCGGGCCAGGCGGCCCGCCGTTTACGGCTGCACGGAGGTTCGCGTAATCCTCAGTCCAGCCTGTCACCTCATCTACCGATCCCTGGCCGGTTGGGTAGAGCACCACAATCGGCTCTGAGCCCGGTGATGCGGGTGGGCCCGCGGTCAAAGGAGTCTGCAGCGCGACCGCGACGATCAACGGTGCAAACAGACGCACGCCCAGGGGAAGGGACGTCTCGATGGCGGCAAGTGATGGATGTTTCTTGGTGATCATAACTACTGCCTTTCTGATTGTTGTGTTTCATTCCGCGGCGTTTGTGTTCAGTCTGGACGCGCTGGTCTTTCACCGACACGACCCGCGTCGGCTGCGCGTCCCTTCCACCCGCCGCACTGGTGGAAATTCGGAGAAGCTCGAAGAGGCTGCGGAACGCAGTGACGGAGTTGACGACCACCGCGAAGTAAGGGCCGTCCTGCGCCAGGGTGACGTTCGTCAGGGACAAGAGGCTCCTGGCCGCTGACGGGGTGGCGCTCGGGTCCAAGGCCGCACCCTTGAAGCACCATTGCCAAGTGAGCGGTGGATTCGTCGAACCGGCGGAAGTGACGAACCGGACGGATGCGCCCACGCTGACCGTGAGGTTGGTGGGTTGCAGGGTGAGTCTTGGGTCCTCAGCCAAGGCCCAGGACGACGTGACGAGCGCCCAAACACCTCCGATGAGTACCGTTAATCTCATACTTCGGGTTTTGTGGAGGGTACCGGCCCTGGATTGCTGGTTAGATCCCTGTTCACATTGGTACAAAGGAAAACGCGGGCGGCAGGTGCGAAGTTTCTTGGGTTATTCCGGGATGTCGGTGCGAGAGACTGCTGGCGGCAATCGACTCGCAAGTGGCAGGACTGCACGACCCACAGGATAGGCGGCAAACGAGTGGCCACGAAGAGGCTCAAAGGACTTGGCGCGGCGACAGGTGGGATCGTGGCGCCAGACGCGTGCGAGGATTCCATCGCTGCGTTTGCGGCTATGCCCCTGCGCGTCAAACTAACCCGGAAATCTCACCAATGGGGCGATCGCGGCATTCCGGACGGTCTGCGGGTGAGATTTCCGGGTCTG
>JAXGQW010000031.1:0-56977 GCA_040766265.1 Verrucomicrobiota bacterium
GGCCTGTCCGAGAGGGCCGCTTACATCGGGAGGCTCTCCCGGAGCAGTATCCCGGCCCGACGGGAACGGTGATATCGTGACTGTCACCATCAACCGTTCAGGCTGGCATGGCGGGGGACGATCTGTCCCCTCTCCAACCTTTTCGGCTTCATGGATTCGCGCTGCCGGTGCGCGCTGGGGGGATCGCGTCGGCCTTGAAAGTCCGCACAACTTGGGACAGAGTGATGCCGATCCTGGCGCACAACCGTGGCGGGCACACAGCATATGGCAACGCCTATTCCTCTTACTCGGTTCGCTCCTGCGGAACGGGCACCGGTGGAAGTCCTGCACCGGCAGGCGCACGCTTGGGCAAGTCTGCACTTCGTGGCGGCAGTGATCGATGCGGTGCCTGAAGGCGTCTTGGTCGTCAATCAACAGCGGCAGATTGTTTTGGCCTCCCGGGGTTTTCGGCGCCTGGTTCATGAAGCTCAGGGCCGCGACTTGCTGGGGGCTCGACCTGGCGAGGCGCTTGGTTGCGCGCACGCCCGCGAGCAGAGCGGGGGCTGTGGGACGACCGAGTTCTGCTCGCAATGTGGTGCTGCCCAAGCGCTGATCGAGGGTTTGCAGGGGCGTTCGGCCGTTCGTGAATGCCGATTGCTGCGCATCGCCAGAGGTTCGCCGGCAGCCTTGGACCTGCGGGTTTTCAGCACGCCCTTCGATTACCAGGGAGAGCGTTACTGCGTCTTTGCCGTCTCCGAAATCAGCCACGAGAAGCGTCGCCAAGCGCTCGAACGGAGTTTCTTTCACGATCTGCTGAACACCGCCGGCGGCCTGGGCGGACTGCTCGAAGCCCTCGCCAGCGAGGCGCCCGAGGACTTGCGGCCCGATCTTGAAATTGCCCAGACCGGCTTTCGAGATATGGTGGACCAGATACACGCGCAACGTGACCTGTCGAGAGCCGAGACCAACGAGTTGATCGCTGTCCCCACGCGCCTTTCATCGTTGCAGGTCCTCCGGAGGATCGTCGAACAGTATCGGAAGCACCCGCTGGCTGCCGAACGCGAGATCGTTCTGGACCCTTTGACTGTGGATCATGAATTCACCAGCGATCGGACGTTGCTCGGACGGGTGCTGAACAACCTCCTCAAGAACGCCCTCGAGGCCTGCCCCGCCGGCGGCGCGGTGCGGCTGGGCTGCGAAAAGACGGGCGAGACTCTATGCTTCTGGGTGCGCAACCCCGGCGTCATGCCGCGCACGGTCCAACTGCAGGTCTTCAACCGCTCGTTCTCGACCAAGG
This sequence comes from Verrucomicrobiota bacterium, assembly GCA_040766265.1. Taxonomy (GTDB): domain Bacteria; phylum Verrucomicrobiota; class Verrucomicrobiia; order Limisphaerales; family J093; genus MWFF01. The sequence continues at coordinate 1,277 of JAXGQW010000031.1, forward strand.
GAGAAGGCCGGGGGTTGGGCACCTATGCGGTCAAATTGCTCACCGAAAGATACCTCGCGGGCAGCGTCAGTTTCACCAGCCGGCCAGAAGACGAAACGATCTTCCGCGTGACCTTGCCGATCACGCTCGCTTCGACCGCCAACGGCTCATCCCAGTAGCTTGCACTTCACGCTTCACTCAGGCTCCTCAGCGCAGAAGCCGGGGGCAGACCAGAGAGTGATCCGTGTCATTCGTTGTTCATTCTTGGCTCGTTTCTCGACCACGCATCGTGTCCAGCCAGGCGTCGTCGATGGTGATGGGTGTTCTTTGTCCGTTGCGTTCGAGGATGATGTCCCCGGTGATCGCCTTCACTCCGTTGCCATGCCGGTCGCGGATCCTCAGGATCGGACGCTCGCGATCGTCCTTCACCGTGACATTCCTGAAGTGGAGATTGCCGGCTGGGCGGCTGTCGGCCTCGAGACCTTGCAGGTAGAACGGCGGGAAGAACCGGTCCGTGAGGGCGCAATCGCGAAAGACCGAGTCCTCGATCTCGATGCGCACTGCGTCGCAGGGATTGAACTGCACGGAGAGACCGGCCATCGCGTCGTTTTCGGCGAGGAACCGCGTGATCCGCAGACGTCCGGTCGGAGGGGATTTCGGAGCGCTGCACAGGTGGATGGCATGCTGCCGGTTGCCGCGGGACGTGCATTGGTCGAGATGGATCGAGATGGGGATGGATGTGCCGTCCAGGGATTGCGGGCAGATCTGGAAGCCGGTTCCTCCGTTGGATTCGGCCGTGCAGCGGCGCATCACGCACCGGACCAGAGAATCCGCGGGATGGTTCGGCTCGAAATCAATGCCTGCCTGCGGGGCCGTGCCCTCGGTGTGCCGCAGACGGCAGTCCTCGATCAGCAGGTCTTCCGCGGTGATGACGCTGATGCCTTGCCGATGGTTCGCGTTGCAGTCGACGCGCCGGATTGTCACCTGCCGATTGGGAATCTGTCCTGCCCCCGCGCCCAGGTAGATGCCGTCGCCTCCCGTCTGTTCGATCGTGAGGTCCTGGATCAGCACGTTGCGGCATCCAAAGATGGCCAACCCATGCCGCCATTCCGATTTTTCGTAGGGGGCGGATTGATAGTCGAGCTTGTGCATGCGGATGCGCGCCCCTTGCCCGCCATCCGACCGATCGCCCCGGAGAACGACATCCTCGCATTCGCGGAACGAGAGCAGGCAGTCGCCTTTGTTGCGAAAGGCGCCCTTCAACGCCACCAGTTCGGTTCCCGCCTCGAACACAATCTCCTGGTTGCTCACGCCGACCAATGGCCGCGTGATCCAGGCCGACGATTGCCGGTCCAGAACCAGCCGCTTGACTTTCGAGTTGATGGCCTCCTGGAGGTGCTCCGTGGAATCCTCTGGATCGAATCCCCACCAGGACACCCGGGCCTCATGCCGCTTGCCCGCCAACACCTCCCGTACCAGTTGGGGTTGGGCATGGCGCTCGGCGCCGGACGATGCCGTCAGTGTCTTGACGAGGAACGCGTCAAAGGCCTGGCGGTCTTTCCACCCCAGTTGGCAGCGCACCTCCTTGCCGTCGGGCGTGACGCGCGTGTGGCCCTGGTCGTCGACGGCGAGTCTCAGGGGCTCGATCCGGGCGTATTGCTCGGAATAGGCCAGGTACACCGCCGCGGTATCGTACAGGATGCTGCTGGCATTCCGAGGGTGGCCACTCCGGTGGCCCCAGAGATCATAGTTTTCGATGACGATGCGGGCGAGCGGATGCTGCGAAGCGGCCACGGTTGCGTAGGACTCGCCGCGGAGCACCAGTTCCTCCGAAGCGTCCAGCGGCGAGGTGGTGATCGTCCACGGCGCCGCGACCATCGCCTGCCAGGAAGCGGCGTCGGCCCGGACATTCCAATCCGCCGGGGGTTTTCCGCCGTTCTCAAAGCCTTTGTAGATTCTGCCGCCGGTGCAGACGATGCGGGCCTTGGCTGCGATGCTCGGGTCTCGGCGGAGAGCCTCCCTGATGTTGGGAACCGGACCGATGGTGATGAGGGTGACGGGGGTCTGCTGCGCATGGATGGTGTCTATGAGCGCCGCGACGCCGTCGGCATGGACCTTGCCCGGGTAGGCGCCCAAATCGTAATCGCCCACCCAACGCTCTTGCTCGAGGGGATGGTTTCCGGTTTTGATTCCCGTGCCCACGGGAATGTCGGTGCGGCCGGCGCGTTCGAGAATCTTTGCCACGAGCCGGGTTCGTTCCGGGGTGTTGCCATAGTCGGTGACAATCAGCTTGAGATCCAGTTGAGGCATGCCCAGCAGCATGGCCAGGGCCCAAGTGTCATCGATGTCGTCGCCAATGTCCGTGTCCAAAATGACGGGTGCGGACGCCCCGCGCGTCGCGGCGCCGAACAGGCACAAGCCGAGAAGGGCGAGGAGCACAAACCAGAAACGCGAGGAGGAATTGCCCGCAACCATGAGGTCAGGTCTCTGGCCTACAGTATGTTCCATCCCCTGGCGCTACTCGCGAAACCGCTGCCTGTCAAATTCAGAATCCAGATCCACTCCCGGCTGGATGAAGTGGCCGATGGATTGGGAGAGGGTTGGGAAGGAATATCGGCTGGTTTTACTTGAATGGCACATGGCGTCCTGGCATTTCTGCGGCGACCCCAAGAGGGAAGGGTTTGTGGGCGGCTTTGACATTGAAGGACTGAATGCGTGTGGGGACGTTGAATTGTGAAATTGGTACGAGGGCCGGGTTGCGCGTCTGTGTGGCGCTGGCATGGCTCCTATGCAGCCTCGTGGCTTGGGCGGCCGAGGATGATCCGATCGCGTCGTTCGAGGGATATCGCGCCGGGCAGGACCGCGCGCATCTGACGGCGGTCGAGGATTTGGTGCGCGCCGCGACATCCGATCCGAGGCGTGCGGCCGATGTCGAACTGCGACTGCTGGGCGTTCTGCAGTCTGACGCCTCGATCGAGGCGAAGCAATTTGTGTGTCGCCAGCTTCGGCTGGTCGGCTCGGATTCCTCGGTGCTTTTCCTGGGGCGCATGCTCAACGACACGAAACTGGGGCACATGGCAAGGCAGGCGCTCGAGGCGATGCCGTCGGCGGCGGCGAGCGCTGCTTTGCGGCAGGCTCTCCACACGACACGCGGTGATTTGTTGGTGGGGGTGATCAATTCGCTGGGGGAGCGGCGCGAGTCGACGAGCGTGATCGCGCTGACGGCTCAACTCGACTCCCGGGACGTTGTGGTGGTGCAGGCCGCCATCAGTGCGCTGGGCAAGATTGGGGGAGAGGCTGCGTTCGACGCGCTGCGCGCGGTTGCAGGGCGCTATGATCCCGCGCTGGGCGAGGGGGCATCGATCTCGGTCAACCTGTCCGAAGACGCCCGACGGCGTCTCGATGTAAGGTATTTGTTCGACGCGCTGCTGGCGTGCGCCGAGCGCCTGATCGAGAAGGGCCGGGCAGACCGGGCGGCCGACACCTTTGCGCGGATCTACCGGTCGACGCCGGCGCCCCGTCCGCAACGCATCGCCGCGCTTGCCGGGTTGACGCGCGCCGCTCCTGACCGCGCGGTGCCGCTGATCCTGCAACTCCTGCGCAGTCCGGATCCAGCCTCGCAGGCGGCGGCTGCGAACCTGGTGGGGCGGTTGCCGCCGGCCTCGGCTGCGCCGATTGTCACCCTTCTCGACACCCTGCCGACCGTCCAGCAAGCGCTGGTCATCGAGGCGGTGAGCGGGTGTTCCGACCGCGCGTTGCTCTTCCCTCTGTTGAAGGCGAGCATGAGTCCCGACCCCGCGGTCCGGGCTGCCGCCCTGCGCGCGTTGGGGCACCAGCAAGGCAACCGCCAGATCGTTCAACTCCTGGTTGGGGCGGCGAGCGGCGGGGGTGCGGAGAGCGCCGTGGCTCGGGAGAGCCTGAGCCGGCTCGATGGGCCGGAGGTGGACGCGGATCTCATGGCTCAGCTTGATCAGACCAGCGTGGCGATGCGGGCCGAGGCCGCGCGGGGTCTTGGCGTCCGAGGCGTTACGAACGCCGTTCCGCGTCTTGTGAAAGCCTTGGGTGACGCCAACGGTCCCATTCGCTTTGCGGCCATCGAGAGCCTCGGGGAACTCGGTGGGGAGCAGCAGCTTCAGGACTTGCTGGATCACCTCGGTCGGTCGGACGTGGCGGCTGAACAGGAGGTGGCGGCCCGAGCCGTGCTGGCTATTGCGCGCCGCATCGTCTCCGTGTCGCCGGGTCCGGCGCGGGCAGCGGCGGAGAAGGTTGTCGCCTCGACGACGGCCGGACCTATTCAGTCCGAGGCCAAGGCGATCCTGGACTCGATCAAGTGATGAGGGATGTGGAACCTGGGCGCAGATCCATGCGCGCCGCGCGGAAGGCGACAAACCCTTGCGGTCAAGCACCAGTCAATTGTGAGACACCGCACCAGCCCGGAGCGGTCCACATTTTGGAGTTTCGCGCGTCGCGTTGGTCACCACTCCATGAAACACGCGGGCTCGCGCTTCACTTCATCCGTGTGAAGGCGACGTCGAACGTCTCGTTCAGGGCGGCTTGGAAGTAGATGCCCGTGAGCTGGTCCTTGTCGGGGTCGTAGGTCAGTTTGTACGTGCAGCCCGGGTAATTGACGTCGCGCAATTCGACGAACACGCGGAGTATCTTCCCATCCTCTTCGGTTTCGGCGCGGGAGACATGGATGGGGTTTGGGTTCAGGTAAGCCACTTCGAGCGAGCGATCGCCTTTGACGCTTTGGATGTCCAGGATGTATCCGCCGTCCGGGCGGAGCCATCGTCCGATCAGCCGCTGGGGATTGGCCTTGGCCTCCGGGTCCGAGGCCGGGGTGGTGGCGGCCGGCGCCTCGGTCGAGCGGGGCGGGGTGGATTTCGGGAGGCCGCTGAACCTGGGGGCGACGATGAAGATTGCGGCGGCGAGGACCGTGCCGAGCACCAGCCCCACGAGTCCCATCGGGAAGCGGCGCTTGCCTTTGCCAAGCCGATGCGCGTGATCGACCGCGTGATCGTGTCGATGTTTGGTCATAAGCGTGTGTTCGGAAAGGAGAGAACCACCAACCGCCTGGATTGGCACGTAGAAAAGACGCGACGAACATCCGGTCTGCAGAGGCAATACGGGAGGGAAGGGAGGCACTGGTGTCGGCGCTCGTTGGACTGGAGGCGGAAGTGGAATTGCCGGGGCGGTTGGCGGGGCGGCACGTTCACCGGAACCAAGTCTCGCAGGCTGATGCAACGCCTGCATGAACTCCCAAACCAGGGGCCGTTCGAGTTCCGTTTGTTGCCGGGAACCCTGGTTGGGACAGCAAGCCCCGGCTCGGCGCGCGGGTCAACTTACGGCCTGCACGCAGCGTCCACAGAGGGTTGGATGGGCGCCGTGCTGGCCGACATCCGTTTCCCAGTGCCAGCAGCGTTCGCACTTCTGACCCTCGGCGCGGGCGACGCTCAAGGCGGGTGTTGTGGCGCCGTCGTCGGTCACCAGATCGATTTGTGACACGTTCAGCAACTCGCGCAGCGCGTCGCAGTGCGGATTGACCTCGATCAGCACGGTTGCCGGGGCGCGGATTGTGAGGCGCCCTTCGAGGGCTTTGCCGATGAGTTTGGCCTGGCGGGCCTTTTCAAGTTCGGGCAAGGCGGCCTCGCGGAGCGCAAAGAGCCGCTTCCAGAGGTTCTGTTCCGCGTCGGTGCGGTCGATGCGTGTCGGGGACCAGGCTGCGAGGTGGACGGAGGGGGTGGGGTGACCGGGGACGTGTTCCCAGGCTTCATCGGCGGTGAAGACAAGGATGGGCGAGAGCATCAGGCAAAGGCCAGTCACCAGACGCCAGAGAGTGGTCTGGGTGGCCCGACGCCGGCTGGAATTGGCCGGATCGGTGTAGAGCCGGTCTTTGACAACGTCATGGTAGACTGCGGACAGATCGACTGCGGCGAACTGGCTGACCCGCTGATAGACGACGTGGAACTGGTAGCTGTCGTAGGCCTTCAGGACGTCCCCCTCGAGTTGGGCGAACGCGTCGAGAATCCAGCGGTCGAGGCCGCTCAGTTGGTCGTCGGGGACGCGGTGTTGGGCGGGGTCGAAGTCGTAGAGATTCGAGAGTTGGTAGCGGAGCGTGTTGCGCAGCATGCGGTAGGTCTCGGCGACTTTGGCGAGCCGATCCTCGCTGACCACGACATCGCTGCTGAAGTCCTGGGAGGTGACCCAGAGCCGGAGGATATCGGCGCCCCATTTCTTCACGTAGGCCTCGGCGTTTTGCGGTTTCTCGTAGCCCCCCTGGCTCTGTTTGCTCTTCGAGATCTTCTCGCGATCCGCGTCCACCATGAATCCGTGCGTGAGGACCGTGCGGAAGGGCGCGGCGCCGTTTGCGGCGAGCGAAAGGAGGAGCGACGACTGGAACCAACCGCGGTGTTGATCCGAGCCTTCGAGGTAGAGATCGGCCTGCCAGGGGTGGGGGAACCGGGCGGAGTCGGGCTGCTGGAGTTCGGGACGCTGCATGAGGACCGAGCGTGAGGACGAGCCGGAGTCGATCCAGACATCGAGTGTGTCGGCCATTTTGGCGACAGGATCCGGGCCGGTCCAATCGGCGGGTTTGATCTGGGGCCAGAGTTCGGCGGCGGTTTGCTCGAACCAGATCTGCGAGCCGTGGCGGGCCACGAGATCGGCGACGCGGCGGACGATGCGGGCATCGAGGATGGGATTGCCTTGGGGATCGGAGAAGGCGGGGATGGGGACGCCCCAGGCGCGCTGGCGGGAGATGCACCAATCGGGCCGGCCTTTGACCGCGGCTTCGATTCGCGTGCGGCCCCAGGCGGGCACCCAATTGACCTGGCCGATCGCATCGAGGGCTTGTTGTCGGAAGGGGGCGGGCGCGTCGGGCGGCGCATGGTCGACCCGGACGAACCACTGGTCCATGGCGCGGAAGATGATGGGTGTTTTGCTGCGCCAGCAGTGGGGATAGCTGTGGTGGTAGTTCTCCTGGTGGAGCAGCGCCTTGCGCACCCGCAGCGCGTGCAGCACCGTTTCGTTCGCGTCGCTTTTCCCGTGTTTTTCCAGGATCGACTTGCCGAGCATATCGGTCGGCATCTGTTGGTCGGCCGGCAAGTCGGGGGTGTGGGTGAAGCAGCCGTCGTCATCGACGGGCGAGTAGATGGGCAAGCCGACGCGCATTCCCAGGTGGTAGTCTTCGAGGCCGTGGCCGGGGGCGACATGGACGAAGCCGGTGCCGGTGGCATTGTCGACGAATTCGTCGCCGGCGAAGAACCTGCCGGTGCGCTGGCAGAACGGGTGCTGGTATTCGAGTTGGGCGAGATGTTCGCCGGTGAGGCTCTGGATGATCTGGTAGCCGTCCCAGCCGCACTGCTGGGCGACGGCGGACAGGCGGAGTGTGGAGACGATGTAACTCTCGGTGCCGGCCAGCACGAGCGAGTAACTGAACGTCGAGTTGTAGGCGACGGCCAGATTGGCCGGGAGCGTCCAGGGCGTGGTTGTCCAGATCACCGCGTTGAGTCCCGGGTGTCCGACAATGGGGAGCTTCACATAAATGCTCTGGCTGACGTGGTCCTGATACTCGACCTCGGCCTCGGCCAGGGCGGTCCGGCAGGGGATGCTCCAATAGACGGGTTTCTTGCCCCGATAGATGAAGCCCCGCTCGATGAGGTCGGCGAACAATCGCAACTCGGCGGCCTCGTACTCCTTGTCCAACGTGAGGTACGGTTTCTCCCAGTCGGCCAGGACGCCGAGGCGCTTGAACTGGGCTCTCTGGATGTCGATGAACTTCCGCGCGTAGGCGTCGCAGGCTTTGCGGATCACGGCGGGGTCGGCGGCGGCCACCCCCGACTTGCGCATCTCCTGACCGACTTTGAATTCGATGGGCAGACCGTGGCAATCCCAGCCGGGCACATACGGCGCCTGGAAGCCGCGGAGGGTCTTGTACTTGACCGTGATGTCCTTGAGGATCTTGTTCCAGGCGGTTCCGACGTGGACCTCGCCGTTTGCGAAGGGCGGGCCGTCATGCAGAACGAACTTGGGGGCCGCGGCGCGGGCGCTTTGGATCTGGTGATAGAGACGGGCCGCCTCCCAAGCGGCCAATCGGTTGGGTTCGCGTGCTGCCAAATCCGCCTTCATGGGGAAGTCGGTGCGGGGCAGATTGAGTGTGTCTTTGTAATCCATCGAAGCGCGCGAACGTACCAAGCCCTGCCATGCGTTGACAAGCGTCACCTAACGAGGCGCGCCTCAGACCACATCCAATCCTCTTTTCTACGAGGAGTCCCCGTGTTTCCTCGCCTCTCACTCCCGCGCCTCGTTCCTTAGCCCGGACATTTCACAAAGCTGCGCGTGATCTGATGTCCGGGCTCTGGCAAAACCGCGCCCGGAAAGGGACCCAAGAGGATCCCGTCGGTCCTGAAGGTGTTCTTCCATATGAACAGTGTGTTGCATCTCTCTGACTCCAGAACTCCTGACATAGCTTCTTTGGTTTTTCACGTTTATTGTGAATTCATCGTTTTGCCGGCGGGAGGGGTGCGGACCAAAACTGTCCGCTTTTTTGAAATGATGTCATCTGGCGGCTTATGGATTCCATCTCCGGCAGGATGATCTATTCCCGGAGCTCCAGAATCCCCCTCGCTCCAACCTTCCATCAACGACCGCTGCCAGATCCGCACGCAGGCCGGTTACCGCATCGTCTCGGTCGCGGCCCTGGGCGCAGTATGCCATCGGCGACGAACTCGAGGCCCACGCCATGGTGAGCCTGATCGAGCAAGGGCGGGCCGATCAGGATGCGGGTCTATGCCTTTGGCTACTGGTGCGGACCGCGCGACGTTACCAGCGCGGTTTGAAACGGGGGCTTGGCCGGGGTTGGACAACCGCGAGGACATCCCCAAGGACGTCCCCGGCTGGTGGCGGTGCGTTCGCGCTACATCCACCGACTCAAGAGCTTGAGGGCCACGCAGCGGGAGATCGCTCGGCGGGTGGGAGTCACCGAGAAAGCCGTGCGCAAAGTGCTCCGCTTTTTCCGGGTGGAGCGTCGGCGCCCACGCAGGCGGAGTTGTCGTTGGAATCGAAGGCCATCACCGACAGCCCAGAGCCTGGCACCCAGCTCGACCCAAGCGCGGCCGGCACCGGCCGCGTTGGCCGCGAGGAGCGGGCGGCGGACCTGGGCCGTGCCTTTACCCAGCAGCGCGTCGCGGCAAGCAGCGCGGAGCTGCCTTGGGCTTTACGTCGACGCCACGTCCGCGTTTACCACGGCAAGCATCGCTTGCCCAAAACGCATCGTCGCCCGCCTGCGTCTACCGCTGCCCGCCACTTCACCAGTCAGGGGTCAACGACGCGACCGGTGACCCGCCTTCGTCGCTCGGCCGAGGCCAACGCCGGTTTGGTCAAGATGCTGCCGGGCGTGTTGCAGGAGATTCGACCTTGCGGGGTCTCGGCAGGTCACGGTGGTTTTCAGGACCGCGGCGGTTTCAACTGCGGCTCTTCCAACAGATTTTGGTCGCCGGCTTCGACTTGCTGACCTATCGCAAGGGCCGCGCTGCCTCCCGCCCCGCTGTTTCGGGAACACCGGACGCGGATCGAGGGCCGCACTATCACCTACCTGCTGGCCGACCAAGTCCGATTGTCAAAGGCAAGCCGCGCCTTCGTCAAGTCACCGCCAAAAGGAGGACGGCCATCAGACTCCGATCCGCCTCCCGCCGGGACCTCTCCGCCGCCCAGGTGGCCTACCGCATGTTCAACCGCTGGCGTCAAGAGAACTTCTTCAAATACCTCGGCCAGGAGCTTGCGCTGATGCCTGTCGAATATGCCGTCGTGCCCGACGATCCCCACCGCGAGGTGCCCAACCCGGCCTGGGCCCGCGTCGATCCAACTGCGCCAAGCCCAGGCCTGCGGGATCGCCTCCAGGCCGAATACGGCCTGGCCGCGTTGACGAACCTGGAGAAACAGCGTCGCACCATGCGCGCTTCAAGATCGCCCAGGGCAAGCTGGACAGCAGATCTGGGAGGTGGGGCGGCAGATCCTCCAGTTACGGGCGCGCCGCGACAAGTTGCCCCGACGCGTTCCGGTGCAAACCGTCACTTCGGAACCGGTCATCAAGCGGCACCCGAATTCAACATCTGACCAATCTCGTCAAGATGGTGGCTACCAGGCCGAGAGCGACCTGGTCCGCCGTGGCGCCGCACTACCGTCGCGGGGTTGAGGGACGAAGGCCGCACGTTGCTCCAAGCCGTTCCTGAGCGCGGCCGATCTGGAAGTCACGGCTACCGAGTTACGGGTGACCAGCAGAGTTCACCGCATCGCACCTGGCCATCGCGACGCTGTGCGAGCAACTCAACGCCTTCAACACCGTCTTCCCGCTCGTCCTCTCGGTTGCGCTACGCCATTCATGCGCCGTCGAGAGAAAAGCGGACATTTTCGAAGGCCGTATGGAGTTCTGGACTCTGGGACCGGGCGCGGCCTTTCTAACCTCGCATAGCAGTCCTCTATGAAGCCCGGACCGCCTGTGCACCGACGGGGTGTGAAATATGCGGGTTAGAATCCTTGACCTCCTTCAACGCAGCATGGAAAGTTGACTTGTTTACAGCGAGTTTCACCGGTCGAGGATTCTATTCCGGTTTGAACCCGGGCTGTCCGGAGGTTTCTGTTGGCTGGATGAGCCAGTTCTGGGCGCCGGAGGTCTGACGGGCGGCGCTCATGGCGGCTTGGTATGCCTGCTTGTTGGATCGGGCGATCCAGAGCCGATTCGTGGCGAATGTGAGCATCGGCAAGTCTCCGGGACTGTCGCCCGCGGCGAGGAACGGAGGCTGCCCGATCACGTCCCAGAGAGCGGCGACCTTGCCCGAGTAGACTGGCGCAGGAAAGTGAATCTGGTCCGAAAGGCGGAATCGAGCGAGCGCTCGCATGTTCATGTCCGCGTAGGCGGGATCGGTGCGGACCAGGACAGGATCTTTGTGAAACCGTTCGTGCCGGTCCACGAGCAGAGTCGAGACGCCGATCACGTGATCGGCGCGGATCGGGATGCGGGCACGGAGGGAGCGCAGCAGCGGATTGAGTGCTTCGAGGACCATCCAACGGACGCTCCAGACATTGCTTGCCGAGACGATCCAGACGTCGAAACCGCTTTGGAGCAACACGGCGACGAGGTCGATCATTTCCGGGTAGAAGAAGGGGACCGGGTAACCGGTCCGCCCGGGAGCGGTCGTGATGAATGTGTTGCGTCCGGGGCGGGAGAGCTTCCAGACCTCTCGGGTGGCGCGCGCCACGTCCTGGACGCTCAATCCCTGCATCACCGTCGCGGCCCACACGTATCCGTTGGCCAGCGGAGTCGGATCGAGCCCCCCGTGGGCCGTCGGGTCGAGAAACGCCTCGTAATAGTCCGTCAGATCGGCGCCGGAGCGGGGCGAGATCCGCTGGCCGCCCCTGGATCGAAACTCGGGAGCGATGTGGGGGGGCAGGTGCTCGGCTCGAATCAGCCCGTCGCGCTCGAGCAAAGCCAAAGTCGCCTCGCCAATGTCGCCGCAGACCAGGGTATTGTCGAAGTCGAACGCGACCGACCGATGGCGGCCTGCGCCGGTCCGGATCAACCTTTCGAGTCGCCGGCGGGTTGCGGGTTGCCAACCGCGGGGTTCAAGGCGGAGGGCGTCATTCATTTCACTTGGCTCCTTTCGGACGCGCATTCCAGATGGCGATCATGAGGAGTGCGGAGACGACGGCGAGGCCGGCGATGAAGTGGAAGACCAGCGCCCAGTCGCCGTGTGCGCGGTCCTTGAGCCAGCCGATGCCGGCGCCGGAGAAGATGGCGCCGGTGGCTCCCAGGCACATGGTGAGGCCGGTCGCGATGGACGCGGCTTTGGGATGGCTGACGTCGACGGTGGCGGCGCCGCTCATGAGCATGTCGGGACCGTAGATGAAGAATCCGGCCAATCCCATGGCGATGGTGGCCCAGACCCATTCTCCCTGGGGGATCCAGGCGAAGCCCACGCAGACTCCGGCCAGGGCGACGAGCATGATGGCGCAGACCGGCGCGCGGCGTTTTCCGAAGAGGGTGTCCGAGGCCCATCCGGCGGCGATGGCGCCCAAGGATCCGATCAGAGGGATGGCGACGGCGGTGAGGGCGCTGCCCTTGATGCTGCGCCCCTGGAAGTCGGCCATGTACTGGACGCTCCAGTTCATGAAGGTGTAGCGGACCGAATTCATGCAGAAGAAGCCGACAGCCAGCACCCAGAGAACACGATTCGACAAGGTGAGGGCCAGAATCTGCCGTGTGGACAAGGCGGCGGCAGGGGTTGCGGCGGACGCGGGTCTTGAAGCGTCCACCGGGGTTTCGTGGCCGACGTCGTCCCGGACCGGCGCGAAGCCTGCGTCTTCCGGCGCGTTGCGAAGGAAGGCGAAGAAGACGGCGGCCATGGGGAGGAGGATGAGGCTGGGGACCCAGAAGGCGGCGCGCCAGCCGACGGTGTCGCAGAGCATCCCCGCGAGCAACCAGGAGACGACATTGCCGACCTGGTAGCAGGTTGAGATGAGGCCGATGACGGTGCCGCGGCGCTCGGATCTGTTCCAATTAGCGATTGTCTGCACCAGAAGCGACCAGCCGGCCGACTGGGCGTATCCGTTGACGCCCCAGAGGGCGAGCATGACGGGGAAAGACGATGTGCGCGAAAAAAGCAGGTTGTTGAAGGAGGCCGCCAGGAGGGCCATCGTCATCAGGTGACGGGCGCCGTAGCGCTGGCCGAGCGTGCCATTGACGAGCTGGCCGGCCGCGTAACAGGCCGCGTAAACGGAAGGGATGGTGCCGATCTGGGCGGCGGTCCAGTCGGTGAACTCCTTCAACATCATTGGCTGGGCGACGGCGAAATTGACGCGGCACAGGTAATAGGATGCGTAGGCGCCCCAGAGGAGCCAGAAGATGCGGAGCTGCCAAGCCCGAAGGCTTGCGGCGGGAGCAGGAGTGGGCGGCATAGGGCGTGAGATCGAGTGCGCGCTCAAGACATGTTGGCCCGCCCGTTATGACCGTTTCCTCGGCGCGCGTCAAATTGAGTCGGCGCGTTCATTGAAATCGTTCGTTGAAATCGTTGTTGAAATGTCAAGCGACTCTCTTCATACTCCGCCCGAGCAGCCGAACGGTGACGAAGCGCATATGATCATTTTTCGCGCCCCGATGGTGGTTCAACCCTCAACCTGGGAGAGGAGGTGAGACGACGTGGCCGCAGCCAAGAAACCTGCCAAGAAAACAGCCAAGAAGCCAGCCAAGAAGGCTAAGAAGAGGTAACCTCATCCACGTTGGTCCAACTCCAGGCCGCCAAAGTGCGGTCCCAATCAAGCGACCGCCGCGGCTTGGAGTTGGCCTTCTTTTTTTATGGCGACTCTGGTCTTCGATATCGAGACAGCAGCTTGTTCGCGCGAGGAGTTTGACGATGCGCAGTGGGAGTTCCTGCACCGCGATGCGGAGCGCCTCGCCGATCCCGCCGCCCGCGAGGCGCGTCGCGCCGAGATCCAGCACCAATTCAGTCTGTGGCCTCTCACGGCGCGGGTGGTCTGCATCGCCATGCTCAACGCCGACACCGCGCGCGGCCAGGTCCTGTTCACCGCGAGCGACTACGACCCGGGCGAGGGTGAGGGGGGCGCCGAGCCGGTGGAGTTTGTCGCCTGCATCGACGAGTCCGAGATGCTGACTGCGTTTTGGGATGTGGCCAGGCATTACGATCAAATTGTGACATTCAACGGGCGCGGCTTTGACGTGCCGTTTCTTTACCTGCGCTCGGCGCTGGTGAACGTGCCGATCACCCGCAAGGAATGGCTGGGATACCGATTCACCACCGAACCGCACTGCGACCTGGCCGAGCAACTCAGCTTTTACGGCGTGAGCGGACGCGATGGGGCGGCGCGCCGATTCAACCTCGATTTCTACTGCAAGGCGTTCGGAATCGATTCCCCGAAGAGCCACGGTGTCACCGGAATGGATGTGGGACGCCTGATGGCCGAGGGACGCCACCGCGAGATCGCGGAATACTGCCTGCGCGACGTCCAGGCCACCGTCCATCTTTACAAGATCTGGCGCCAACGCCTGGCGGGGATCAAGTGACCACGCCGGGCGGCCACGGTCAGACCTTGACAACCAGGCGCCCGCCGGTCTTCTCGACGCCATGATTCGGACGGTTCTGCTGTGCGTCGCGCTGGCGGTTCTCGCGCAAGCCAGTGTCGAGGCCGCTGACACCCACGCAACGGGGCCCGGCGGCATTGCGGTCCGCGGCGCGGAGGTCCGTCCCGAGCCGGGCAAGAGCCCCGGCTTCAGCCTCACCGATTCGCGCCGCACAGGCGTGACTTTCACGAACGTTCTCGAAGGAGACGCCTATCTGACGAACGCCGTCGCCCACAACGGCGCGGGTGTGGCCATTGGCGATGTGGATGGCGACGGGTGGGTGGATTTCTATTTCTGCGCGTTGCAGGGGCCGAACCGGCTCTACCGCAACCTGGGCAACTGGCAGTTCCGGGAAGCGGATCCCGGCGATGCGGCGTGCCCGGACCAGGACTCGACCGGCGCGGCATTCGCCGATGTGGACGGCGACGGCAGTCTGGATCTGCTGGTCAATTCGATCGGCGCAGGAACGCGTCTTTTTCTCAATGACGGCAAGGGGCGGCTGACGGAGCGTCGCGATTCGGGTCTCTCACGCACTGCGTCGGCCACGTCGCTGGCTTTGGCGGACATTGACGGGGACGGGGATCTGGACCTGTACTGCACGCACTACATCGACGTCATGCATCTGGCCGATGCGACAACCCGGTTTGCGCTGGCCAGGCGGGGAGGCCAATGGGTGGTGACGAAAGTCAACGATCAGCCCGCGACGCTGCCGTATTGGAAAGACCGGTTCCAGGCGTTGCCTGACGGGAGCGTGCGCGAACTGCCGGAGTATCACGGGCTTTACCGGAACGACGGGCAGGGCCGGTTCGTGTCCATTCTGTTCGATCCGGGCCTGTTTCTGGACGAAGGGGGCAAGCCCATCCCGCCAACGCGCGACTGGGGGCTTTCCGTCATGTTCCGCGATCTCAATCAGGACGGCGCGCCCGATTTCTATGTGTGCAACGACAACGCCTCACCGGACCGCGTGTGGATCAACACGGGCCGGGGAACCTTCCGCGCACTCCCCCGCGCGCAATTCCGCCACACCAGCCGATCCTCGATGGGGCTGGACTTCGCGGATGTCAACCGCGACGGGCAGGACGACATCTTCGTGTTGGACATGCTGGCCCGGGACCATGCGAAGCGGATGACGCAGTTGTCGCGGGACCGCCCGAAGCCGCACGAAATCGAGCGCAGCGAGGAGCAGCCGCGTTTCAACCGGAACATGCTCTTCCTCGGTCGCGCAGACGGATCCTACGCCGAGATCGCTCTGATGGCCGGAGTGGCGACGACCGGCTGGTCCTGGTGTCCCATGTTTGTCGACGTGGACCTGGACGGCTACGAAGACTTGCTCGTCACGACCGGGTTCGGGATGGATGTGATGGACCAGGACAGCCACGACCAGATGCTGCAGGGCATGCGCCGGATGACGTTCGAGGAGCGCAAGCGGGCCCGCCGGCTGCACCCTGCATGGCCCACGCGCTCCCTCGCTTTCCGCAATCGCGGCGATGGGACCTTCGATCTGGCGAGCGCGTGGGGATTCGACCGTGAGGGCATCTCGAACGGGGCCGCGTTGGGCGATCTCGACAATGACGGCGACCTGGACGTGGTGGTGAACAACCTGAACGCGGTGGCGAGCGTGTGCCGAAACAACGCGTCCGAAGGGCGGATTGCGGTGCGTTTGAAGGGTGAACCGCCCAATACCCAGGGGATCGGAGCCCGCATTCGGCTGATCGGACCCTCGCTGACGCAATCCCAGGAGATGATTTGCGGCGGACGCTACATGTCGGGCGATCAGGCGATGCGCGTGTTTGCGGCCGCGCCGGATCCCGGGGAATCGCTCCGGCTCGAAGTGCAGTGGCGCGACGGAACGCGGAGCGTTGTCAGCAATGTCGTCGCCAATCGCGTCTACGAGATCCATGAGCCGCCAAACGGCGCCCCGACACGGCCTGCAGCCCCAGTGCTCAAAGAACCTCAATTCGCCGATGTCAGCGGGATGCTCAACCACGCCCATGTCGAGGCGCCGTTTGACGACTGGGGCCAACAGCCTTTGCTCCCCCGACGCCTGAGCCGGTTGGGGCCGGGCGTGGGCTGGTATGACGTCGATGGCGACGGATGGGAGGATCTGCTAGTGTCCGCGGACCGCGGAAGCCGGCTGGCGGTTCTTATCAATGAAGAGGGGCGCGGCTTTCGCAAGCTCGAGACAACCGCGGAGGCTCCGGCCAATCAAGGGGCTCTGGTCGGCTGGCCCGACGGCGCCGGCAACCGCCATGTGCTCGTGGCCGCATCGCACGACGAAGCCGCGGCCTCGCCGCGCAGCGCCATCCTCGACTCGGTGGTTGCGAACCCGGGCGCTGTTCAGTCCTGGCCGTGCGTCAATGCCAGCCTCGGACCGATGGCCACAGCCGACATCGACGGGGACGGCGACCTCGACCTGTTTGTGGGCGGTCGGTTTGAACCGGGGCGCTATCCCGAGCCGGTCTCGTCGGCGCTGTGGGTGAACGACCGTGGCAAACTCGTGTCTGGCGGGGCGCTCGACCAACCGTTCGAGCGGATCGGTCTCGTGAGCGGCGCCGCGTTTGCGGACCTGGATGGAGACAGCGACAGCGACCTGGCGCTTGCTCTCGAATGGGGCCCCATTCGGGTCTTCCGGAATGAGGGCGGACGTTTTATGGACGCGACGGAGATGTGGGGGCTTGCCGGGATGACGGGATGGTGGACGAGTGTGACAGCGGGGGATTTTGACGGCGACGGCCGACTCGATCTGGCGTGCGGCAACTGGGGGCGCAATACGATTTACGAACTGCATCAACCCACCACGTTCCAGGTTCTCTGGGGCGATTGGAACGAAGACGGTCTCATCGAGTTGGTCGAGACGTGGCGGAGCGGGGACACGTGGCTGCCGGTGCGCGACCGCACGTGGCTGGCACGGGGTCTGCCGGACCTGGTCCACCGTTTCCCGACGCATCGAGCCTTTGCCGAAGCGACAATCGAGGACATCGTCCCTCCGGGCGCCGGGAAACCGCGGCGTCTCGAGGCGGCGCATCTGGCGTCGACTGTCTTTCTGAATCGCGGCGCTCGCTTCGAACCGATCACCCTCCCCCTCGAAGCCCAGGCGGCGCCTGTCTTTGCCGTCAACGTGGGCGATTTCGACGGCGATGGCTTCGAGGATCTGTTTCTGGGCCAGAACTTCTTCGGGTCAGGTTCCGATCTGACCCGCGACGACTGCGGCCGTGGATTGTGGCTGCGAGGGACTGGACAGGGGCGGTTCGAGGCGGTCGACGGTTCGCTGAGCGGCATCAGGATTCTGGGTGAGCAGAGAGGCGCGGCGGTGTGCGATTTCAACCGGGACTCGCGTGCCGATCTGGCCGTTGCACAGAACAACGGCGCCGTCTGCCTGCTGGCGAATCGGGGCGGACGGCCCGGGTTGCGTGTCTCGCTGCGCGGACGGCCCGGGAATCCGGACGGCGTGGGCGCGCGGCTGCGAGTGATCTACGCCGGCGATCGGAGGGGTCCTTCCCGCATCATCCAGGCAGGATCAGGGTACTGGTCGCAGGACGCCTCGACTCAGGTGCTGGGTCTGCGGGAGCAGCCGGTGGGCCTGTGGATTCGATGGGCGGACGGCAAGGAACAGACCGTGTCGTTGAAACCTGCGGACCGAGACGTGCGCGTCGATTTTGAACCATGAGAACGCATTCATCCCGTTTCTGGGCGGCAAGCGCAACGGCGTTTGGGTTGGCCGCAGTCTGGTCGAGTTCGACCGGATGCGAGAAGCCCGGCGTGGCTTCGAGCGGTTTGGCAAACGACAAACCGGCACAATCATCGACCGCCGGGTTGGTCCCGCTGACCAACATGGTGCCGATCAAGGCCGGTTCGTTTGTCCGAATCCGGCAACCGGTCACCATCACGCGGGATTACTGGCTCGGGAAGCACGAGGTGACTCAGGCCGAGTACTCAGCCCTGATGGGCAGGAACCCGAGCCATTTCCAGGGCGACTCGAATTGTCCGGTCGAGAAACTGAACTGGTTCGAGGCGGAGGCGTATTGCGCGGCGTTGAGCGAGCGGGAGCGGCAGGCGGGTCGACTGCCGGCGGGCTATGTCTATCGCCTTCCGTCCGAGGCGGAGTGGGAGTATGCGTGCCGGGCGGGCAGCACGAACCTGTTCAGTTTCGGAGACGACGCGCAGGCTGCGGACGCCCATGCGTGGACTCTCGGGAACAGCGAATCGAGAAGCCACCCGGTTGGGCTGAAACAGGCCAATGCATGGGGGCTGCATGACATGCATGGCAATGTTTGGGAATGGTGTCTTGACTGGTTCGCGCCGTACCCGGAGACGCCGGCAACCGATCCGGCGGGGCCGGCAAGCAGCAAGTTCAAGGTGTTCCGGGGCGGGGGGTGGAACCAGGAGGTTCAATACGCCCGCTCAGCCAATCGCTTTATGATGTCGCCCTCGAACGGCATTCACTTCGTCGGGTTCCGTGTCGCCCTCGGCCCGCCAGTGGCAAGGTCAAGTCGTTAGCCCGGATATTTCATAAGGCTTCGCGGGGTCTCATATCCGGGCTCTGGCAAAACCGCGCCCGCACATGGAAAAATGAAGTTCGGAGCGTTTCGAAATCTCGCGGGTCCAGCGACACTCTGTTGCCCGGTTCCATCCCTCCACTCGGGCGCGGTTTTGCTTCTCTAACCCGCATAGCAATCATCCTGCGAGGTCTGACCGCCCTGGGCACCGATGGGGTGTGAAAGATGCGGGTTAGCGCGAGTCTCAAGCGCGACGCTGGGCGAGGCGATCGATGAGTTTCTGGTGCAGCCCGCCAAAGCCGCCGTTGCTGAAGACGCAGACCACATCGCCTCCCTGAACGCTGCCGGCCAGGTGCCCGACGATCGAGTCGACGTCCGGCAGGTAGGCAGCCGTCTTGCCCGCGGCCTGGAGATCGGCCATCAGGCGCTCGGGGTCGAGGCGTTCGTGGGGCGCCAGCAGTTCAAGTCGGGCCACTTGCGCGATGACAACGGCGTCGGCGCCCAGGAAGGCGTCGGCCAGTTCGCGCTGGAACACGTTGCGGCGGGTGGTGTTGGTGCGCGGCTCGAACACGGCCCAGAGCTTCTCGGCGGGGTGCTTGAGGCGCAGGGCCTTGAGGGTCTCGCGAATCGCCGTGGGGTGATGGCCGAAATCGTCGATCACCACGATCCCGCCGGCGACGCCGCGGACTTCGAGGCGCCGCTTGACCCCTTTGAAGGTGTTGAAGGCCGCCTGGATCTGCGCGTTGGTCAGGCCGCAGTGCCGGGCGCAGGCGATGACCCCGAGGGCGTTGCGCACATTGAGTTCGCCGATCAGGTTGAGGTGGTACTTGTGGTTGGGGGTTTCGAACTCGGTGGCGGTCGCTCCCAGCCGCAGCTTGAAGGCCCGCAAATGGTTCTCCTCGCCAAAACCGAACCGTTTGATCGGGCAGTGCTTGAATTCGAGGAGCGGCTCGAGATTCGGGTCATCGCCGTTGGCCAGGACCAGTCCGTTGCGCGGCACCAGCCGGATCAGATGCGAGAAACTGGTCTGGATCGATTCGAGATCGCGGAAGATGTCGGCATGATCGAACTCGAGGTTGTTGATGATCGCGACCTCGGGGAGGTAATGCACGAACTTGCTGCGCTTGTCGAAGAAGGCCGTGTCGTACTCGTCGCCTTCGATGATGAACCAGTCGCTGTCGGTGAACCGGGCGCCCTGGCTGAAGTTGTTCGGGATGCCGCCGATGAGGTAGCTGGGATTGAGTCCATTGTGCTCGAACACCCAGGCCAGCAGCGCGGTCGTCGTGGTCTTGCCGTGCGTGCCCGCCACCACAAGCGAGCGCTTGCCCCGGATGAAGTACTCGCGCAGCAGCTCCGGCAGCGAGCAGTACCGCATCCTGTGGTCGAGCACCGCCTCGGCCTCCGGGTTGCCTCGCGAGATCGCGTTGCCGATCACCACCAGGTCCGGCTTGTGCGCCAGATTCCGCTCGGCGTAGCCGTTCATCACCTCGACCCCGCGCTCGGCCAGAAACGTCGACATCGGTGGATAAACCTTCTCGTCCGAACCGGTCACCACGTATCCCTGGTCCTGCATCGCGGCCGCCGCCGAGGCCATGGCCGTGCCGCACACGCCGACAAAATGAAACGAACGAATCTCGGGCCGAAACATGCCCTCCATGATGCGTCCGCGCCCGACAGTGAAAAGCAGAAAAGGGAAAATCTCTTTGATGAGCGACGCGCGCCCTCGGACCAATCCAGATTCCCGTCCTCATGAACGGCCCTTCAGGACTCTCTGCGCCTCGCCCCGCGCCTCGCTCTGTAGCCCGCATGGGGCCACATGTTTGGGGGCCCCCAGCCCCCCCTCCCCTTCCATGGTTGCCTTTGACTTGAGTCAATTCGTGGGGTTTCGAGTTGATTGTTGAGCGTCGGATGTTGAACGTTTCCGGTGCACGTGCCCAACGCGTTCGAAAAGAAACCTTCGCTTCCCATGAATCACCCGTGTCTTCGGAGGGCCAGGCCTTCTCGGAGGGCCGATCCCGCGGCCGCGGGAGAGGCCCTGATCGGTGACGGTGATTGTCTCGAGCCAGAGACTCGCGGAACTCGTCCTTCCGAGACGGGTTCATGTTCGCTCAGCGGTTCGAGAGGCAACATGCGCCTTTCCTCGATTGCGGCGGCGTGGATGATGCTGGCGGCGCTCCAGGGTCTTGCGGCCGATGACCCGCCGGTCCCGTCCAGCATGTCCGTCTATGCCCCCGCGGCGAACCGGTTGATCGAGGCCGCCACCAACAGCCCCCTGGCGTTCGACCGCCTCGCGTACCTGTGTGACAGCTTCGGCCCGCGCCTGAGCGGCAGCACCAACCTCGAAGCCGCCCTCGATTGGATCGTGTCCGAACTCAAGCACGACCGTCTCGACCGGGTCTGGACCGAGGCGGTCCCCGTGCCATGCTGGGTGCGGGGCCCGGCGTCGCTCGAGATGCTCTCGCCGCGCGTCCAGCCGCTGCGCCTCACTGCGCTGGGCGGAAGCGTCGCCGCGCCGCCGGAGGGAATCACGGCGGACCTGCTCATCGTGCGCGACTTTACCGAACTCACCAACCGCGCCGCCGAGGCCCGCGGCCGGCTGGTTTTGTTCAATTACCCGTTCACCGGCTATGGCTCCGGCTTGCCCTACCGCTCCCGCGGCGCCATCCAGGCCGCCAAGGCCGGCGCTGTCGGAAGCCTGATCCGCTCCCTGACCCCGTTCTCGATGCAGACGCCCCACACGGGCATGATGCGGTACGAGGACGGTGTCCCGCGGATCCCTCACGCCGCCCTGAGTGTCGAGGACGCGCTGCTGCTGCAACGCTGGCAGGACCGCGGAGAACGGATTCGGCTGCGCCTGAAGCTGGCGGCGAAGACGCGGCCGGACGTCATGTCGCGCAACGTCCTGGCCGAACTCAGGGGCCGCGAGAGGCCCGATCAGTGCGTGATTGTCGGCGGCCACACCGATTCCTGGGATCTGAGCCCGGGCGCCATGGACGATGCCGGCGGTTGCCTCGCCGCCTGGGAGGCGGTCCGGCTCCTGGCCAAACTCGATCTCCGCCCGCGCCGCACGGTGCGGCTCGTGCTCTGGGTCAACGAGGAGAACGGACTCCGCGGCGCGCGGGCCTACCGCACCAATCACCTGGCCGAACTCCCGCGCCATGTGCTCGCCATCGAGTCGGATTTCGGCGTCTTTCGCCCGGAGGGTTTCTCGTTCAGCGGCGCGGGCCCCCTGCGCGACGTGGTGACGGGCGTCACGAGCCTCCTGGGCGCCACCGGCGCGACGAGGATTTTGCCGGGCGGCGGCGGCGCCGACACGTCGCCCCTCGACGCGGAAGGGGTCCCGACCATGGAACTGCAGACCGAGCGCGAGCGGTACTTCTGGTACCACCACACCAGCGCCGACACGGTGGACAAGCTCGATCGCGACGACTTCAACCGCTGCGTCGCCTCGCTGGCGGCGATGATCTACATCGTCGCCGATTGGCCCGAGAACCTGCTGCGATAGAAGGATCGAGTCCGATTCGCACAGCGATTGATCGCATCTCATCAGCGGCTCGCTCCCCTCGCTGCCCCTGATCGTTCGCCGTAATCGCAGGGAACTGGGTTGACGACACACACCCGGCGCTGGCAGGGCGCATGACCCTGGCATCGTCGGCGCTCTCCGGATTCGGCCGGTTGAGCAATCCAAAGAGGCTGATCGTGTCCCTTCTGCTGAGAATCAACTCTGCCAGCCGACTCGATTCACAGTCCGCGCGCCATGACCCGTGCCGGCGCGCCTGTCCTGCGTATATGCCAATATCAAGAACTGACCCGTTTATGACCCGTTTACGCTTGGCTGGGCGCGGCGGCGCACGCACCGACCTCAAACGCTGGTCAAGTGATTACACGAGCGCCGCCTTGCGTTCATCGAGCCAATTCACAGCCGCATCGAGACTGTTCAACGATCCCAGCAGTGTCTCCTGGAGTTGGGCAGCCATTCCTCCGCGCTCGAAGAGGGCCAGGCAGGGTTGATCAATGAAACGGCTCGAATACTTGATGGCATCGAAGGCGGCCGGGTGTTGCTGCACCGCCAGCCCCCAAGCCTGCGGAACGCTGATGTCTGTCGCCAGGAGGCTGGTCTTGTCCACCCCCATGGCGTCCCGCGTCGGCTCATGGCTGACCGCGCAGACTTTCAGTTGCGGGACCGCGATTCGGCTCAGGCTGCAGCCGTTCCACTTGGGCGCAGAGATGACGCGCTGACCGCCAAACACATCATCGCCGAAGGACTCCCAGAGGCACGCCGGGATGGTCGCTCCGATGTAGAGCAGCGGGAACGGACAGTTCGGATGGGAAAACCGATGGTGCGCGCGGATTCCGAACTGAATCGCAGGCGAATCCGAACGATGCACCCGGAACCAGGCGCGCTGGGGCTGGCGGGTGACTGGGATCGTCCGCTGGTTGAAATCGGCGCCCTGTGCATAGAGCGGCCGAGGAGGGGTCGATTTACTCGGCATACGCTTGGGCGACGAGGCTTGCTTCCCTCAACTTGCCTTCGCGCAGCAGGTCCAGGGGCCGTCGGCCTCCCAGACTCGGCTTCTCGTGCAGAAAGAACAGGATCTTCGCCCAAGCGTCGAGCCGCTGGTCCTGGTTCAGAATTCCCAGCACCTCTTCCAGCCCGTTCAGCACCTGCCCGTGCTCGTCAAACTGCCATCGCGGGAAGCGGGCGGCCTGAAGACGCTCCTCCCGCCACGCCAGCAGGCGACCGGCAGCCAGCCGCTTCAGAACCGCTGTCTTCGAGATTTCCAGCAGTCGCGCCACGTCATCCGAGGACCAACTCCCCCCTTCCGCCTCCGCCAGTTGTTGCCGCGCGCCCAGCCCGCGAACGTGCGCCCGCGCGAGCTTGTCATCCCTTGATTCCTCCGCACCCAGCGTGAACTCGAAGGCCAGCCGAACCAGCCGCGCCAACGCAGCCGGCGCCTGGTCCTGGTGCTTGCGGATGACGTTCGTGAACTCGTCCACCACCGCCTGCTCGTTCGACGGCAGTTTCAGCTTGCCGCCTTTCTTTACGAGTGTTGCTGGCATAACGATCAGACCCTGTCCTCGATTTGCAAGGTTGTCAACTTTGTAAACCTTGAGAACTCACCACCGGACAGGTGGGCTCGGCTAATCCTTGACCGGTGAACCTTGTTGTAAACAAGTCAAGTTTCTGTGCTGCGTTGAAGGGGGGCGAGGATTCTAACCCGCATATTTCACACCCCGTCGGTGCCCAGGGCTGTCGGACCTCGCAGGATGATTGCTATGCGGGTTAGAAAAGCAAAACCGCGCCCGAGTGGAGGGAGGGAACCGGGCAACAGAGTGTCGCTGGACCGGCGAGATTTCGAAATGCTCCGAACTTCATTTTTGCGTGTGCGGGCGCGGTTTTGCCAGAGCCCGGATATGAGACCCCGCAAAGCCTTATGAAATATCCGGGCTAATGAACGAGGCGCGGGAGCGAGGGGCGAGGAAACACAGGAACTCCTCGTGGAAAAGAGGATTGATTTTCACCACCGGACAGGTGGGCTCGGCCAGATGACGCGCATCACAAGCCGTTGAAAGATTCATGGCCGGGCGTGCCGAATCCGTGTAACCTCGGGATGTCGATTCCTCAGGAAAGGGCGGTATGACAAACTCGATGCCACCTTCTCACTGTCCCAGTTGCGGGGCGGAAGTGCCGCCCGAGGCGCCGCAGGGGCTGTGTCCCCGCTGTCTCCTGGTCGGCGTTGCGCAAGCGACCGAGTCGGCGCCAACGGCTCGGAACTCCGATGGGCCGCCATCGATCGATGTGGTGAAGTCCTCGTTCCCGCAGTTGGACATACTCGAATGCATCGGGCAGGGGGGCATGGGCGTGGTGTACAAAGCCCGCCAGCCCAAGCTTGAACGCCTTGTGGCGCTCAAGCTCCTGCCTCAGCGGTTGGCTGCCGACGCCGCCTTCCGGGAGCGCTTCACCCGCGAGGGCCGCGTGTTGGCCCGGCTCAATCACCCCAACATCGTCACCGTGTACGATTTCGGCGAAGCGGGCGGTTTTTTCTATCTGCTGATGGAATATGTGGACGGCGCCAACCTGCGCCAGGCGATGCGGGCGGGGCGGTTCACGCCCGCCCAGGCGCTGGCGATTGTGCCGAAGATTTGCGAGGCCCTGCAATACGCCCACGGCGAAGGCATCCTGCATCGCGACATCAAGCCCGAGAATATCCTGCTCGACACGAAGGGCCGACTGAAGATCGCCGACTTCGGGATTGCCAAACTGATGGGCGAGCGCCCGAGCGGCGGCACGCTGACTGCCACCGGCGCCGCGGTGGGCACGCCCCAGTACATGGCCCCGGAACAGCTTGAACATCCGCAGGACGTCGACCATCGCGCCGACATCTACTCCCTCGGCGTGGTCTTCTACGAAATGCTGACCGGGGAGTTGCCGCTGGGCCGGTTCGCCCCTCCCTCCGCCAAGACGCCAGTCGATACGCGGGTCGATGACGTTGTTTTCCGGACCCTGGAGAAGGAGCGGGAGAAGCGCTTCCAAAGCGCCGACGCGGTAAAGACCGAGATCGAGGGCATCACCTCGGGGGGCGCAGCGCCGGGAGCGGGCCTGGCTGCAGCTCCGGCTTCGTCCAGAGCTCCGCAGCCCCCAATTCAATCGGGGGACCAAGCCCCAGGTGTTTGCCCAAGCCCCGGCGCAGGCGGGCGCGGCCCTGACTTGGACGCGCGGCGACTCGAAGAGCCCGTCCCTCCGACCGAACGCGTTCAGGGTGAAACGCCGGGCGGAGACGCCGTTTCGCCGCTGCGCATCCGGCCCGAGCATCGGCCGCTTGTGCTCATGGGATTGGCGGTGCTGTTGGCCCTGCTGGTGTTGCGACTGCTGCCGTTGCCAGGCCTGCTAATCGGAACGCTGGGCGGCGCGCTCCGCGCCGGAATCGGGCCCGCCCTCTGGACCGCGCTGTCGATCGCGGCCGGCGGCTGTGTGGTGTGGCTGGCTTGGGTCAATCGGCGCCGCCTGCTGGAGCCGCTGGGTGTGGCCGCGGCGGAACTGGACGAGTCGGAGACAGTCTCACTCTGGGCGAGCCAACGCATCCTCGGCACGATGGCTGTGGCTGTGCTCATGGCTTTGGCCGCGGCCGTCGGTTCCCAGGTCGTCCTGCTGATCTCGGCCCTGCTCGGGTTCGCCGCTCATTTCGCCTGGCCCGCGGTGTTCGCCCTGGCTATCGGCGGTTTGCTGGCCTGGTGGCTCTTGCACAACGAGACGAGGCGGCAGTCGTGTCCGCCCGCTGCCCCCAAGTCGTGGCAGCAACGGGTTGGGATACTGTTTCTCGCTCTCGCGGGGGTGGCGTTGCTGCCAAGCCTGATCGCGTTCGAGGGAGGCGTGCGCTACTGGCAACTGGACGCGCTGCTGGCGGTGACCGGGGTGGCGTTGCTGACACGGAGTCGCGGGTGGCGGACGGCGGCCTTGTGCGTTAACGCGTTCCTGGCGGTGCTCGGCACGGCCCAGATCTTCGCCGCCCTCGTCCTTATCGCCCAGTTGCGGTCCCCGGTGGAACTCAGTCCGTTAACGGCGTCTATCGGCGCCGGCCCGGCGCTGGGTTTAGCGGCGCTGCAAGTCCTCGCCTTCGCGGCGGGCCTGGTGGTGTTGTGCCGGCGCGATGTGCGGCTCACTTTCGGCCTGGGAGAGGCGGCACGGCGGTCGGAGCCGGTCCCGGCGATGGCCGGGAGCGGCGCGCCAGTCGGGCGGATGTGTCCCCAGGCCCTTTGGAGTGTCGTGTTGGTGGGGTTGAGTTTGGCGTTAGCCGTGCTCGGTTTGCCGCTCGTTATCCTGATGGCCCGCGGACTGACTGATAGCGGACCCGGTGGCTTTGGGAAGGTCGCGCTGTTGCTGCAAGGCGGATTGGGATTGCTCGGCGTCGGCCTTGCGCTTGCGGGCACGGTGCTGGGCATCGTGAGCTGGCGCCGGATCGGACGGAGCGGCGGCGCGCTGCGCGGCAAGGCGCTTGCGGTGATCGGCGCGCTGACCTGGCCGGTGCTAACGGTGGTGCTGGTGCCGCTGCTGGCTGCGTTCATCGGTTTCTTCACAGTGCGAGTGATAGAACCGCCTCGCGCCAGCGTTCCTGTCATGTCCATCGCGGGTAACGTCCAATCGGGCGTTGCCTGGAACTACCGGATCCCCGCGGGTCAGGCTGCGGTGTTTGAAGTGGTGACGCGAGACGCGGGTCGGATTGTTCCGCTGCCCGGGTTTGCGGTCCATGCCCTGGCGCCGTCCGAGGCGGAGATGGAGGCTGAGCTGCGTCTGCAGTCCGCGCCGCAGGACAGCAGTCCAGGCCGGCGCGGGCCCTGGCAGATCACGTTGAGTGGCGGAGGCCAGAGCGCCGCGACGATCAACCTGTTCCTTCCGGACGGGGCATCCGGGTTCACCCAGCCGACCTTGATCCGGAAGCAGCTCGAGCCGGACAGCGAGACAATCGACTGGTTCCAAACAAGTGACCCGGGCCGGTACCCGGTGGGTGTGCGGGTGCGGACGTGCGCGCATGGGCTGCCGGAAGTCCGGCCGGGCGGACCGGACACCGTGGGCGCCGGCACGAACTGGGTTCGCAGCGCGCAAGCCGCCGTACAACCTCAAGGCGGTTGAATGCCCGAGACTGATCCCATCCGAGTCGACGCCCCGCCTGGCGACGCCGCGACCGAGGTGCCGACGGTCCATGCCCCGCAGCAGGCTGCGGGCTTTGTCGCGACCCGTTGGACGCTGGTGCTGCGCGCTCGAGGGCAGTCGCCCGGCGCGCACGCTGCGTTGGCCGAGCTGTGTGAGGCCTACTATGCGCCAGTCGGGACCTTCATTCGCGCGACCGTACGGGACGACGAGGCTGCGCGCGACCTGACGCAGGAGTTTTTCGCGCGGGTGCTGGCGGGCAGCGCCTTCGACCGCGCCGATCCCGGGCGCGGACGCTTCCGTTCGTTCCTGCTGGGCGCCGTGAAGCACTTTTTGGCCGACGCCCGAGCCCGCGCCGCCGCGAGCAAGCGGGGCGGAGGAGCGCTGCTGGTGCCGCTCGAAGCGGGCACTGACACCTCTCCCGGTCTCGAAGTGCCCGACCCGCGCTCGGCGGATGTCGAGACTGCCTTCGATCGTCATTGGGCGTTCGTGCTTTTGGACCGGGCCTTGCGTCAACTCGAAGCCGAGGCGGCGTCCGAGGGCAAAGCCGAGCAGTTCGCCGTGTTGAAGCCGTGGCTTACAGGGGCCGGGGCCCAGCCCCAGAGCGAGGCGGGCGCGCGGCTTGGACTCAACGAAGGCGCTGTCAAAGTGGCCATTCACCGTCTCCGCAGCCGGTTCCGCGATCTGGTCAAACGCGAAATCGCCCAAACGGTGCGCGACAGCGCGGATGTCGGGGCCGAACTCAGGCACCTGATCGATGTCGTGGCGAGGGGGCGCGAGGCGCCGGATCGGGATGAAACAGCCCGGTATCAAACGGAATGAAACTTGACTTGGCCGCCGCGGAATCTGAGGTTGAGGACTTCCAAAAACACCATGACAACACACGACACCATCAATCGACGCCACTTCATCGAGACTGCCGGAGTCGCGGCTGCCGCCGCCGGACTCCTCGGGAGCGCGGTCTCCGCCCGCGCCGCGGACGCGCCGCCTGCGGCGAACGCGAAGGTCAGGATCGTGGGGATTAGCGGGAGCCATCGCAAAGGCAAGACGACCGCCGCGGGGCTTCAAATGGCGCTCGATTCCGCCAAGGCCGTCAGCCCCGAGATCGAGACCGAACTGATCGAGCTGATGGACTACAAGCTGCTCCCGGCTGTGCCGGGCGGCGAGATCGAGGACGACTACGCCCGGATTCACGCGAAGATCACCGACCCTTCGGTGGGAGGCATCATTCTGGGGTCGCCGGTGTATTTCAGCAACATGAGCGCGATGATGAAGATGTTCATCGAACACTTCGGGCCGTACAAGAAGAGCGGGGCGCTCTCGAACAAGGCGGCCGGGGTGCTGACGGTCGCCGGCGCGCGCAACGGCGGCCAGGAAGGCGTCGCCCAGTCGATTATGGCTGCGGTCCTGGGCGTCGAGATGATCGTCGTTGGCGACGGGCGCCCGACAGGCCACAGCGGCGCCACGCTGTGGAACAACGCCAAGGACGACATCACGCAGGACGAATTCGGATGCGCCACGGCGAAAGGCCTGGGCAAACGGGTCGCCGAGGTCGCGCTCCGAATGGCAGGCAAGGCGAGGTCCTGACCTGCGAGCTTTCCTAGCCTGCATGCTGACTTCTCTTGGGTCCCTTTCCGGGCGCGGTTTTGCCAACTAGCCCGGTTAGGAGTCCTCGCGAAGCGTGTGAAATAACCGGGCTGGGGCGGGACCATTGACCCGGTCGATTGCCAAACCGGTTGTTTCAATTGGCGCCCCGATCGGTCTGGCGCGTAGGGTGCATCCATGGAACTCGTCGTGGTTCTGGTGGTGTGCTGCGTCGTGGGCGCGCCTTTGGCCTGCATCCTCGCCGCCTGGCGCATGTCGCGCCATGCGGCGGAGTCGGCCCGTGACCGCGACACGCTCCGCCTCGAACTGGCCCGGCTGAAGACCAGAGTCGACACACTCGAAGGGCGCGCGAGCGAGACGGGTGGCGGCGCGTCCACGACTGCTGCGGACGCCGGGGCCGTGGCGGTCTCCGCGCCGAAACCGCAAGTGCCCGGGATCGAGCCGACCGCGCTCGAGCGACCCGCGGATTCACCGTCGCGATCTGGAATCGCCCCGACCCCGGCGCCGGCGCCGGGTGTGGCATTGCGGCCAGGCTTTGCGGCGGCGGGAGCGACGCCGCCCGCGCTGCCGCCGGGTCCGGTTCGCGCGGGGGTGCTCTCGATGCCATCGGCACTCGGGCCGGCGCAGAGTCCGACGTTCGCGCCGGAACGCAAGCGGGACTGGGAGCGATTCATGGGCGTGAAGCTCTTCGCCTGGGTTGGGGGCTTCGCGCTGTTTCTCGCGGTCGCATTCTTCATCAAGTATTCGTTCGAGAACAATCTCATCCCGCCCGAGGTTCGCGTGGCCTTGGGTTTTGCGATCGGCATTGGTCTTGTGGCGGGCGGGGTTGTGCTCAAGCGCAAGGCCTACGAAGCCACGGCGCAGACTTTGTGCGCCACGGGCACGGTGATTCTCTACGCCGTGAGTTTCGCCTGCCATGCCTACTACCATTTCACCGGCGCGGCCGCGACGTTCGCGCTGATGGTGCTCGTGACCGTGGCGGCCTTCCTGATTGCCGTGCGTTTGAACGCGCTCGTCGTGGCCATTCTGGGGTTGGTCGGCGGTTTTCTCACCCCGCCCCTGCTCTCGACCGGCGTGGACAATCCAGTCGGGTTGTTCGGGTACGTGGCGATCCTCGATGCGGGTTTGATGGCGGTGGCCATGACGCGGCGCTGGCATTTCCTGGTGGCCTTTGGCGCGCTGGGGACGCTGCTGACGCACATGGGGTGGACGCACGAGTTCTTCTCGGTCAGCAAGGTGTGGGTGGCATTCACGATTCTGGCGGTGTTCAATCTCCTCTTCCTGGGGGCGTTCGCGTGGGCGGAGAAGTCGAAACAGGGAAGTCCGTGGATCACCGCGTCCGCCGCCGCGCTGCCATTCGCGACCTTCGCCTACGCGTTGATGGTGCTGCAGCACCACAGCCTGGGTGTGCGGTCCGGTGTGGTGTTCAGCTTTCTGGTATTGGCGGATTTGCCTCCGTTGGCGATGGCGCTTCTGAACCAGCGGCTGGCCCCGGCGCAGATCGCGTCCGGAGCCGCCGCCTTTCTGGTGTTGACGGCCTGGACAATCGGTTATCTGACCAAGGACCTTCTCAACTGGGCTCTGGGCGGATGCCTGGTGTTCGCCGTCGTGCATTCGGCGTTCCCGGTCGTGCTGCAACGGGTGCGCCCGAATGCACGAAAGGTCTGGTGGGGACACCTCTTTCCGCCGGCCGCGATTCTCCTCGTGTTGTGGCCGCTATTCCGGAGCGTGGACGTGGGCTGGCTATTCTGGCCGACGTTGCTGCTCATCGACGCCGCGGCCCTGGTGTTGGCCTTGATCACAGGGGCAGTCCTGGGCGTGGCTGCCGTGATGGCGCTCACAGTGCTGGTTGCGGGCGTCTGGATTCTCCAAACGCCGGCTGAACTGGCCGGCCTGCCCTCGATGCTTGCCGTGGTCGGCGGCTTCGCCTTGTTTTTCTTCCTGGCCGGACTGGCCGCGAGCGAGAGGATTCTGGCGCGGCTCGAAGCGGCCTCGACCGGCGGAGGCGGAGGCGACTTGCCCGAAACGCCGCTGGTTCTCGGCGGTCTGCGCGCAGGAAGCGCGGCTCGCGCCCAGATCCCCGCGATGTCGGCGGTCCTGCCGTTTCTCCTGCTGATCCTGATGACGGTGCGATTGCCTCTGAGCGATCCGAGCCCGACCTACGGGCTGGCCTTGTTGATGCTGGTCCTTCTCCTGGGGCTGGCGGCGGCTCTCCGGCTTCCGGTGCTGGCGCCGATCGGCCTGATGTGCGCGCTCTCGCTCGAGTGCGTGTGGCACGCGCGCCACTTCTCCGCGACCGCTGCCGCTGTCCCGGTGTTGTGGAATGCGGGTTTCACCGCCCTTTTCCTCGGGTTCCCGTTCCTGTTCCGGCATGCTTGTGCCGACACGGTGTTGCCGTGGGCGACAGCGGCGCTGGCGGCGCCGCTCCATTTCTTTCTGATCCACGATGCTGTGAGGCGCGGATATCCGTGCGAGTTCATGGGCCTGTTGCCCGCGGTGTTCGCGATTCCGATGCTGGCGGCAGCGGCACTCGTGGCGCGGGGATGGCCGAAAGAGGCTCCGCATCGGACGACGGTGCTGTCCTGGTTTGGCGGCAGCGCGCTTTTTTTCATCACGCTGATCTTTCCGATCCAGTTCGAGAAACAGTGGATCACCGTGGGTTGGGCGCTCGAGGGTGTGGCGTTGCTCTGGCTGTTCCGGCGCCTGCCGCATCCGGGCCTGCGGGGGTTGGGTGTGGCGCTGTTGTTTGTTGCGTTTGTTCGCCTGGCCCTCAACCCGGCGGTGTTCAGTTATCATCCGCGGACCGGGATGGGGATTTGGAACTGGTATCTGTACAGCTACGGGATCGTCACAGCGTGCCTGTTCGCGGGGGCCTGGCTCCTGGCGCCGCCGCGTCATTTGCTCCGGGGCAAGCCGGTCCGGCCGGCGCTGTTCACGGCGGGGACAGTCCTGGCGTTTCTGCTGCTCAACATCGAGATCGCGGAGCATTTCTCGGAAGGAACGACGCTCACATTCCAGTTCTCGGGCAACTTCGCGCGCGACATGACCTATTCACTGTGTTGGGCTCTTTTCGCGCTGACACTGCTCGCCGTCGGCGTCGGCAGGCACCTGCGCGCTGTGCGATACGCCGGCCTGGCGTTGTTGGGAATCACGCTGCTGAAGCTCTTCCTGCACGACCTGGTGACGATCAAAGCCCTCTACCGCATCGGCGCGTTTCTGGGCGTTGCCGTGATCTCCATTCTGGCCTCTGTGCTGTACCAGCGGTTCTTTGCCGCCGAACGCGGCGACGCCAGCCCGGATGTTCCATAAGGCTTTGCGCAGTTCCAGATCCGGGCTGCGGCACAACCGCGCCGGGTCCGAGAGATCGGGAAATGTGACAGGCTGTTCCCATGGGCGAACGCCTTCCGAACCGACAGGAGGCTCTTGGCAAAGCGGTGTCGGTCGGGCATGTTGGGGTTATGCGGACCGCGGGGGCATTACACTTGCGCGAGACGACGGGCACGTCGGGTCTCGAGTCGACGCTGCGCAGTGCGGTCGAGGCACTGGCGCAGCACGAGGTGCCGCATCTTGTCGTTGGCGGCCTGGCCGTCCAGGAACACGGCTACTTCCGCGTCACGACGGACTGCGACCTTGTTGTGCCGGACGTGCTGGACGCGGTCGAGGTGCTGGTCGCCGATTTGTCGGGTCCGTTCGTCAAGCACAGGGACTGCGACGACACGGTGAGAGACAAGCGGAACGGGGTGCTGATCAACCTGTTGCCGGCGGGGCATGTGCTCAAGGCGGGCTGCCGGGTGCCGTTTCCCGTGCCCATTGAGGTTTGGGACGAGCCCCGGTTTGTCTCACTCGAAATGCTGATTGCGCTCAAGCTCGACAGTTGGTCGAACAGCCCCAACCGCCGGCTGAAGGACAAAGCCGACGTGATCGAGTTGATTCAAGCCTTGCGTCTCCCTCGGGACCTGGCGGTGGACGAATCGGTCCGGGCCCTTTATGTCGAGACCTGGGACGCTCTGGCAGCGGAGCCTGGCTAGCCCGCATAGGAGTCCTCTTGCGAAGTCTGAGTGCCCTGTGCACCAACGGGGTGCGAAATATGCGGGCTAGAAAAGCGCCGGAAACACCTCGATGAGGTCATCGATGTTCGCCGCGGTTACGAACAAGTACCGGGCTTCAAACTCGTCGCGGTCATCTCGTTGGATCGCGGCGGTTTCCGGGGGCGCGCCCGGGCGATTGAGCACGGCGGCGACGATCTTGCCGGACTTGAAGGCGGCGGCGATGGCCTGCGCGTCGCCGATCAGGCGGAGGTCGGGGAGGAGGAGGGCGAATCGGGGTGTGGGGTTGCGCCAGCAATCCAGGGCCTGCAACCCGGCTGGAAGCCCGATGACGCTGACGAACAGGGTGGCGTCCGGGTGTTTTGACGCGAGTGCGTCCCAGGCCCCCTGGGCGGTGAGAAAACTGAGCGGCGTCGTGGTGTCGGGGGGCAGCGGGACCGAGGAAGGATCCTGTCTGGCTGCGGGAGTCAGTTCCGGGTAGTCGACTCCGACTAATCGGATTCGGTCGCCCCAACCGCTGCGAAGTCCGCGGATGGCTGCCTCCTCGAAGGCGTAGACCGCGCGCGCCTGGCCGGGCATTTGCCCGAACGGATTGGCCACGACGAGCGCTGCCTGGCCGGGCGTCTGGCCGGCCAGGTGTTCGCCCAGAACGCGCAAGGCGATTTCGCGGCGGTCCAGGGCGCGCCCGCGCACGAGGCGGTCGGGGGTGCGGAACATGCGCCAGGCGAGCAGGGCGGCGACGGCGACCAGGACTGTGACGAGGACAGTTTTTGCTTTCATGTGGCTGCTTCACTGGCGCCGACGAGGACCGCCGTTTCGGATCCCCGGGAAGACGGCGGGATGGTTGTGAACCGTTGCCCCACTCACCCGCCTCCGCCGAAGTAGCCAGGGATGGTGTCGGCCTCGAAGAGAGCGGTGATGCCCAGGCTCTCGAGGCGTTTCCGATTGCAGCCTTCGACGTGTCCATCGAGGAACAGGCCGTTGGCCCTCTGCGAATGGCGCGCATGCACTTCATTCTCGCTGGCCGCGCGGAAGAAGTAGAATTGTTGCGAGCCGATCCCCTGGCGTCCGCGGCTGGTGGTATCGGCCACATGGAGATACTCGAGCGGATTTGCGATGCTGTCGACGTGGAGGAGTTCGCTGAAGGCGCCTCGGGTGTAATTGGTGGGCGGGTCCAGGCGCACGCCGTAGGTGCGGATCCAGTTGGTGAGCTTGGGCGGGGGGTATGTGGGGCAGAGGAAGAGTTCGAGGGGACGGAGGTTTTCGTTTGTGCTCAGGAGCGAGGCCCAGGTGACGCCGGCATCGAGCGGGGCATTGATGGGCACCAAACCCTGGTTGTCCTGGGCGTAGGCGAGCGTGGCCAGGCCGATCTGCTTGAGATTGTTGACGCATTGGACTTGCTTGGCGCGCGCCTTGGCACGGCCGAGGGCTGGCAGCAATAAGCTCGCGAGAATGCCAATGATGGCAATCACCACGAGGAGTTCAATGAGGGTGAACCCCGTTGAGATTCGGCGACGCATGCAGTTCCTGTTCCGCGCGGGCGCGTGGCCGGCCTGCAATCCGCACTCCGGGTTCCGGAGTGCGTGTCTGTGTTTTCGCTCGCCACCCGCACTGATCGGTCTAGCATATCGCAGGCCATGATTGGGTCAATCCATCGCCATGTTGTTTAACTCGGGTGTCTTTCTCCAGTTCTTCGCGGCGTTCCTGCTGCTCTATTACCTGGTTCGAAACCGCCTGGTGGCGCGGAATGGCCTGATCGTCCTGGCCAGCTACCTCTTTTACGGCTGGTGGGATTATCGGTTCCTGTCGCTGTTGGTCTTCTCGAGCCTCCTGGATTACGCCGTGGCGCGGGCGCTGGATCGCTGCACGCATCCGGGACACCGCAAACTCTGGCTGGCCCTGAGCCTCGCCACGAGCCTCGGTCTGCTCGGTTTCTTCAAGTACTGCAACTTCTTCATCGACTCCGCCGCAGTCCTGCTCGCGCAACTGGGGCTGCATGTCGAACCCCGAACGCTCAACATCGTTCTGCCCGTCGGCATCTCGTTCTACACGTTCCAGACCATGAGTTACACGCTCGATGTGTACCGCCGAGCCATGCCGGCGACGCGCGACCTGCTCAGTTTTCTCGCGTACGTCGCGTTCTTTCCGCAACTGGTCGCCGGCCCGATCGAGCGGGCCAGCCGCCTCTTGCCCCAGTTCACCCAAACGCGCGTCATCACGCGCCAGCGGCTGATCGAGGGCGCCTGGCTGATGATTTGGGGCATGTTCAAGAAGGTGGTGGTTGCCGACAACCTCGCGCCGCTCGTCGAGATGGTGTTCGATCATCCGGCGCCGGCGGGGCCCATGGTCATACTCGGCACGGTGGCCTTTGCCTTCCAAATCTATGGCGATTTCTCCGGATACTCGGACATCGCGCGCGGCCTGGCCAGCGTGCTCGGCTTCGACCTGATGCTCAATTTCAACCTGCCCTATGCCGCCACCAGCCCGCGGGATTTCTGGAGGCGCTGGCACATCAGCCTGTCGACCTGGCTGCGCGATTATCTCTACATCGCCCTGGGAGGCAACCGCCGCGGACTCTGGCGGACGCGATTCAATTTGCTGGCGACCATGCTTCTGGGGGGATTATGGCACGGAGCGGCCTGGAGCTTTGTTCTTTGGGGGCTCTGGCACGGCCTGGGCCTCGTCCTGACGCGCCCCGCCCAACCGCACGTCCCTGCGCCCGACCGCCCGCGGTGGCGGCTGTTGCAGTGGGCGGCCACGATGCTCTTTGTGCTGTATGGCTGGCTCCTGTTTCGCGCCGGGTCGCTCGCGCACATCGTCGAGCTGACATCCGCCCTGGCCTGTTGGGAGTGGCCGGCCTGGGGACTGAGTTATCTGATCAACCTGACGGCGTTCACGCTCCCCTTGGCGCTCGCTCAAGTGTGGCAGGCCCGGGCGGGCGATCTCATGGCCCCAGCGCGCTGGCCCGCCTCGATGAGGGCTCTGCTGCAAGGCATTCTGTTGCTGGCGATCGTCGTTTTCTGGCAGAAAGAAGCCGCCCCGTTCATCTACTTTCAGTTCTGAGGCACCCATGAATCCCCAAGGTTCGATCGGCGGCACATCCACCAAGGCCATGACCACCGCACGAACCCATCTGCGCAGCCACCAATGCGTCTTCACGGCGCGCGATTTGGCCGCGATCGCCGGCGCGCCGCTCGGTGTGCTGCTGCTTCTCGCAGCGCTGTTTCGTTTTGCGGCCGCCGCGGGCTGGCTGCCGGCGCCCCGACCGACACTCGACATGGATCGCACCCTGCTGATTCACCAGGCGGACTCCAGCCGGTCGGCCCAGGACGCGGCGGTCATCCTGGTTGGCGATTCGTCCTGCCTGATGGATGTGTCGGCGTCGGACCTGACACGGCACTTGGGCCAGCCAACTCTCAACCTGGGCCTCCTGAGCTACCTCGATCTGCCCAGCTTCGGCATCCTTGTGCGGAACTACGCCCATGCGAACCCCGAGCGTCTCGGGACTGTCGTGTTGCTGCTCCACCCGGAGAGCCTGCGGCTCCAGGCGCCGTCGGCCTATCACCGCGCCCAACTCGAGGACTATCTGGCCGGACGCGACGCTCACACGGCCGGTGGGATCGGGGGCCGGTTGCAGACGGCCCTGGGCGCCAACCTGGTGCGCGGGAGACTGGTGGCCCGGCTCATCCCTGCCCCGCTGTCCGGCGTGTATGGCCGCTTCTACGGTTTTACCCGCGACTTCTCACGCTGGTTGGGGGCGCACCGGGGCAGCGCGATCGATCCGCAACGCTTCGACCGCACCAGGGCGCAAGGCAACGCTGAATATCGGCTGGCCCAGCGGCTCGAATCCGAAAGCCGTCTGTTCCGCCAATGCGTGCCTTCGGGCGTGCGGCTGGTTGTGGGGCTGACCCCGGCCCCGAGATCATTCGTTCGCCCCGACCATGAGGCCACGTGCGCGCGCATCCTCGAACAATGGGCCAAGTGGTTGAAAGCCGATGCCGTGCTCGCCGGTCTTCCAGCCTCGATGCCTGACGAACTGTTCGCAAGCGTCACGCACCTGACCGGAGAGGGGCAGACTCTGTTTACCCAGCGCCTGGCCGCGGAAATGCAAACCGCCGCCATCGCCCGGACATCGAGGCCCGGCTGGATCCCCCGAGCTGAACACTTGATGCAGGAATGAATCGTGCTAACAATTCTCTCGTGGTCAGTGATTCGAACGGCGATCGCAGGCAGTTGCGCATGGTGCCATGCCCGAACTGCGGGGTGAGGCTCTTTCTGGACGGAGACCTCCCGCCGTTGAGCACGGTGCCCTGCACCAAATGCGGCGAGTTGGTCATGATACCGATGCGCCTGCGGCAGTTCGAATTGCAGGCCGTCATCGGGAAGGGAGGGATGGCGACGGTCTACCGGGCATTCGATACGACGCTGCAAAGGGATGTCGCCGTCAAACTCATGAACCCCGAGCTGATGCAGGATCAGAACGGGATGAACCAGTTCCTGCGCGAGGCGCGGGCGTGCGGGCAGCTCAACCACACCAACATCATCCACATCTACACGTTCGATGACCTGGATGGACAGGCCTACCTGGTGATGGAACTGGCCGATCGGGGGAGTCTCGACAGCCGCATCGAGAAAGGCCCCGTGCCCGAACTCGACGTGCTCGATATCGGCATCAAGGTCGCCTCGGCGCTCGATACCGCCCTCAAACACGGCCTCCTGCACTGCGATATTAAACCGGGCAACATCCTGTTCAATGCGGATGGCGAGCCCAAATTGGTCGATTTCGGCATCGCTCGCCGCACGGACGCCGAATCCGACCACGATGGAACCGTGCTGGGCACGCCGTACTACATTGCGCCGGAGAAGATCCGGCGGGAACAGGAGAACTTCCTCTCGGACATGTACAGCCTGGCGGGCACGCTTTACCATGCGATCACGCAACACGTGCCGTTCGAGGCGCCGACGGTCGAAGACGTGGTCGCCGCCCACGTGCACACGCCACTTACGCCGCCCGACCGCGTCAACCCGGACATCACAGCCCCCACCAGCGATGCGCTGGTCCGCGCGATGGCCAAGAAACCGTCCGATCGATTCGAGTCGTACGATGCCTTCATCATGGCGCTCAACGCCGCCCGCAGCCAGTACCTGGTCGGACGCTATATCAATCCTCAGCCCGCCCGGCCCGGGACCCGCTTCAAGAATCTGTTCCGCCGTTAAACCTATGAACCACCCTCACCCTCACCAACACTGCTCCGGTTGTCTCTCGCGCCGACGCTGCCTGCAACTGGTCGGCATGGCCGCGGCCGGGCTCGGTTTCAGCGGCCAGATCATGCCCGCCTTGGCCAAGCAGCGGAGGCCGGCCCCCGACTTCGTGGATCCCGCCACTCTGCGGCCCAGGCCCAAAGTCCGAATCGATGCCGCGATCCTCGAAATGCCGCGTCCGTACTGGCTCGGTTGGCCGGGCACCACCTATGACCTGGACAGGCACCAGGCCGAATACAGGGGGCGCCTGCGCGAGTCGTGCCAGCGGCTGGGGATCGACCTGTACGAGGAGTCGGCCCCGGTCCAGGCCGACGCGGGCGTCGCTTCGCTGATCCAAGGCGTCCACCAACGCCAACCCGACGCTCTGCTGGTGATCCTCCAGCACATGGGATGTTGGGGATGGACGGAACGCCTGGCCAGGGACGCACGCTGCCCGCTCCTGATCTTCGCCCCCATCGGCACTTCGTTCACCGGCCATGTGGCCGGCATCTCGCGCCGCCCCGGCGTCCACCTGATCTCGTCCCTCGACTGGTCGGCCGTCGAGGACGGTCTGAGGATGATCCGCGCCAAACGGATGTTCGAGGAGAGCCGGATCCTCTGGATTCACGGCGACAAGCGCAACGAGACCGTCCTCGACCGTCTGGGCGCCAAGATCCGCGCGACACCGCGCGACACCTTCAATCAGCTCTTCGACAAGATGCCGGTGAACGAGGAGGTCAAGGATGTGGCGTCCGCCCTCCGTCGCCGGGCCAAGAAAGTGGTCGAGCCAGACTGGCAGGATTGCCTCAATGCCGCGCGCGCCTACACCACGGCCAAGCGGTTGCTCGCGGACGAACAGGCCCATGCGTTGTCGATGGATTGCCTGGGAATGGTCGGCGCGAAACTCGTGCCCACGCCCCCGTGCGCGGCCTGGACAATGCTCCAGGACGAAGGGATCACCGCCGGATGCGAAGCCGATCTGCACGGGGCGACTTCGCTGATGCTGACCAGTTACCTGCTGGACCGTCCCGGCTACATGAATGACCCGGTGGCCGAGACGGCGAAGAACCTCCTGATCGCAGCCCATTGCACTTCGGGCACCCGCTTGAACGGCTTCACCAAGCCCCAGGCGCCCTACATCCTTCGCGACCACTCCGAATCGTCGCTCGGCGTGGCGGTCCAGGTGCTCTGGCCCGCCCGCGCCCCCATCAGCCTCATCCGCTTCAGCAACACCAACGAACTGATCATCGATACCGGTCGCGTCGTCAGCAATGTCGACACGCCGCCCGCGGGCGGATGCCGCACGTCGATCGAGATCCGCATGGATCGAGTCGAGGACGCGCGCGATGTTCTCGGCTTCCACCAGGTGGTTACCCTGGGCGATCACCGGCGCGTGGTGGAAGGATTCTGCCAGTTGATGGGGATGCGTGTGGTGCACTCGCCCGAGCACAGCACCCCTGCGACAGCGTGAGCAATCCATGAACACTATTCTCACACGGCACAACTTCCAGGAAGCCCACAACTCCGATCCCGCCTTCACCCCTCGCTCAGCCAGGGCGCTCGGCGTCCGACTCGCGCTCGCCTTGCTGCTGTCGTCCGGGGCTCTGGCCCAGGTCGCACTGCACTCTCCAGGCCTGCCGCCCTCGCGCATGGACGACCAGGGGCGGTTGGTCGAGGACTGGGGGGCAATCGGATTCCGTTTGACTGGAGAAGGCCTCGCCCCAGACCAGGGGTTTGCAGTGAAAGAGGTGAAACTCGATGGCCGGATCCCGGCGGCGGAAGCCCGCCAAAATCTGGGGCCGATCACCTGCCTCCTGACCGCATTCCGGGCGCCGGTCTGGCCCAGTGGCCTCGACGTGCTGACCGTGGCCGTCGAGGCGACCAGCGGACACGCGAGCGCCTGTAAGATCGCTCTCGATTTGCCAGCGAATGTGCGCGTCGGAGCGAAAACCGTCCTGCAAGGCGGGCGTCCGATCCTTGCCTTGCCCGCAACGCCGCGCGTGACTGAGAAAACGCGAGACTGGGGCTATCGGGACGACGCGGTTTCGCTGCCGGGGTGGGCCAGACCGGAAGGCGCATGCGACCCGGCCTTCCGGAATATCCGCGCCGGTCTGGGAGGCGTGCCGATCGAGTACCGTTTCAACGTTGTTCCGGGGGCCGCTTTCAACGTCGTCCTGGGATTCTGTGAAAGCCATTGGTCCCAGTCCGGCCAACGGCCCGTCGTGTGCCGACTCGAAGGCGCCGCGCCGCAGGAAATCGATCCGATCGCGCGTTGGGGCCAGCACCAGCCCGGGGCTGTGCTCTTCGAAGCCAAGGATGTCAACAAGGACGGTTGTCTCGATCTTGCCGTCCTTCCCAAGGCCGGTGCGCCCGACCTCAACCCGATCCTCAACGTCATCTGGATATTCCCGGAAGGATCGCCTCCGGCGATCGACCGCGTGATCGCGGGGCAAAGCACCATTCAGGCGCTGCGGCACGTCGACGTGGGCGGCGACAAAGACCAGTCGCTCCATTCGGCGGGACTCATCGAATACGAACTGGCCTTGCCGCCCAACGGACGGCAGGAACTCGTCTTCCTGGTCGCGTGTCCCGGCAGTTCGGCGCCGCGGCCGGATCAAACTGGGTGGACGGTCGAGACTCTGCGCCGGGCCGCCAACGAGGTCTGGCGCGACTGGCGGTGAGGCGCAGATGGCGGACGGGACCGGCGCATCGCTCGGGCAACCGCTCGCCTTCCGATTCCCGTCAGTCAGGCCGCGTCCGGCGTGCCGGCACAGGCAGGCGGCAGGCAGTCCTCACCGGGCGACGGAACATCGGCGACAACCAGATGCGCCGGCTCTTCGAGGGTTTCCAAGAAAAGTGTGGCGTCTGGCCGCATCGCTTGGCACCATGCGATGCGCAGAAGCAATACCTCTTCAACAATAACCAGATGAAACTCAAAACGTATCGCAGGTTTCTATCAGCCATTGGCCTCGGCGCCATGGCGGGCATGGGCATCGCGTTGGTTCAGGCGCAGACAGTGATTCCTGAGTCGCTCGCGCTGCCTTTGAACTCAGTTGACACGGAGAAGCCGGGCTTTGTCGTCCGCGTGTTCCAAGCGACAGGCGCGGAACTCGGGAACACGATCGCCCGCGCCGAAAACCAGATCGGCGGCTTCCTGATCAATCCCGCCACGGGCCTCCCCTATGAGAACATTGCCGATCTCACCGACTTCTGGGGGATGGGCCAGTTCGTATTCAACGCCGACGGCACATACGACGAGGCGGCGACAATCGCCTATTCGGCCGGGTGGTTTCCCGGGATTCCCGGAATCGAGAATACCACCATCAACATTGCGCTCGAAGCGATTACCTACATCGAGTACCAGCCCGGAACCTACGCGATGGTGATCACCGGCGACGACGGCGCCAAGCTGACTGTGGGCAATGTGTTTGACCGCATCTCGGAACTCGTCCTGGTCGAGAGCCCGAGCACAGCCGACAAGGTGGCCACCTTCACGATCACAAAGGCGGGCGTGTATGCGTTCCGTGTGATCTACGAACAAGGCGGCGGCGGCTACTCGCTCAATTGGTACACGGCCGATCCCGCCGACACCTCCGCGGCGACCCGGGTGCACCTGAACGACTGGGGCGCCACTCCGTCCTATCGGGCCCTCAAGGCCGGCGCGGCGGTCACAGGACCATCCGTCTATGCGATTTCGCCTCTGCCCAACGCCATCAGCGTCAGCGCTTCCTCGGGAATCCAGGCCGTCATCAAAGACGGCTCGACGGCTCTCGATGCCGCCTCGCTCAAGGTGTATTACAATGGGACCGACGTGACGGCCAGCGCGACCGTCGGCCCGAAAACAGGCGGTCTCACCAAGGTGACCTACAAGCCCGCTCTGCGCCCGGAGCCCAATGCGGTCGAGGAATACAAACTGACCTTCAACGATCCGACGGCGACAGGCGGCACCCGCGAGGCGCTGCTCACTTACACCGTGGCTCCGT
Source organism: Verrucomicrobiota bacterium (assembly GCA_040766265.1). Lineage (GTDB taxonomy): Bacteria > Verrucomicrobiota > Verrucomicrobiia > Limisphaerales > J093 > MWFF01. The sequence goes on from JAXGQW010000031.1 coordinate 43,405, forward strand.
ATGCCGACTATGTTCTGCCGGATCCGATCTGGCTCGAGACCTTCGACACCGTGGCGGAAGGCGAGATGCCGGCCGGTTGGACCACCGTGAGTCCGATTGAACCGACTGGCTCTGAAGACCTGTCGAACCCGGGTTCGGACAGCTACCGGCTCTGGGTGGTCATCAGCAAGCAGCGGGTCGCGGACATCGGGATCGCCGGCGGTTGGAACGCCGCCCATCGTCTCAACACCCCCGAAGCCTACATCAACGGCGTGCGAATCGAGAGTCTGATCGAGAACCAGTTCGCCTACCACGAATCCGATGTGCGCGGCGGCAGCCAGTACGCCGAACTCTTCACTCCCAATGTCAACCTGACCGGCAAGACGGACGTCTACCTCGTCTACCACAGCATCTACACGCAGAACCAGGACAACGTCGCCGGTGTCGAGTACTCGGTGGACGGCGGCACGACCTGGTTGCCGGTGGTCTACATGGTGGACAAGGACGACCTGCTCTTGAAAGGCGACGGCACGGTCGACGCCGAAGCGACCCTCACGGCCGCGCGCGCCGACACGGCGCAGTACATCGACCCGATTTCGGGCGAAACGGTCGGATTGACCTACGGCGCCTTCGTCAAGGCCGCGCGCGACACGTGGCCGAGCCTGACCGAGTACGTCAGCGGACGCATCAACGACGACCAGATGGAATCCAAGCGCATCGAGCGGTTCCGTTTGCCCCAAGCGGACAACAAGAGCCAGGTCAAAGTCCGCTTCTTCCAGGCCGGCACGGGGAGTTGGTTCTTCGGCGTCGACAGCGTCGGCTTCTACAGCATCACGGCGCCGCAAAAGCCGGAAATCACCACCCAGCCGGTCGGCGGCGTCATCTCGGCCGGGTCCGCCCTCACGCTCACAGTTGTGGCGACGGGCACGGAGCCTCTCGCGTATCAGTGGAAGCTGAACGACGCCGACATTCCGGGAGCGACGGGCTCAACCTACACCCTGGCCAGCGCCACAGCCGCCGCCGCCGGCGACTACACGGTGCAAATCACCAACGCGGGCGGTTCGGTGACCAGCGCGAAAGCCAGAGTGACCGTGTTTACCGGCGCAATCGGCGACGACCTCGTGGCACACCTCAAGCTGGACGGGAACCTCAACGATGCGAGCGGGCGCGGAAACGCCGGCACCGCGGTCGGGACCGTCGCCTACGACGCCGGCAAAGCAGGTCAGGCAATGCAACTGGCCTCTGACGCGGACTACGTCACGCTGGGCACGCCGGCTGATCTGAACTTCGGCCAGGCCACCGATTTCTCGGTCGCCTTCTGGACCAAGGCCGTGACCTGGAGCGGTGACCCGGCGTTCATCAGCAACAAGGATTGGGACAGCGGCGGGAACCAGGGCTACGTCGTGGCCACCGACGGCGACGGCCACCTGCAGTGGAACCTCGCGGGGCCTCCGGGCAGCCGCAAGGATTACGACGGCCCGGCGGGCACCTTCTCGGATGCCGCCTGGCATCATGTCGCGATCACCTTTAATCGCACCGGGCCGGCCACCACCTACGTGGACGGCGTGCTCCGCGACGCCCGTCCGATGACGGCCGATCAGAACAACGTCGACACCCCCTCCGGCCTGGCCACCAATATCGGCCAGGACGGCGCGGGCGACTACGGCTCCCGATTCAGCGATGTCTCCTTCGACGACATCGGGATCTGGCGCCGCGTGCTCACACCGCAGGAAGTGGCCGCAATTTTCGAAGCCGGCCAGGCGGGCAAGGACCTCTCGACGGTCGTGGTGTCCGGACCGAGCGATGCCGGTACGCTCGGCATGCAGTTCACAGCCGGCAAGATCGTCTTGACTTGGGAGAGCGGCGCCACGCTGCAGTCCGCAACCAGCATCGTCGGCCAGTGGACGGACGAGACCGCAACAAGCCCCGTCTCGCTCGATCCCGCCGGGGCGGCCAAGTTCTATCGGCTTAAAAAGTAACGTCGGTATCGGCTTGCCGTGAAGCCGCAATGGCCGGGGAGCAATCGCTCCCCGGCCATCATGGACCTGTCCCCAGGCGGCCCCTCTGCTCGGCGCCTTCCCCATGAATCCCCCATTCCTATGCGGAGGTCCGATCCAATCGCGCTTGCGTCACCCGCTCCTGGTGACCTACGATCCACGCATCGCCTATGAGCAAAATCTACTTTGGCATCAACATGGAGTTCGTCCGGCACGCCGATCAATCGTTCGAGTGGGGGGTTGAGAAGGCGGCGGAACTCGGATACACCCATATCGAGCCGATGGTCCACTGGGGCCGCGAGCTCCTGAGCGAGGCTGGCTACTTCCACAGCGTCTCGATGCTGGATGACCCGCTGCGGATCAAGCGGGCGTGCGAACGGGCGGGAGTCAAACTCTCCGGACTGTCCGCTCACACCCCGATCACCAAGCCCGAGATCGGGGTCGAGTATCTCAAACAGGCCATCCGCTTCGCCGCCGAATGCGGCGCGCCCGTGGTCAACACCGACGAGGGCCGCAAGCAGCCTTGGACGACCGAGGAGGAGGATTTCACGCTGATGCGCTACACGCTCATGGAAGCTGCCAGGGTGGCCGAACCGCGCGGCATCCTGATCGGGCTCGAGTGCCACCAGCAGTACAGCAAGACCCCGGATGGCCTGGACCGTATCCACAAGCTGGTGAAAAGCCCCGCGATTGGCATCAACTTCGACACCGGCAACGCCTTTTTGTGCGGACACGATCCTTACAAGTGGCTGAAGCGGGTCGTCAAGCGCCTGGTCCACCTGCACGCGAAGGACATTTCTGTGCAGCAGGGATCGGCCGAGCGCGGCAAGGTCACCGGCACCGCCGTCGGCTGCGCCTGCGGAGAGGGCGTGATCGACTGGACCCGAGTGATCCGGCTGTGCCGCGAAGCCAAACGCGATATTGTGCTTTCGGTCGAGTGCGGAACGATCGATCAGGCCGAACGATCCATTCAACATTTGAAGAGCCTCGTCTGAGAACCGCGGACTGATTATGGAACCACAAGCTGACATTGCCGTTATCGGACTGGCCGTCATGGGCCAGAACCTGATTCTGAACATGAACGACCACGGCTTCACGGTCGTGGCCTACAACCGGACCGTGTCGAAGGTCGACGAGTTCCTGGCGCAGGAGGCGAGGGGGACGAAGGTCGTGGGCGCCCACTCGCTTGCCGAGATGGCCGCCCTCCTCAAACGCCCGCGCCGGGTCATGCTGATGATCAAGGCCGGACGAGCGGTCGACGAACTGATCGACCAACTCCTGACCGTGCTCGAGTCGGGGGATATCATCATCGATGGCGGGAACTCGCTCTTCGAGGACACCATCCGCCGCACCAAATTCGTCGAGTCCAAAGGCCTCCTGTACATCGGCACCGGTGTGTCCGGCGGCGAGGAAGGGGCTCGCCACGGCCCGAGCATCATGCCGGGCGGAAGCCCGTCCGCATGGCCGCATGTGAAGCCGATCTTCCAGGCCATTGCGGCCAAGGTCGCCGATGCCGCGGGCGGGCCCGAGCAGGCCTGTTGCGACTGGGTGGGCGAGGGCGGAGCCGGCCACTACGTCAAGATGACCCACAACGGCATCGAGTACGGCGACATGCAGCTCATCTGCGAGGCCTATCATATCATGAAGGATGGCCTGGGCATGACGGCCGGCGAGATGCATCATGTGTTCAAGGAGTGGAACACGGGCGAATTGGAGTCCTACCTCATCGAAATCACCCGCGACATCCTCGCCAAGACGGACGACGACGGCACGCCGCTGGTGGACAAGATCCTCGATACCGCGGGCCAGAAAGGCACCGGCAAATGGACGGTGATCTCGTCTCAAGATCTCGGTATTCCGATCACGCTGATTGCCGAGGCGGTCTATTCCCGCTGCGTGTCGGCTCTCAAGGACCAGCGGGTGCTGGCGTCCAAGCATTTTAAACAGGGGAATCCCAAGTTCGCGGGCGACCGCGTCGCGTGGCTGGGCGACATCCGCAAGGCGCTCTATGCATCCAAGATCATCAGTTACACCCAGGGCTACATGCTGATGCGCGCCGCCGCCCAGGCGCATCACTGGAACCTCAACTACGGCGGCATCGCCCTCATGTGGCGCGGCGGATGCATCATCCGCAGCGTTTTCCTCGGCGAGATCAAAAAGGCCTTTGACAAGAACCCGGACCTGGCGAATCTCCTGCTCGATCCGTTCTTCAAGAAGGCCATCAAAGGCTGCGTCCGCAGTTGGCGCAAGGTCGTCAGCACCGCCGTCAAGAAGGGCATCCCCGTACCCGCTCTGAGCACAGCGCTGGCGTTCTTCGACGGCTTTCGCAGCGCGCGGCTGCCGGCCAATTTGCTGCAGGCCCAGCGCGATTACTTCGGCGCCCATACCTACGAGCGGATCGATCATCCCCGCGGCCAGTTCTTCCACACCAACTGGACCGGCGCCGGCGGGCGCGTTTCGAGCAGCACCTACTCCGTGTAGCCGTTCTTCGGCAGGGCCGGGTGGATTGGCAAGCCCGGCCCTGCCCTCGCTGTCGAGTCTTCCGACCCCAGCCGCCTCTCCTGCTCCGTCACCGTGCGTTGACGGTTGGTTGTAGCAAGAAAGATAAAGTGACAGGTTCTTAATTATTGACATGGCATTGGTGCTGGTGTAGATGCGTCTGCGGAAAGGGCGAGTGTGGTGGAGTCAGTTGAAAGAGAGGCAATGTATGCGGATGGCACGGATCAAGATCAGCGGGCGCGGGGCGGTGTATCACTGCATGTCGCGCGTGGTGGGCGGGCAGAGGCTTTTGGGGCCGCTGGAGAAGGAGAAGCTGCGGGAGATGCTCTGGCAGCAGGCGGCCTTCAGCGGGGTGGAGGTGATCACCTACTGCCTGATGGCCAACCATATCCACCTGCTGGTGCGCATTGGGGCGGAGGTCAGTGCGACTGACGCGCAACTGGTGGAGCGAGCGCTCAAGTTCTACGGCAAGAAGAGCCTCTACGTGCAGACGCTGCGCAAGGCGTTCGAGAAGCAGGGGGCGCTGCCCGAGGATCTGCGGGAGGGTTTGCGGGGGCGGATGGGGGATGTGTCGGGGTTCATGAAGGAGCTCAAGCAGCGGTTCAGCAAGTGGTACAACCGGCAACAGAACCGGTACGGGACGCTGTGGGCGGAGCGGTTCAAGAGCGTGGTGGTGGAGGATCAACCCAGTGCGGTGCAGGCGGTGGCGGCGTACGTGGATCTGAATGGGGTGCGGGCCGGGTTGGTGAAGGATCCCAAGGAGTACCGGTGGTGCGGGTACGCGGAGGCGGTGGGGGGCAATGGGTTGGCGCGCAAGGGATTGGGGAGCATCTACGGGTGGGGGGATTGGGAGAGGGTTGGGCGGGAGTATCGGCAGGTGTTGTTGGTGACCAGCGGGAGTGCGGGGAGTGCGGGGAAGGTGGTGCTGGATGCGGAGGAGATCAGGCGTGAGTTGAAGAGGAAGGGGGAGTTGAAGCTGGGCCAGGTGTTGCGGTTGCGGGTGAGGTATTTCAGCGACGGGGTGGTGCTGGGGTCCAGGAACTATGTGAACGAGGTGTTCCGGGAGTTTCGGGACCGGTTTGGGGTGAGGCGGCGGGATGGGGCGCGTCCGCTGCGTGGATTGGGAGCGTTGGGGGAGTTGGCGACGATGCGGGATTTGCAGGTCAATGTCGTGGGGTGAGAGAGCGCGGTCCTGAATTGGATGTTGCCCAATCGTAACCGCGCAGCCGCCTGGTCGGCACACAGCAGGGGGATTCTCATGTGCGTCTTGAAGCCCGCCAAAACGGCGGAGCTGAACGGGCAACAACTCATCCGGACGCATCATGAGACGCACGAACCTCTGCACCCAGTTGTTGGGAATCGGCGTGGCGATCGCGGGCCTGAGCCTGCCGTCCGCTCGAGCCCAATCATCCGACGCGCTGATCGACAAGCTGGTCGAGAAGGGAATCCTGACGGTCAAGGAAGGCAACGAACTTCGCGAGGAGGCGGACAAGGGATTCGGTCAGGCTTACGCGGTCAAGAGCGGCATGCCTGAGTGGGTCACGGCGCTGAAGATCAACGGCGATTTTCGGGGGCGTTTCGAGGGTTTCTACGGGGACAACCCCGATTTTATCGATCGCAACCGCTGGCGGTATCGCCTCCGGTTAGGTGTTGCGGCCAACCTGATCGAGAACCTCGAAGTCGGGGTGCGGTTGGGATCGGGCGACCTCGACAACGCGTCCGGGCTGACTTCGGGCTCCGACCCGATCTCGAACAACCAGAGTCTGCAGAACAACGCCTCGAAGAAGGGGATCTTCCTCGATCTGGCGTACGCGCGGTGGGCGGCGATCAATCGTCCGGATTGGACAGGCGTGCTGACGATCGGCAAGATGGAGAACCCATTCGTGCTCTCGGATATGCTCTTCGACAACGACTATACGCCGGAGGGCGCAGCGCAGCAGATCAGTTACACGCTCAATGACAGGCATGCGCTGAAGTTGAATCTGGGGGAACTTGTCCTCGACGAAATCGGGTCCACCAGCTCCGATCCGTTTCTGCTCGGGAGCCAACTCCGCCTCGAATCTGTTTGGTCCCCGAAGGTCGGCACCAGTGCCGGTATCGGCTTCTTTACGATCCAGAATGAAGAGAATCTTCCGAGCAGCGCGGTGCCAGACATCAACGCGGGAAACCGCCGCCACGTGCGCTACACCGGGAATTCGGAGGCATATGCAGGGCTTGACGAGCCCGAATTTGGCTACGACACGCTGGTTGCCGACGCGGCGTTCACTTACACATTCGGGGTCTTTCCTTTCTATGCGGGTGCGTTCCCGATCAAGGTGTTTGGGGAGTATCTGTACAACAGCGCCGCGGAGGACATGAACCGGGGCTATCAGGCCGGCGTGACTCTGGGCAAGGCTGGGAAACGACGCACGTGGGAGCTGACCTACCGCTACAAGGTGCTCGAAGGCGACGCATGGTGGGAGGAGTTGACGGATTCGGATTTCGGCGCCTATTACGCTCATTCGCCGGCGGCCACGGCGCCCCAGTATGCGCGGGCGCGCAGCGCCGGGTACTGGGCCGGCACCAACGCTCGAGGCCACGTGGTCAAGGCCAGTTATTCGCCGCTCGATCCCTTGACTTTGAGCATGACATGGTTTGGCCTCGATCTCATCGAGGAATACCTGCCTGGCAGCGACAGCACCATGCACCGGCTCCAGGTGGACGCGGTTCTGAAGTTTTAACCTGACTGTCACACAACCGACACTTGCCGGCCATCTGCGTCCGGAACAGTGCATGAAAACACGATCATGAAAACAAACTGCAAATCCATCGCACTCGTGCTCGCAATGGTGGCCGGCGCCGTCTCGGCGGGGGCTGGAAACCTGACGGTGAAGGGTTCCGACACCCTGGTGATTCTGGCGCAGAAATGGGCCGAGGTGTACATGCAGCAGAATCCGGCCACCAAGATCCAGGTGACCGGCGGGGGAACCGGCACCGGGTTCGCCGCTCTGCAGAATCAAACAACGGATCTCTGCAATGCCTCGCGCAAGATCCGGGCCAAGGAAATTGAGGCCTGCGTGAAGGCCTTTGGCAAGCGGCCCACGGAGTACAAAGTCGCGCTCGACGGCCTGTCGATCTACGTCCACGAGAGCAACCCGATCGAGCGGATCAGCATCGAGGAGCTTGAAGGCATCTTCACGGCCAAGATCCGGAACTGGAAGGAAGTGGGCGGCACAGACCAGCCCATCGTGCTGTACAGCCGCGAGAACAGCTCTGGCACCTACGAGTTTTTCAAAGAGCACGTGCTCAAGGGCAAGGACTTTGCTTCGAGCGCACAGACCCTGCAGGGCACGGCCCAGGTTCTTCAGGCGGTCGCCGGCGAGCCCAATGGCATCGGCTACGGGGGGGCCGCCTACGGGGCGGGGGCCAAGCACATCAAAGTCAGCAAGGAGAAAGGCGGGGCCGCCGTCGAACCGAGCGAGGAGACCGTTGTTGCGGGCACCTATCCCATCTGGCGCTACCTTTACATCTACGTGAACCCGGCCCTGGACAAGGGTGAGGTCGCCGCCTACCTGAACTGGATTCGCAGCGACGCAGGGCAAAAGGTTGTCAAGGATATTGGCTACTTTCCGTTGCCCAAGCAGTTGCGTCAGTGAGGGATCTTCGGATGAGCCGAGAGGAGAAGGTCCAACGCTCGGCGCCGGCCACGCGAGTCCGAGGGTTCCGCTCTGAACCATCCACTGCGCTGAATGTCGAGCGTTAGCGAACCCCGGCATCGGTTTTGGAGTTTGTCAGCCGCGCTTCATCTTCTCTAGTATCCGAGCGATGCCACACCGTCAGCAACTGGGACGGCGGAGCGAAGGCTGGATGGGCCTCGAGCGGGGGTATCGGGCCCGGCCCGGCGAGTGGATTGCCGAGAAACTCATCTTCCTGGTGTCGCTGACGGCGATGGTGATGATCTTTCTGATCTTCGTATTCGTCACCCGCGAGGCGCTCCCGATTCTCCTGGGGCGGATGTCCAGCGCCGCTGCGCTCGAGACCGCGGTGATCCCTCCGAGCCAGATGGACACCCTGAGCCCGGAAGCGCTGCGGCAGTATCTGGGACTGACGCCCGCCGAGTTTGCGGGCAAGGATCGGGAGACGCTCGAACTCCTGATGGAGCTGAAGCAGGAAATCGCCGCGGAAGCCCCGGAGGACAAGGACGCCACCGTCAACACGGCCGCCTGGCGCTACCTCTTGTTTCCCTACCAATGGACTGGATACGATCATCCCGTTTACATCTGGCAGCCCGTCTCGGCGATCCACAAGTACAACATCGTTCCGCTGATTGTGGGCAGCCTCAAGACCACGGTAATCGCACTGCTCTTTGCCGTGCCTTTGGCCCTGGCGGCGGCCCTTTACGTGTCGCAGCTTTCTTCGCCGCGGCTCAAAGAGTGGATCAAGCCCGCCATCGAGCTGCTGGCGGGCATTCCCTCGGTCGTGCTCGGTTTCTTCGGGCTGATTGTCATGGCCACGATCCTTCAGAACGTGTTCGGTTACGCCTCCCGCCTGAATGCCTTCGTGGCCGGGATCGCCCTCGGCCTGGCCTCGCTGCCGGTGATCTTCTCGATCGCCGAGGACGCCCTGACCAGCGTGCCGCGCACCTACACCGAGGCCGCCCTGGCGCTGGGATCTTCGCGGTGGCGAGCGGCGTGGCAGATCGTGCTGCCTGCCGCGGTGCCGGGCGTGTTCGCCGCGGTCGCGCTTGGCTTCGGCCGCGCGATCGGGGAGACGATGGTGGTGCTGATGGCGAGCGGCAACGCCAGCATCCTCTCCTGCCATCTGTTCGATTCGACCCGCACGATCACGGCCACCATTGCCGCCGAATTGGCCGAGACTGTTTTTGGCGGACATCACTACCGCATTCTGTTCCTGCTGGGGGCGGTGCTTTTCGCCGTGACGTTCCTTGCGAACCTCGCCGGCGACCTGGTCATCCAGCGCCTCAAGAAGCGGCTGGAAGGCAAACGCGCGTGAGGCGCGGCGCGGGCCATCTCGAATTCAGAGCACACATCGCAGAATTGAGCGCAAGAGTCCATAGCGAGCGACCCGACTTCACGTTGAAGTCGTTCGACTGGGTGTCGTTTGCCTGCACGGGGCTGACGGGGCTGGCGACACTATTGATTCTGGCGATCCTGGCTGTGATCCTGGGCAACATTGCCATGCACGGCTGGCCGGCCATCTCCTGGCGCTTCGTCAGCGGGGGCACGGAGTCGGACATGTTCGACGTCACCAAGGCCGGGATATTCCCGATGATTTTCGGCACTTCGGCGCGGGTGATTCTGATGACCATCTTCGTGATTCCGGTGGGCGTGGTCACGGCGGTTTACCTGACCGAATACGCGCACACCACCTCGCCGATCACCCGCGTCATCCGGGGCGCGGTCAACAATCTGGCCGGGGTGCCCTCGATTGTGTTTGGGCTGTTCGGGCTGGGATTCTTCATCGGTTTTGTGGGCGGCGGCATGGACGCACTGCTGCATCCGGACAATCCCAAGCCGGTGTGGGGCAAGGCGGCCCTGATCTGGGCTTCGATGACCCTGGCCGTGATGACCTTGCCGGTGGTCATCGTGGCCACGGAAGAGGCCTTGCGGGCCATCCCGTTGGGCTTGCGCGAAGCGAGCCTGGCGCTCGGGGCCACCAAGCTGCAGACAATCGTCAAGATCGTGCTCCCCAACGCCTTGCCGGGCATCATGACGGGCGGCATTCTCGCCGTGAGCCGCGCCGCCGGCGAAGTGGCGCCGATTCTCTTTACCGGCGCGGCGTATTTCATGGCCGATTTGCCCAGATCACTGACCGACCAGTTCATGGACCTCGGTTACCATGTCTTCGTCCTCTCGACACAGTCCCCCAACATCGACAAGACCCGGCCTATCCTGTATGGGACCGTGCTTGTGCTTCTGGTCTTAACCTTCGCGCTCAACTTTGTGGCGATCCTCATCCGCGCCCGCATTCGGCGTCATTTGCGGGCGGCGCACGGATAATCCCTCCTGTCTATGGCGGAGCACCGCACCCCAACGATCCGCGTCGCGGCAGGCCTGCGCCAGGGCGCAGACGACGCTTCGCCGGCCGCCGCGCCGCTGATCCGCATCGAGAATCTCAGCTTGTATTATGGCCGCGCCAAGGCCCTGGACACCATCACGCTGAGCATTCCGGAGCGGGTGGTCACGGCATTCATCGGCCCGTCCGGGTGCGGCAAGTCCACTCTGCTTCGTTGTCTGAACCGGATGAACGATCTGATCGACAACGTACGCATCGAAGGGCGCGTGGCCATTGACGGGCACGATCTGTATGACGCGAGCACCGACGTGATCGAGTTGCGAAAGCGGGTTGGCATGGTCTTCCAGAAATCCAATCCATTCCCGAAGAGCATTTACGAGAACATCGCCTACGGCCTGCGGCTGCACGGGATGCGCGACCGCCGGATGCTTGATGAGACAGTCGAGCGCAGCCTGCGCCAGGCGGCCCTCTGGGACGAAGTGAAAGACCGCCTCCACACCAGCGCGCTCGGCTTGTCCGGTGGCCAGCAGCAGCGCGTCTGCATCGCCCGCGCCATCGCCATCCAGCCGGAGATCCTCCTCATGGACGAGCCGGCGTCCGCTCTGGATCCGATTGCCACCGCGCGCATCGAGGACCTGATTCTCGATTTGAAGAAGGACTTCACGATCGTCATCGTCACGCACAACATGCAGCAGGCGGCCCGCATCTCCGATCACACCGCATTCTTCTACCTCGGTGAGCTGATCGAGTTTGACGCGACCCGCCGACTGTTTACCAACCCTGCCAAGAAACAGACCGAGGACTACGTCACCGGCCGTTTTGGCTAGCGAGGCGCGCCCTGCTGAGATTCTCTTGTATGGAACATTTCGAACACGAGCTGTCGGTGCTCAAACAGCGGCTCCTTGTCATGGCGAGCTACGCGGAAAACGCGGTCAACCGGGCCGTCGAGGCCTTGCGGAACCGCGACGACGCCCTCGCCCAGAAGGTCAAGGAAGACGACACCGTTCTGGACGAGTTGGAGATGGAGTTGGACGAACTGGCGATCGGCCTCTTGGCCCAGGCCCCATTGGCTTCGGATCTACGCCTCATCACGGTGGCGATGAAGATCACACAGAACCTCGAACGGGTCGGGGATGAGGCCACCAAGATCGCCAAACGCACCCGCGAGTTGAACCAGGAACCGGCCCTCAAAACCGCGTCTGCCATCCCTCAGCTCGCCGAACGCGCCGTCCGGATGCTCCGCAACGCGCTCGACGCCTTTGTCTCGGGCAACACCGCCGCGGCCCGAGCCTTGGTCGCCGAGGACAAGGAGGTCGACGCCCTCAACAGGCAAATCCTGGCCGAACTCGAAGCCGTCATGGCCGAGAGCCCGCAGAACATCAAGCGCTGTCTGAACCTGATGGTCGTCTCGCGCAGCCTCGAGAGGGTTGCCGACCACGCCAAGAACGTCGCCGAGGAAGCCGTTTACTTGCGCGAAGCCGTCGATATCCGGCATTCCCATCCGTCCACCGCGCCGCCCGCGTGACATGTGCGATGAAAGCCAAGATTCTGGTCGTCGATGACGAGCCCGATGCCCTCGAGCTTGTCGAGTTCAACCTGCGCCAGGCCGGCTACGAGGTCACGGGCGCCGAGGACGGAGCGGAGGCGATCGAGAAGGCCCGCGCCTCTCTGCCCGACCTGATCGTGCTCGATGTCATGCTTCCCGAGATGAGCGGCATCGAGGTCTGCAAGGTCCTTCGACGCGGCCCCGCGACGGCCCGCATTCCGATCATCATGCTGACGGCGAGGGCGAGCGAGATTGACCGGGTGCTGGGGCTCGAACTGGGCGCCGATGATTACGTCACCAAGCCGTTCAGCCCGCGCGAACTGGTCCTGCGGGTCAAGAATGTCCTTCAACGCCATCAACAGGAGGCCTCCCCGCCCGAGCGGTTCGCCCTCGGCGACCTGGTCATCGACCGTCCCAGGCACGAAGTCCTCTGGAAGGGCAAGGCGATCGAGTTGACCGCGACCGAGTTTCGCCTGTTGACCGTTCTTGCCGAACGGGCCGGGCGGGTGCAATCCCGGGATCAACTTCTCCAGGATGTCTGGCATTACGAGAGCCTGATCGACACGCGCACGGTCGACACGCACATGCGTCGGCTGCGGGAAAAGCTCGGCCCGGCCGCCAAGCACCTCGACACCGTTCGCGGTGTCGGTTATCGGTTCATCGAATGACAAATGCGCGTCTTGGCCGCGGGACGGCCGAGCGGGCCTTGTTTGCCCAGGCCCGGGCATTTGTGTCCTCGACCCGGCATCAGGTTTTCGGGCCGGGCACGGCGCAGGGGCCTGACAGGACCTGAGCATCCGGTGCCATGGAATTGCCGCTGATCCTCCTTCTGACTGCGGCGCTGATTGCGACGCAGGTGTACTGGCATCGCAGGGGCGCGCGTCAGGACGCCCGGGCGCGTTCCGAGCGCGACGCCCTGCGGCAGCGCCTGGGGGAGACCGAGACGCGCGCGCGGGCCGAGCAGCACGCCCTTCTGAACAGCATGGCCGACGGGGTTCTCTGGCTTGATGCGAAGGGGTGCATCCGACTCGCCAACGATGCGTGCGCCCGTCTCCTTGGCCTCGGCAGCGAGTTCGCCGGGCGTCCGTTGATCGAGGCCGTCCGCTCGCACGAGCTGGCGTCGCTGGTCGAGCGCCTGACCCACGAGCCCGTCGTGCGCGGCTTCGAGCTGAAGCTGCCGGGCGACGAGGAGCGATGGGTCGCGGTCAACGCCGCCGCCCTGCGGGATGGCGGCGGGGAATCGGGCGGTTTGATTCTTGTCTTTCACGACCTGACGCGCCTCAAGCAGCTCGAGCGGACCCGGCAGGAATTCGTGGCCAACGTCAGCCACGAACTGCGCACCCCGCTCTCGTTGATCCAGGGGTTTGCGGAATCGCTTCTCGAAGGCGCCAAAAGCGATCCCGCGCTCAACGAGAAGTTCCTGCGCATCATTGACCGCAACGCGCAGCGTCTGGCCCTGTTGGTCGAAGATCTGCTCACCATTTCGGAGCTCGAGTCCGGTCGCTCGCAACTGAAGGTCGAGCCGGTGGATCTCCGA
>JAXGQW010000032.1:0-56441 GCA_040766265.1 Verrucomicrobiota bacterium
CCGGAACAACCTGGCGCTCTATCCGCACTTCGTCACCCCGGATCAGGCGTTGCGCAATCGCCGGGATCTGACCTTCGAAGATGTCAGTGCGCGGTGGGGATTCGGCGCGGATCGGATCACGCAGGGCATCGCCCAGGCGGATCTCGACAACGACGGGGATCTCGATCTGGCCCTCAATGGCGTCAACAGCGGCGCCGCCCTCCTCCGCAACGAGGCCCGCCTCCCTCGCCTGGCAATCCGGTTGCGCGGCCGCGCGCCGAATCCATTCGGAATCGGCGGCCTGATCCGCGTCCTGGGCGGCCCCGTCGGGCTTCAGATGCAAGAGATCCTCTGCGGCGGCCATTACCTGTCGTGCAGCGACACGTTGCGGGTCTTCGCGGCGGGCGCCGCAACAAATGTGTTGGCGATTGAAGTCCGCTGGCGCAGCGGCGCCACCGCCACACTCGAAGGCGTCGAGCCCAATCGAGTGTATGAGATCGATGAACCGCCGACGGCCACGCATCGGGACGCGGTCGCCGCCGCGGCCCCTCACGCCGCGTTCAGCGCGATGCCTCCCGACCGGTCGCCTGCGTCCGCCCAGTCCTCCAACACACGCGAGGACGCGCCCGCATCCGGGACACCGTCTTCGACCATGTTCCGCGATGTCAGCGATTGGCTCGGCCATGTCCATCGTGAGCAGATGTTCCCGGATTACCAGCGGCAGCCGTTGCTGATGAAACAGTTCAGCCAGATCGGACCCGGCGTCGCCTGGTTCGACCTGGATGCCGACGGCCAGGATGAGCTGATCGTCGGGGCGGCAAGAGGCGGCGCCTTGCAGGCGTTTCGATGGAACGGGGCGAACCGATTCGACTGCCTGAATGCATCGGGAAACGTCCCGGCGCCCGACGATCTCACTGGGCTGGCAGGGTGGGTGTCGTCGGACGGCGCGCGGTCAGTCTTTGCCGGGCTCTCGCACTATGAGTCCGAAAACTCCTACAGCGCCGGATTGGTCCGGGGTTCCCTGGCGGCCCCCGGCGGCCCATTCGAGGTGAAACCTCTCCTTGCCGTACCCGGCACCCGCGGCGTGATCGGCCCGCTCGCAGTGGCCGACATCGATGCGGACGGCGACCTCGATTTGTTCGTCGGCGGCCGGGTGATTCCGGGGGCGTATCCGCGGCCCGCGGTCTCGCGCATCTTTCGGCAAGGGCCGGATGGTGTTCGCCTTGACGAAGCGAACAGCGCAGCGTTGGCCGACGCCGGTCTGGTGAGCGGCGCTGTCTGGAGCGATCTGGATGGGAACGGCTTCCCGGACCTGGTGTTGGCCTGCGAGTGGGGGCCGATCCGCCTCTTCCGGAACGAGCGCGGGACGCTCAGCGAGTGGAACGTACCGATCAGCGTTCAACCTCCAACGCTCGGCGCTCCGCCCTCAGTCGGCGGCCGCGCCGGCACCCTCAACCCTCAACCCTCAACCCTCAACGGACTGAGCGGTTGGTGGAACGGGGTGACGACGGGAGACTTTGACGCAGACGGTCAGCTCGACATCGTCGCGGGCAATTGGGGTCTCAACACCCATGTCTCGGCATCGGTCGCGCATCCGGTTCGGCTCTTCTACGGCGATCTGGCCGGTCTCGGCGTGACCGATCTCATCGAGGCGGTTTACATCCCGGAGTTGGGCGCCGACGCGCCCGTGCGCGGCCTGAATGCGTTGGGCCAGGCTTTCCCGATGCTTCAAGGCCGCTTCCCAACCCATCGCGCCTTTGCCAGTGCGACAATCGAAGACGTGCTCGATGCGCTCCCCAACCCCGCACAATCCGTCTCCGCCACCACTCTCGCCTCGATGCTCTTCCTCAACCGCCGCACCCACTTCGTCGCCCAACCGCTCCCGGCCGAGGCCCAGTTCGCCCCGGCCTTCTCGGTGAATGTGGGCGATTGCGATGCCGACGGTCACGAGGATCTCTTTCTCAGCCAGAACTTCTTCGCCCTCAGACCCGAGGTGCCGCGTCTGGACGGCGGACGCGGCCTGTGGCTGCGGGGCGATGGACACGGACGGTTGACCGCCGTCCCCGGCCAGGTTTCCGGCGTGGCGGTCTATGGAGAGCAGCGCGGCGCCGCCCTCGGCGATTTCAACCGGGACGGTCGGGTCGACCTCGCCGTAACCCAGAACGGCGGACCAACCCGCCTTTTCCTGAACACCGCGCCCCGGCGCGGTTTGACCGTCCGCCTCGAAGGCCCTCGAGGCAATCCGATGGCCATCGGCGCGCGCATGCGGTTCTGGCGCGGGCCAACTCCCGGCCCAGTCCGCGAAGTCCGCGCCGGCAGCGGCTACTGGTCCCAAGACGCCGCGACCCAGGTGATGGGCAGCCCGGAACCGCCGACCGAAATCGAGGTCTTCTGGCCCGGCGGAAAAGCCGTCCGCTTTCCGCTCGATGCCAACGTTTCCCAATGCGTCATCCCGATCGAGGGGACAATGCGGGTGACGAGAATTCGAGGCGCGGCGTCTCCTCAATGATGGATCTCCACGGTGATTGTGTAGTCGAACCCGCGGTGCCAGCCGGTTTCACTGCTTCCCCCGTCCCAACTGGAAACGATGTTCCAATAGTCAGCATAGTATTGGATGAAGCCGCCGATCCATGCACTTGGTCCGCGAGGGCTGGTGTGCACGAGCCGGGCCGAGAGCTGTCCGAAACTCGAATTGAGATCCTGGATGGCAAAGCTCGATTCGGCACCCGAGGAGGTGCTCTCGTAGCGCAGTTCGCGATAGGTCACCACATGGACGCCATTGTCCGTGTAGGACCACACCGCAGGCGAGATGGTCGGCGTGAAGTTGAGGTTCACGTTGACTTGATCGCCCACCCCGCCGCCGTACTTCACGTCGATCGTCTGCCAGAGGTTGGTCCAACTTGTCACTTCAGGATAGATCGCGCCCTGCACGCGCCAGGTCCCGCGGAAATTGACGGCGACCCGGGGGTGCGCCGGCGATCCTGGAATTCCCTCTGACACCACGCGCGTAAATTCGATCGGGCCGGACACGTCGGCCGATTGTTTGGGCGTGATGAAGCCGCCGATTTCGGAGTTCGAGCCGGCGTCGTGGTTGACCGCGACCAGCACCAGCAAGTGGCCGGCGGACACGGTGACATCAAGCTTGGCCCCCGCCTTGAGCAACGTCCCTTTGGGCCAAACATTCCCCTGGCCCAGAAAGTCGGGCACAACATAGACGTCCACCGACGCCTTGCCGTTGACCTCTTCGATTTCGACGGTGAAGCTCTGGCTGGCCTCGCGGCTTGAGACCTTCCAGTAGTCGAGTTGCCCCGTGTACCCCCCACGCAGGGCAAAGGCAAAGTGCGCACGCGGTTCGTTCTTGTCCAATATCGAGGTCGGCGCCGGGCTGCCATCGGGATTGACCACAGGATTGAAATTGGCCAGTACGCCTGCCCTGTTGAGCCAGTAGTCGCCGCAGAACAGGCGGTAAAACCGGTGCAGGTCGTCGCCGGTCTTGCTCTTCACGGTCTGTTCAAGCCGTTTGAGGGTCGAGGAAATCCCGTAACTTTCCATGTCGTCGAAGTGCGCTTTGAACGCAAGCCCGGAGCGCGCGAAAATGAAGGCGAGCAGTTCGGCGGTGACATACTCGTGGGCCTCGTTCACGGTGGACACCGGCAGCGCCGGGTAACCCCACGCGTTGATATCCGGCGTCCGGAATGGATAGCCGCGATTGAGCACATAATGCCAGGAAGCGTACGTGGCACACGCCTCATGCCACCAGCGGCGGCTGGATGCCGAGTAGATGTTGTAATAGGCGTTCTGGACCGCGTGAAACAACTCGTGCCCGACGGTGTAACGCACCCACTCGTCATCATCGAAGACCGAGGGCAGGTACACGTCCCCTGTCCAGCCGGACCAGAGCGCCTCCGGTTCTTCAGCGGCATTGAGAATGATGTACCATTGCTCCTCGGGCACCTGGAAACCTGCGGCCTTGTAGGCGGCGTAAGCCGCCTCACCCGCGTCCGCGATCAACTGGGCGTAGTCCTGGGCGGGAATCCGGATATTGCCCCGAGAAACCGGCTGAGTGGGGTCGAACACGACCCGGGCGTGGAGGTTGTCCGACTTGAGTACCCGCCATCCCCGGGCGATGTAGCGCACCGCCCAGGTCGACAGGTGCGGCGTCGAGAAGCGCACCAGCCCGGCACCGGCATCCACGGTGAGGGGCACGGATTTCCAACTCTTGGATTCGGGAATCCAATACGACACGACCAGGGCATCCTCGATGGGCAGGTCCGGGTTCAGACGCGCCGGGTCGTACGGAAGCGCCAGGGTGAGGTCCTGGTTGAATCGCGCTTCGTTGCCGATCTGGATGTCGAACACCTGGTACGTCTCCAGACCGTAAGGCGCGGGGGGAATGCCCGCTTCCGCCGCCGACCGCCCCACCACCGCGACTGTGGCGGGCGCAGTCAGCGTGCCGGCCGGGACGGTCATCGAGACGCCCTCCACGGAAACGGTCTGCACGCTGCCGGTGTCAGTCAGGCTCGCCAACTGATTGGGGGTCAGCGGCAGCTCGGCCAGACGGAAGAACATCATCGGCGCATCGGTCGAGATGGGCAGTGCGATGACATTCGACATGCTTTGAGCCACACCCGAGGCCAGCACGGCCGGATGGGACATCAGGGCTTCCGCACTCGGCGCGAATTGCACCGAATAGAGGCTCGGCACCTGCCCCGCTGTCAGCCGTACCCCGATCGTGTCCGTGGTGACCTCGGTGACCAGGATGCTCGGCTGGCCCAACGCAATCGCTGGCAAGAGCGCCATGAAGACTCCGGCGAGCCATCCCGCCTTCGTCTGATTTGGGTGAACGGTTTGTCCAACGCCGTTGGGACAAATCGCTGATTTCACAAGGTTAGATGGCACTCGGTGTTGCATGAGACGGCCGGAATCTGCCCAACCCCTTCCCGGCTAATCAAGCTGAAACGCCAACGACACGAGCCTTGCTCGGCCCTCCCCCCATCAGCTTCAACTCCAGCACGCGATTGAGATCACAACCGCGGGTCGGCGGCCACGCCGTGGAACCTTGCCTGCTCCAGCCATTCCGACCCTTGGCTCGGCTGTTTCACACAAAGCTTCGGGGAGTCTGACATTTGGGCTCATCCCACTCGCGCGCCAGGGCGCTGAGGCGCATCACGCGACCGAGCAACTCGGGCAGCCGATCCAGGCGCAGCGCATTCGCGCCGTCGCTCAGGGCGCGCGGAGGATCCTCGTGCACTTCGCAGAAAAGACCGTCGATGCCGGCGGCCGCACCGGCTCGTGCGAGCGTCTCGATGAATTCCGGCTGCCCTCCGCTGCGGCTTCCGGCGCCTCCGGGCAGTTGGACGGCGTGCGTGACATCGAGCACGACGGGGCAGCCCAACCGCCTCAGGATTGGGATCGCGCGCAGGTCCACAACCAGGTTCTGGTAACCGAACGTCGTCCCCCGTTCCGTCAGCAGGATGCGGTCGTTGCCCGTGCTCCGCACCTTCTCGACGATCAGTCCCATGTCCGACGGGGCGAGGAATTGCCCCTTCTTCACGTTGACAACGCGTCCGGACGCGCCGACGGCGAGCAACAGATCGGTCTGTCGGCACAGAAAGGCGGGCACCTGGAGAATGTCGCAGACCTCGGCTGCCGGGGCGACTTGCGCCACCTCATGCACGTCCGTCAGCAGGGGGATTCCGAAGCGGGCCTTGATGGCGCCCAGAATCCTCAACCCCTCCCGCAGACCCGGTCCGCGGTACGAACTCAGGGCCGAGCGATTGGCTTTGTCGAACGAGGCTTTATACACAAAGGGCAGCCGCAAGGCGGAAGTCAACGCGGTCAGTTGCTCCGCCAGCCGGGTGGCGTGCTCCTCGCTCTCGATCACGCACGGCCCGGCGATCAGGAAAAGCGGCTGCCTCGCCCCCAACCGGAGCGGGCCCAGTTCGATCTCGCGCATGGCGGTCATCGGACGCGCCCAGTCTGGATCCTCTCCGGCATGGACGCAAGCAGCGGGGGCGGCAATTCCATGAAGCATGGGGGCTGGCGAAATCAGCGCAGCCAGCGACAAGTTTCGGGGGGCCGATCCGGCGCCAACCTTCACGCCGGAGGAGCGACGTCCGCGTCGCCCGCAAACACATTCTCCGATCCCATTGGCCGGGGACGAGGATGTCCCCGCTCCACAACCGATTGGACGAAGGCTGCTCCTTCCTTCGGGTGGAGCTCGGTCGGTCATGGAATCGCGCGCACATCGACGACAACCAGATGTGCACGTTCGCGTTTCTTGTGTTGGACCCCTCCCTCTCGATGGTTACCTTTTACTTGAGTCAACTCGCAGTTTTTTCGGCCAGTTTTTTGTTGCCAGAGCCGGGTGAGTCCTTACACTCCAACCGATTCCAGAATATTCCGTGGCACCAATCCTCAGCGAAAGTGCGTCTGCGGGTGTTACCCGTGCTGGAGGTGTGTGGCTCGGGCGAGGGCCCGGGTCCCACGGGGATCCCCTGAGGACGCAATCGGAATAATGGAGCAAAAACAACCCTATGCACCTAAAACTCATACAAGGATTCCTGGTGACGGCTTTGGCCGGCGCGACGGCGCTGGCCGGATCGTTCACCTCGGACTTCAGCGACCCCAACCAACTGGGGCTCTGGTTCAGCGGCAGTGCGGTGATCGAGGATGGGCATCTGGCCCTCACTCCAGCGGCTAACAGCTTGCAGGGAACGATGGTTGTGGACGATCTCGACTCCTATCAGGCTCTCGAGAGCTTCACCGTCGCCTTCAAACTGCAAATCGGACCCGGTTCCGGAAATCCAGCCGACGGCTTCAGTTTCTCCTTCGGACAGGATGTGACTGCCGGCTCGAACTTCGGCGAGGAAGGCGGCACCACCACAGGCATCAGCGTCTGCTTCGACATCTATGACAATGGTGCAGGCGAA
The DNA here is from genome assembly GCA_040766265.1 of Verrucomicrobiota bacterium. Lineage (GTDB taxonomy): Bacteria > Verrucomicrobiota > Verrucomicrobiia > Limisphaerales > J093 > MWFF01. Next base: position 6,912 of record JAXGQW010000032.1, read on the forward strand.
GCGCCGGCGGTGGACGTCAAGTACAACAACGTCACGATGGCGAGCACCAAGTTCGCCAAAGCCGACATGGTGACCGGCTCGTTTGTGGATGTGTCCATCCAACTGACCCGATCTGGCACGCTGAACGTGAACTACAAAGGCCAGCCGCTCTACGCCAATCTCCTCCTGCCCGAATTCGTGCCGGTCGAGGGCCTGTTTGCGTTCGGCGCGCGCACGGGCGGCGAGAATGCGGCGCACTGGATGGACGACCTGAGCATCCAGACGGTCGTGGCCGCCGCGGCGACACCGCCGTCCATCACGGCAAACCCGCAAGACCAAACCGTCGATGAGGGGGCCAACGCCACATTCACTGTCGGGTTCGACGGCTCGGCGCCGTTGGCCTTTCAGTGGTACAAGAACAACACGGCGATCGACGGGGCCACCGCTCCGACGCTGACCCTGACCGCGGTGTCCTTCAACGACAACCAGGCCAAGATCAAGTGCGAGGTCACCAACACCGCCGGATCGGCGACCTCGACCGAAGCGACCTTGACCGTTGTGCGCGATGACACGCCGCCGGTGTTGGTTTCCGCGAAGGGCAGCACCGATTTCCTGGGGGCGGTCCTGGCGTTCTCCGAGCCGATCGATGAGGCCACCGGCGGCAATAAGGATAACTATGCCATCGCCGGTCTCACGGTGAATTCGGCGACGGTGTTGGGCGCGAACGTCGTCCTGGCGACCACCAAACAGAGCGAGGGCGCCACCTACACCGTGGTCGTGAACAATGTGAAAGACCGCTCGGTTCTCGGCAACACGATCGCCGCGAACAGCCAGGCGGAGTTCAAGACCTTCCTGTTCATGCTGGGCCGCGTCCTGCACAAGAAATACAACAACTTCGACGACAACAGCGGCGCCGACCCCCAGAACCTGTTCAACGATCCCCGCTATCCGAACCAACCCGACCGGATGGACCTCATGCCGATGTGGGAGTACCCCGCCAATGGCGCGGGCCGCGACGCCGTCGCCGACCCGACCCGGAACTACTTCGACACGCTCGAGGGCTACTTCATCCCGCCCGAGGACGCAGGAATTACGTGTTCTTCATCGCCGGGGCCATGCGCTGGTGGCTCTATCTGAGCACCGATGACGATCCGGCGAACATGCATGATTGCCGCCGAGCCGGGCGGCTGGACTGATCCGCGGTATTGGAACACAACGCACGACACCGACCCGATGCGCCATCGCTCCGATTATTCCACCTTCAATGTATCCGGCGACCATCTCACCCTCCGAGAAGGGCAAGCGGTACTACATGCTCGAAGTGCATCACGACCCGAGCTGGTGCGGCGCGGACGACTTCAGCGCGACCTACATCAAGGAAGGGGATCTCGATCCTGTCGACGGGAGTGCGCCGACCCTGACCGGCGATGTCGTCGGCTGCTATGTGGATCCGACCGGCAGCTCGGTCACGATTACTCAACAGCCGGCCGACGCGACCCAGGAGGTGGGCCGCAGCGTGGTGTTCACCGTGGTTGCGACGGGGACATCCACATACGGCGCAGCCCTCACCTATCAGTGGCAGAAGATGGCTCCCGGCACGAGCACGTGGAGCGACATCGCCGGCGCCACATTTGCCTCGTACACCACGCCGCTGGTGACCCTGGCCGACGACGGAACCAAATTCCAGGTCATCTGCTCCGTGCCGGCCGTCGTTCAGCCAAGCGCGACAGCCACACTGACGGTGGTTTCGGACATCACGCCGCCCAGGCTGGCGGGCGCCGGTGCGCTCCCCAGCCAGACAGGAGCCACACTCGATGTGGGCGTCACCTTCAGCGAGAAGGTCGATGCCGCTACGGCCGGGACCCAGTCCAACTACAGCCTCTCCGCGGGCACGATCACCGGCATCACGTTCTACGAAGGTTCGCCGGGCGTGGTCCTGACCGTTTCGGGATTGACGGTGGGCAGCACGTACACCGTCACGGTGCAGAATGTGAAGGACCTCGCCGGCAACGCCATGACCAGTGAATCGAAGGACTTCAAGGTGTCCGCGATGAAATGGGGCGTCGTGGGCGCCAACGAAGCCGCCCTCGGCAACGGCGTCCTCGCCACCGCCGAGAACGGATTCGACGTCTACAGCGATGGCGTCGGCGAATGGGGCACGTACGACGAAGCGACGTTCGTCTACGAGGAAGTCACCGGCGACTTCGACAAAGTGCTCCGCGTCGAGTTCCAGGATGCATCGAGTCAATGGGCCCGCGCGGGGCTCATCGCCCGCGACGTCACGAACTTCGGCGTCGATCGGGCCACGCAAACGGGCAGCGGCTTCACCGAACCGCCTTACGACGGAGCAGCCGGCCGTTACCAGAAGGTGCACGTCAACCCGGTGCAGACCGCGATGGGCACGCCGGGCAACAACACTTGGGAAGGCAACCGGCGCCTGGAGACCGGAGCCGCCACAACAACCGCCGGGGGCGGCGGCACGCCGCTCTATCCGAATGCGTGGTGCCGACTCCAACGCACGGGCCAGACGTTCACCATCTTCCGGAGCGATGACGGAATGAACTGGACGCAGCTTGGCACCAGCACGTTTGACCCGGCCATGCCGGACAAGCTCTTCGTCGGGCCGGAGTTCTCGCCCGAAAACGGCAACATCAGCGATGAGGCTCTGAAAGGCGTTTTCGTCGCCAAGTTCCGCGACTACGGGAACTTCACGCCATTCGTCCCTCTGAAGATCGCCTGGGTGAGCTTCCATGCGGACGCCAATACCCCGGATGCCGATGCCTTGGCCGCGGGCTTCACGCGGGCTCCCGATGCGGGCTACACCGACCTCCTGGCTTCTGCCGGGCACCAGGTGACCCGCTTCCTCACCTCTGGCACGCCCGATACCGCGCTGCTCAATACGTTCGACGTTGTGATCGTGAGCCGGTCCGTGCCCAGCGGCGACTATCAGGATCCTTCCGAGACGCTGGCCTGGAACGGGATCACCGCTCCGATGATCATGATCAACGGCTACATTCTGCGGAACAGCCGCCTTGGCTTCGTGACGGGCGCGAACATACCCGACACGGCCGGCCCAGTGAAGCTGTTGGTCCAGAAACCGACGCACCCGATCTTCGACGGAGTCGCGCTCGGGGGGGACAACACCATGGTGAACAACTACTCGGAGCTGGTCACCTTCAACGGCACCGTGCAGCGAGGCATCTCCGCCAATACCGACCCGCTGGCCGGCGGCGGAACCCTGCTGGCCACCATCGCGGCCGCCGGCGATCCCGCCAACGGGGGCCTGGCAATCGCCGAATGGTACGCTGGCGCCCGGATGGCGACGGCCGCGGGCGATGTCCTGGGCGGCCACCGGTTGGTCATGCTGACCGGCAGCCGTGAGGCGGACGGCCTCACCTCGCATGGCGCGGGCATCTACAACCTGACCGCGGACGGCGGCAAGCTCTTCTTGAACGCCGTGAATTACATGGCCCAACCGGTTGTTCAGTTCACCGCCATCACCAGGAATGCAAATGGAACGATCACCCTCGAGTGGGAGGGTGGCGGCACACTCCAGGCAGCATTGTCCATCACCGGACCATGGGAGGACGTCGCCGGCGCCACCAGCCCGTACACGTTCGCGCCGCAGGCGCCTGTGATGTTCGGACGCATCGTCAAGTAAACGATCGACCCTGTTCGCACACAGAGGCCGGGGTTCGCCCCGGCCTCTTTTTTGCGTGAAGCGACACCTCTTTCGCATCGGGGCGGCCGTGGTTGTGCCGCTGCTGATTGTGTCTCTGGCCGAGATCGCGCTGCGCCTCGTCGGCTATGGCCACCCCACCTCCTTCTTCTTGCGAACCGCTGTCCATGGCACCAACACCCTGATCGAAAACACCTGGTTCGGTCTCCGCTTCTTTCCGCCCGCCCTGGCGCGCAGTCCCGCGCCCATATCGTTCCCAGCCGAAAAGCCGGCCAACACCTGCCGCATCTTTCTGTTTGGCGAATCCGCGGCGCTCGGTGATCCGCGACCGGCCTACGGGGCAGGCCGTTGGCTCGAAGTCCTCCTCCGCGATCGCTTCCCCGGACGCGAAATCGAGGTGGTGTGCGTTGCCATGACCGCCATCAACTCCCACGCCCTGCCCCCCATCGCCCGCTCCTGCGCGCGGCTCGACGGCGATCTGTGGATCGTTTACGCCGGTCACAACGAAATGGCCGGTCCGTTCGGCGCCAACACGGTGTTCGGCCTGCAGACGCCGCCCCGGTGGGTGGTGCGCGCCAGCCTCGGCGCCCAACGCTTTCGCGTGGGACAACTCCTTGCCGCTCTCATCCGCGGCCGTGGACGCGCGTCTTCCCCACCCGAGGCCTGGGGCGGATTGAGGATGTTTCAGGACCAGCACCTGCCACTCGATCGCCCGGGCCGGGAACGAGTCTACCGACACTTTCGGCAGAACCTCTCCGACCTGGTCCAAGTCGGTATCCGCTCCCGCGTCCCCATCCTCCTGAGCACTGCCGCCAGCAACCTGAGAGATTGCGCGCCCTTCGCCTCCTCGCCATTGCCGAGCGCGATCGCGGGCAACGCGGCACAGTGGGAGGCCCTGTGTCAAGGCGGCGATCGGCTGGCCGCCGATGGACACTGGGCCGAAGCGGCGACCCAGTTCGAGTCGGCGCTCGAACTCCACCCGCGGTCCGCTGAACTGCACTTTCGACTGGGCCAGAGCCTCGCGGTTTTGGGCGACCCAAACGCTGCGGCAAAACGCTTCGAGCAGGCGCGCGATCTCGACACCCTTCCGTTCCGCGCAGACTCGAGGATCAATGCGATCATCGAAGAGGTCGCGCGCCAACACGCGGGCACAGGTGTGCTGTTCGTGGATGCCGCAGGCGCTCTCGGTTTGCATAATTCCGCGGGCCTCCCTGGCCAGGAGTCGTTCTACGAACATGTTCACCTGAATCCCGAGGGCAACTATCGCCTCGCCCGCGTCTGGGCCGACGCGATCGTGCCGCTGCTCGAAGGCGCGGAAACAAACCGGGCTGCGTCATGGCCGGAGTTCGAGACCTGCGCCCGGCGACTCGGACTCACCGATTGGAACCGCCACGCCGCACTCGAGGAAATGCTGCGCCGCATCCTCGACGCGCCGTTCACCAACCAGCTCGACCATGCCGTCCGACTTGGTCATTTCCAGCGCAAGCTCGCCCAAACGGACGCGCGGATGCAGGCCCAGGCGCCATCCGAAGTGCGGCTGTGCTACGAGGAAGCGATTCGCAACCGCCCCGCCGACCACTGGTTGCACCACAACTACGCCGAGTACCTCAACAACTCGGGCGACCTGGCCCGGGCCGCCGTCCAAATGCGGCAGGTGCGCGACCTGATCCCGCATCACTTCGCGGCTTACCTGCATCTCGGACGCCTGCTCGCCCGCCAGAAGATGCACGAGGAAGCAAGGGCATCGCTCGAAGCCGCCTTGCTCCGGCATCCGGATCTCGCCGAGGCCCATGTCGAGCTGGGCCAAATCGCCGCCAGCCAAAAGCAATTCGAGGAGGCGCTGGCGCATTTCGATGCCGCAATCCAAAGGCGCCCCGAAAGCGCTCGGGTCTATCTGCGGCGCGCCGACGTGTTGATGGCGCTCGGGCGCCGTGAGGCCGCCCTCGACTCTCTTCGTGACGCCACCCTGTTGCACCCCGCCTTCTGGGAGGCCCGCTACCTCTTGGGCATCGAGCTGGCGAGCGAGGGCAAGGTCGCCGAGGCGCGGAGCCAACTGTCTGAGGTGGTGCGCCTGCGGCCGCACCATCTCCTGACGCGTTTGAACCTTGGCAACGTCTTGGTGCGACAGGGGCGCGTCGAGGAGGCGCTGACCCAGTTTCGCGAGGTGCTCCGGTTGGATCCGGGCAACCAGACGGCCAGAGAGTCCGTAGCCGCTCTCGAACGCCGCGCCGGTCCAGAGAATCCTTGACCCCTCTGACGCAGCATACACACTTGACCCGTCTGCAACGCGTTTCATCGGTCAAGGATTCCAACGAAGCTCCGGCGCAGATCGGCTTATGACACTTCAAGATGCCATGATCCAAATCGCGCGGCGGGCCAAAGCCGCCTCGCGCGAACTGGCCGGCTTGTCGACGTCCGACAAGAACCGCTGCCTCGAGTCGATGGCCGCGGCCCTTGAAACCCACGCGTCCCAACTCGAAACGGAGAACCAGCGCGACCTCGAGATCGGGGCCCAAGCCGGGTTGTCCCGAGCCATGCTCGATCGGCTGCGCCTGGACGACAAACGGATCGCAGCGATGGCCCGCGGACTCCGCGAGGTTGCGGCCCTGCCCGATCCGGTCGGGCGATTGCTCGATGAGCGGGTGCGTCCCAATGGCCTGAGACTCGAGAAGGTCTCGACGCCGATCGGCGTGATCGTGATTATCTATGAAAGTCGGCCCAATGTGACCGCCGACGCCGCGGGCCTCTGCTTCAAGTCCGGCAACGCAACCATTCTGCGCGGGGGCAGGGAAGCCCTGCACTCGAACCGCGCGATCGCGTCCATCATGGTCGACGCGGGCAAGGCGGCCCTGCCGACGTTTCCGGAACACGCGATCCAATTGGTGCAGACCCCCGAGCGCGAGGCCATCCCGGCGCTGTTGTCGCTGAGTCAATACATCGACCTCTGCATGCCCCGGGGCGGCGAGGGGTTGATCCGGGCGGTGGCGGACTGCTCGAAGGTGCCGGTGATCAAGCATTATAAAGGCGTCTGCCACGTGTTTGTGGACCGCGCGGCCGACTTCGGAATGGCCGAGCAGATCGTTCTCAACGCCAAATGCCAGCGCCCGGCTGTCTGCAATGCGATCGAGACGCTGCTCGTCGATGCCCCGATCGCCGCGGCCTTCCTGCCGGGCCTCGGGAAACATCTGCAGCAGCGGCGGGTGGCATTGCGCGTGGATGAAGCGGCCCTGGCGATCCTGCAGCCGCTTCTTTTCGGATTGCGCGGCGCGACCGAGCAGGACTGGTTCACGGAGTACAACGACCTCGTCCTCAACGTGCGCGTGGTCGATGGTGTGGACGCCGCCGTCGCCCACATCAATCGCTACGGCTCAGCCCATTCGGACGCCATCGTGACCGCCGACGAAGCGCGGGCCCGGCGGTTCCTGGCCGGAGTGGATTCCGCCGCGGTCTACTGGAACGCGTCGACGCGCTTCACCGACGGGGGCGAGTTCGGCATGGGGGCGGAGATCGGGATCAGCACCGACAAAGTGGGGGCGCGCGGTCCAATGGGACTCGAAGAGTTGACCAGCTACAAGTGGCTGGGGTTCGGCCAGGGCCAGTTGCGCGCGTGAGCGACCAGGCCGATGTCGCGAGCCTCATCACCACGGACATCAACACCCCTTTCCCCGTTGAATGGCCTCTCCCGGTCGGGCACAATGCAGCCATCTCGAACGTGATACAACGCAGGAAGTCTTGCCGCGTGTTCGACACCGAACCCGACACCTGAAAAGCGCGTTCGCCATGAAGACCTACGTTCCTCTGGTATTCGCTTTGATTCTGCGCACCTTCTGTCTGGCGGCTCCAGGCGACCTGAAGTGGACTTTCAACGCGATCCCGACCCCCGAGTCGGGGCTGTCATCGCTACCGGCGGTGCTTGCCGATGGCACGGTCCTGATTGTCGCCCCGGGCCAGGCGCTGTATGCGGTGAGCGCATCGGGTCGGGAACTCTGGCGATACGCACCGACGGGGGGCGTGGACGGCGCGCCGGTCGTCGGGGCCGCCGATGTAATCTACGTCGGCGGCAGTCATCTGCGAGCGCTCCAAGCCCACGGCTCGGTGCGCTGGTCGTTTCCGAGCCCATCAGGGTCGGGATTCGACGTCCCGGTGCTCGGCGCCGATGGCACAGTCTACAGTGTCGCCGGCGACGGTCGGTTGCACGCTTTGCGGGGGGACGGGACGCTTCGCTGGGTGGCTTCGACTCCACAGGCGTGCTTGGCAAGCCCGGTCATAGGCCCGGACGGCGCACTCTTTCTCAACCTGCGCTACGGCGGCTTCGCCGCCATGAACCCCGACGGCAATCTCCGCTGGACCGTCGCCGTCTCTGGCGACCTCAGCGGCCCCGCGGCCATCGCTGACCACGGCACCCTTTACGTGGCTTCCTCGGGCACGAGCATCTTGGAAGGCTGGCTCTACGCCTTCTCCTCGACCGGCAGCAACCTCTGGACCTTCGCCAGCCAGTCGGCTTCAGTAAATTCCCCGGTCATCGGCGGCGATGGAACGGTCTACTCGGCGTTCCTTGATGGACGCGTCGTTGCCCTCCGACCGGACGGCACGCTCCGCTGGGAATACCGAATCAGCGTGCCACAAACCGACGCGGTGGTGGCTACCCCGGCAGTTGCGGCAGACGGAACCGTTTACGTGGCGGGAGCGCAGGACCAAAACCTGCACGCTATCGCGCCCGACGGTCAACCCGCATGGGTGTTCGCGGCGGGGACCACCCTGACGAGTCCCCCGGTGCTGGGTGCGGACGGTACGGTCTACTTCGGAGGCAGCAATGGCCGCCTCTATGCCGTCGAGGGTTCGGGCAGCGGCCTGCCGGAGACCCAATGGCCGCGGTATCGGCGCGACGCCCACAATAGCGGCGGCACACCCCAGCTCCCGAATGCGCCACCCGTTGCCCCCGAATCCGTCACCGCCTCCCTGGCCTTCACGGAGAAGACCGTCATCACTTGGAGCAGCGTGCCCGATGCCGCGGAGTACTCCGTTTGGCGCGGCACCAACGCCAACGAACTGACCGCTCTGGCCGGTGGCATCGGCGCCACGACGCACTTCAACGACACCAGCGCCATTCCGGGTGTTGACTACTTCTATGCGGTTCAGGCTGCCAATGTGGTTGGGCCAGGCCCGCTGTCGGCTGTCGTCCCGGGCCACAGACGTATCGCGCAGCCGGGTGAATTGGTCTGGAAGCTCGCGATCGGCAGCGGTGTTTCGACACCGTCGGTGGGACTCGATGGCGCTGTCTGCTTCGGCGGAGCGGACGGGAAGATGTATGCGGTCGACCCCCTCGGGGTGAAGCGATGGGATTACGACTTCCAGGGCACGCTCGGCGGCGGGCCCGTCGTGGCTCCGGACGGCACGGTCTTTTTCACCGCCGCCACCCGGCTGAATCACAACGTCGCTCCGCCCAACGGCCATTCCCTCTTCGCATTGAGCCCCAACGGCGGCGTCCGATGGCGATACGACTTCTCGGGAGCAGCGGCGGGCGGAATCGCCCTGGCCGCCGATGGCACGATCTACGCGGTGGTGCAGGAGGACGAATCGACCATGGCGCTCCTCGCATTCAACTCCGATGGTCAACTCGAGTGGCGCCTTGAGAAGTCGGATCAAGCCTCCGAGCCGCCCGCCATCGGTTCGGATGGCACAGTGTATTTCGGCACGCGCTGGGGGCGCCTGTACGCCGTCAGCCCGGCCGGCACGCAACTCTGGATGCTGCAGAACAACATCTGGATGAACACCGTCGCCATCGATGGCAAAGGTGTCCTCTATGTCTCCGGCAGCGAACTGATCTCAGTGAATCCCGACGGCACGGAAAGGTGGACTTACCCGGGTACCGATTCGGGTGTGTCGCCGGTCAGTATCGCCTCCGATGGCACCATCTACGTTGGTTTGAACGACGGCACGCTCCGCGCTCTGAACAGCGATCGGGCTCAGCAATGGGAATTGCCTTTGGGCGGAATGCCGGGCGCCTCGATGATCGGGGCGGACGGGACACTCTACGTGCCTTCGTTGATCGACATGTTTGCCCCGCAGTTCGCGCTGCACGCCGTGTCGGCGGCCGGCGCGAAACTCTGGTCGTTCGTGCTCAACGTCAACATCAGCGCTCCAGTGCTTGGCCATGACAACACAGTCTTTTTCGCCGCTGCCGACAACTCGATTTACGCCGTCCGAACCGCAGCGGCGGCGGCCTCGGCCCCGTGGTCGGGTTTTCAGCACGACCCGCAACATACGGGCCGCACGGACCTTGTCCCGCCGCCGCCCGGCACGCCGGCCGGTCTGGTGGCCACGGACCGTGAGTCGCCCTCGGTCATTCGGCTGAGTTGGTCGTCGACTTTGGGTGCGTCTGCCTACGACGTCTTGCGCGCGGCCAGTGACGATGCAGCCGCCGCTGTCGTGGTAGGGACCGTTGCTGCTTTAAGCTGGCGCGACCTGAACGCGACTCCCGAAGTGCCCTTCTTTTACTGGGTGCGGGCCCGGAACGCCGGCGGCGCGAGTGACCTCGCTGGCCCAGCTCGGGGCGTGCGACGGCAGCCGATGCCTGGCGATGTCATGTTCGAGTGGGCTGTGGACGGAATCGTGCATGCCTCGCCGGCGATCGCGGTGGACGGCACGCTGTACGTCGGCGTGCAAAACCGGACCGACACCGTTTCGCCCTGCGCACTGTATGCCCTGAATCCCGACGGCACGATCAAGTGGAGCTACACCGGCACCACCTGGGTCTTTGGGTCGCCTGCCATCGGCCCGGACGGGACCATTTATTACGGGGCCTATCATCAGAATCTGGTCGCCCTCAACCCGGATGGCTCGCGGAAGTGGGAGTTCAACCCCGGGTCCGCTGTCGTCGGCACGCCCGCCGTAGGACCCGATGGCGCGGTTTACTTCGGCGCGTTGGGCGGAGGTTTCTACGCCTTCAACGAAAACGGCACCAAACGCTGGGAATACGCGGCTGCCGGCGGAGTCATTTCCTCCGCGGCGCTGACCGGCGACGGCTCGATCTATTTCGTCGCCGGTGACGATCTGCACGCGCTGAACGCGGATGGTACTCTGCGGTGGCGGACAGGCGTCGGAGGCAGCGGAGTCGATTCTCCGGTGTACAGTTCACCGGCGGTCGCGGCGGACGGCACGCTCTATGTCGGCTCGACCTTCTCCGGCTTTCACGCGATCAACACGGACGGCACGCGCCGATGGACTTACGGGAGCGGACAAACGTTTCTGGCGTCGCCCGTGATCGATCCGGGTGGCAATGTCTTGATCGGTTCGAGCGGCGTGTCGTCCTTGACTTCAGCAGTGGCCCTCAACTGGACAGCGCCGATCGGGGGCGTGCTGGCGACGGCGGCGATGGCTGCCGATGGACGTGCTTACATCGGCACCCGCGAAGGGACGTTCGTGGCGATCGAGTCAGACGGCGCGGTGGCGTGGCAGGTGGACTTGGGAACGCCGATCACGTCATCCGCCGCGATCGGGGCCGACGGCCTGGTCTATGTTGGCGCCGACGACCGCAAGGTGCGCGCTCTGTACGCCGAGGCAGCGCCAGCCGCCACGCCCTGGCCGATGTTCCAACACGATGCGCGTCACAGCGGCCGCAGCCCGTATCGGCCTGAGTTACCTGGCGCGCCGACGCCGGTCAGCGCCAGTCACGGCGATTACGCGGACCGCATCGAGGTGACTTGGCCCAGCCTGCCCGGCGCGTACTTGTATGAGGTCTGGCGCCACACAAACCTGACGGTCACTAGCGCTCAGCAGATCGAGACGCTCGGCGCAAAGACGAACTTCACCGACTCCACCGCCTGCGCCGGGGTCGAGTACCAATATTGGGTCCGGGCGCTGAATTCACAGGGGACAGGGCCGTTCAGCGCGCCGGCAGTGGGCTTGCGCCGGTTGCCGTTGCCGGGCGATGTGATCTGGCGATCCGCTCTCGTGGGCGATGGTATCAGCGGGCCCGCCGTGAGCCGGGATGGCCTGATCTGTTTCCCCGGGCGAGATCGTCGCATCTACGCGTTCGGCTCGGACTTCAACTTGCGTTGGACCTACCCGCGGCCGGGCGACGCGGTGGGGGCGAGCGGCAACTTGTCCGAACCAGCCATCGCGGACGATGGCGCCGTCCTCTTTGGCGCGCCGGACGGTTACTTCTACGCGCTCAACTCAGACGGGAGCTTGCGTTGGCGATGGCGTAGCTTCGGCCTGACCTGGTCCATGCCAGCAGTGGGCGATGACCGGGTGCACGTCGTGGACAACATGAACTCTCTGTATAGCTTCGTCCTGACGAACGGCAACCAGTCCTGGAAAGCTACGCCTTATGTGAGCAGCCCGGGGAGCTTGGTCGACGTGGATGGAACCGTCCTGGCCGCCAATGCGAACCGCTACCTGGCTGCCTACGGCCCCGGGTCGAACCAACGTTGGCTCCTTAGCACCACTCTGAGTGGCACGCCTGTGCCTTTGATGTTCGGACCCGACGCGACCGTGTACCTGGCGTCCGGCACACGCCTGGTGGCCGCCGCACCCGAGGGCACCAACCGCTGGGTGAGCAACTACACCCGGGCCTTCACCACCGGCTTGGTGATGGACCGCAACGGAACGCTCTACGGCGGCGGGGCCAACCGGCTGCTGCTCGCGCTCGCGGCCGATGGGAAGAAGCGCTGGGAGTTTACCGCGGGCGGCGACCTGCAGTCGTCCCCTGTGTTGGGCGAGAATGGGCAGATCTTCTTCCTGGCCAGCGATCGTCGTCTCTATGCACTGAACCCGGAAGGGACCAAGGCGTGGGATGTGTTACTCCCGAATCTAACCGTCGGCAGCATCCGCTCCGCTCTCAACCTCACTCCGGACGGGGCAATTCTGGTCAGTTCCGCGGGTGGGCCGTTGTTGGCAGTCGCGAGCGGCACCCGGCTGGCCGACGCGCCGTGGCCCGTCCATGGCGGGGCGCCCTGGCGCGGCGGCCGACGCCAACCGCAACTCAGCTACGACCCGGCGCAGTCGCGGCTCAATGCAGGCCACGCCGAACCTGTCCTCATCCAGCCCTTGCTGCGCTCGCCCGGCCGCACCTTGGCCCGGGTTGAACTCTACGAGGACTACCGCGCCACGAACGCGTTCCTGGTGGCGACCCAGGCGCCCTTCGCTTTCGTCCTGACGAACCTCGCGGTCGGCACGCACTCCTACGCCCTCCGCGCCGTCGACAGCGCAGGTTTGGCCTATCGGTCAGCGCCATTCACTGCCACCGTGACGTCCACGCTCCGAGTGGCCATGCGAATCGACGAGGGGGCGCCATTGCTCGAATTTCCGAGTGTCCCCGGGCACGTCTACACGATCTTGGCGAGTCCGGACCTGACCGGGTGGGAGGCTGTCCAGGAAGTTACGGCGACGGAGCCATTCACCCAGTGGCCGGTTGTCGACGAACCGCCGTCATCCTCGAAGCGATTCTACCGGGTGAGGTTCACGCCGTAGTCGAGTCCCTCAGGATTTGAGGAGCGCTTCAACAGCACGCCAGGACGCCCCGAAGTCGAGGCGCGCAATGACGTCGAGTCGCACTGCCCCGGCAACGATCAGGGCTCCCAACGCCTGGCTGGCTGGCCCCTCAACCACTGAGCGGTGTGGAACCGATGGTCCAATGTGAGAATGAAGCTGCCACGCATCCGCAATCATCTCACAGGCGAAGGCCAGCAGACACGCGACCGTCACCGTATCGGCCAGCATTCATGGCGAGACGGCGCCTCGCTAATCTCCCAGGGCGCGGATTTCCGCGACCGGCAGCGCGCGGCGCCAAATCCGAACGTCGTCGATGCGACCGCGCGTCTGGTACATGGTGGCGTCCTCGGAATAGATTCCGATCCTCAGTTCACCGGACCACGCCGCGGGGTCGACCGCTCCCACGTCCTTGTGGCCCACTTCCTCTCCGTCGACAAAGAGCCGGCTGGTCGCGCCATCATACGTTGCGGCCAGGTGATGCCAGCCGCCCGTGGGCAGCGTCCCCGCATCGAGTATCTTCTGCACGGGAAGGTAGAACCGGATTTGTCCGCCGATCAGTTGAATCCACCAGCCGGGGCCCTCCCAGTGTCCGAAGGAAATCAGGACGGGGATGCCTTCGATGCGGTCCACGTTGACGCGCATCGAGACCGTCAACGGAGCGCCGGCTTGGAGCAGTTCCTCGCGCGGGTAAGCGATCCATCCGCCGCCGCGCGTATCGAGACAACCCTCCGCCAGGGTGGCCGGGCCGGCAAGCCCGCCTTCCTGGCCGGTGGCGGCCGTGGGGCTGCTGAAGTCGGTGCTGAACACCGGGTCGTGCGGCACCGGCAGTGCCGCGGCCTCGACCGGTTGCGAGGGCGGGCCATAGCGCTTGGCGCGATCCATGGCGCGCACCACATAACGTTTCGGTCGGACGTCTTCGGTGGCGACCGTGTATTCCATGCGCCCCAGCGGGACCTCGCCGCTGACGCGCTTCTCCGCGCCGTGCTCGACGAGAAACACCGAGTAGCCCCGCGCCGGACTGCTCACCCGATCCCAACGCAACTTGACCCGCCCGAGCCCGCCCTCCGCCTGGACGTTCGCCGGTGGGGACGGCAGCGGGGCATCGGCGACATGCAGCAACGCACTGCGCGTCGGCAGACTGCGCGCGCCGCTTTCATCGACGGTCATGACGGCGTATTCGTACGACTGGCCCGGCTCCGGCGCGATATCGTCGAAAACCGTCCACGGCCAACGCGCCAATCGCGTCGCCGCCGTCGGGGCGAATCCGGCTGTCGCGGATCGGTGAATCTCGAAGTCACGCCCCGCCTTGCCTTCCCAGCTTAGACGGACGTGAAACGGCTCGATCAGTTGGGCGTCGAGAACCCGCGGCGGCGCGGGTGACGGCAGTGATGCGAAGGTCCTGTCGCTTCCCTTGAACACGTTGCCGCGCGCGTCCCTGGCCTGCCACGAGGCGAGGGAGAAGGCCGGCGCGGTTTCGGGAATGGGGATCGAACCGAGGTGATAGGCGCAGGGGGCGCTGTGTGCCTGTTCGGCCACGCTGACCTGCCACTCGCACGGCTCATATTCGACCGCCGGAACGACTACGCTGCGAAGGAACGTCGGTGTGTTCGTGGGAGCTTGCGGCAGCCAGGGCGCGAAGGCCCAGTCTCGATGCAGCCACGGCCCATAAGCCCCCGGACCGCGAAACGGCAGCGCGCTCGCCGAATAGACGACCTCGGGGAACCCCACCGGCGCGACCTCGGCGGCTCCGCTCTCGTCGACGGCCTCAACGCAGTACTCGACGCCTTCCGCTCCGAGCGCTTCCGACGGGAGGTCCGCCTCGAACAGGCCACGCCCGGCCGGTCGCATCGGACGCTCCTGCGACGGCCCGCCCGGCGCGCGGAACGTGAGCCGCACGTCGGTCAGCGGCCGGTGACTCAGGACAACGGCGCGGACTGTGAACGGCGCGCCTTCGGGCAGGGCGCTCGGGGGCAACTTGACGGCCAACTCGGGGCGGTCAGGCTGGCGCGATGGCCCGGGCAGCGGACGCGTCTCGCCAAGGGCCGCCTGGGCGCGTTCCCAAAGTCCGAGAAAGGCGGCGTAGGCCTTGACGTTGATGGTGGCGAGATTGCCGAAATCGCCCTGGCTTGTCAGACGTGCCGCGTAGTGCTCCATCGCGGCGCCCAGCGGACTGGCGGACAGGGCTTCCAGAGCTTGATGCGCATTGCGCTTCGCTTCGTCCGTCCTTCCTTGTTGCCTGGCATTCTCGGCCGTCTGCACCAGCGTCGCGATCCGGCCGCCTTCGCCCAACTCGAGCGCGGCCCGGTCAAAGCGCAGCGCAAAAGCGACGCTCGCGCGCAGGTACCGCAGCCTTTCAGCGTGACGCAGTCCGGGCCCTTGGGCGCAGTCCGCCGCGAGCCGCTCGAGTCTTGTGTCGATTTCCTGCAAGGCCTGGAGATTCTCCTCACGCGGACGGCGGTCGTCGGAGAACCACTGGAACCCGCCGCACTCGACCTGGCCGGCGGCTCCCGTCCAGCGCGGGCCCAGGCTTTCCAGGCGCATGAGCACCGACGCCATCTCGGCCCCGTGCTTTTCGCCGAAACACTTCCGGGCGAAACGGGCGTAGAACTCCTCGTAGGTGAGGGCCGGGTTCCAGGCGTATTGGGCCACGTAGGCCGCCACTTCCTCGACGCCGCGGGTCTGCCAGTGAATCGCGAGCAATCCCTGGCAGCCCTTGGCCCGCGCATCCCGGACAAGCTGGGTGAAGGGCTTCACGTTGGTCTGCGCAAACCACTGGTCGCGCCGTGAGCCGCCGCCATCCGATTCAAACCACGGGATCGGCCACTTCTCGCGCTCGGGGCCGAGCTTGCCGTAGGCCGCGCTGACCTGGGCTTGGGCGGTGGGGTCGATGTTGTCGAGCGCGGCAAACACAATGTCCTTGGGCAGCACTCGATCCAGGCCCACGTAGAAGTCGCTGAACCGCATCCAGGCATCCCCGCCCCATCCGCTGACAATCACCTTCAGGTCGGGCCGCGCGCGCTTGGCGACGCCGTGCGCGAACTCGACCCAAGCCGCGACGCGCGCCGCCTCCCCAATCCGCTCCGCGGAGTCGAGGTACTCGAACGCCGGCCGCAACCGTTGAACGATCAAGTCCAACGGCGAATCCACCGGGGCCACGGCCGTGCCGCCACCCAGCCCTTCGGATTGCCAGAACCAGATGTGATCGATCATCGGGTAGGTGGCGAGCAGGTTCCGAATCCTGGCCTCGGCCTGACGCCGTGTCTCGGCGGCCGTCGGATCCCCGGTCAACTCGAAGCCCACACACACATGGAGACCCCGGCGGCGCCCGTATTCGAGCCCCTGGGCCAGTCCGGCCTGGGCCCGGAGAATCGCTTCGTCCGCCCGCGTGCCCCGCGGAAACAGAGACGCGCCGGCGCCACGCGGAGGTTCCTTGGCCAGGGCCGACGACCGCGAACCGAAGACCTCGTAGGGGAAGTACCGCCCCGTGCCGAACCCGAAACCGTCGCTCTTCAGACCCCGCACGGCGCCCCAACCATAGTCGAGCGATGTCGCCGCCGGCGCTCCCATGCGCCACGCCCCGTCCCACGGGTACGCGGCGAACGGCTCGGAATCGTAGGAATGGAAACCGACGAAGTTGTTCCCCATCTTCACCATCTGATCGAAGAAGACCTGGAAGTCCTCCAGGTCCCACGTCGTCGGCGAGTTGAGGAAGTCGTACCAGGGAAGCGAGCCGCGGATGCGGAACACGGGTTGGCCCGTCTCGTCCAGGTCCGCCGGGAGGGTCAGCGACGCGCGGCGTTCGGGCAGCGCGTCGCCGCCGAGGTAGAAGCCGACGCCCAACCGCTCGAGCAGCGCGTAGGCGCCGCGCTGCACCCCCTCCGGGGTCGCGCCTCCCACCAGGAGCCGCATCGGTTGCCCCGGTACAACACGCAGGATGTACCCGTCCGCGCCGAGCGAATCGGGAATCTGCGCCTCGAGCCCGGGAAGCGAACTCTTCGTCCCAACCACCACTTCAAGCGCCGCGCCGCCACGCGCGCCCGCCTCGCCCCCGCTCAAGGGCCGGACCGCCGACTCGGTCCCGGTGATCAGGCGCCCATACCGGGCAAGCTCCCGCGCCGCGAACTGCTCAAGGTCAGTGGCGGCGCGGGCATGGAGGATGGGCGCCCCGGCGAGATCGATGGTGGGACCCGGTTCGGCCCCGCACAGACCGCGGACGACGCCGAGGAAAACGACAGCGGGAAAAAAAAGCCTGATGATCACGGCCCCAGCGTAGGCCACGCGCCTCTCCCGCACAACACCGGAACCTGCGGCGCGGCGATGAGGGAGGGCCAATTCGTGAGGGCGAAAAGGCCGAAACGGGGACGGCTCGTCCCCGACCGACGCAAATGAAGAACACTTTTTGCCGGCGACGAGACGTCGACGCTGCACTTCACGAATCGGTGCTGGCCAAGCCGCGCTTCGCATGCGACGTGCTGGACAGAGGGCGGTTGCTGTCGCAGATTCGCCCGCATCGAAAGGAAAGCCGCTATGCCTGGACAAGGATCCGCTGGAAACGTGATCGCCGCGCTCTGCAGTTTTTTCATCCCGGGCTTGGGTCAATTGCTGCAGGGGCGACTCCTGATGGCCGTCGTGATGTTCGTTACTGCCGCGGCGTTGTGGTTGGTCCTCCTGGGTTGGGTGATCCACCTTTGGTCGATCATCGACGCCGCCCTGTTCCGACCGCCCGCCAATTAGCCCGGACATCTCCGATCGCATCCGAAGCCAGTTCCACGCCGACGACGCGGCGGGGCCCGTGCCGAGGGCCTTCCTTGGCTGCGCCGTCGCGGCTCAATAGGGGTTCGACGGCATCAGATCCCAGCCATCGAGGGTCGGGACGCCGACCGCTCCCCCGCGGGAAAGAAGCACGACGCCGAGACTGTCCTTGCGGATTGGTCCGCTTCCTTCCGTTGTATCGGAGGCGCTCGATTTCTTCAGGGGGATTCATTCGCAAGCTGCCGTCCGAGATAAATATATATAGAGTGACAGGTTCTTAGTTATTGACATCCCTTTCGCGTTGATGTACATGTGTCCGCGACGATGACGAGGGCGGACGATGGAGTGAGTTGAAAGAGAGGCAATGTATGCGGATGGCACGGATCAAGATCAGCGGGCGCGGGGCGGTGTATCACTGCATGTCGCGTGTGGTGGGCGGGCAGAGGCTTTTGGGGCCGCTGGAGAAGGAGAAGCTGCGGGAGATGCTCTGGCAGCAGGCGGCTTTCAGCGGGGTGGAGATCATCACCTACTGCCTGATGGCCAACCATATCCACCTGCTGGTGCGCATTGGGGTCGAGACCGGGGCCAGCGACGCGCAACTGGTGGATCGGGCGCTCAAGTTCTACGGCAAGAAGAGCCTCTACGTGCAGACGCTGCGCCAGGCGTTGGAGAAGCAGGGGGCGCTGCCCGAGGATCTGCGGGAGGGGTTGCGGGAGCGGATGGGGGATGTGTCGGCGTTCATGAAGGAACTCAAGCAGCGGTTCAGCAAGTGGTACAACGGGCAACAGAACCGGTTTGGGACGCTGTGGGCGGAGCGGTTCAAGAGCGTGTTGGTGGAGGATCAGCCCAGCGCGGTGCAGGCGGTGGCGGCGTACGTGGACTTGAATGGGGTGCGAGGGGGGCTGGTGAAGGATCCCAAGGAGTACCGGTGGTGCGGGTACGCGGAGGCTGTAGGGGGGAATGGATTGGCGCGCAAGGGATTGGGGAGCATCTATGGGTGGGGGGATTGGGCGAGGGTGGGGAGGGAATATCGGCAGGTGTTGTTGGTGAGCAGCGGGAGTGCGGGGAGTGCGGGCAAGGTGGTGCTGGATGCGGAGGAGATCCGGCGTGAGTTGAAGAGGAAGGGGGAGTTGAAGCTGGGACAGGTGTTGCGGTTGCGGGTGAGGTATTTCAGCGACGGAGTGGTGCTGGGGTCGCGGAACTACGTGAACGAGGTATTCCGGGAGTTCCGGGATCGGTTTGGGGCGAGGCGGCGGGATGGGGCGCGACCGATGCGGGGATTGGGAGCGTTGGGGGAGTTGGCGACGATGCGGGATTTGCAGGTGAATGTCGTGGGGTAGTGTCGGCGCGAGACGGATGGGAAAGACATTGACTGCTCGAATCGAGGAGCGATGCGGTTTCGAGTTGTCGATGTGGTGGCGGGGAGGTGTCGTACAGCTTGGCAATCCAATCGTCGTGATGGTAGGGTGCGGTCTGGAGAGCGGCTCGTTCGAGCATTCGCCGCTGTTCCGCACGACAGAAGATGAGCAGACTATGAATCCGACCTCAGCGTTTAAGCTGGTTGAAACCGTTCGCCAGGAGGCTCGGTTCGCCCTGCTGGCGTTTCAGAACTTGCGCGTTGCCCTCAACGAAGCGGATCAGGAGCGCATCTTTCTCTTTGCGCATGCCATGGCACACCACGCAGGCGAGGTGGGGTGTTTTCTGGCTCCGTCGCGCGAATCATCGGCGGCGCGCGGCGAGTTTCTTCGAATCCAACTGAAGGTCGAGGGCGGCAGCCCGCTGCTCATGCCGGCGCTGCGCGACATGGTCAAGCGCGCAGCAGACGAGGGCTACGATGACTGGGTGGGTAGCTTGGAGAAGCTCGACTACCTCGAAATGAGTGTGATGCCGCAGGGCGCGCTGGCGGGTTCGAGTCCGGACGTCTTCCAGCGCCGGATTGATCCGGATTCACTGCACTTTGGCTATCGGGACCATTCGCTGGATTTGAGCCGCCTGGCGCAGGAACTGCGGCGTTTCGAGGGAGCGTGTCAATACTGGCTGCGCGGGCACTCGCCGTGGTAAGGGTCTTCCAAAACCGGGAAAAGGCTGTGGATGTTTCCCGGCATCAGGGTTCCTCGAGCTCGGCATTGCAGGGACGGCGGGGAAGTGTCTGGTCAGGCGGGGGGCATGTGGCAATCTCCTTGTCAACCCGGGCATCGGAGGCTATATGCAGCGTCCGATGCTCGCCAAACGGGTCATTCCTTGCCTGGATGTGCACGACCGACAAGTCACGCGCGGCGTCCGGTTCGGCCGGGCGGAGGCGGGCGAATTGCGCAATGTCGGGGATCCGGTGGTCCTGGCCCTCGAGTACAACGCGCAAGGGGCGGATGAGTTGGTTTTCTTTGACATCACCGCCAGCGCCCATGCGCGATCCACGATGCTTGATGTGATTGCCGAGGTTGCGAGCCACTGTTTTATGCCGCTGACGGTCGGGGGCGGGGTGCGCACGATCGAGGGGATGCGCCAGATGCTCGAGGCCGGGGCGGACAAGGTGAGCATCAACTCGGCGGCCTTGGCGGACCCCGATCTGATCCGGAGCGGGGCTGAGAAATTTGGCAGCCAGTGCATCGTGGTCTCGATCGATGCCAAGCGAGTGTGTCCGGGCCGATGGGAAGTGTTCTCGCACGGGGGGCGGCGCCCGACCGGCCTGGAGGCGGTGGGTTGGGCGAAGCGCGCTGTCTGCCTCGGGGCGGGCGAGATCGTTCTGAACAGCATAGACGCCGACGGCACGCGGGCGGGCTATGATCTGGAGATCACACGCCGTGTCAGTCAGGGTGTGAACGTGCCGGTGGTGGCCAGCGGCGGCGCGGGCCGCTTGGATCACATGGTCCAGGTGCTGACTCAAGGCGCGGCGGATGCTGTGCTGGCGGCCAGCGTCTTTCATTTTGGCACATGCACAGTCGCGGATGTCAAACAGCACCTGGCCGCTCATGGCATTCCGGTGCGTGCGCCCGCGTCCGGTCTCCTGCCGCGGACCGGCGCGGTCTCAACATGTGGCAACGGATCACACGCATGAGTTTTTTCGACGAGTTGAAGTTCAACGCCGAGGGCCTGATTCCGGCCATTGTTCAGGAGGAATCGAGCGGGCGGGTGCTGATGCTGGCCTGGATGAACCGGGGGGCATTGGAGAAGACGCTTGAATTGGGCCAGACGGTGTTTTGGAGCCGGTCCCGGCGGAAGTTGTGGATCAAAGGCGAAACGAGCGGGCATGTGCAGACGGTGAAGTCCGTCGCATTTGATTGCGACGGCGACACTTTGTTGATCCAAGTCGAGCAGGCGGGCGCCGCGTGCCACGAGGGGTACAAGTCCTGTTTCTATCGCGCCGTCGAGGACGGTGGATCGCGGATTCGGATCACGGAACCGCGGCTGCGGACGCCGGACGAGATCTACGGCAAGCGGTGAGGGTCCTGCCGCGATGCACTGCCCCACACGGAGCGAATTCGCCAGGCTTGCCAAACACGGCAACCTGATTCCCGTGGCCCGGCGTGTGCTTGCCGACTATGAGACGCCGCTCTCGGCCTACCTCAAGATACGCGGGTCGGAAGAGTCGTTTCTGTTCGAGTCGGTCGAGGGGGGGGAGCATCTTGGGCGCTATTCGTTTGTCGGGTGTGCGCCGCGGGCCGTCATCCTCCAGCATGGGGACACGGTCGAACTGCGCGAGCATGGACGCCGGACGGCCGAGTGGAAGGTGAGGGGAAGTGGGAAGGGCGAACCGGGCCGGGTGCGGGACGGGTTGGTGGCGGTCGCCGATGTCCTCGGGCGGTTTCATCCGGTGAGCGTCCCCGGCTTGCCGCGGTTTACGGGCGGCGCGATCGGGTATCTCGGGTACGAGTTCATCCACGATGTGGAACCCGTGGTGCCGCGTCCTGTGGGGAACGACCTGGGCACTCCGGTCCTGTATTTCCTGATCGCGGATCAACTGCTTGTGTTCGATCGCGTGGCGCAAACGTTGACCGTGATGGTGAATGCGGTGATCGAGCCCGGCGCCGATGCGGGTCGGGCGTATGACGAGGCCGTGACCGAGATCGAGAGGTTGGTGTCGCTGCTCGAACAGCCCAGCCATCACCCCGCGGTGACGGCGGATCCCGACGCCCCGCCGCTGGCGTTCACCTCGAACCAGCCCCGCGAGCGCTTTGTTGCGAATGTGCTCAAGGCGAAGGAGTACATCACCGCAGGCGACATCATCCAGGTCGTCGGCTCGCAGCGATTCTCCGCCCGCGTGCGGGCGACTCCCCTGGAGATCTACCGCGCGGCGCGCACCATCAATCCTTCGCCCTACATGTTTTTGCTCGAGTTGGACGGTTTCGCGCTGGTTGGGGCGTCTCCCGAGATCC
The DNA here is from genome assembly GCA_040766265.1 of Verrucomicrobiota bacterium. Taxonomy (GTDB): domain Bacteria; phylum Verrucomicrobiota; class Verrucomicrobiia; order Limisphaerales; family J093; genus MWFF01. The sequence goes on from JAXGQW010000032.1 coordinate 29,190, forward strand.
ACGTTCGCTGCGAGGATCGGCGCGTCGAGATCCGCCCAATCGCGGGGACCCGTCCGCGCGGGCGGACCGCTGAGGAGGACGCGGCGCAGGAGCGGGATTTGCTGGCCGACCCCAAGGAACGCGCCGAGCATGTCATGCTGGTGGATCTGGCGCGAAACGACCTCGGGCGTGTCTGCGAGTATGGCAGCGTAAAGGTTCGGGACCTGATGGTGATTGAGAAGTACAGTCACGTCATGCACATCGTGTCGCAAGTGGAAGGCCGGTTGGCGGCCGACAAGACCCCGTTCGACCTGATGCGAGCCACGTTTCCCGCGGGAACGCTCTCGGGGGCGCCGAAGATCCGGGCGATGCAGATCATCTCCGAACTCGAGCAAACGCAGCGGGGGCCTTACGGCGGGTGCGTCGGGTACTTCTCATTTGGCGGGAACCTCGATTGCTGCATCACGATCCGGACCGCCCTTCTGAAGGACGGTCAAGCGTTCGTGCAGGCGGGCGGGGGCTGGGTGAGCGACTCGAAGCCGGAGAACGAGCTGGCGGAGACGCTCAACAAGTCGAAGGCGATGTTCAAAGCCCTCGCCATGGCGGAGAGCTTCACGGGGCAGGGATCACAAGCCGCGCCCCCCGCGGAGGCGAGTTCAAGGGGTTGACGCGGGCGGTGTCTTGCGTTCGGGCCCGGCCTCGGTGTTGAGCGTTCGCCCGATTGTCTCGATGCGGCGTTCCAGGTCCGCGATGCGTTTGAGGAGGTCGGGGAGCCGGTCCAGGGCAATGAGCTGGCGCTTCATCTGCCAGTCCGGGCGCGCGGGCGATCCCATCCATCGGCCCTTGTCGGGGATATCGCGCATCACGCCCGATTGCGCGGCCACGAGGACCTGGTCGCCGATCTTGAGATGGCCGGCGAGGCCGGCCTGCCCGGCGAGCGTGACGTAGCTGCCGAGCCGGGTGCTGCCGGCGATGCCGACTTGGGCGACCAGCAGGCAATGCTCGCCCACGACCACGTTGTGAGCGACCTGGACCAGATTATCGATCTTGGTGCCTTTGCCGATCACGGTGGATCCGAGCGCCCCGCGATCGATCGTCACATTGGCCCCGATCTCCACGTCATCGTTGATCACCACGTTGCCGACTTGGGGGATCTTGCGATGAACTCCTCCGTCCGTCACGTAGCCGTAGCCGTCCGAACCGATGACGGCGCCCGCATGGACGACGACGCGGTTGCCGATCCGGCTTTCGGGATAGACCGTGACTCGCGGGTAGAACCTTGCGTCTTCGCCGATGCGCACTTGCGCTCCGACGTGCACCATGGCCTCGAGAACCGTGCGCGCGCCGATCCGCGCCCCCTCACCGACGACGCAGTAAGGGCCGACGTGCGCGGACGCGTCCACCTCGGCCGTTGGCGCCACCAGGGCGGTGGCGTGAACGCCGGGCGCGAACATCGGTTCGGGGTGGAAGAGTGGCAGGACCTTGGCGAACGCGATGCGCGCATTGGGGACGCGGATCAGGGCCTTGGTTGCGGATGCCCACTCGCCCGCCACGAGGATGGCGCTGGCGGCGCTCTGCTCGGCGCGAGCGAAGTACGCCTCGTTTTCCGCAAAGGTCAGATCGCCCGGACGGGCGGTGTCGGCGGGCGCGAAGCCGCCCAAGGGAATCGAGCCATCGCCGACCACCTGACCTTCGAGGTGGCGCGCGATTTCGGCGACGGTGTAAGGCATAGCGGAGGGGGGCTCAGTGCTTACGTTCCGGGGCGAGCCCGTTGCTCAGGCGGCGATAGGTTGCCAGGGTGAGCAGCGGCCAACTGTTGCGGTACATGTCGTACTTCAGATAGAAGACCCTCGGAAAGCCGGTGCCCGTGATTTCATCCTCGGACCAGGATCCATCCGGGTTCTGAGCTCGGACCAGATGCTCGACGCCGCGAACCAGGCTGGGGCGGTTGCGGGATCGCCGAAGGCGCACAGTGCCATCACGACCCAGGCGGTCTGCGAGGCCGTGCTGGGTCCGCGCCCTTTGAACACGGGATCTTCGTACGTATCCCGACGCGTTCGCCCCAGCCGCCGTCGTTGTGCTGGACAACTTTCAGGCCAATCGCGCTTTTGAGCAGCCACGGTTGGCGCATGTCGATCCGAGCGTATGCAATCCGCGCAGGACTTGCCAGGTCCGTAGAGGTAGTTCACGCCCCAGCGTCCGTACCACGAACCGTCGGGCTCCTGCTGACCTGCGCAGGTACTCGATGGCCTTCACGACCTGCAGGTGGTTGAGCGGAAACCGTTCGTGTCCCAGGACCTCCAAGATGCGGGCCGTGATGTCGGCACACTCGGGGTCAAGCATCGCATTGTGATCCGCGAAGGGAACCTTGGTGAGGACGTTTTTGGTGCAATCCTTGTCGAACGCCGCCCATCCCCCGTCTTTGCACTGGAAGGCCAGCATCCAATTGAGCCCCCGCTCGCTGAAGCACCATCGCGCCGGGAATCGCTCGTCAGGACCAGGCGCAGCGCCAGGAGCACCATCGCCGTGTCATCCACGTCCGAGTTCCACTTGTTTTCGAGCTCGAACACCCAACCGCTGGGCTCGACATTCGCCGGGTTCTTGTGCTGCCAATCCCCGCGAAACCGGATTTCCTTGCTCAGCAGCCACTCCGTTGCCGCCGCAGGCGGGTCCCTCAGGCAGGACACCCGATTCGGCAAGGGCAATCAGGGCAATCGCGAAGTGTCCCCAGACAGGCGAAAAACAGGGCTCGATGCGGACCGTATCGGACGTCTCGTGTTCAGGAGCCTTTGAGGTGCTGCTCGGCCCGGACAACTTGCGGGTGGTCGTCCGGATAACCGAGCGCCTTGAGCGCGATCAGGGAGTTGAGCATTGCGGGGAAGATGGCGGCCAGGCCATCCGGGCCCTCGAACCGCTCGAGCATCCACTCTTCGGCGCGCTGGAGCCCGCCGTCGGAAAGGGTGGATGCCGGCCTGGGCGAAGAGCTCGGCGAACTTGTGCAGGCGATCGAGCCAGATGAAGAAGTTCCGGGTTGTGAGGATTTGCGGATCCCGCTGCAGTCGCAGATCGCGGTCATGATAGCCTTCCGGGTAAAGTTCGTCGAGGAGATGCCCTGCGCGGGTCGAGTCGGCGAAATGGTTGATGATGGCCAGGGGAACCAGCATGGCCCGCGACCAGTTGCTCATTTCCCAGAAGTTGACGTGGAACCACGCACCAATCAGAAGCACTTCGCAGGGAATCGTGGGCACATACTTCACGGGAATATCCGAACAACGCGAGGTAGAGCTTGGAAAAGGTGTTCATCCAGGGCACGCCCCCCGAGATGACGCCACCGAACGCGCTCGCAGCATTCGAGGATCCGTTTCCGGACTCAGCCAATTTCAGCGCCAGATAGGCCTTGATGGTGGCGTTCACCTCGCCCGGGACCGCCGTAGTAGATATTCCAGCCGCCGTCGGGCAGTTGCGGCGAGAACAGTTGGTTGATCGCCTTCGCTCCCACTCCCGGTCCACCGTCCCGTTCCAGTGGTGGTAGGCCAGACGGTCCGCGACCAGCGTGCAGTCGACGATGAGTTCGCCAACCCAGTAACCCTCGGGCCGCTGTTCGCCCAAGAGGTACTCTTGCGACCGCCTGATGGCAGTCGCCCAGGTCGTTTAAGCCACAGAGGGTCTGGCCGGCAGACACTTCCAACTCCTGCGCCTGCTGGCCGGCACGAAAAGCCAATCGCATCGTCCGGCATTGTTGTCAAAGCCTCCGGCGATTCAAGCACAATAGCCCGTGCCGATTTGACAGGGGCGGGGAGGAGCCTAGATTGCGTTTGTCGCGTTGTACCACAGAACCAAAACAGACAAAAACCACAATCTTATGGCAATCGCTGTCGGCTCCAAAGCACCGGACTTCTGTCTCAAATCCAAAACCGCTGAAGAGATCGTGGATGTGAAGCCAGGCGACAACTTCGGGCGGAAAAACACCGTCCTTCTCTTCTTCCCTCTGGCCTTCACCGGCGTCTGCACGCAGGAGATGTGCGATATCAGCTCCGGCATAGCACGTATGCGCAGCTCGGTGCCGATGTGATCGCGGTGAGTGTGGACGGCCCTTCGCCCAATCCGCCTGGGCCGAGAAGGAGAAGATCCAGGTCACCCTGGCCAGCGATCTCCAGCAAAGAAAGTGGCCGCGGACTACGGCGTCCTGCTGGCCGACCTGGGCGGGCTCGGCTCGGCCGCCGCCCGCGCCGCGTTCGTGATCGACAAGGCCGGCGTGGTTCGCTACAGCGAGCAAACGCCGACTCCCAAGGACCTGCCGAGCTTCGAAGCCATCAAGGCTTGCCTCGCCACTCTGCAATAGGCGCCGCCGCGTGGCCGGCTCGTGGCAGGTTGACGGGTTGACGCATTTGTGTTTCGCGGATTGCACCGCTTGAGTTGTCTGTTAAGGTTCGGTCCGTGAGGCATCTTGATGCGATTCGTCTTTGTTGCTTGCTGCTGGGCGCGTGTTGGCTCTGCGGCTGCCTCCTTTGCCGGATCAGGAGTCGGAAGAAGAAGAATCCATTGATTCTCGATGCCCGCGCCAAAATCGGCGTACAACTTCCCGGTGCGGTGGCCTCGCTCGAAAAGGCCCTCGAAGCGAATCCGCTGGCTGGCCCCTGGCCCACTGGGAGCTGGGCTTGATCTTCTGCCAGCATTTGTCGGACCCGGCCGGGGCGATTTACCCACTTCAACAAACTCTCCGGCTGCGGCCAGGATGGCGCCACGCCGAGACGGCCCAGCAGAAGATCCGGGGATTGTCAGGTCGAGATCGCCAAGAGCGTGCCGCTGGGCACAGTTGCCCGCCTTCCAGCAGCAGTTCGACCGCATGGTCGCGAGGGGTTCGCTGACATGGACAAAGAACTCAACCGGCTGGTGATAACCAGACGCTGCACATGTACGTGCAGCAGCTTCGGGCCGAGAACGCCCAGCTCAAGAAGCGTTGCCTGCACGTCCGCCGCCTCGCGGCTTGCTCCGCCCTGCCTGCAACAGCAGCGACGCCAGGCGCTCATCGCCGCCGCCCGGCCGCGTCCGCCGTCGGAGACGCAGCAGTCCAACCGCGCCGCGTCCGGCCCGGACCCGGCCCGGTCTGCCTCGGCACTCGCCCCGCCCCGATGCCGCGGTCAATCCGTCGTCTAATGAGCGCAGGCCTTTGGTGTCGACCTCATCCGCTCCGGCGGTGCCGGCCCCACGCAGCTACCTCCAGTACACCGTCAGACGGGGGAGACGATGAGCACAATCGCCCGCCGCTATGGCCTTCCGCTCCACGCATACTCTCCGCCAATCCGAACATCAATCCGGATCGGCTGAACGTGGGGCAAGGTCATCATCCCCGCAACGTAATCCGCGCCGCCCACATGGTCAAACGGATGTACTTTCCCCTGGTCATCCTGTTTTGGGTGATCATGAATGTCCTGCTTTGGCGCTCGGAAATGGACAGCCACCAGAGCAACGGCAGCCGCGTCCCGATCGCCACTGTCTGGGAACGCATCCTGACGGCGCCCGACAGCTCGGCACTCCAGATATTTCATCGCGGACAGAAGATCGGGTTCTGCCGTTGGGTGGCGACCATTGACGAAACCGCGATAGGGCGCACGGAAGCCGAGCAGGAGGCGGTCGGGGGCCGTGTCCGGGCATTTACGGGCTACACGATCGACCTGGACGGCAATCTGCTCCTCGATGAATCGCCCGGAAGCGATTGCGGTTTGCCCTGCACGCGGTCTTCGGTGTCAACCAGGCGTGGCAGAAGTTCAGCCTGAATCTCAAGCCCAACGCGTGGGAGATCGAGGCGGACGCGGACACCGAGCAGCTCGTGCTGCGCACTGGCGAGCGCGGGAGCGAGTGGGAGCAGGCCGTGGCCTTCGCCGATCTCGCCCGCCCCGAGGAAACTGATGGCGCAACTCGGCCTGCCGCCCGCGATCGCCGGGTTGGCCGCTGTGACGCGGGATCTCAAGGTGCCGGATGCCGCCGTTCTCGCGCGCGGGCTGGTATGGGAGGCCCGGAGCGACTGGTTCGCGCTGGGCCACTCGCGCGTGCGCGCCTACCGCATCGAGGCCCGGCTGCTCGACACGCACCGCGCATCGGTCGTGGTGAGCCGCGTGGGCGAGATTCTCCGCGTCGAGTTGCCGGACGACATCGTGCTGGTCAACGAAGCGATCGCCGCCCTGTAGAATCCTTGACCGGTGAAACGTGTTCCAGACAAGTCAAGATTCTGTGCTGCGTTGAAGGGTCAAGGATTCTAGCCCGCATGTTGTATGGACTTGTGTATGGACTTGTGAACAACCGATGATCGAGCTGATCCATCTGGTCAAACGGTTCGGCGACCTGGTCGCGGTGAATGCGGTGGACCTGGTGGTGCCGCGGGGCCAGTTCTTCGCGTTGCTCGGCCCGGAGCGCGCCCAGGCGAACGACGACAGTGAAGATCCTCGCCGGCTATCATGAAACCGACTTCGGGCGCGGCCCATCGCCGGCTATGACGTTCAGGCACAGCCGCTCGAAGCGCGTCGCAGGATCGCGTATGTGCCGGACTTTCCATTTCTCTACGACAAGCTCACGCCCTGGGAGTTTATCCGTTTCACGGGCCAGCTTTTTCAGATGTCGGAGGAGCGGATCGCCGCGGGCGCGCGCGAGCTCGTCGCGCGTTTCAATCTCGAACTTCCTCCGCCAAACCGATCGAGGCCCTCTCGCATGGGACCCGGCAGCGGATCGTGATCGTCTCGGCTCTGCTGCACGCTCGGACGTGGTCGTGCTCGATGAGCCGATGGTGGGCCTGAAGTACACCACGCGCGGGTGCTTAAGGACATTCTCAAGGAGCGCGCGCTTGCCGGCATGACCGTGTTTGTCTCGACCCATCAATTGAGCGTGGCTGAGGAAATGGCGGATCGGATCGGCATCATGCATGAAGGCCGGCTGATCGCCCTCGGCACGCGCGACGAACTGCGGCGTCAAGGCGGCACGTCCGGGGCGCTCGAGCAGACCTTCCTCACGCTCGCACGCGCCAGGAAGCCAACCTGCGCGAGGAGCACCCAAACTCCGCCGCCGCACCCGCTGCTCGAGCGAATGAACAGGCCGATGTCCACGAACCGCGCCCCGGCGCCCCGTGCCGCCTCGAGCCCGTTGACGTTGCTGGTGCGGGTCAACATGCAGCAGGCCTGGCGGCGCCTGCTCGCGATCCGACAGCAATCGCGTCTGCTGACCGCCCTGATCGTGTTGTTTCTCGGCGGCTACGCGGCGCTGGCATTCGCGATTTTTTACAGAGGGCTGCGGTTCGCCGGCTCCTTTCCGGGGCTGGGCGCGGTGTTGATCGAGCGGATGCTCTTCCTGCTGTTCGCGTTCTTGTTCGGCCTGCTGCTGCTGAGCAATCTGATCATCAGCTACACCAACCTGTTCCGCAACCGGGAGACGTCGTTCTGTTGCCCCTCCCGATCCTGGGAGTCGATCTTCCGCTGGAAGTTCATCGAGTCCGCGCTCCCTGGCGTCGTGGGCGTTTCTGTTTCTGATTGCGCCCATGCTGGCCGCGTACGGGCTGACTCAGGGCGTGCCGTGGCACTTCTACGCGGCGACGCTCAGGTTCCTCGGCCTCTTCATCATGCTGCCCGCCGTGGCCGAGTTCCTGGCTGGCCGTGAACCTCGCCCGCTTTCTCGATCGCCGGGCCTTCCAGGTCGCCGCCCTGCTGGTGGCTTCAAGCCTTCTGGCCGCGACCGCAATCTGGCTCAAGACCGATCCCATCACGGACGAGCAACTCGAAACGCGGGTGCTGGTGGTCCTCGATCGCCTCCTGTCGCGAACCCATTTCGCGCTCTTCCCCTTGCTTCCCAGCTACTGGCTCTCGGCCGGCGTGCAGCAGTGGGCTGAAGGGGCTCTGGGCGCCGCGTTGTTCTTCGCGCTGGTTCTTCTGAGCCACGTGCTGTTCTTCGGCACCCTCGCGCTCACGCGCATGGGCAACGCGTTCGCCGCCGTCTCGATGGTTCAGAGCGGCAGCAGCGCCATGAATCGCTGGCCGTGGTTTCGGGCATGGCAGCAGCGACTCGACCGCCGCGCCCGCTCGACCGGCTGGCTCGAACGCCCTGGCATGGGCGCGCCCGATCCCCGTCGACGTGCGCTGTGCTTTTGAAGGACATGCGGTTGTTCTGGCGGAAGCACAACCCAATGGGGCCAGACCCTGGTGCTCTTCGGGCTGCTGGGCGTGTACTTCGCCCAACCTCCGGCATTTCAGCCAGCAATTGACCAGTCCCTTTTGGATCTTCCTGGTCTCCTATCTCAACCTCGGCGCCTGCGCGCTGAACCTGGCAACGCTCACCACCCGCTTCGTCTATCCGCAGTTTCTCGCTCGAAGGCAAACGCCTCTGGATTGTCGGGATGGCGCCGCTTGAGGCTGCGCCGCCTTGTGCTGGCCAAGTTCGCCCTGACCGGCACTGTCCCTCGCGCTCACCGCCGGCCTGATCATTCTCTCCTGTCGCATGCTCATGCTGGCGTGGGATCCCGCACTCTACCTCACGGTGGCGATCACGGTCATGACCTTCACGCTGAACGGGCTCGCCGTGGAGCTCAGCACTCTCACCTTCCAAGGAAGACAAGCAAGATCGTCAACGGCTTCGGCGGCACGTTCTGCCTCGTCGTCAATTTCCTCATTGTCGCCTCCGTCGTTCTCCTGGCCCTGGGCTCGCCCTGGACCCGCTACGGAGAACCCGGCGGCTCCGGCCTCATGCCGAGCTGGGCCGCGTTCGTCCTTGTCGCTGTGGCGTCGGTTGGCTCCCGTTGCGCCTGAGCCTGCGACGCATCCAGCCAGTTCGAGATGTGAGCGCGCCGATGATTGGGACGCCCGCGTTGCGCGCGCCCTGGTGCGCTGGTTCTCGACCGCCGCGCGATTTTGCCCTGGCGCCGCACCCGGGATCCGTACGCCATCTGGATCGCGGAGGTCATGCTGCAACAGACAACCGTCGCGGCTGTGGTCCCGCATTTCACCCGCTGGATGCACCCGAGGTCCCGACGCGGCGCTCCTGGCCGCCGCCCTCTGCGCAACGCGTCTACCGGCTCTGGGAAGGCCTGGGTTACTACCGTCTCGCGCGGAGAACCTGCTGCGCGCGGCCCGGATCATGGCGGCGCGTCCCGATGGGCTTTTTCCCCGTCGTTTTGCCGAGGTGCTCGAGTTGCCCGGCATCGAGCGCTACACCGCCGGCGCCATTTGCAGCATCGCATTCGACGAACCCACACCCGTCCTGGACGGAAATGTCATCCGTGTCCTGGCTCGGCTGCGCGGCCTGCGCGACGATGTCGAGTCGGCAAGTGCCCGAGCCCGGTTGTGGCAATGGGCGCAGGAGCTGAGTGGCCACCGCCTTCGGTTCCAGACACGGAGCCTGCGGTCGACTGAACGAAGCGCTGATGGAATTGGGCGCCACGATCTGCACTCCGCGCACCCCCCGATGCCCTGTTTGCCGCTCCGCCGCACGTGCATCGCCCGGCCGCAGGCGGCTCCTACTGAGATCCCCCGCCGCCCGGTCCGTCCTCGCCTCGTCGATGTCCACTGCGCCGCCGTCGTTTTCAGCAGGAACACTCTCTGGTATGTCCGCCGCCGCCCGGGGCGCAGTCAACGCCCGTTTGTGGGAGTTCCCGCAGATCGAGGTCCGGCGGACACGGCGCTTTCGGCTCTGAAGGTGTTCGCCGGACTGCGGCCCGACCAGCTCGAACGATTGGGTGAAATCAAGCATACAATCACCCGCTCCCGGATCCAGCTCGAGATCTACCGCGCGGTCCGGCAGCCCTCCGCGCGCATGGGCAGGCCAGTGGCGGTCGCTGACCCAGATCCGTCGTCTGCCCTTCAGCAGCGCCCATCGCCGCATCGCCGGGCTGTTGCGGCACATTGTCTCGACGCGAGGCTGCCCCAGCAATGGGCGATTTGCGGGCGCAACCGCGGATTGACGTTCCGGGGCCGCTCCGCAACTCTGGGCGCATGGCTGATGAAGCGATGCCGGGGCAGAGCCCTCCGACTTGTCCGCAACGGTCGAGGCGCCGGATCAGACGCTCATCCCGCCCCTCGAGGCCGGTGCCGAGGAGTTCCAATCGCTCGATCCGCGCGTTGTCAGACTCTGGCGGTTGCACCGGTTGATTTTTGCGGCCGTGTTTGGGGGTGTCCTGCTCATCCCGTTGTTCATGCTCGGTGTTCGCAGCGGACGCTGGCTGTGGCCTCTGGTGGGCTGGCTGGTGATCATGGGCTTGCTCGGGATCAGGGTGTGCTGGCATCCCCGGCGCGCGTACCGGGCCTGGGGGTACCGGCTGGACGAGAAGGTGCTCGAGATCAGGCAAGGCATCTGGTTCCGGTCGCTCACCTTGTTGCCGCTGTCGCGATTGCAGCATGTGGATCTCGATGCCGGACCGATCGAGCGGGGATTGGGTTTGGCCTCGCTCGTGTTGCATACCGCCGGGACGCAGAACGCAATCATCGTGCTGCCCGGGCTCGAAGCCAGCCGCGCCCGGCAACTCCGCGACCACCTCGTCGCCGTGGGGGGAGACGATGCCGTCTGAACCGCCAACCCCGGGGGGATTGGACGCCAACCCGTCGCAGGCGGCGGGGGCGGCGGGGGCGGCGGGGGCGCCCTTCCGGGGACGGCTCCATCCGCTGACCCTGGTGTTCGCGGCGCTCGATTCCCTGAAGTCGTTTCTTGTGCCCATCATCGCCGTGGGCATCTTTGGCCGCGGGGATGGGGCGATGCACCCGTTGTTCTGGGTGTTTCTGGCGCTCCCGGTTTATTCGGCCGTCGTGCGTTATCTGACCTTCCGATACCGGTTGGACCAGGGCGAGTTGATCACGAAGCACGGAATCATCGCCCGGCACGAGCGGCATATTCCGCTGGCGCGCGTGCAGGATATCCGAATCGAGCAAGGCGTGTTGCATCGCCTCTTTGGGGTTGTCGAGGCCCAGGTCGAAACCGGGGCCGGCAAAGGCCCGGAGGCGTCGCTCTCTGTGCTGTCGCGCGCCGAGGCCGAGCGTCTGCGCCAGGCGGTCTTCGAGTCTCTTCCGGCGGGGGCAGGCGCGACGCCCGCCGTCACCCGAGGCGGGGAGCCAATGGCGGCGCCCGAGATCATCCGCACGATTGGTCTGCGCGAACTGGTGCTCGAGGGTTTGACGTCGAATCGGATGGCCTCCGTGCTCGTGGTCTTCGCTGTCGGATTGGGTTTTGTCGATGATCTCGTGCCGCGCGAGCGCTACGAGCAGTGGCTTCGGGAGGGAGGCGAGATGGTGGCGCGCGTGAGCGCGCGCTCCGGTGAATCGCTCTGGATCCCGCTGGGGCTTCTCGCTGTGGCGGGCGTGCTTGTCAGCGTTGGCATCTCGGTCGTGGGCTCGATTGTCCTTTTCCACCGATTCACGCTGGCCCGGCGGGGGGAGGATTTGCAGCGGAGGTACGGGCTCCTGCGGCAGCGTTCGAGCAACCTGCCGCGACGCAGGATCCAGTTGCTCAAGGTCGAGGAAGGCCTGCTGCGGCGCTGGCTCCGCCTCGCCACAATCCGCGTCGACACCGCATCCGGCGCCTCGGATGAGGAGGAGCGGAAGTCAGGCCGCGATGTCCTGTTGCCGATCGTGCGGCGCGACGAGTTGCCCGCGCTCCTGCCCCAATTGCTGCCCGGACTCGAGGGCGACGCGGCGCCGTGGCGGCAGGTGTCGCGTCGCGCGATCCGGCGCGGCTTCCTCAAAGGTTCGATTGCGCTCGTGTTCCTTGCAGGCGGGCTCTTCGCCGTGGAAGCGTTGTTGCGCGCGCCGCGCTGGTTCGACATCTGGCCGCTGTTTCTGCTGCCCGCCGTCTACTGGCTGAATGTGATCAGCTATCGCCACCTCGGATACGCGTCGGGCCGCCTCTATTTCCAGACCCGCCGCGGCTGGCTTGGCCGTGCCTGGCACATCTTGCCCCTGCGAAATGCCCAGACCGTGGAGATCCGCGAAACGCCCTTTGACCGGCGGCACGGCGTCGTCACCCTGCACCTCGACACCGCCGGCCAGTCGCACACCGGCGGGGCCCCCGGAATCGCCAACCTCCCCCGTGCCGAGGCACTGGCCCTGGCCCGCTCGCTGGCACGAACCGCCGGTGCGACGCGCTACTGTTGGCGTTAGAACTCGAAGATCTCGTTCATCTGACCGCACTGGGGACAGCGGGAGAGGGCGACATCCGGGTCGTCGGTATAGACATAGCCGCAACGGCTGCAGCGGAAGATGTGATCTTCAGTGGCAGTGGGGCCGAAGCTGCGTCGCCGCAGCTCGTAATAAACGGCGATGGCGGACACTCCGGCCAGGAGGACAACGACGTAGGTCAGGAGCAGGTGGTCGACTGTCATGGGGCGTTGGTGCCGGGCGGAACCGCCTGCCATTGAAACACCATCTGTCCCCAGGTCAGGGACGAGGCGCCGGATGCCGGGTTGGCCAGCTCGAATTGGGCGGCGCGCGCCAATTCCAGCGCGCGTTGGTCGGCGGCCGGGAGCCCGCTGCGGGTCAGGAGATTGGCCGCAAGGACGCTGCCGTGGCGATCGACCACCAGTTGCACACTCGTTGCGGCCAGAACGTCGTTGTAGGGCCAGCTTGGCAACTCGGGACTGTCGAGTCTCCGGCGCTTGGCCAGGTCGCCCTCAACGCGAACGGTCGACTGAGGCGGGGCGGACGATGACGAGGCCGCGGGGGCGCCGAGAAACGGCGTTGCCGCGGGGGCGGGCGGCAGGGGAAATCGAGCGAGTTGAGTTTCCGGGAGGGGTGGGAGGGTGGCCAGGCGGCTCACGTCCTGAGTCAGCCAGCGGGGAGGCTCGGCCCAGTGCCGCAGGCCGGTTTCCATGCGCGGCAGTTGAAGCCAGACGGGCCCCGAGAAGCCCCGGGCGCTCACAAGGGCGATTTCCGCCGGATCGTTCAGCCACACCCTGGATTCGATCCGCGACTTCGAGACGGGTTGGGTGATGAGACTGAGCCGTGCGGGCCGGTGTGCGGGCGTAGCGGACACTGGGGGGCGGGGAGAGAGCACCAGGATGATGATCACTTGCAGCAGGAAGACGCCGGCGACCGAGCCCCACCAACGGGCTCGATCCCACCGCTCGAATCCATGCAGCGCCCGGGAATTCATGGATTGCCCGGGGGACGGTCCGTCTCGAGAGGGAACAGAGGGGGGCGAGTGCCGATGACAATGTCGCGAATCCCCGCCTGTCGGGCCAGGGCTGCCAGGCGCACGATGGCCTCGTGCTTGACCGAGGCGTCAGCCTGAACGAGCAGGGAGAGGGGGTGCCGGCTCTGCTCGGATTTCGCCGCGAGGCGCGCTCGCAACTCCTCGTCCCCAATCACCTGGTGCTCGAAATAGACCAACTCGTGCTGGTCGACGGTCACGACAAGCACCGGCCCTCGCGGGGCCGGCTCATCCTCGAGCGCCACTGAGGGGAGTTGGATCCGCAATCCCGGCCCCGGCGCGAGCGAGGTCTGCAGCAACAGGAAGAGAACCAGAATGAAGAGCACACCCGCGATCGGCGCAACGTCCAGACGTCCAGTAAAAGGCTTGAGGTTGCGTTGGTATCTCATGGGCGAGGGGCGGCAGGCACGGCTCGATGCGCGGCGTGCCGCAGGCGGGCGTTCAGAGCTTCTGAAGATCGGTCAGGAGGCTGACAATCTCGGATGACGCTTTCTCCATGTCGACGACGATTTCGTTGACTCGGCTGACGAGGTAGTTGTAGCCGGCGTAGCAGGGGATGGCCACCGCCAGCCCCGCCCCGGTGCAGACGAGCGCCTGCCAGACCCCTTCGGCCAGCAGCGTGGCTGGCGCGGACAACCCCTGGGTTTGGAGGACGCGGAAGACCTCGATGAACCCGAGAACCGTGCCGAGCAAGCCCATGATCGGAGCAATCTGTCCGATTGTCGCCAGGAGCGCCAGCTTCTCCTCGAGCCGGGGCACTTCGACCAATCCCGCGTCCTCGAGCGCCTCGCGCACACCTTCCCTGCCGCGTTCCCGATTGAGAATGGCCGTCTTGACCAGGCGCGCCACGGGGCCCGGGGTGGCGTCGCAGATCGAGATGGCTTCGACGACGTTGTCGCGCTTGAGGACGTTGCGCACGCCGTTGATGAAGTCGAGGGTGTTGATCTGCTCGCGATGATAGTGGAGCAAACGCTCGATGAACACGGCGACGGCAACGGCTCCGGCAACCAGGAGGAGCCACATCATCGAACCGCCATGACTGAGCAGGTCGGGTAACATCGCCTTCTTCTACCGAGACGGAGGCGGGGTCGGCAATCTTCAAAACACGCGATCTCAGACGCGTGGGATGCGCGAGAACTCAATTGCGCCAACGGGCGGCTCTCCCTAATCTCCCGCGTCCAGAGGGCCCGGCGCAGGCGCCGCGGGCCCCATGCGCCATGAATGTGACTCTCAATTGGCTGAAGGAATACGTCGATTTCGATTGGTCTCCGGACGAACTGGTGGAGCGATTGACCATGCTGGGGCTCGAAGTGGAAGGGGTCAGTCGGCTGGCCGGCGAGTTCGAGGGCATCGTTGTGGCCCAGGTGCTCACCCGGGACAAACACCCCAATGCCGACAAGCTCTCGCTCTGTCGCGTGCTCGACGGACAAGGGGAACGCCAAATTGTCTGCGGCGCCCAGAATTTCCAGGCGGGTGACAAGGTGCCCCTGATTCTGCCGGGCCATTCGCTGCCCGCCAGGCCCGGCGAGCCCCCGTTCACGATCAAGATCGGCAAAATCCGGGGCGTCGAGTCACACGGCATGCTCTGCTCCCCCAAAGAGCTCGGGCTGGCCGAGGATGCGGAAGGATTGATGATCCTGCGGGCGGATGCCCCCGTCGGGCAGCCGTTTGCCGCCTACCTGGGCCGCACCGCGGGCGACGTGGTCTATGACCTGGAAGTCACACCCAACCGCCCCGATCTCAACAGCGTCGTCGGCATCGCGCGCGAAATCGCCGCGCTCACCGGCCATCCCTTGCGCCTGCCGGCGCTGACGCTGCCCTCGGCGACGCCCGACGCCATTGGGGCCGCCGACCTGGTGGCCGTGCGCATTGAAGATCCCGACCTTTGCCCGCGCTACACCGCCCGCGTGCTCCGGGGAGTGAAAGTCGGACCCAGTCCGGACTGGATGCGGGCTCTTCTCGAGCGTGTGGGTCTGCGGAGCATCAACAACGTGGTCGATGCCACGAACTTCGTGATGCTCGAAATCGGGCAGCCGCTCCATGCCTTCGACTACCACCTCATCGCCCGCGCTCCCGCGGCCTCCGCCGAGTCCGGATCGGGCTCGGGCGCGCCGGGCGCGGTTCCCACGATCGTTGTCCGCCGGGCCCGGGCTGGCGAGGCCTTTGTCACTCTGGACGGTCAGAATCATTGTCTGACCGAGGAGATGCTGCTCATCGCCGATGCTGAGAAAGGCATCGCACTGGCGGGGGTCATGGGAGGACAAAACTCGGAGATCAACGAGCAGACGGTCGACGTGCTCATCGAGAGCGCCTGCTTCAAGCCAACCAACATCCGGCGAACCTCGAAGGCGCTGGGGTTGCGGACCGACGCTTCGTACCGCTTCGAGCGGGGGGTGGACGCGGCCATGACGGATTGGGCCAGCCAGCGCTGCGCGCAGTTGATTCTCGAGGCGGCCGGCGGCTGCCTGGCCGCCGGGGTTGTCGACGCCTACCCTCGTCCGGTGGAGCCGCGGCAGATCACGTTGCGGCACCACAAGGTGAACGAACTGCTCGGCATCGAGATCCTCGCGGCGGACATCGAGTATTATCTTGGCCAACTCGGGTTCAAGGTTGTCGGACGCAAACCCCGGCCGGTGGGCGACTCCGATGCGGCTGAGCCGGTCAGTTTTGCCATTCCGACGTTCCGCCCCGACCTCAAACGTGAAGCGGATCTCATCGAGGAGGTGTGTCGGCTCCATGGCGTCGACAAGATCCCCGCCGCGCTGCCTCGAGGCGCTCGAGGCGCCAGCGAATACGATCCGATCCACGACCAGCTTGCCCAGGCGCGGCAGCTCCTCAGCGGCCTGGGCCTCCACGAGGCACAAGGGCAGACGCTCATCGCGGATTCCGCCGCCGCTTTGGTCCAGGCGGGCTCGCCAGGCGCCGATGCCGGAGGGCCTCCGGGGGCAGTGGCGCTGGCCAATCCGCTCAGCAGCGACATGAATGTCCTGCGCCCAAGCCTGTTGCCGGGGCTCTTGGAGTCGCTCAAGCACAATCTCAGCCGCCAGAGCCAGGATGTCGCCCTCTTCGAAGTGGGCCGCGTCTTTCTGCACTCCGACGACGGCGTCGGCGAGCAGAGGCGGATCGGCTTGGCCCTGACCGGACGCCGTCAACACACCTTTTGGAGCGGCGCGGATCGGGATGCCAGATTCGATGTCTCGGACCTCAAGGGACTGGTCGAGGAATTCCTCGAGCAGTATGGGCTGCGCGGTGTGAGTTACGCCCGCGCGATCGAGCCTCTCCCGCTTTTCGTCGAGTCGGCCACTCTCCTGCTCGGGGGCAAGCTGCCTCTCGGCGTCCTGGGGCAGCTTGCTCCGGCCCTGGCCAGGCGCTATGACCTGCGCGATCCAGTGTTCCTCGCCGAGCTCGATCTCGCGCAATTGCTGCTGCGCCGCAACACCGTCAAGGGCTTCAAGGCGTTGCCGGCCTATCCGGCCATCCGGCGCGACCTGGCGATCGTGGTGCCCCAGAGCGTCACACACGAGGCGGTGCTTGCGGTTGTCAGGCAGGCCAAAGCCCAGAACCTCGAGTCAGTCGAGCTGTTCGATGTGTATCAAGGCAAGAAGATCGCGTCCGGGCAGAAGAGTCTCGCGTATGCGTTCACCTACCGCAGTGCGGCGCGCACCTTGACCGATGCGGAGGTCAATGCGGCGCAAGCGAAGATCGTGGAGCGATTGGTTCGGGACCTGCAGGCGATCGTCCGCGATTCCTAACCCACCCGCAATGGGGTCGCATCTAAATAGTTGACAATTAGGAAAGCGTTGCCTATAGTCACCAGGGCATGCGCCGTCCGATGCCGCTGTGGCCAACTCAGTGAGCCGGGGGGCGAGGAGAGGGATTCCACAGCGGCTTGCGGGTTATCCGCGGCGGTTGACCCGCCAGAGGAGGGCGGCGCCCACGGCCTGGAAGAGCAGGTTCGGCATCCACAAGACCAGGTGGGGCAGGCGCTCGGGCCGCGTCTCCCAAGCCTGGCCAAGGATGATGAAGCTGTAGTAGAGCAGGACCAGGACCAGGGCGAGGGCGACGCCGGCGCTCGTCTCGCGCCGATGCGCCCGCACGCCCAGCGGGATGCCGATCAAGGCAAAACCGATGCAGGCGAAGGAGAATGCGACCTGGCGATGCATCTGGACGGCGACGGGCGTTGTGTCGACGCCGCGTCGGCGGTAGTCATAGTACTCCTGCATGAGCCTGGGGAAGGTCATTTCGGAGAGTCTGAGCGTCTCGCGTCGAGGGGCATTGAGGCGGACGGGCAGGAGGATGGCACGATCTCGAGCTCCGCCCAACTGCCAGGAATCGCGGTAAACGCCCTCGACCTCGGGAAGGAACAGGCGGACTTGTCCGTTGGTGGGATCGATGCTGACGGTCGCCTCCGGGGCGCTGAGCACGAGTTCAACCCGCGGAATGGATGGGGAGAGGTTGCCGCGGGGCGGGGAGTCGGGCGGGCGGGGGGGGGTGGGTTCAGATCGGGAGCGGCGTTCGTGGCTTGCGCGCTGTCGGGTGGAGCATTTGTCGCGACTGGGATGTCCGGCGCCTCATTTGTCGCGATTAAGATGGTCGGCGGCTCATTCGTGGCGATTGGGGTGGTCGGCGCCTCGTTCGTCGCGATGGCGGCATCCGGCGCCTCATTCGTCAGGGCGGGGGTTTCGGGGAGGATCGCCGGGCTTTCTGTGTCGTCGGGCGATGGGGGCGGGCGGTTGGTCTCCATCTGGTAGATGACGACGTTTTTGAGCGTGTTGCCGTGGGCGCTGCCGACATAGATGACATAGCCGGGAAAGTCTTTGATGAACTGGTTCTCGGCGAGCAGGGTGGTCGGTTTCTCCATGCCCAGGCGATAGAACAACTCCTTGTAGGCCATGCGGCACTGGGGGGCGAGGTGGAGGTTGAACCAACCGCTCAAGCCGGAGAGAACCAGGCTCAAGAGCAGGACCGGCGCGGCCAGGGCGATGAGGCTGATGCCGCTGGCGCGGGCGGCTGTCAACTCCTGATCGGCGCTGAAGCGTCCGAAGGCCAGAAGCGTGGCGGTAAGCAGGCCCATCGGGAGCGCATAGACCAGGACATAAGGCACGAGGAGGGCGATGGCTTCGAAGACGATGCCCAGGGTGGCCTGCCGGTTGACGAGGAGTCCGAGGATCTCCTTGAGGACGTTGCCCAAAAGGAGCACGAAGGTGAAGACGAGGACCGTCATGACGACAGTCGCCATCACCTGGCGCAAGAGATACCAATGCAGCGTTCTCATCCGGCTTGCGGAGCGCGGCTACCTTGGCGCGGTTTTCGGCAAAAGAAAAGGGCCGCCTTCTCGATTGAAGGCGGCCCCGAGAGGGGCGGGTCCGGCCGCCGCCTCGAAGGGGGGGCGCGCCGGACGGCTGCATCGGTTTAGTAAACCGTCGTGCTTTCGAGCTCGGCGATCGGGTTCTGGCGCTCGCGCGTGGTCACCTGGACTTCGAGCCGGTGGTCACCGGCGACGACGCCCTTGGCTCGGAGTGTGTAGGTCACAGAGGCCTTGGGTGCCAGGGTGGGCAGGACCGGCCACGAGACATTCTTGCCGCTGACGGTTCCGCCGCTCGATGCGGTGACCGGATCGGCCTGCGCCTGGAACATCGCTTTGACACCGATGTTCTCGATGTTGCGGGTCGAGCCCTGGTTGGTCACGCGGATGGTGAACGTGGTGAATTCACTCACCTGGATCGGGTCGGGATCGTCCACGACCTCGACGAGGACGCCCGTCACGCCGATCCACTCGGTGCAGGCCTGGGCGGATTCACGCAGGCCCTGAGCGGTCGCCACGGAGACGCCGTTGCAGTAGTTGCCCGGCTCGGGGGATGTAAGCGAGACGGTGAAGGTCTTCTCGGCGCCCTTGGGCAGGGTGCCGACATTCCACGTGGCGGTGTTTCCGCTCACTGTGGCGTCCTGGGCGGCGACGATCGCGGTTGGCGACGGCGCCGTGTCGGTCACGACCACGCCGGTGAGGTCGGTATCGCCCACATTGCTGACCTTGATCTGGTAGTTGGCCGTCTTGTTGATCAATTGCCGCTCGTCGCCCGTCTTCACGATCTTCAGGCCGGGCTGAACAACGGTTGTGCAGGCGTCGTCGCTGACCTTCGGGACATTGTCGGCCACTGCGGAGGCCGCGTTGCAGAACTTGCCGCGCTGGGTGGCCTTGAGCGTGACCGGGATTGTCTTGGACTGGTTGGGGGCCAGTTCGCCGACATTGAAGGTCAACTGTTTCTGGCCGCCGGCGTGCGTTAGGCCTTCAGGGATGTCATCGGTCACCACCACATTGCGAGCCACCGCGTTGCCGCGATTGGCCACGACGATATTGTAGGCGACATCGGAGTTGAGTTGGGCCATTTCAGGTCCCGTCTTTTCGATGGCCAGGAGCGGCCTGCCGACGAGCGTTTTGGCGCAGAGGCGCGGGTCGGCTGAAACCGTCGCGCAGGAGCCCACTTCGCCCTCGCGATCGGCGCGCACCCAGACCTTCAACGGGACGATCTGTCCCGGGTCCATATCGCCCAACTTCCACACCAAACGATCGCCAACCACCTCGGCCTGTGGCTCGCTTCGGACGTAGGTCGTGCCGGGGGGAATCTGGTCGGTGACCACCACATTGCCCACGCAGGCCATTGCGCGCGGATCGAGTTGGTACATAAACTCCTGGCCAAGAATGACTTCGCGCGGCATTGTCTTGGTCATGTGCACCCAGCCGGTGTCGATCACCTGGCAACCCCCGGTCGGCTCGACCGGAGCGGCTGGGGCTGCGGGGCGTTCGACGACGCGGGCGGGTCTGGGCGCCGCCGGGGCCATCTCTCCCCCTGTGAACGGGGAGCGGCCCGTGTAGAAGTCGCCGGGAGGCACATTGAAATGGCGGCGACCGTGCAGCGGATCCTCGACACTTGTCGATTGCGCGTTCGCCGGTTGTTGGAAGGTTAGGAGGAGCGCGGTCAGGGCGGTCGACAGCGCCAACGACATGGTAAGTATTGGAGGTTTCATTTCTCGCATTGAGTTTAAGCCCATTTTGCTCAACGTGTCAACGTGTCAAATCCCGACAATCAGTTTCACAAACACAAGGAAGCTCATGAGTCTTTTCGGACTCACGAGCTTCCATTCGAGCCCTCTGGAGGGCGCTTGAGGTCACTCGGTGACGGAGATCCTCCGCGGTTTGATCTCCTCCGCCTTGGGCAGGCGCACGCAGAGGACGCCGTTGTCGATTTGAGCCGTCACGCGGCCGGCATCGATCATCGGATCGAGCACGAACGATCTCCGGAACGCCGCGGGATTGGACTCGCGATGCAAGTACTCGCGGGTTTTCGGCGCGGGGCGCCGCCCCACGATGGTCAGTTCGCTGCCTTCGAGAAGGACTTCGAGGGTGTTCTTTGTCACTCCGGGCATATCGGCTTCGAGCACGAATTCATCCTTCGTTTCCGTGATGTCCACGCTCGGCACGACGAAGTGTTCTTCCGATCGCGCGGGCGTCCGTGCAGTTTCAGGTTTGGATGCGATGTTCATATTGTCTTGTTTTGGTTTGGCTCAACGCTGGTGGAACCGGCCAAGCGGGTGATGGTTTCGGGTCAACCCACGCTCACTTCGATCTGCCTGGGCTTGGCCTCTTCAGTCTTGGGCATCGTGACGGTCAGAATCCCATCCCGATACATTGCCTTGATCGAGTCGCTGTTCACCGGCTTCGGCAGCGAGATCGAGCGGTGGAAACGTCCGTAGACGCGTTCGCGGCGGTGTGCCTGGGCGTTTTCATCCTGTTTCGACTCAGACCGTTCTCCGGAGATGCTGAGCACCCCTTCATGGACGGTTACGTCGAGATGTTCCTTGCTCAGGCCGGGAATCTCCATCGTGGCGACTAGGTTATCCTTATCCTCCGTCAAGTCGAGCGGAGGCGCCCATCCGTTGAAGAACTCCCCCATCCGCGAGATGTCGGCGAACGGAGCATCGAACAGTCGATCGATTTCCTCGCGCAGTTGGGACAGTTGCTCGGTTGGAGTCCAACCCCAAGTCTCGGGTCTGCTGTATCGTATGAGTCTCATGTTCAGCCTTTCGTTGTTCTTGTTATCTTGTCACTCTCGATGCAGACCTAACAGCTAACAGAATGCCAAGTGAAACCGCGCAGTGAGCTCGAGTGTGTATTCATGTATAAACACTTAACTTAGAACGCAATGCGTATTTGATTCGACACAATGTCGAGAATTGTAAAGAGCCATAATGTCCCTTTCACAGGCTATGCACGCGGGGTGAAATAGTGCCATGATGACACATTTGATTTGCTGGGAGCCGGTTGGCGGGTGGGTTGAGGACAGCCCTCAGGGTTCCGACAGCAAACGGACAAAGACCAACGATCGTGGACCCGGGACTCTTACCCACGGACCGTCAGGAATGCCGCGACCGCCCCAGTGGTGAGATTTCCGGGTTAGGGTTTGAAGTCGAGGGTGCGGACAAGAAACGCCAAGCGATCAGCGGCTTCCTCGATGATTTTGGCTGTGGGTTTGCCGGCGCCGTGGCCTGCGCGCGTTTCGATGCGAATGAGCGTCGGGTTGGGGCCGGCGTTGCACTCCTGAAGGCGGGCGGCGAACTTGAAGCTGTGGGCCGGGACGACGCGGTCGTCGTGATCGGCGGTTGTGATGAGGGTGGCCGGGTATCTGGTGTTGGGGCGGAGGTTATGGTAGGGCGAGTAGGCGTAAAGGGCGCGGAACTCGTCAGGGTTTTCGGAGGATCCGTAATCGCTTTTCCAGGCCCATCCGATGGTGAACTGGTGGAAGCGGAGCATATCGAGGACGCCGACGGCTGGGAGGCAGGCGCCGAAGAGATCGGGGCGTTGTGTGAGGCAGGCGCCCACCAGGAGGCCGCCGTTGCTGCCGCCGGCGATGGCGAGGCGCCGGGGTGCGGTGTACCGGTTGTCGATCAGCCACTGGGCAGCGGCGATGAAGTCGTCGAAGACGTTTTGTTTTTGGAGTTTTGTGCCGGCCTGGTGCCAATCTTCGCCGTACTCGCCGCCGCCGCGCAGAGTGGCGACAGCGTAGATGCCGCCCATGTCCATCCAGGCGAGGTTGGCCGGGCTGAAGCTTGGGGTGATGCTGATGTTAAAGCCGCCGTAGCCGTAGAGGAGGGTGGGCGCGGCGCCGTTTTTGCGGAGCCCCTTGCGGTGGGTGATGAAGATCGGGACGCGGGTGCCGTCCCGGCTTTGGGCGAAGACCTGGTGGGTCTCGAAGTCGTCGGGCGCAAAGGCCACCTGTGGCTGGCGCCAGAGCCGGCTTTCGCCTGTTGGAATGGAATACCTGTAGATGCGTCCGGGGACGCTGAAGCTGGTGAACGAGTAGAACGTCTCGGTGTCTTCCCGGCGTCCGGAGAAGCCGCCGGCCGACCCGATGCCTGGCAGGTCGAGTTGGCGTTCGAGAGAGCCGTCGAGGTTGAAGACCTTGACCTGGCTGTGGGCGTCCTTGAGGTAGCTTGCGATGAACCGATTGCCGACGAGGCGGATCCCCTCGAGAGTGTCGGTGGCCTCGGGGATGATTTCCCGCCAGTTCGCGCGGGCCGGATTGCGGGCATCGATGGCGATCAAGCGTGCGCGGGGCGCCTGCAAGTCGGTTTTGAACCAGAAGAGAGGACCGTCGTTGCCGACGAAGTCGTACGATGCATCGAATTCATTAAGCAACTCGATGACGTCCGAGTTGGGCTGGGCCAGGTCTTTGTAGAAGACGCGGTTTCTCGGGTCGGTGCCGTGGGTGACCGTGATGATCAGGTACTGGCCGTCGTCGGTCGCGTAACCGCCGAATCCCCATTCTTTGTGGTCGGGCCGATGGTAAACGAGGGTATCCTGGCTCTGGTCGGTGCCGACGCGGTGGTAATAGAGCTTTTGGAATTCGTTGACCTTGGTCAGCTTCTGGGCCTCGGTCGGTTCGTCGTAGCGGCTGTAGAAGAAGCCGCGATTGTCCTTGGTCCAGGATGCTCCGGAGAACTTGACCCACCGGAGCAGGTCAGGCAGGTCCTGGCCCGTCTGGATGTTGCGGACCCGCCATTCCTGCCAGTCGGACCCGCTGGCGGCCAGGCCGTAGGCCAGCCACTGGCCGTCTTCGCTGACGGCAGTGCCTGAAAGCGCGATGGTGCCTTCGGCCGAGAGCGTGTTCGGATCGAGGAGGACGCTCGGTTCGGCATCGAGTGTTGCCGCCGTATAGAGGACGCCCTGGTTCTGGAGCCCGCTGTTCCGGCTGAAGAAGTAACGTCCGCCCCGCTTGGACGGCACCGAGTACTTCTCGTAGTTCCAGAGTTCCGTGAGGCGTTTCTGGATTGCTGCGCGCTCGGGGATGGCGTCGAGGTAGCGCCGGGTGAGGGCGTTCTGCTCCTCGACCCATGCCGCGGTGGCGGGCGCCCGGTCGTCTTCGAGCCAACGGTAGGGATCCGTGACCTCGATGCCGTGGTAGACCTCGGTTTGGTTTGTTTTGGCCGTGAGCGGATAGGAATCCCTGGACAACCCGCGTTCCCGAGATCCTGTCGCGCATCCGGCGACCAACGCCAGGGCTGCGGCGACGAGCATGAGAAGGAGCGAATGGGGGCGTTCGATCGGGCACAGTTGATAGAGCGGATGCATACTGCTTGTTCCGTTTCTTCTTTTTTCCGGCGGATTGAACGGCCTGGCGAGAGGGCTGGCAACGGGAAAAGACTGGCGACTGGCAGCGGACAGTGCATCTGTCGTTTGTCGGCTGGAACGGAGTTTGCGCCGCGTGGGGGCGCGCGGCCTGCACCGAGAGCAGCCATCCGGTGCAGGCCCGGTGCCCTCACCGGGCGACAGAACACCGACAACAACCAGATGCACCGGGGAGCGAACAATCGGGCGTTGCCAGCTTGAATCCGCATGTCCGAAGGGTAGACTGGCGTTTATGAACAAAAGAGCCAAAGACATGCTGGGCCTCGGGATCGTGACGGCGTTCCTGGCGGTTGGGGCCGCATCTGTTTCAGCGCAGACGCTGACCCATCGTTACAGCTTCGGCGATCCCGTGGGGAGTTGGACTTTCAGCGATTCGGTTGGAGGCGCTGCCTGGACCGGGGATCTGTTGGGAAGCGCATACCTGGACGGAGCGAGCCTGCAACTGGACGGCTACGGTTCGTTTGGGGCTGTGCCGGCGGGGATTGTGAGCGGCTACGGCAAGGTCAGCATCGAGTTCTGGGCCGCCTTCTCCGATGCGAATCCGGTCTGGACACGCGTGTTCGCGTTTGGATCCCAGGACGGCGCCGGCAACATGGCGACCGGGCTGGATTACTGCCACTACGCGGGGGGCGACTGGCAGAATCTGGGCCTGCGGACGGCGGCGGCCAACCTGTGGGCGAACAACCCGGGCGGGCTCAACGGGCGGGCGAATGTGCACGTGACGGTCGTGGTCGATCCGGACGCCGACCTGATGTACTACTACAACGGCACGATGGTGGCCTCGAATCCGGGAGTCAACGGCGACAGCGGCCAGGTTCCGCCGTTGAGCGGCATCGACGACACGCTCTGTCTCATTGGCAAGTCGCTCTACGAGGTCGACGCGACCCTGCAGGGCTCGATTGACGAGTTCCGCGTCTACGACGGTGTGGTTTCCCCCGCCCGGGTGGCGATCAACGACGCCGCCGGGCCGGATCGTTACGTGACCGACGAGGGCGCCCTGCAATCCGTTCACTTGACAAGCCCGGTCAATCCGCTCTCGGTTGGTCAGGAGTCCCGGCAGGTTTTCACGGGCGATTTCGCCAATGTGACCGGGGTGAATCTTGTCCTTTACGGCGGCGCAACCTTCAACTCGACCAACCCCGATGTGCTGACCGTGACCCCGGAAGGCCTGGTGAAAGCCGTGTCGCCGGGGACCGCCGATATCGAAGCCACCTTTGGCGGCATGACGGCCAGGAGCAGCCTGACTGTGCTCTCGGTGCCGGCTGTGCTCGAGCACCGGTACAGCTTTGCGGCTGACGCCTCGGACTCGGTAGGCGCGGCCCACGGGACTCTGGCGGGCACTGTCTCGATTGCCGGCGGGAAGGCAGTTCTCGATGGGGCGCCCGGATCGTCGATCGAACTTCCCGGAGGCACGATCAACCTTCCCGGTTACACGTCGGTCACTTTTGACGCCTGGGTCGATTTCGGGGATGTGCCGCCCTGGTGCCGGCTTTTCGATTTCGGCGAGGAGGGCGGGAGCAACGAGATCTACCTGGCGCCCCGGGTGAACAATGGCGGGCAACACTGGATCAGCCAGAACATCCCGGGGGGGCGGACGACGGCCTGGCGCGGCGCCTGGGCCAATCTGAGCGCCCACGTCACGGTCGTGATCGATCCTGCCGCATCCAAGCTGGCGGTCTACCGTGACGGCGTGCTCGAATACGGGCGGTATGACGCCAGCGCGCCGTTGTCGCTGGTGTCTTCGAGTGCGGCGACATTGGGACGTTCGCTGGTGAACGTCGACCCCTTTATGCCGGGCGCCATGGACGAGTTCCGGATCTATCGCGGGGCGCTTTCTCCGGCCGAGATTGCGCTGCTGCATCGGAAGGGTCCGGATGCAATCGGCCATGACATTGGGGCGCTTGTGTCGATCGACGTCGAGCCGGCTGAATACCCGGCGTTTTCGGGGATTGTGCCGCCCCGGATACTTGCCAATTACGCGAACCTCGAGGGCTTCAACCTGTTGCCCAACAACAGTGCCGTTGTCAACGGACTCGCCCTCACTTCGAGCGACCCGACGGTTGTCGAGGTGCTGCCCAACGCCATGCTCCGCACGCATCGCCCGGGCACCGCCGTCCTGACGGCCAGTTATCTTGGCAAGACCGACTCGGCCACCGTGGTCTCGCGGAATCTTGCGGTGCTGGCGCATCGCTACACCTTCGAGGCGGATGCGAGCGACGCGGTCGGATCGGCGCACGGCACGCTCCAGGGCGGCGCGCAGGTCGCCGGCGGGAACCTGGTTCTCGATGGATCGCCCGACACGTATGTCGAACTGCCGCCCGGACTCCTGAAGGACTACGATGCGGTGACCATCGACGCCTGGGTGCAGTTCAACGCGGCCGCCACCTGGGCCCGGCTCTGGTACTTTGGTGACGACCGCGAGAACGAGTTCTACGTCGCGCCCTCGGTCAACGGCGGCACGGCGCATCGTTACAGCACCGGATTCCCAGTCGGGGGCAGCACCATGGACATCGGTCCGGCCTGGGAGAATCAGCGCCTGCACATCACGAGCGTCTATGGCAACGGGGCCATGGAACTCTACACCAACGGGGTGAGCGAACGGAACCTCAACGACGTTACCGGGCGTCTGAGCCAGGTGGGCGATTGGCACAGTTGGATCGGGCGTTCCCCCTATCCCGATCCCTTCATGAATTGTTCCGTCGAGGAGTTCCGGGTCTACCGGGGACGGCTTTCGCCCGAGGAGATCCGGGCCGCGGATGTCCTGGGGCCGGAGGTTTTGCCCAGTGCGGCAGGGGTGGCGCTCGAGGCGACTCTGAGCGGGGCGGATCTTGGGCTCACCTGGCCCGTTGCGGCCGCGGGCGCGGCGGTCCAGGCGACAGGGAGCCTGGCGGGTCCTTGGACCACGTTGTCGCAGGCTCCGACGCTCGAAGGCGATGTGTGGCAGGTGACAGTCCCGGCCGAGGGCGAAGCGCGCTTCTTCCGCCTGTGGCGGTAGGAACCGCGGGCCGGCCTAGCCCGCATATTTGACACCCCGACGGTGCACAGGGCGGTCAGACTTCGCAAGAGGACTGCTATGCGGGCTAGAAAAGCAAAACCGCGCCGGGTCCGAGAGTCAGAGAAACGCACCATACTGTTCCGATGGCAGAACGCCTTCACGACCGACTGAATGCTCTTGGTTCCCTTTCCGGGCGCGGTTTTGCCAACTAGCCCCGTTACGGTTCCTCGGGAAGCGTGTGAAATAACCGGGCTAGTCGCGCTGCACCTGGCGCACCTGATAGAAACGGCACCCGTCTGTGAGGGGCACAATGAGATCGAGTTCGGGAAACCGCCCGGTTTGCTCTGACACAACCTGGGGCGGCTCGCCCAGGGCGGACTGCATCGACACCTCGTAGCGAAATGCCGCGCCGGCAGGCCAACTG
>JAXGQW010000033.1:0-55435 GCA_040766265.1 Verrucomicrobiota bacterium
ATCCTCGAAGCCGTGAACCTTGGGAATCACCTCAGCGGTCATTGTCTTCCCTGGGCGGGCCGGGCTTGGCCGCGCTCTGATCCTCCTGGTTCTGCGCGCAGATCCAGGAGTGTGTTTGGTCCGCCACTTTGGCCAGCAGCAGCAGGTCATCGCGACCGAAACTCTCGGTCGAGCCCCACTGGTCGCCGTCTTTGTAAAGGCGGCTGAACGTGGCGTTGTAGCGAGCACCAGCTTCCGTTTGGTTTTTCCAGACAGCGGCTTTGACAAAGCCGAGTCGGACCTCGTGGATGGGTTTGGTCTTGTTTTTCATGTCATCAAAGGGCACCGACAGGGTGCCGACAGTGTCCATAAAGCCTCCTATGAAAAAGGACTCGTGGAAACGAGCCTCGAAACCTTCGTTAGTTTAATACCACGTTTGAAAGAGCAAAACAACACCCCCTGGAATGGGTGCTAGGGGCAGGAGAATTCCTTTTGGCTATAGGGGTTTAGGCGCTTGATACGCTTAAACCGAGCTACAGATCCTCCGGTAGGAGCACGGTTGTGCGAGAACCCCTGGGTTCAGTAATCATCCAGAACGGTGTGCCGTTGCGGGCTCGGTGGACTGAAAGAAACCGACAAGGGGCCGGCAGGGATGTGCAGATTGCACCCGGATCTCGCCGGGCGAGAAGGAGACGGACTGTTCGCTGGGAATGGCGGCGTAGCGCACCAATCACGTCCTGGCGGGGCAAAAGGGCCTGTGCGCGAGGGGTGATGTAAACGGGACCTAAACGATGAGTGAGGGCAGTTTCGAGCGTGAGCATGTGAGCCTCCTTGGTGATTCCGACAACCCAGAATGTCGGGCGGAAAACCCCCATAGTATACCAGGAATCACAGGAAGATTACAGCGATCTTTCGGCGACACAAGCTGTTGGGTGTCATTGCGGGGGATCCATTTGAAAAGACGGCCTTCGCCGCGAAGCCAGTGCGATAAAAAGAAGAGGGGACCAGTTCATAGGCAGGTCCCCGGGGCCTTGGAAGGAGGGCGAATTATCCGGCGTTTGCCGGCGCGTGAACGATTGCCGCTTTGGCGGATTTGTGCTCGTCCTGGGTCTGCTGGACAATCCAGGAGTGTGCTCCGTCCGCTACCTTGGCCAGCAGCAAGAGGTCGTCACGCCCGAAGGACTCGCTGGTCTTCCATTCCTCGTCGTCTCGGTATAGACGACAGAAGGTAGTGTTGTAAAAGGTTCGATTGTCGTCAGTCTCGTTCCTCCAGATGGTGGCTTTGACCGAGGCAATCCGCAGTTCGTGAACTGGCGGTAGCAGCTTGTCTCTTGGCTTTCTCATATGTTTACTTTCGCTGGAACCGCTCGACGGGGGCCTGCGCTCCGACAGGGAGCATCTCGTTCCGTGCCAGGCTGTTGGCACAGCCGAGGGCCTTCCCGTCGGCGGTTCGGAGGCGGCAGGGCGTTGAGGCAGTTGCAGCTTTGCCCCGGCGCGATGGCGCCTCTATGGAGTAGAGCCGCTGGAATCCGCCAAAACGTAACAAGAATTTGCATTAATCTGAGGTCGAGCCCTCGAAGAGCGAAAGGTCTGAGGAGGTAGCTGCTCCGAAGCGGGCTTCGACGCCGAGCGCAGAACGCCCAGCGGGTTGACCGGCATCGATTGGTTGAGAACGGGTTGGGGCTCGGCGAGGTCGGCGGCGGCTAATTCTCCGGCGGCAGAAAGATATAGCGCTCGCGCACCATCTCCCAGGCCCGGTCGTGCGCTTGTTGCGGCGTCAATCCGTTCTGTATGAAATGCCGAGACAACCAGTCCAATTCCTCGTCCGTTTTCCCGTATTCTTGTCCCTCCGCGCGGAGGCGAACGGAAACTCGAACTGGGCGCGCGGCAGGCGCAGGTCCCGCCAGTAATTGTCATCGTCTGCCGGCAGCCGCTCCACATGGAAGGGATATGCCAATTGCACTGCCGCTGGCCCTCGGAGGAGGACAGCGGTGCTGCCCCGGAACAGAAGCGGCCCTTCGCTCGCCGAATCCGGGGGTCCCGATGCATCCAGATAGACCATGACCACGCCAACGTTGCGTTGGAACTGCTGCAACCGGCCCTCGAAAAAGACCGGCAGACCGTCGGGTTGGCTATTGTCCGGGAGGACAAGGTCTCGCACTGCAAGAAGGGGGGGCATGATCTCGCCGTTCCAGCGAGTGGGGGCGAAAGCCTTTGCCTCAACGCGGACGTTTTGACCAATCAGACGCTCGAGAATTCGGTCGATCTCCCATTTAGGCCGTTGGTTCGGTTCGACGCTCATGTGGAGGTTATGGTGGGCTGTGACCGGGATGTGACGTGAAAAACGGCTGCGCTCGCGCAGTCAACACTGCAACCGCGCGAGAGCACTAAGGGTTGTCAGGATCGGATGGCAGTTCCGGACGGAGACCTGACAGAGGCAGCAACCGGAAACGGAACAATTCTCGTTTCCTGAGCTTTCTTCTCGAACGATTCGAGCGGTGGCAGCACGACTTTGGCCTGACGGGCATAGGCGCGATGAACAGCTTGGCTATTGTGTCCGAGGGCTTCCTGCGCGAATCGTTCCGGGTAACCGGCGGCCTTGGCCCGTTCCGCCCAGGCGTAACGGTAGGAGTGAAGTGTGACGCCTTTGATGCCCAGCCCGCGGCAACGCTGTTTGAATTCCGTGGCACGGTCGCTGGCGCGCACACCGCGAAGATACGGGAATAATGCTCCAGACTGTGGCAGTTCACGAAGTACAGAGGCCACCTCCTCTCCAAAATGCAGGAGCGCCATGGTCTGGGTCTTTTTCCGTCGGTAGCTCAGGACCTGGCTCTGCCAGTCAATGTCTTCGGCGGTGAGGTTGGCAATGTCACCTTGCGAACCGCCCAACAGCCAGCAGAGTTCGTAGAACGCGCGGCGTTCAGGGTTGTGTTCGCGTTCGACGATGCGCTGGTGCTCCTGGGCGGCAATGGCGCGCTTTGGCCCATAGCGGACCTTGGGCCATTGCTTTTTCGGCAGAACAGGCCACGGCAGCCATCCGACATCCACGGCGAAGTTATGCACCCGGCGCAGGAAGACGTTGGTTGCCACGCTGCCGTCTTCCAAGACGCGGAAGAAATGCTCCGGCCGCGTCTCGAAAACGGGAAGCTGCCGGATCAAGTCGAATGCATGGTCTTTGATGGCTCGGAACCAGCGTAGTTGGGTTTCACCGTGCTTGCCTTTGACGATTTCGTCCATCACCTCCTGCCAAGTGCGCCGGCTGATCTCCGGGTCACCTACGGCCAGGTAGGCGCGTGCGATGTGGCGATTGATCAAAGGTTGCTGCTGCGATTCGTTCTTGGCGTGGAGGAGCCGGTCGGCGATGGCGGGGTCGTCGGTCTCAAGGCTCTCGCGTTTGCCCGTGACCCGGTCGAACACGTAGAAGACACCTCGCTCGCGGCGATACATGCGGAATCGTTGCTTCATGATTTCGTTCATGAGCGCAATGATCCCCGATCCCGAAAACGTGCGTTAGGGTGTACTGGGCCGGTGCAGTCGAATTGTAGGCGTGCACTCGGCAAGCAGCATTTTAGGCACAGTTTTGGGCACATTTGCCCACCCAAATCCTCCTAAACTACTGCGGCACACGCCGTTAAGAATGGAGGCGAGGGTCGGAATCGAACCGACGCATAAGGGTTTTGCAGACCCCTGCCTTACCACTTGGCTACCCCGCCCGCCGTGACAAACCGAAGGTAAAACGGCTACGCGCGGGCGCAAGTCTTAAATGCCCGGGCTCAAGTCTTGAGCGCGGCGAGCCGGCGCTGAACATCATCGGCGATCAGAGGCTCGATCAGACAATCGAGGTCGCCGTCCATGACGGCAGAAAGGTTGTAGACACTCAACTCGATGCGGTGGTCGGTGACGCGGTTCTGCGAGAAGTTGTAGGTGCGGATTTTCTCGTTGCGTTCGCCGGTGCCGACCTGGGCGCGGCGTTGGGCGGCGTACTTGGCGTTTTCGGCGGCGACGCGCTGGTCCAGGAGCCTCGATCGAAGGACCTTGAGGGCTTTGGCCTTGTTCTTCTGCTGGGAGCGTTCGTCGGAGCAACGAACGATCATGCCGGACGGCTTGTGGACGAGTTGCACCGCGGAATCCGTGGTGTTGACGCCCTGTCCGCCCGGGCCGGAGGCGCGGCAGACGGTGAATTCGAGATCCGCGTCGTTGAGTTCGATGTCGACTTCCTCGGCTTCAGGCAGGACGGCGACGGTGGCGGTGCTGGTATGGATGCGTCCCTGGGCTTCGGTGGCGGGGACGCGCTGGACGCGGTGGACCCCGCTTTCGTATTTGAGGCGTTTGAAGACGTCGGTGCCTGTGACGCTGAAGACGACCTCCCTCAAACCGCCGAGGTCGGAGCCGCTGGCGTCGATGGTCTCGATTTTCCAGCCTTGGGCCTCGGCGTATCGGCTGAACATGCGATAGAGATCGGCGGCGAAGAGCGCGGACTCGGCCCCTCCGGCCCCGGCACGGATCTCGACGATGGTGTTGCGCGAGTCAGAGGGGTCGGGGGGGATGATGCCCGCCTGGACTTTTTGCGCCATGCGCTGGGCCTCGGCTTCGAGGCGGGCGATTTCGTCCTGGGCCATCCTGACCAGTTCCGGGTCGGTCTCCGCCGCGAGGAGGGCGCGGTTGGCATCGAGTTCGGCGAGGGCCTTAAGATAAGCGGTCCCTTGGTCCTGGAGGTTTTTGAGCCGGGAATGCTCGCGCGCCAGTTCCTGGGTACGCTGGGTGTTGGTGAAGACCTTGGGATCGCTCAAGGCGCTCTCGACCTCGGCAAGCCGCTGGTTAAACTGCGCGATGTACGGGCGTAAGTCCATGGAGAGCATTGACATTCAAAGACTTAATGCACATGGGGACCGTGGACCAGAAACGTTCAACGTTCAACGTCCAACGTTTAACGCTCAACTAGCAACGATCAACCATGAACCATCAACCAGGAGAGACAGGCCCACAGAAAAAGAGTCCGCCCGTTCGGCGGGAAGCCGGACGGGCGGAGGCTCGGCAAAAGGCTAACGTTTTCTTTTCTTGGACGCAGCGGCGGCGGCGATGGCGTCCTGGGCCGCCTTGGTCTTGGCCATGCGCTGTTGGAACTTGTCCACGCGTCCGGCGGTGTCGACGAATTTCTGCTGGCCCGTGTAGAAGGGGTGGCAGACATTGCAGATGCCAAGGACGATGACCGGTCGGGTCGACCGGGTCTTGAAACTGTTGCCGCAAGCGCATCGCACCTCGGCTTCCTGATACTTCGGATGAATCCCGTCACGCATACGTTAAAGACCGGAAACCATACCGGCCGCCGGGCGGATGGCAAGCGCGAAAATCGGTTGACGCGGGGCAGGGGCATCGATACCTTTTGCGCTCTCTGAGTTCCAGAGTAGCTCAATGGTAGAGCAGCCGGCTGTTAACCGGCGGGTTAGAGGTTCGAGCCCTCTCTCTGGAGCCAATTCCTCTGGCCTTTGGGCGCCAGCAACGCCCTGGACTGCAAGAGCTTCACGGCCCGATGACCGGAGGGGTTGTCCCGACGGGAATTCGAAGTTGATCGGGCGATCCTTCTGACGCTGATGCACCGGTTGGTCGTATCGGGCGGTGATCGGGCGTCAGGGCATTGGCGCGCAGGCTATCGGGAATGTCCTTTCATTTCGCCATCTGCGTTCCGAGATAGTTGCCGTAATCGAGGAGGAGCTTGCCGATGATCAACAGCCCGATCGCCATCGCCAGGACGCCGCGGGTGCGCATCCGTGTGCCTTTCCACTCGTTGAACACGACGCCGATGAGCGTGCCCAAGAGGATGAGCAGAATCATGTGGATGGCCCAGCACGTCTGCTCGAAGCCGGCGACTTTCGTGATGTAGAAGTGACCGAAGCCGTAGAAGAAGAACTGCCCGTACCACAGGTAGCCCGTCAGGATGGCCATGGCCCAGTTCGCGGGCAGGCTGGTCTTCTCCTCGCCTTCAGGCAGCGCGACGATCTCGCGGAACGTCCGATGCCGCGCGTGGAGGAACAGGCAGTAGAGCGCTGTGGTGAGAAACGCGCCGGAGTTCGAGAAGGGATAGATGGCGTTGCTGGAAAAGGTCGCGGCGTCAATGCCCAGCACGGTGTGTCCTGCCGCGTGTTGCTCGGCCAGCCTGGCGATGGGCGCGCCTTCAGTGAGCGAGATGCCATACACCGCCGACAGCACGCCTGCCAGCACGCAGAGCACGAGTCCGAGCAAGGCGTTGCTCTTCTCGATCGCCGGGCCGCCTGCAGCGGCTAGATCGCGCTCCTTCCATCGTCCCGCCAGCCCGCAGAACACCACGCCCACGACACCGATTGCGATGCCGAGCGCGACCCAGTGCGAACCGGTTTTCGCCAGGAACGCGCCGATGTTCGCGCCCGCGTGCGCCAGCGTCGTGTTGCCCTTGGCAATGGCGTAGGCCGTGCCGACGACCGCCGAAATGCCGATGGCCGCCGCGTACGTGATGGAGAACCCGACGTAACGGATCGCCACGCCGAACGCTGTGCCGCCGATGCCGTACGCCGTGCCCAGGAGAAAGGCTCGCAGCATTGCCTCCCGTGGCGCGGTCTGGACGACCAGCCAGAACTCCGGCACCGTGAGGAATGCCCCGACGATGGGCAGCAGCAGCCAGCAGAACGCCGCCTGGGTCAGCCAATACGACTGCCACGACCACCCCCGGACCTTCTTCTGCGGCACATAGCAGCAGGCCGCAGCCGTCGCGCCGATGGCGTGGAAGATAATACTGGCGGCCAGAGGAGGCATGTCAGGAAGTCAACAGCCCGAGTCGTTGCTCACTTGGGCATCTCGACGTCGATTCGGCGCGACTCGGGCGTGACCCGGAGCGAAGTCAGTTTTCCGTCGCGATAGGCGCCTTCGACGACGGTCTGCTGAGGCGCGTGGAGTTTGAACTCGACGTTCCAGTGCTTGGGCCAGGCGGGGAGGAGGAAGATCTTCTGGCCGTCGGTCTGCAGGAGCATCGACTGGAAGGTCTTCATCAAGACGCCGCCGTGGTCCTGGTCGGGCGTCCAGTCGTAGTTCGGCCCCCAAAACGCGGGGAACCGCTCGCCGCGATCGGAACTGCGGGCGCGGCTGACGAGGCCCTTGCGCGCGTCGTCCGCGAGGCCAAGGTAGGCCATGAAAATGTCGTCCTGCCGCCAGCCGCTGTGGCCGCGGTCCCAGCGATGTTCCAATGCGGCGAGTGCCCAGTCGGCGTTGGGCCGGTTGAAGGCGAAGAGGCGGAAGGGGAACACCGGGTAAAGTTCCGGGTTTTCGATGTTGGGCTTATTCGCGAAGAACTCGGCGGGCGCGAGGGCCTTGCGGCCTTCCACGTCGCGGGTGGGAATGGGCGGGAGTTTCGCGTGGAGCCGCCGGGAAAGTTCACGGTCGGCGGGGGAGGTCACTTGGGTTGGCAGAGCGAGGACTCGCTCGGTGACCGCGACGCAGCCGGCGAGTTCGGGCATGGCGTTTGTGCAGTGCCACCAGGTCTCGAGCGCTTGGGACGGGTGCATGACCAGCTTGCCCTGCGCGTTGGTCGGATAGTGTTGCTCGAAGAAGGTCAGAATCTCGCGTGTGAAGGGCAGCGCGGTGTTGTGCAGGAAGTCGCGGTCGAGCGTGTGATCGTAGTAGTCGAGCATCATCCAGCACAGTTCGAGGCCGCCGACCCATTCCCACTTGTGCCAGCCGCTTTCCTGCA
This sequence comes from Verrucomicrobiota bacterium, assembly GCA_040766265.1. Taxonomy (GTDB): domain Bacteria; phylum Verrucomicrobiota; class Verrucomicrobiia; order Limisphaerales; family J093; genus MWFF01. The sequence continues at coordinate 7,697 of JAXGQW010000033.1, forward strand.
GCTTGTCCTGGCGTTGCTCGAATGGGGTCCAGCCGTAGGTCTCGCTGAAGACCGCCCCCCAGAACATCATGCACTCGGGATAGAACGCGCCGTCGTGGTCGAGGTAGAGTTTCGTGCGGTATTTGCACAGCGGCAGCAAGTCTTCGGCATACATGCGGAAGAGCGGGCGCTGGAGGTCGAAGTCGCCGGAGGCGCAGAGGCTGATGTAAGGCAGGCGGGTGTTCTGCCACCAGTAGCCCGGTCCCCAGCGGCGATAGTCGGGGTCCTTCTCGCTCGGGCCGGGCGGCACGGTGAAGAGGGTGCCGTTGAACTTGATGGGAAACGCGCCGCGTCCCGCGGAGGCGGTGATGAAGCGTTGGAGGTGATACATCTGGCTGACGTAGGCGGCTTCGTCGCGCACCGCCGCGCCCGTGTCATCGGCCACTTGCTTGCCGTTGACGTAGAGACGGCATCCGCCCGCGGCGGGATCGGCGACGGCGGCGACGTGTGTCCACTGGTCGGCCGGCAATGCGTCGTCCAGCGCGAGTATGGTTTTTCCGCAGATGAAGCGAACGCTGTTCCCTGGGTGAGTATCGAGGAGAAAGCCATCGCTGCCGCCGGGGGTGATCTTGTCCACGAGCCGCGCGCCGGCGGCGCCGAGTTTCCGTGGCTTAATCCAGGCATCGATGGTGAAACCGGTTTTGAAGTCCCACGCGGCGGAATTGGACAGCGTCTGCGGCGCGAGGTTTGTGCCAGTGAAGAGCGGCCGTGGCGGCGTCTGGGGTGTGCCCCGCGAATCCGTCGAGGAGTCGAGAGACGGGCGGCGCTCTGCCGAGACGCCGCCGCGGGCGTGGGCCAGAATCTCCGTGTCGGTCAATGGTTCGGCAAAGATGCTCACCCTGCCCAGTTCTCCCAGGAACGCGTTCCCGCCGCCCTGGTCCAGGCCGATGCGCACGGGGTGCTTGTTCTCCGGCACGATGGACTCGAAGGCGGTTTGGACGTTGGTGTTGGCGGTCGCACGAATCCAACTGCGATTCCAGAAGTCGCTCCACCATTTCTCGTGCGCGGTGCGGCGAGCGGCGGAATCCTGGGCTTCGATGCGACGAATGGTGTCGTCCATGTCTGCCAGCCAGCGTCCCGGTGTGGAGGGATGCCGCGTGAGCACGAACACGCTGAAGCGATGCGACGAGCCGCGCGGCGAACGGAGGCGCAAGTCGTCGAGCCTCTCGCCTTGCTCCGCCGTGACGATCCCGCCAAAGGTGCGATGAAGGAGGGGATCGGGCTGTTGGAAGCCGGTGAGGCCCTGTGTCTGGGCGAGCATCTGCGGGCCGACCGATTTGACATTATGGTGGAACCAGCCAATGCGCCCGGGCTGGTTGGCGAGGACGGTGTCGGGTTCGAGGATCGTGCGATTCAGTTCCTTGTCCGGGGCCTTGCGGTTCATCATCACGTCGCTGACCTGCAACTCCGCGAGTTCCTGATGATTCGTCCGCCAGACCTCGACGAACGCGGTGGCTTCGAGCGGCGTGGCGCTGTCGGCGGTGACATGGATGACGGGATGATGCGCGTCCACCCAGAGGCGGATGGCCAAGGGCCGATGGTCGATCGCCGAGAGCCGCGAGGACGCCTCGTCGCTTGCGGTGATTTCAATGCACCCTTGGTCGAGCTTGAGTTCCTGGCGGAAGACCCTGCCTGACGCAACCGGATTCGGCTCGAAGCGGACGCGCAGCTTCCCGACCTTGACGAGGCGGGCATTGTCATCCCAGGCGTCGGTCTTGCTGATGTAGAAGTGGAGTTCGCCGTCCTTGGTCATCCAGGCGTTGAGCGCGATGTCACCGTTGCCCAGCGGCATCGACCCGTGATGATTCACGCTGGGCGAATCCCACACGACGTTGAACGCGTCCGCCGGTGCGGCGGTTCCAGCGAAGGGCGTCAGAGCGACGAGGCAGACCAGGCTCCAGAGCCGATTGCGGAACCCGGACCCTCCAGAGGGACGAGTCACGGGAGGGCAGGCTCCTGCGGCGAGAAGCGACGTTGGGTCAAAAAACGTGCTGATGCAGGATCGTCGGGCCATCATGCGTTCAACCTCCAAAGCGTGAAATTCAGGAACGTGGCGAAAGTCACCCACGCCAGGTAGGGCGCGAGCAACCACGCCGCGATGCGGCTTACAGGACGGAATGCTGCGAGCGTTGCCGCGATCGCCAGCCAAAGGAGCACGATTTCAGCGAAGGCCCAGCCTGGCTTCTTCAGCCCGAAAAACAGCGGCGTCCAGGCGGCGTTGAGCGCGAGTTGGACGAGAAACAGCGTCAGCCTGCGCCATTGCGCCGCCCAACTGCCGCGCTTCCACACCAGCCACGCGGCGACCGCCATCATCGTGTAGAGGGCGGTCCACACCGGGCCGAACACCCAGCCGGGCGGATTCCACGGGGGTTTGTTGAGGGACGCATACCACGCGCCAGGCATGAACAGTCCGCCGAAACCCGCCGCCGCGAAACAGAGCAGCAGCCAACCGACCAGCGCCAGTATTTCGCGGCCTGTGGAACCTGGAGATGGTGTTGTTGAATTCATGGCCCGACTCGCGCCGTGTGCGGCCTCTCTTTGCCAATAGCAGTCAAAACATCCATGAACGTCGTGTCCAGGGCCATGTTCATTGTATATGAATTGTGGAATGTCAAGAGGGGCGGCGAGCCTTGATCATCGGTGCCATCTCCGAATGGCAATTCCCAAACTCTCAGTATGAGTGTAGCCTTGCTGCTTTCATGAACAGAATCCGCAACTCGATCGTCGGGGGAGTGCTGGGCCTTGCGGCCGCCGCGTCCCTGGCCCAGGAACCCTCCACCATTTGGTTCGATCAACCAGGCGCGCACTTCAGCCGCTCACTGCCTTTGGGCAACGGGCGCATCGGGGCGATGATCTTCGGCGGGGTCGCCGAGGAGCGCATCGTATTGAACGAGAGTTCGGTGTGGTCCGGCTCGCGCGAGGATGCGGATCGCCCCGACGCGCACAAAGCGCTGCCGGAGATTCGCCGGCTGCTGTTCGAGGGAAGGAACGTCGAGGCGGAGGCTCTGGTGAACGCCAACTTCACCTGCCAGGGCAAGGGCTCGGGCCACGGCAGCGGGGCGAACGTGCCCTTCGGCTGTTACCAGACGCTCGGCAACCTGCGGCTCAGGTTTGGGGACGCGGCGGGCTCGCCCACGCTGAGCTGCGCCAGCGGGCATCGCGCGTGGTCGGCGGACCAGGAGGTCGAGTTCTCGACCGACGGCGAGGCGAGCACCAAGTGGTGCATCATTCACGAGGGTCGGCCAGTGGTGTGGCTGCTCGACACCGGCACCAACAACGCGGCGCCCGCGAGCTATCGGTTTGTTTCCGCGGACGATGTTCCTGGGCGCGACCCGCGCACGTGGACGCTGGAAGTCTCCGCCGACGGTCAGAGCTGGACGCTCCTCGACAAACACGCAGATGAGCCCATGTTTGCGCAGCGTCACGAGGCGCGTCGTTACACCATCGCGAAGCCGACGGCTGGCAGGTTCTTCCGGTTCACTTTCCATCCGAATCCGGGGATCACGCATTTCCAGGTCGCCGAGATCGCGATCGAGGGCGTCAGCGCCAACGCCCGGGGGCAGGGCACGGCGCAGGGCTACGCGCGCACGCTCGACCTGCGCACGGCGCTGGCCACGGTGACCTACGTGGAGGGCGGCGTGCGCTTCACGCGCGAGCATTTTGTGAGCGCGCCGGACGAAGTCTTCGTGTCGCGGCTGACCGCCGACAAGCCGGGTTCGCTCAGCTTCAGCGCTGCGCTCGATCGCAAGGAGCGCTTCACGACCGCCGCCGTGGGCGCAAACGAACTGTTGATGACCGGGACGCTCAACGACGGGCGAGGCGGACAAGGCGTCACTTACGCGGCCCGGCTGCGAGTGCTGGCGTCCGGCGGGTCGGTGAAGGCCGACGGCGACAGACTCGTCGTGGGGGGCGCGGACGAGGCGGTGCTGTTGCTCGCGGCTGCGACGGACTACCGCGGATTCGCGGGACGGCAGTTGAGCGACGCTGTGGCGGCGACGCGGGGCGACCTGGACAAGGCGGCGGGGAAGTCATTCGGCGAACTCCGCGCGGCGCAGCAGGCAGATCATGCGAAGTGGTTCGAGCGCGTGTCGCTCGACTTGCCGGCGACCGCCAGCAGCGCCCTGCCCACGGACCAGAGGCTCATTGCATACGCCAAGGGCGCGCCTGATCCTGCGCTGGCCAAGCTCTATTTCGACTTTGGTCGCTACCTGCTCATCAGCGCTTCGCGTCCCGGGGGACTGCCGGCCAACTTGCAGGGCATTTGGGCGGAGGAAATCCAGACCCCCTGGAACGGCGACTGGCATCTCGACATCAACGTGCAGATGAACTACTGGCCGGCGGAAGTCTGCAACCTGTCCGATCTGCACGAGCCAATGCACCGCCTCATCGCCTCGATGGTCGAGCCGGGGCGCAAGACGGCGAGGGCTTACTACGACGCGCGCGGCTGGGTGGCGCATGTCATCACGAATCCCTGGGGCTTCACGTCGCCCGGCGAGCACGCGTCCTGGGGGGCGACCGTCAGCGGCTCGGCGTGGCTGTGCGCGCATCTCTGGGAGCATTACGCCTTCACCGGCGACGGCGAGTTTCTGGCGTGGGCGTACCCGATTCTCAAGGAGTCGGCGCTGTTCTATCTGGACAACCTGGTCGAAGAGCCCAAGCGCGCGTGGCTCGTGACCGGCCCGTCAAACTCGCCGGAGAACGCCTTCCGCCTCCCAGACGGCAAGACCGCCCATGTCTGCCTTGGGCCGACCGTGGACATGCAATTGCTGCGCGAACTCTTCGGCAACGTCGTCCGCGCCGCCGAGATCCTGGACATGGATGAGGGCCTGCGGCTCGAGTTGGGGGCGAAGCTTTCGCGGCTTGCGCCCAACCAGATCGGCCCGGACGGACGCCTCCAGGAATGGCTTGAACCCTACCCGGAGCCGGAGCCGCGTCACCGGCACACCTCGCATCTCTACGGCCTGTATCCCTACTACGAGATCACGACCCGAGGGACACCCGCGCTGGCCGAGGCCTGTCGGAAGACACTCGAAGCCCGCGGCGATCAGAGCACGGGCTGGGCTTTGGGCTGGCGGATCAACCTCTGGGCGCGCCTCGGCGATGGCGAACGGGCGCACAAGCTGCTGGGCCAACTCCTGCGTCCCGCCGACCGCTCCACCACCTACGACGGCGGCGGCGCGGGCTCGTATCCGAACCTCTTTTGCGCGCACCCGCCCTTCCAGATCGACGGCAATTTCGGTGGCTGCGCGGGCATTGTGGAGATGCTGCTGCAGTCGCACGCAGGCGAAATCGAGTTGTTGCCCGCGTTGCCGAAAGCGTGGCCGGAAGGCTCGGTCAAGGGCCTGAAGGCCCGCGGAGATGTCACTGTGGACATCGATTGGAAGGACGGCAAGGTTGTCCGCTACCGTCTCACATCCCCGACGCCTCGTGAGGTCAAGGTCCGCATCCACGGGGCGACGAGCGCCCAGCGGACGACACATGTTGGCCACATCGATCTGCAAGAGCCTGCCGAGCTTCTCGATCTTGCCGGCGACGTGGCCAACGCCGACTGCGCAGATGGGAGTTTCGCCATGTGGCCATAGAGAATGGACGCGTGGGGGGATTGAATACGCCCACAACCACACCCGTCTCGCGTTGGAGCACATGAAGAACCTCCGCGCCCAGGCCCATGCGGAACTGGCACACCGGGAGAAACCCTCGGCAACGACCTTCGCCGGGGTCTCGAGCTGACTTGGCCGCTTATGCACCACACCACAAGTTCCTTCACTGGTCCGCGACCCCGACGGCGGTTCTTGCAGGTCTCGGCCTCAGCCGCGGTCGGCTTCCTGGTTGTGCCCCGCTGCGTGCTTGGCCGGGGGCAGGTGCCGCCCAGCGAGAAACTGCACCTGGCCGGCATCGGCATTGGCGGTCAGGGCGGGGCGGATCTCGAGGAAATGCAGAGCGAGAACATTGTGGCGCTTTGCGACGTGGACTCGGACTACGCGGCGAAGACCTTCGCCAAGTATCCCAAAGCCAAACGGTACGTGGATTATCGTGAGATGCTCGACAAGGAACGAGGGGTTGACGCGGTGGTCATCGGGACTCCGGATCATCAGCATGCCATCATCTCGGTGGCCGCCCTCCGCCACGGCAAACACGTCTATTGCGAGAAGCCGCTGACACGCACGGTGAAGGAAGCGCGGATCGTTGCCCAGGTGGCCCAAGAGACCCGCCGTGTGACTCAGATGGGCAATCAGGGCATGGCGTTCGAAGGAAATCGTCTTTTGAAAGAATGGATTTGGGGCGGTGTCATTGGCGGCGTCCACGAGGTCCACGTGTGGTCAGATCGGCCCACCCAACGGGGCACGACGAGGCTCTGGTGGCCCCAAGCCATCGAACGCCCCAAAGAGACGCCGCCCGTGCCGTCGACCCTTGACTGGAACCTGTGGCTCGGCCCAGCTCCGTGGCGGCCTTATCATCCCGCTTATGTCCCTTTCAAATGGCGCGGCTGGTGGGACTTCGGATCGGGCGGACTTGGAGACATGGGAATCCACAACCTTGCGCCGGTGTTCTCGACACTGAAGCTGGGGGCGCCGACGAGTCTGACCGCGACCTCGACGCCGGTCTTCGAGGAAACCGTGCCGCTGGCCGCGATGGTGCACTACGAGTTCCCGGCCCGCGAGGGCCTGCCGCCAGTCAAAGTCCACTGGTACGACGGCGGCCTGCTGCCGGAACGCCCGGAAGAACTCGAGAACGACCGCGTCCTCGATCCCGAAGATGGCATTCTTTTTGTCGGCGACAAAGGCAAGATCCTCGTCGAAGGGTGGGGAGGACAGACACCGCGCTTGATTCCGGCAGCAACACACTCGGAGTTCACGCCGCCAGCCAAGACCCTGCCTCGTTCGATGGGGCACTACCAGGAGTTCATCCATGCCTGCAAGACGAACGCGCCCACCGAATCGCACTTCGGCTTCTCGGGACCGTTGACCGAGGCGGTGTTGCTCGGGAGTGTGGCGATCCGATTGGGGCGGGAGTTGATCGGACAGAAACTGCTTTGGGACAGCACCCGATTGAGGGTGACGAATGTTCCCGAGGCGAATGCGCTGTTGCACCACAACTACCGCGAGGGCTGGACACTCTGATCGGGACTTTGCCCTCAACAGCGATGGCAAGTTCCTGTGCCTGGATGCCGCCGACGGCCAGATCACGCGCTTCCGGCACGCGAGCGAGTTCGCTTATCGCTGAGCGTCCACATCGGCGTGGTCATCGCCTGAATCGATGAGGCGCCAATAGACGGCGTAACGCTGGCGATGCACGCGGTAAAAGGGGGCCAGCGAGACGTCGGTCGGACGGGCCAGTCCAACGGTGCGAAAGGCCAGGGGCCGATCGGGCACGGGTTTGATCTTGGCGGGCACGTCGCCGGGTTTTCCGACAAAGACCGGCGCGTGCTCGATCGGGAGCGTTTGCGTGGCCACGTAATTGTGCGTTTGGCTGAAATCGAGGCCATCGAGCCCCTCTGTGCCCAGTTCGCCGGCCAGAACGATCGGCCCCCAGAGGACAGCGATCCATTCCTGGCTTCGGGGCAGCATCTCGGTGCGGAGGTTGAGCGGCCATTCGACTTCGATGCGGTCGCCGGCTTTCCAAGTACGTTCCACCACGGCATAGGAACCGGGCTGGGCCTCGACCTTCTGCGGGCTGCCGTTGACCGCGAGTTTCATGGCCCCGGACTTGAGCCAGCCCGGGTAGCGGACGGCAATCTCGAGCTTCCGCGGCTCCTTGGCATCGAAGATGAGGCTCGCCTTTCCATCCTCAGGGAAACGCGTTTCGAGCCGGAGACGCACACCCTGATCCGCCCAATCGAGTTCCGAAGGAACGAGGAGATCGATCCAGAGCCGGGGGCCGGCGTAGGCGTAGATGAACTGGTTGTGCTTGGCATGACTTTCCATGCCGGTGTCGGTGCAGCACCAGAAATCCTCCGTGTCGCTCGAGTAGGTCCGGTAATGGCCGGGGCGCATCGAGGTGAAGTAGACAAAGCCGCCGCGGTCGGGCTCTTGGGAGGGGAGGATATGGTTGTAAAGGGATCGCTCGATGAAGTCGGCGAGGGCCGCCGACGGTTCCACCAACCATTGTCGGCGCGAGAGCTTGATCATGTTGTAGGTGTTGCATGTCTCGGGTCCGGTGGACGAGACCACGCCCTTGGCGGCGAAGTCGTCGGGAGCGAAGAAGAACTCGTTCTCGCCGTGTCCGCCGACCACAAATGAGCGGGTGCGCGCCACGAGTTCCCAGAAGAACCGCGCCGCCTTTCCATACGCGGGATCGCCGGTCAACTGGAAGATACGTTCCATGCCAATGGCCTTGGGGATTTGGGCGTTGGCGTGTTGTCCGGTGAGCGTGTCCTGGCCGCGGGTCAGGGGGGCGAAGAGGCTCTGATGGTTGAGGCGCTTGGCCAGGGCCAAGTATTGGGGATCGCCGGTGATGGCGTAAACGTCGGCGACCACCTCCATGATGCCGCCGTGCTCGGTCTCGAGCATCTCGCGAATCTGTGCGTCGCTGAGGGGCGCGACCACCGTGCCCAGCCAGGCCGCCATGCGGACCAGGACGTCGCGCGCGTCGCGGTTGCCCAGGAGCAGCCAGGCATCGCGCAAACCAGCCATGACTTTGTGGGTTACGTAGAGGGGCACGTAACCGCCGTTAAGCCCAAACAAATGGTCCGATTTGATCTCGCCCGCGGCCAACTCCGAGAAGATCTGTTTGCTCTCCGGAAACGCGCAGAGAATGCCGCTGCCGGCGGCCTCTTGACACGCGCTCAACTCGGCGACGATGTGCTCGACCCGGCGTTGGCACTCGGGGTCTCCGGTGGCGCTGGCCATGAGCGAGAGCGCGCCCAGGTAATGACCGAGGGCTTGCCCGGCGAGCGAATAGCGGCCCTCGCTGGGGATTGTCTCCCAGCCGCCGTAGGGATCCGCCTTCTTCGCCAGGCCCGCTTCCCGCCGGAAACCGGCGAGCAGGCGATCAGGCTCCAGACGCAGCAGATAGGCCCTGTTGACATCCATGGCGCGCCGGAAGGGGCCGTCGAGCAGTCGCACCGCCGAGAGCGGGAACTCCCGCGCCTGGAGCGGCACGGCTGTGGATGGCTCCGCACCGACAGGGGCGGAGTTCACAGCCGCCGCGGGGGTCATCGACGCCGTGATTGGCGGGTCCTGAGCGGACGCATCCACGGCAACGGCGAAGGCGAGGGCGAAGCCCAAAGGAATGAGGGGACAGGCGCGGTGAAGCATGATCATGGCGAAAGCGATGATTGTGGGATTGAAAGCCGAAATCAACTGCGCAGCGGCGGGAGGGAGAATCGGGAAGCCGGGTGGGGGGGCGATGCAGCGTTGATTTGTGTGTGTGGAGAGCAGGGGACTGCCGGGCTCAACACACCTTGACCACCTCCATCTGCAAGAGCTTGCCGAGCTTGTCGATCTTGCCGGCAATGTGGCCGACGCCGACTGCGCAGTGGTGGGCGGGGCCGTGGACATTCCAGGACTCGACGAACCGGCGCGCGCCGATGGAGAAGCGGCAGCGGCTGTTGGTGTTGCCGATTTCGAGGATCGGGCCGGGAACCGATTCGCCTTCGGCCACGAGCAGCTTGAGCCGGCCATCCACGGTCTGCACGACCGAGAGCAGTGTCACCGGTCCGTGTTTGACCGACATTTCGACGGAGAGGCCGCGACCGATCTTGCCGTGATAGACCTTGAGCGGGCGGACCTTGGTCTTGCCCTGAGCGATGGCGATGTGGCCGGGGCCGTCGTGGCCCATCAGCACCACGTCGTCGCGCCAGTCCATCGCGTAGTATTCCGTGAATGATCCGCCCGCGCCAAAGCCGTCCATGATCTTCATCGCCTGCACATTCTTGACCTCCATTTCGCCTGCGACCGGCACGCCGCGGGCGGTGAGCAGCGATGTGCCGAGGATGATCGAACTGATGGCGTCTTCGTTGGCCGGGTTGCCTGTGCCCATGTAGTAATAGGCCAGGGAACCGAGGCGGTGCTGCCCGACCAGCCGGTCGAGCGCGACGGACGTGCGGGCAGCGCGTTCGAGTTCGTTCTGGGGACAATCGGGCTGCACATCGAAGGCCTCGGCAAAGTGCGCCACGCGAGCGCGGATGTCGGCCTCGCCGACCTCGGCGCGCAAGGCCGCCAGTTCGTCCACCTCGACGATCTCGACGTGGCCGCCGAAGCCGGCGCATTGCTGGGTGAGATCGGAGTAGATGTCGAGCATTCCGCAGTAGTAGTGCCCCATGACGCCCATGCGGTTATGTTCCATCACGTTCGCCACGCGCGCGGCCTCGACCCATTCGGCCACTTCGCGCCAGCACGGCGGGTCGTTCTCGAGCATTCCGGTGACCTGGTGGAACGGGATGCGGGCGCGGTTGAAAACGTTGGCGATCTCCGGCACGGGACAGGCCGCACAATGGGCAAGCCATTCGCCGGTCATCTTCGTGCGGTCGCCGATCTGGTTGAACCAGTCGTAGTCGATCGCCGCCTCGGGAGAGAGGTTGAGGATAATCACCGGCACTTTCGCGCGCCGCACGACAGGAAGCACGGTGGACGACAGGGCGTAGGTGGTAACGTGCAGGAAGATCAGGTCGACGTCCGCCTGCCGGAACTGGTGCCCGGCCGCCAGGGCCTTCTCCGGGGAGTCCACGAGGCCGAGGTTGACGACCTCGACGCTGGGCAGCGTCAGTTTTTGGGCCACGCGCTGGAGATAACCTTCGAGCCGCTCCTTCAGCCCCGCGAACTGCGGCCAGTAGGTGTCAAGTCCGATGCCGAAAAGCCCGAGGCGAAGGGACGGCGTGAGTGAGTGAGGTTCCATAGGGTGGTGGTCAATTAACTGTGATGATCGTGCGGACGCGACGTGCTAGCCCGCATAGCAGTCCTCTTGCGAAGTCTGAGTCCCCTGTGCACCCTAGGGGTGTGAAATATGCGGGCTAGCACGCAGATCTTTGTCCTGGTCTCGGCACATCATTTCCGCATCCCGATGCGTCATCGAACGGCCCGCAGCGTTACCGGACCGAGCAGGCCGGATGGTTCAAGAGGCGAGCTGGCCGTGTAGTCGCCTGAGGCGGTGGTGAAGGTGTAGCGGCCGGCCGGATGTGGGACGCCGCCAAGCAAGCCTGACTTCCACTCGAGTTGTCGGACCGCCTTGTGCGCGGGTTGTTGGTCTCCGATCAACCGGTTGACCCAGGTGTTGACGATCGTGATTTCGAGGAGATTGCCCGTGGGACGCAGCAGGTCGGCAGGGAAGTCGACGCGGAACGGGGAGGTCCAAACAACGCCCAGATCTTCCCCGTTGAGCTTCACGCCCGCCAGCTTGTGGACAATCCCCAGGTCCAGAACGACGCGCTCCGCGTCCGGCAGGTCGTGCGGGCGATCGAATGTCTTGCGGTAGACGGCCTGGCCCGAGTAGTAGCGGATCCCCTCGTCTGCGTGTTTGTCCCATCGGAACAGTGTGTCGAAGGCAACCGGTTTGTCGGGGCCGCCCCAGGCGGGATCAAACGTCACTTCATAGAGTCCATCCAGTGTCGCCAGGATCGTCTGGGCCGAGAAATTCTCGCCCTGGACATTCGCCGCCGTGCCGTTTGCCCGGCGATCGAACACAATGAACCAGCTCTCGCGCGCGGCGAACTGCAGTGGCACAGAGGCGATCCCGTCGCGGATGGTGTAGCGGGGCAGGGGCCGGCGGGCGCCCGTGACGGGATCCCAGAGTTCGGGGGCGGCGCCGTCTGTGCGGAACGCGCAGGTGATTTCGACCGGCTCGGCAGTGCGATTGCCCACGAAGAAGATGTCGCGGGTCGGGGTGCGGCGCTGGTGATAGCGCAGCGGGCCGGTGGTGTCGAAGGCCGGCGGGACACCCCATGTTTTCAGCAACGCGACAGTGGCCTCGTAGCTCGGGTAAAGGGAGGCTGATCCGGATTTCGGGATGACGTTGGCCCAGGGTGCCATCGAGGCAGGCCCCAGGACCCGTGCGGCGCGCCAGTGCGGACCCGTCTTGGGTTCGCTCTGCCAGGTGTCTTCGGGGTTGTCCGCGACGCGCCAGTCGGAGTCGGTGCCCATGAAGAAATCGTCCCCGTCCTCGAACTCGATGTGAACGAGTGCGATCAAGCCGGCGGGGTTGGGTTCGGACCCGGCATTCAAGGCGGCCACGGCGAGCAGGTTCGTTCCTGGCTTCAGAGCGGGGCGGATGTCGACCTGTTGGATTTCGTTGAAGTTATTGCCTGAGGCGACGGCGACGCCATTGAGCCAGACTTCGAATCCGTTGTCGGCTGTGGCGTGGAGGCGCGCGGTCCGCGGAGTGCGTCCGGTCTCGAGTTCGAATGTCTTTTGGAAGCAGCGCGTCACGCCGGCTGGGGTGCGGGTGGCGGGATCGTCCTCGGGCGTCCAGATCCAGTGGCTGCGCTGGTGCATGAGGCTGGGGTGACTGGCTTGTGTCGGGGTGGTTGCCGGGCCGCCCCATACGATCCGGCCTTTCCCATAGGGGCGCTCGACGGTTGTGTCGGGGACATCGAGTCCGCCCCAGATCTTCCGGGCCAGGGCGTGGACGCGAGCATCGCACTGGGGATACTGGGACAGGCTGGGGGACTTGGTGGGGGGGGTGCCGATGACGGTAGCGCCCTGTTCGACCAGGTCTTCGAGTTTGGCGAGCAGTTCCGGGGTCATGGTCTCGACGATCGGCAGGACCAACAGGCGGTACCTCGTGCCTTCCGGGAACACGATTTGCCCGCCCTCGGTTGTTGCGCGAGCCATGAGGATGCCCGGGCTGACGGCATCGAATCCGTACGCCTTCTTTTCGCGGAGCAATCCCTGACCCTCGAAGGCGTCGTCTGGCGGCAGGAAGATGTGCGGGGCGCCCTCGGGCACCAGGTAGAGGACATCGGCCACCGAGACACCCTGACGCAGCATTTGGCCGCAGCGGGCGATGTAATCGTGATACGGGCGGACCATGGGCCAGAAGGTTTGGTGGCGGTGCCAGTGGATGCCGTGCGGTCCCATGGCGAGGCCTGGTTTGGGGGCGTCGAGACCCAACGGCTGATGTTGGAACGTGTGAAAGATGAAGTCATTGATTCCCATGGCGAAGGCCCAATCGGTCTGGTTCTTGAGATCGGCGGGGTTATCCGGGTAACCGTGGCGGGGCGGCGATGTGAAGGCTTCGGCGCGGACGACCGGGCGGCCCATCGTATGGGCGATCGAGGCCGCCTCGATGCAGCTATAGACCGTGTCCACCTCGGCGATCCAGAACTCGCAGGACGGAATGTCGGCGACCGCGCCCAACTCGATGTCGCCGGCGGGGTTCATGTCGTAGGGCTGATTCGAGTAGTAGAATCCGTTCTGGTGAGAGTGGCGGCGGATGACGTGCGCGTGGTTTTCGATCACCAGTTCCTGGGCAGTCCTGCGCAGATCCCAAAGGAAACGCTCCGTCTTCTCGCGCGAGCCGACGATCAGCCCCGTGTAGGTCGGGAAGAACGGTTGTGGATCGTAACCGCGCCGGCGTTGGAACTCGGCGCGAAAGCGGGCTGACCAGTTCTGGGAACTCATCTCCCAACTGTCCAGATGCAGAGCTGTCCAGCCGCGTCCGGGACGCCGTGGGCCGACCTGGTCGAGCAGCTTCTTGTGGAACTGGTCAAAGTGGAAAGCGAATGCCGCTGCGTCGAATTTGTCGGTCTCGAAGCCGTGTCCGGGCGTGGGGGCCGGGCGGGTGGTTGCCCCGGTGCTTCGGGCGGCGAATCGCATCACTGTCCAATCGCCTGGCGGGACAGTCCAGTCGAGCGAGCCGTCGGTGCGCGAGCGCGTTGTCAGATCGAGGACCTGGTTCGGGTCAATGATGGCGCCTGCGGGCGGTTCGCTGTGGCTGGCCGGGGCCGGGATGAAGCGTGGCACATGTTTCCAGATCGAGTAGGGCTGCGTCTCGTAGAGCGCCTTGACGGCCAGATTCTCCGGCGGTTCGGTCGCAGCCGGCGTCGGAAACGCGAGGACAGCCACATCCGCATGCCAGGCGTCGCGCTGGGCGGCTAGGTCGGGCGACAGGCCGGCGAATTGGGATGGGGCGCGCGGGGGAGGAACCGGGAGGATGGCGGTGCACGGGCCGGGGCCGACGACCCGGACCGAGCTGGCGCAGAGGTGCTGCATCGAGCGGGGTGGATCGATCCAGGGACCGCCGGCGCCGCTCCAACCGGGGCCGGTGCCGAGGATGATCTCCATGCCGAGCCGGTCGGCCGTGCGGACGGCGTGGGCGAAATTGTCCTGCCAGATCGGGCTCATGAAATCGACCGGGCCGCGGGGCACGCCGATGTTGACTTCGAGGAACAGGGCCTTGCGCAAGCCGGCCTGGTGCATGGATTCGAGGTCGGTCGTCATCGCCTCGCGGTCCTGGTTGCCGTCCATGAAGTACCAGTAAGCGCCCGGTCGGGCCGAATCGGGCGGGTTGGCGAAGTCCTTTGCCAAATCCTGCGCGAGGCCCATCACTCCGATGAGCGTGCCGAGGAGCGGCGAAAGGAGGGAGGTTGTGGTGTGACGCATTCTCCGCCGCGGAGCGTGCGGTACGATCGAGAGGAAGGGCGCAGACATGGTTCGATTTGTTGGAAAGGTAGTGAGCATGCGCGTACGGTGCCAGTCGAATCGGCGTCGTTGTCGGTGGGTGGGCGAGGGCATGTCGCATTCGTCGCTCTGTGATTCTGGGAATTGCCATCGCAATCGTAGTCGACGCGAGCCGCATGACCGGTTTCACGAAGGCAGCTCGGAGTAGAGATTACGATTGGGATTACGACGGACGCTAACCCGCATATTTCACACCCCGTCGGTGCACAGGGCGGTCAGACTTCGCAAGAGGACTGCTATGCGGGTCAGCCCGGTTAGGGGTCCTCGCGAAGCGTGTGAAATAACCGGGCTAAAGGCGCTTGCGGTTCGAGCGGCTTTTTCTACTCTTGGCCCCATGCAAACCACTTCCTCATCTTGCAGAGTTCATGGGTATCGACATTGGCGAGCGGCGCTCATCGCGGTCTGCATGGCCAGTGTCTGTTTGGCGCGCGCCGCGGAGACGACCACAGAATTCTCCAATCCCCGCATCGACATTGGCATGGTGGTCAAGGATGCGGCGCGGACGGCCTCATTTCTGACCAACGCCATTGGGTTTCAGGAGGTGTCCGGGTTTCCGGTCAGCGCGGATCTTGGCCGGAAGATTGGGCTCATCGACGGTCATGCGGTGGATGTGCGGGTTTTCGTGCTGGCCGAGGGTGAGCATGCGACGCGTCTGAAGGTGCTGTCCTTTCCGGCTGCCCAAGCCGCGCCAGCGGACCAGCGATTCATCCACTCGACTCTCGGCTACCGCTACTTGACCCTGTACGTGAAGGACCTGGATCGAGCACTCGATCGGCTCAAGCGGGCGAAGGTTCCTTTGCTTGGCGAGACGCCGGTGGATCTGGGGGGCGGCACGCACATCGCGGTCGTCAAAGATCCGGACGGCCATTTCATCGAGCTGATCGGCCCTCGCCCGGACCGATCACAGGCTCCTCGCTAGCCCGGATTTCTCACCACTTGAAAGAGTCATCTGAAATCCCGGCGCGGTTTTGCTTGGCTAGCGCGCATGAGTGCACCTTTCGATGACATCGGCTCCGCGTTCTTCAGAAGTTGGTGAGAAATGCGCGCTAGCGGGTTGTTGCGCCGGCGTTCAGTCCCACCTGCACGTCCGCGCCCGAGTCGTCGCGCACGCCCTTGCCATCGCGGAAGCAGCAGCCGAAGACCGTGGCGGCGTCGAGGCCTTTCTCGAGGAGGATGGCTTGCTTGCCGGGGTCCATGAACTCGCAGCCGCTGACGATGAGGCGTCCGCGGGCGGCGCGGATGCAGGGATCGCCTTTCTTGGCATGGTCCCAGCCGGTGAAGTGGCATGCGGTGAGCGCGAGGGTGCCTGGTCCGTTGTGACGCACGTGTTCTCGTGTGGCATCGGTTCCCCAGAAGCCGCAATTGGCCAGCTTGATGGGGCCGCGGTTGTCCGGTCCGATCTCGATCGTGGACATGAATTGGCTGTTGGCGAACTGGACGCCGGCGTGGTTCTGGGTGCGGTCCACGCGGACGGCGACCGGGCAGATGTCGCTGCCGGACTGGGTGATGACGGCGTTGCCGGGGCCGTGGCCGAAGTCGTCGAAGTGGAACCCGACGAGCGGGAAGATGACGAAGCTGTTGCTGATGAACTCCCAGTCCGTCTTGCCGATCTTGAATCCGACGAGATTCTTCTCGAGGTAGGCTTTGATGTCGCCACCGGGGAAGGGGGGCTTGAGAGCCATGCGCGTCCAGAAGTTCGGGTTGAAATGGACGTTCTCGATGCGTCCGATGTCGGTGCACTGGTCGATGAAGACGCCGGTTTTCAGCGGGCAGGCGAACACGTTGCGCACCAGGTGCAGTTCGTTCCACTTGGTGCCCACGTCGATCGCCTGGTACGGATTGGTGATTGTGAGGTCGAGAATCTGGCACAACTCGCCGTCGGCGCGAATGGTCCACGGATAGGCGGCCACCTCGGGCAGCGTCTGCTCGGGGTAGTGGATTACCAGATTGCGCACGACGGCGTTGGGTTTCAGCGTGATCAGCGGCTCGCCATCGGTTTGGCCGCGTCCCCCAAACGCAAGAAGCACCGTGCCGATGGGATGCTCGCTGTGCGGCACGCCACCCGAGGCGCCGCAGAGCGTCACAGCGGGCGGCACGGTCAAAGCCCCATCAATGCGATACAATCCGGCGGGCACGCGACATACCGGACCGCCCGTGCGGGCGGCGTCGAGCGCGGCCTGAAGGGCCTTGGTGTCGTCGGTCTGGCCATCGCCCCGCGCGCCAAACGCGCGCGCATCGATCTGAGCGAACTGAGGTTGGGTCGCGGGGGCAGTCTGGGCGGAAGCTCCGACGGTGCCGAGCAGGCCGGCGGCGATGGCGGATTGCCCGACAAAGCGTCGGCGCGAGAACGTGGCTTTATCGTCTGTTAATGGATTCATGTTTGAAAAGAGGAATGGTCGGGCCCAAACCTGAAAGTTGAAAGCTCGAAGTTGATTGATCCGTTTCGTGCAGTTCCGCTTCGCGCGTCTTGACGGCGCATGGGGGTGTCGATACAGCGTAGTTGGGTCATGCGAGTGCGATGCACAGGCCTACTCGGGCGGCAGGGCCTTCGGGGCCAGCGCGCCCGTTTGGCGGCTTTCTGGATCGCCACCGCGGCAATCATCGTGAACTGCCAGCCGGATTCGAGGCTGGAGTCGGGTTCAGCGTCGAGTGCGGTTGGACCGGGTCCGGACCTTGCATGCGCAGCGGGCGTGACGTGGCAGGGCGGCGCCATCATCCGCGGGCCAACGGATTGCCGTCGATTGGCGCTGGTCTTTACCGGACACGAATTCGCCGAAGGCGGACCGGCCATTCTCGACGCTTTGGGGCGGCACAAGGCGCGCGCTTCGTTTTTTCTCACAGGCGATTTTCTCGTGAATCCCGAGGCTGCGCCGCTGGTGCGCCGCATGGTGCGCGAAGGCCACTACGTTGGCGCGCATTCAGACAGGCATTTGCTGTACTGCGACTGGAGCACGGAAAGACGGACCTTGGTGACGCGCGGGGCTTTTCGCGACGATCTCGATGCGAATTACCGGAAGCTGGCGGCGTTCGGGGTGTCGCGCCGGGCCGCGCCGGTCTTTCTGCCGCCGTACGAGCATTTCAACGCGGACATTGCCCGATGGACACGCGAGTTGGGGCTGACGCTGGTGGACTACACCCCGGGCACGCGCTCGGCGGCCGACTACACCGGCGAGGGGGATGCGAACTTCACTTCGTCCGAGGCGATCTTCGAGAGCATTGTGCGGCGCGAAGGGGCTGATCCGCAAGGATTGAACGGTTTTCTATTGCTGCTGCACGTGGGCGCCGGACCCGGGCGCGCCGACAAGATGCACAGTCGCTTCGACGCGCTTCTGGATTGGCTCGAGGCCCGCGGGTATGCGTTCGTGCGTGTGGATGAATTGCTAATGAGGCGCGCCTTAGACGAAATCCAGTCCTCCTTTCCGTGAGCAGTCCCCGTGTTTCCGAGCCCCTTTCTCCCGCGCCTCATTCCGTAGAATCCTTGACCCCTTCAACGCAGCACAGAAACTTGACTTGCCTACAAAACGTTATACCGGTCAAGGATTCTAACGCGTTGAAAAACGGAAGACGGTGGTGGTGCGATAGGTTTGACCGGGACGCAACACGACCGAGGGGAAATGCGGTTGATTGACCGAGTCGGGGTAGTGCTGAGTCTCGAGGCAGAAGCCGGCGTGGCGCGGGTACTTGACGCCGCCAGTGCCCACGATCGAGCCGTCGAGGTGATTGGCGGTATAGAGCTGAACGCCCGGCTCGGTGGTCAGCGCTTCGAGCACGCGCCCGCCTGACGGCTCATAGACCGTGGCGGCCAGGGCGAGGGATTGGCCGCCGCTGCGGAGGACGAAGTTGTGGTCGTAGCCGCCGGGTTTGAGCCCGGTTTGGGCGGCTCGGGCGCCGATGGTTGTGGGCTGGGTGAAATCGAGCGCGGTGCCTTTGACCGCGCGGATCTCGCCGGTCGGGATGAGGGCTTCGTCGGAAGGCGTATAGAAATCGGCAGCGAGGGTCAGTTCGTGTCCGAGCACATCGCCGGCCCCGGCCAGGTTGAAGTAGCTGTGGTTGGTCAGGTTGACAGGGGTCGGCTTGTCGGTTGTGGCCGAGTAATCGATGCGCAGTTCGCTACGGGCGGTCAGCGTGTACCGGACCGTGACCGTCAGGTTGCCGGGATAGCCTTCCTCGCCGTCGGGGCTCAGGCAGGAGAACTCGACCGCCGCCTCGTCTCGAGTGACTGGGAGCGGCGTCGATGCCCAGACCTTCTTATCGAATCCTTTGGCCCCGCCGTGGATGTGATTGGGGTTGCTGTTCCTGGTGACGGTGTACTCTTTGCCATCGATGATGAAGCGGGCATTGGCGATGCGGTTGGCGACGCGCCCGGCGATGGCGCCGAAGAACGGATGGCCCCTGAGGTAGCGGTCCAGATTGTCGAATCCGAGCACGACATTGCCCGCTTTGCCAGTCCGATCGGGGACCCGGATTTCCGTGATGATCAAGCCGTAATCGGTGACCTTGACCGTCATCCCGCCGCCATTGCGGAGGGTATAGAGCTTGACCGGGGTGCCGTCGGGCATCTGGCCGAACGAGGAGGTTTCGATGGACATGGCAGGTTGGGGGGCGGATTGCGATTGGGTCGTGGGAGCTGAGGCGAGGACGACCGCTGCGGCGAGCGCAGAGGCGAAGGTGCGAGACGAGGCCGAGGCTTTCATTGGTTTGTGTGCGTCTGGTCCTTCGGAAACACTTTCGGGGGAGGGTAGGGCAGATGGGGGATTGCTCACAAGCCCCAAACGCGACAGCGCGCCGGGCTGGCGCATCGGGTCGTTGTCGGTGGTCTGTCGCCCGGCGAGGCCACCGGGCCCACAAGGGATGGAGACTCCCGGTGTGGGCCGCGTGCCCCCACGCGGCGCGAACTCGATTCCCATCGACACCCTCCAAGCGCACTGGATCCGCGCTGGAATCACGATTCAGAGTGGGATTCAGAGCAGGATTTGAGTAGGGTGATTTGAAGGTATGGAAATGACCGAGAAACTTGCCTCCCGTAACGCAATTCGATGCGTGTTTGCTGCCGCCCTGGTTCTGGGCATGGGAATGGCGGGGCGCGCCCAGATGCCGGATCCGCCCGGCCAACCGGCTCAGGGGGCTGCGCCCAAGCATGAGGCGTATTTGTTCGCCCACATGATGCATGGCGACTACTGGCGGCTGTACTACAGCGTCAGTCTGGACGGCCTGCACTGGAAGGCCCTCAACGGTGGCAAGCGGGTTTTCGAGGATTACCGGGGCCATGCGGACATCGCCCGAGGGCACGACGGACGCTATTACCTGGTTGGCAACCGCGGGGACGACCAGCCGGACATCAACTTCTGGGTCTCGGAGAATCTGATCACGTGGACCAAGCACGGGGATTACGCTCCGGACCTGACGCGCGTGCCGGACTATCCGAAAGCGATGGTGCGGATCGGCGCGCCCAAGCTGTTCTTCGACGAAGCCAGTGCACAGTATCTGTTGACCTGGCACACGACCCATGATTTGGGGAAGACCGATCTGCCGGAGCCTTACTGGGCCGGTCAACGGACTCTCTACGTCACGTCGAAGGACCTGAAGACCTTCTCGGACCCGCCGCGGAAGCTTTTCCCGTGGGATATGGCGACCATCGACACGATTGTGCGCCGGGAGGGAGACCGGTATTACGCGATCGTGAAGGACGAGCGGTATCCAACGCTCGATTGGCCGACGGGGAAGACCATCCGCATCTGCTCGGCCCCGCATCTGCTCGGGCCGTATGCGGAGCCGGGGCCGCCTGTGAGCCCGGGGTTTCGCGAGGCGCCGACGTTGATACCGTCACCCGACGGTGGGGCCTGGTACATGTACTACGAGCAGTATCCAGGGGTTGCCTACGGTTTGTCGGTGGCCTCGACGCTCGAGGGGCCTTGGTTCCAGGCCTCGGGCGGAACCGACTACCGGGATTGGGACAAGTACAGCCTGCCAGCCAAGGTGCGGCACGGATGCATGATCCCGATTCGGCGCGCCGAGTATGACGCGTTGATTCGGAGGTTTGGGATCGGGGATCAGCCGCCGGCGAAGACGGGGCGGAAGCCGGCTTCGGCGAGGATGCGGGCGACGGTTTCGCGCTGATCGCCCTGGATTTCGATGCGCCCTTCCTTAACTGTGCCGCCTGTGCCGCAGGCCTTGCGGAGGCGTTGGGCCAGTTGTTCCTTCTCAGGCAAGCCGATGCCGACGAAGGCGCTGACGACGGTGACTGTCTTGCCGCCGCGCCCGGCCTTCTGACGGCGGATTTCGACGCGACCGCGCGATTTGGGTTTTGGGGCGGGAGGGGCTGGCGGTGTGGTTGGCGACTGCGGGCCTTGTGGCAGGCCCGTGGGCTGAAGGTCTTCGAACGGGTTATGTCCGAAGGGGCGGTCGGGACCTGGGGTGTCAGGGTGCGCGCTCATGATGCCGTTAGCCCGGGCATTTCACAAGGCTGGGCGTGATCTGAGGTCCGGGCTTGGATGCGAAAAGCCCCGGCGGGCGCGGGGCTCAACTCTTGAGGAAGGCGGCGTGGACGGCGCGCATGGCCTGTTCGCCCTTGGCGAGGTCGAGGACCACCGAGACCTTGATCTCGCTGGTGGAGATCATGTCGATGTTGATGCCTTCGAGGGCGAGGGTTTCGAACATGCGGGCGGCGACGCCGGAGTGGCTGCGCATGCCGACGCCGACGATGGAGAGCTTGGCGATGGCCTCGTTGGGGATGACCTGTCTGAAGCCGATGTCCTTCTTGAGGCCGTCGATGACTTTTTGCGACTTGAGCAGGTCCGGTTTGTCGACCGTGAAGGACAGGTCCGTCGTGGGGCTTGCGGCGCCGTGGCTGATATTCTGAACGATCATGTCGACATTGATCGCGGCGTCGGCGAGGGCCTTGAAGACGCGCGAGGCCATGCCGGGGCGGTCGGGCACGCCGATGAGCGTGATCTTGGCCTGGTTTTTATCGAGAGAAACGCCGCGGATAACGACGTCCTCCATGCTCTTGTTTTCTTCTTTCACAATGGTGCCTGGGTTGTCGTTCAGACTCGAACGGACCTCGAAGATGACGGAGAATTTCTTGGCGAACTCGACCGAGCGGAGTTGCATGACTTTGGCGCCGGCGCCGGCCAGTTCGAGCAGTTCGTCATAGGCGATCTGATCGAGCTTGAGGGCTCCGGGGACGATCCTGGGATCGGCGGTGTAGATGCCTTCGACGTCGGTGTAGATTTGGCACAGATCGGCCCGCAAGGCCGCCGCCAGGGCGATCGCGGTCAGGTCCGAGCCGCCGCGTCCCAGGGTGGTGATTTGGCCTTCGGGGGTCTGGCCCTGGAAGCCGGCGACGATGACCACGTGGCCGCTATCGAGCCACGCATGGACCTGTTTGGGGGTGATATTGCGAATCTTGGCCTTGGTGTGCACGCCGTCGGTGAGGATGCCGGCCTGAGCGCCGGTGAGTGACACGGCGGGGACACCCAGGGCGTGGAGCGCCATGGCGGTTAGCGCGATGGTCGTCTGCTCGCCGGTTGCCAGGAGCATGTCCATTTCCCGCTCGCTGGGGAGGGGCATGATTTCCCTGGCCAGTTTGATGAGGTTGTCGGTGACTCCGCTCATGGCGGAGACGACCACCACCAAACGGTCTCCGCGGGCGCGGTACTGCGCGACGCGGGAGGCCACGTTCTTGATTCGGTCGGGATTGCCGACCGACGTGCCGCCATACTTTTGGACGATAAGGGCCATGAATTTGCCGGTTCGGCGCGTTGGGATTGGGGCTGCCGCCTCAGCACGCCGCGCCGATGAGGCGGGGAAAATAGACAGGGCGATGGCGTTTGCCTAGCCTGAAGATTCGAGAATCCGGTTTTTACATTGGCCATGTGGGGTGGTAGAAATCCGGGCGTGTCATTCGTGGTCACAATCCTACCATTCGAGGGACGCGCTGGCATTCAATGGTCCCATGCGCACGAGGACCATGAACCGATTTGTAGCCGCCGACGCGAGTCGGCGCTGATTCCTGCCCTTGATGGAGCGAGATGGCGCGGACTGACGTCCGCGGCTACGGATGGACAGTTCATGGGAAGCCTCAGGCTGGTGGTTCTTGCGGTGGCGCTGGCGTGTTGGGGCGTCGCGATCCGCTGCCAGGCCCAGAGCGGGGCGGAGAAGGCGGCGCCCTTTACGGTGCCGGTATACGACCGGGACGATCCGAATCGGATGGTGGCTTTGCTGAGCGGTTCGATGGCGGAGTTTGACCTGAGCGGGCGGCAGCCACTCGAGACCGTCCGGGTCGAGTACTACGACGGCAAGGGCGGGACGAACCTGGTGTTTGCGGGGACGAATTGCGTGTACGACGCGCGTCGGAGGATTGCGGAGTCACCCGGGACATTGCGGGTGATGAGCGGCGACGGGCGGCTGGATCTCGAAGGGCAGGGCTTCACCTGGTGGCAGACCAACAACGACCTGGTGATCTCGAACCGGGTCGAAACGCGGGTGCGGCGGCCCGAGTCGGTGGGCGGCGTGGCGGATCCGCTGGGCGGGCAGGACCTGCGTGTGACATCGGACCGTTTCCGGTTCAACTACCGGTCGAATCTGATCGTCTATTCCGGCCGGGTGCGCGTCGAGGATCCGCGCGTCCGGATGAGCAGCGGTTGGCTGACGATTGTGCCGTCGACGGAGGGCGGGATCGACCGGATGGTGGCGCAAGAGGATGTGAAGATCGTGGACCGTTCGACGGGCGGGGAGACCACGGCGCGAAAGGCGGTCTATCAGGTTGACGGGCAGCGGGAGACGGTCGAGTTGAGCGGCGAGCCGCGGTATCGCGAGGGTGTGCGTGAGGGAACGGCGGACCGGTTTATCCTCGATCGCAGGCGCGACGCGCTCGAAGCGGTCGGGAACGCGCGGATCGTTTTTCCGTTGGGTGGTGGGGGCGCCCCCGGGCTGTTGGCGATTCCGGGGCCTGGTCCGAGGCCGAGCGAGGGTGCGACAAACAGGCTGATCGAGCTTTCGGCGGATCTGATCACGATTCTCCTGCCGGCAACCAACGGGCCGGTGCGCGGTGTTGTGGCCGAGACCAACGTGGTGTTGTTGGATCCTGAGCAGGGGAGTCGCGCCACGGCGCGGCGCGCCAGTTATCAGGAAGGCATCGGACTCGAGTTGACGGGTGATCCGGTCTGGTCCTCTGGCGGTCAGAGCCTCGAGGGCGGGGCGATGCGCTATGATCTGGCGGGGCAGGTGTTTCGTGTGACCGATGGAGTGCTTGTGCGGCTGCCGGTGACCGCGCTCACGGGGCCGGTCCGGGGTCTCGAGGATGCGGTGCCGGGCGGCGGTTTGGGGCTCGCGACGAACCAGGTGGTCGAGATTCGCAGTCTCGAACTCGAGTATCGGGAGCCCTGGCTGCAATTCGAGGGGGGCACGCGCGCGGATTATTTGGACGAACGGACGAAACTGGGCGAGTTGCAGTGCGCGGCTCTCGGGGTGCTTTACAGCAATTCCGTTCGTGAAGTCCGGGCCTTCGGGCGGCGTGCGTTTGGAGCAACTGCCGGCGGTTCGAAGGGGGGCACCACGGCCAAGCTGGTCCAGTGCGACGCGATGACGGCGGGATTCGATGCGAGGGCCAGCTCGGTTACCAGGGCCGAGGGCGGTGCGGCAAGCGGCAGACCGACATTCGAGGGGCGGCGATCCGTTGTCAGCGGCTGCAGTGCGACGCTCTTGACGCGAGGTTCTGGGCCGAAGGCAACTGGTCGAGCTGGCGCGACGGCGGAGCGCGATGTCGTGGTGAGCCAGGACGACCGGGTTGTCCAGGCCGAGCGCGCTGGTTTCTACGGGACCAATGACCTGCTGAGTCTGTTTGGGCGGCCGACGGCAGATCTGCCTGAGGGGCGGATCGAGGCCGAGACGATTACCTGGAATCGCGCGACGGGTCTGTATCGGATTGCCGGGCGCTTCAAGTCGCAGTGGAAAGCCTTGCCTGGCGCGACCAACCTCATCAACCTGCCCTCGATTATTCCATGACGCCCGCAACGACGACTGAGACGCAGCCGGAGAGCGTGCAGTTACCCGGCCCGAGAGCGCGGTTGCGCAGGCGGCAAGGGCCCGCCTGCTCACCACCGAAGGCCTGGTGAAGGAGTACCGGGGGCGCCGAGTGGTCAACGGGGTTTCGATCCATGTGGACGCGGGCGAGGTTGTGGGTTTGCTGGGGCCGAACGGGGCGGGGAAGACGACGACGTTCAACATTGTGGTTGGACTGGTGTATCCGGAGGCCGGGGACGTGCTTTTCGAGGGGCGGTCGATCACGCGTCTGGCGATGCACCAGCGGGCGCGGCTCGGGATTGGTTACCTGACTCAGGAGCCTTCGGTGTTTCGCAAGCTGACCGTCGAGCAGAATCTGCTGGCGATTCTCGAGACCTGCCGTCTGGGGGCGGACGAGCGGGGACTGCGGCTGAAGTATTTGCTGGACGAGTTGGACCTCACGCGGCTGGCCAGGAGCAAGGCCTACACGCTGAGCGGCGGCGAGAAGCGGCGGCTGGAGATTACGCGGGCGTTGGTGACCAGCCCGAAGCTGATGCTGCTGGACGAGCCGTTCAGCGGGATCGATCCGATTGCGGTCTACGAGGTGCAGAAGATCGTGCGCCGTCTAAGGGAGCGGGGCTTGGGCATCCTGGTGACCGATCACAACGTGCGCGAGACGCTCAAGCTGGTGGATCGGGCGTACCTGATTCATCGGGGGGAAGTGCTGTGCGAGGGGTCAGCGGAGTTCCTGGTGAACGATCCCAAGGCGCGCGAGATTTATCTTGGACCCGAGTTCAACCTGTGAGTGGAGGCGACCATGGAATCGTCGAGCCAGACCAATCGTCCGAAGGCCACGGTGCGCGATTTCTACGAACGGCACCAGCAGGCATTGGATCTTCATCTTGTGGCGGGGCAGAGGGGGCTGCTGCGGGTGATCCGCGAGCCGACCGTCAACCGGCCCGGGCTGGTGCTGGCGGGATTCACCAAGTACTTTGCGCAGCACCGGGTGCAGGTCCTCGGGAACGCCGAGATGCACTTTCTGAAGTCAGTGCCGGAGGCGGACCGCAACGAGCGTCTGGCCCGGCTTCTCTCGTATCGGGTTCCGTGCATTGTGTTCTGTCGCGGCTACCGGCCGGATGGCGGTTTTCTCGAGATGGCGGAGCGGTCGAACCTTCCGGTCTTTCGGAGCCAGCAGGTAACGATGCGGTTCATCAACCAGGCCACGCTGTTGCTGGACGTGCTGTGCGCGCCGCAGGGGACCGAGATGGGGAGCATGGTGGACATTC
Organism: Verrucomicrobiota bacterium; assembly: GCA_040766265.1. GTDB lineage: Bacteria > Verrucomicrobiota > Verrucomicrobiia > Limisphaerales > J093 > MWFF01. The sequence goes on from JAXGQW010000033.1 coordinate 33,639, forward strand.
TGGGGATCGGGGTGATCATCCGGGGCGCGGCCGGCATCGGAAAGAGCGAGTGCGTGCTGGGGTTGATCGAGCGCGGATACAGCCTGGTGGCCGACGACATCACGCATCTGCACGTGAGCGGCGGGCACCAGGTGATCGGAACGGCGCACCGGCGGATTCGCGAGTTCATGGAAGTGCGGGGGATCGGCATCATCAACGTGGCCGACATGTTCGGCGTGAAGAGCATTCGGACCCACAAGCGGGTCGATTTGGTGGTGACCTTGAAGCCGTGGGACGAGGTTGCCAATGTCGAGCGGGTGGGCCTCGATCAGGAGAAGATTCCCCTGCTGGGCATCGAGGTCCCGCACGTGACCATTCCCGTGGCCCCAGGCCGGGATCTGGCAAGGCTGGTCGAGGTGGCGGCATTCCTGGTCAAGCTTCGACTCGCGGGCCACAATCCCGCCAAGGATCTCGAGACTCGATTGTTGGCCGACATGGCGGGCTCCCGGCGCGAGCCGCATGGGCTCCCCGAGGTTGCGGATCATGAAACGCGTCTCGAGTCTTGATTCTCTCGCTCGAATCCGCAGACTCGCGCCCACTATGAATCCATTCGCTGCATTCGCCGCCGCCGCGTCCGGCGTGGGGCACCGACACGTTCTCACACCGCGCCGCCGCCGGAGCCGGGTTGGGGCGGGGGGGCTATTGGCCGCCGCGGCCTGCCTGGTGTCGGCGACCATTCTTGCGGCGAGTTCGCAGCGGATCACGACGGCGTCGCTGGTCGAGGAAATGACCGACCTGGCGGGTCTGGCGGAGTTCCCGAATCCGGCCTACACCTGCAAACAGTTCTCGTCGTATGACCGGAAATCGAAGTCGCCGACCGAGGATTGGTTTGCAAATGCCGACGCGGGGCATTTTCTGAGGAAGGAGCAACGGGCCGGACGGGAGGAGTTCGTCATGGTCGACACGGCGGGTCCGGGCGCCCTGGTGCGGATCTGGTCGGCCAACCCGGCGGGCACGGTGCGGGTTTACCTGGACGGCGCGGAGGAGCCGGTGATTGAAGCGGCGATGCCCGATCTTCTGGGCGGCAAGTTCCCCGGGTTGCCACGCCCCATTGCGGGCGAGTACAGCAAGGGGTGGAATCTCTACCTGCCGATCCCGTACGCGCGGAGCTGCAAGGTGACCAGCGACAAGGGCGGTTTCTATTATCATGTGAACTACCGCACCTATCCGGAGGGGACGAGCGTCAAGACGTTCGATCGCGGGGATCTGCAGACTCTGGCGTCGCGCCTCGAGCGGCTGGCCGCCCAGCTCGAGAAGCCGCGCTCGGCCGCTGTGGCGAATGGGCAGGTGACTCCTTTTGAGATCGTTGTCGGTGCGGGCGATCAACTGCGTCAGACGTTCTACGGCCCCGCGGCGATCACCCGGGTCGTTCTGCGCGCGCAGGCCGGCGATCTCGAAGCCGCATTGCGGGCTTTGGTCCTGAAAGTCACGTTCGACGGCCAGGCGACGATCGCAAGCCCGCTGGGCGACTTCTTCGGCAGCGCGCCCGGCATCAATCCGTATGCTTCGCTGCCTCTGGGCATGACCGAGGACGGCGAGATGTACTGCCACTGGGTCGCGCCGTTCCAGGATTCGGCGGTGATCGAGCTGATGAACCACAGCGGGCAGGACGTGACCCTCTCGGGCGAGATGACCGTGAGCGATTATCGCTGGACCGAGTCGTCGATGCACTTGCACGCCAAGTGGCGGGCCGAGTTCGATGTGCCGACGCGTCCGATGCAGGACTGGAACTATCTGACGGCGCAGGGGCGCGGGGTGTTTGCCGGGGTTGCGTTCGCCATAGACAATCCGGTCAAGGACTGGTGGGGTGAAGGCGACGAGAAGATCTACGTCGATGGCGAGGCATTTCCGAGCCACTTCGGGACCGGGACGGAGGATTACTTTGGGTATGCGTGGTGTTGGCCCGGCCTCTTCACGCACGCTTACCATGCCCAGCCCCGGTGCGACGGTCCCAACAACTACGGGCGGACCAGCGTGAACCGCTTTCACATTCTGGACCGGATCCCGTTCACGCGCGACTTCAAGTTCGACATGGAGTTGTGGCACTGGAACGAGACCTGCAAGGTCAACATGGCGGTCGTGGCCTATTGGTACGCCCGTCCCGGGGCGACCGACCGCTTCAAAGCCATCCGTGCCGAGGACACTGAACTGCGTCCCATGCCCGTCTATGTCGTGCCGCGCGTGGCGGGCGCGATCGAGGGTGAGGGGATGCGGATCGTGCGTGTGACGGGCACGGCCGAGCCGCAGGGTTGGGACGGCGTCAGCGGGGGGAGTCACCTTTGGTGGCATGCGGGCATGAAGCCCGGGGATGTCCTCACCGTTGCTTTCCCGGCGCCAAAGCAAGGCCGGTACCGCGTTATGGGCCATTTCCTGCGCGCCCGGGACTACGGCGTTCATCAACTGGCGGTCAACGGGCAGAAGGCGGGCGATCCGATCGATTTCTACAATCCCACCGTGGAACCGAGCAAGGAGATCGATCTCGGCGTTTACACGTTGAAGGAGGGCGAGAACGAGTTCTCCGTCACGATTGTCGGCGCCAACGACAAGGCCGAGAAGGCGTACATGTTCGGGCTCGATTATCTCCTGCTCAAACCGGTATCCCCATGAAACGACGAAACTTCCTGCGCATGGTCGGCGGCGTGACGGCCGCCGGTGGTCTGGGCCTCGAACGGCTGTTGGCGGATTTCAAGACCGACGACGACATTGTGGGGCGCGTTGCGGGTCTGCCGCGGCGCGTCCTCGGCCGGACGCAACAGCAGATCTCGATTGTTGGCTTTCCAGGCCTGGGCCTGATCCGGGTGGACCAGGAGGGCGCGAACAAGGCGGTGCGCGAGGCCTTCGATCGGGGTGTGAACTACTACGACGTGGCGCCCGCTTACGGGAACGACGGCGAGTGCGAAATCAAGCTCGGCCCCGCCTTGCGGCAACTCGATCGGAGCAAGGTTTTCCTGGGGTGCAAGACCAAGGCGCGCGACAAGGAAGGGGTCCGGACCGAACTCGAACGCTCGCTGAAGAGACTTCAGACCGATCACTTCGATTTGTACCAGCTTCATCACCTGGTGACGGTCGATGAAGTCAAGCGCGCGTTCGGGCCCGGCGGGGCGTTCGAGACGTTCCTGGCGGCGCGCGACGAGGGGAAGGTGAAGTGGTTTGGTTTTTCGGCCCACAGCACCAAGGCGGCGCTGGCCGCGCTCGAAGCCCATGCGTTCGAGACCGTGATGTTTCCCATCAGTTTCGCCGACTACTACCTGCGGGATTTCGGGCGTGCGGTGATCGATGCGGCGGCGACGCGCGGTTCGGCGGTCATTGCGATCAAACCGCTGTCGATGGGCGCGTGGCCCAAGGACGTGCCGCGGACGCGGTCCTGGTGGTATCGCACGACCGAGACGCCCGAGGAGGTGTCGCTGGCCCTTCGGTTTTCCCTCTCGCTGCGGGGGGTGATTACCGGCATTCCGCCTTCCTACCTCGATTTGCTGGACAAGTCGATTACCGCGGCGAAGAGCTATGAGCCGGCGACAGTCGCCGAGAAGGACGAACTGCGGGTCCTGGCCCAGAAGTGCGAGGCGCTGTTCCTCCGGGAGGACCAGCGCGGCGACACGGCCGGGGTACCGTCTGTGTGTCCGTATCCGGACCATCTGGTGTAAGCTGAGGGGGGACACGGTCGTGGTCTTGCCCTCGGTGGCCGGCGTGTTATTGGGGGCGGCGGAGCCGCCGCCAACAAGCCGCGGCTGGAATCGGATGTTGCCAACACGCCGTGCGTGTGCGCGCGCGCGGGGATCGCTGCCTCATGCGGTTGGTGGCTGACAAGATCGGGAGTCCGTGTAGAGTTGGGCGGATGCGAACCAAAAGACCCCTTCGGCTTGGCGTTTATGCAGGCAGCTTTGATCCGGCCACGGTGGGGCATTTGTGGATGATCAATCAAGGCGTGCGTTTGTTCGACCGGTTGGTGGTGGCGGTGGGCCTGCATCCGGAAAAGCGGTGCACGTTTTCGCTGGATGCGCGGCTCGAAATGCTCCGGGAATCGGTGCGGAAATTCCGGAATGTGTCGGTTGTGACCTTCTCGGAGCGTTATCTGATTCACTTTGCGCAGTCGGTTGGAGCGACGCATTTGTTGCGCGGCATCCGGTCCGAGAGCGACTACGAGTATGAGCGGACGATGCGGCACATCAACGGCGATCTGGACGCCAACATCTGCACCGTTTTCCTGATGCCGCCGCGCGATGTCGCTGAAGTCAGTTCGAGCATGGTCAAGGGCCTGGTCGGTCCGCACGGCTGGCAGAGAGTCGTTCGTCAATACGTGCCGCCGCCGGTGTACAAGGCTCTTCTGCGGTTTCGTCCCTCGACCTCCGTTTGAAAGGAATTCCCATGCAATGCACCTCGACTCTCCTTGTCTGCGGCCTGCTCGTGCTGCCGGCCTTGGCCGGCGAATCCGGCGCGACGCCCATCACACTGGGCCACCTGGTCGACGAGATGGCGGACTTGGAACGTCTGGCCCGATGGCCTGCGCCCGCCTATCGCACAGTGCAGTTCTCGAGTTATGACCGGCGCTCGACAACCGCGGAGGCGCCCCAGTGGTTCTCGAACGCGGACGGTTTCGGGCGCGAGCCGATTCCTGGTTTTCTGAAAGTGCTGCGTCCGCCTCAGGATGGGCAGGCCGGCCTCTACCTGGTGGCGGAGGCGGCCGGCCCGGGTGCGATCGTTCGCGGCTGGTCGGCCGGCATGGGAGGCGTGTTGCGGGTTTACCTGGACCCGCCGGGCGACACAGCGGGGGCTGGGAAGAAGATGCCGGTTTGGGAAGGGGACGCCTACGAGTTTCTCGCGCGGCGTTCGGCTCACTACCTGAAGTCGGCCGGGGTCGATCTCGAGGCGGGGGACGCGTTCATTCAGCAGGACGCGGACTACTTTCCGATTCCTTTCCAGGACGGGTTGAAGGTGACGTGGGAAGGGAAGGTGTCTGATCTGCACTTTTATCATCTCCAGGTTCGGCAGTACCCGGTTGGCACCGCAGTGCGGACCTTTGATCCGCAGCGCGACGTGCGAGAGGCAGAAGCGCGGATTCGCGCCGCGGTCGAGGCTCTGACTCGGCCTCGGGTGGTGTTGGGGGACGAACCCGTGGCACTCGAAGGCGCGATCGAGCCGGGACGCAACTGGACGTGGTCGCCGCCCGGTCAGGGGCCGTCGGCCGTGCGCGAGTTCAAGCTGCGTGTCGAATCCGATCCGCTGGACGCGGCGCTGCGGGGCTGCCTTTTGAGGATTTCGTTCGACGGATCCCAACGTCCGCAAGTCGAGGCGCCGGTGGGCGATTTCTTCGCTTCCGGCCCGGGCGTGAATCCATTTTCGAGCCTGCCGTTCAGTGTGGATGCAGACGGCGCGTTGACCAGCCGGTTTGTGATGCCGTTCGAGAAGTCGGTTCGGATCGAGATCGTCAACCACACCAGCCGCCCGGTGCGTCTCGCCGGTTCGGTCCGCCTTTCCCGGTGGAGCTGGGACGAGCGCTCGCTCTATTTCCGCGCGAAATGGCGGGCCGATCACGATCTGCTCGCCGGGGCGGGAGTGATCGATTTGCCGTGCCTGGTTGCTCTTGGCCGAGGGGTCTTTGCGGGCTGCGCGGTGATGATCATGAATCCGTCGGGTGTTCCGACCGCCGGAGGGAACTGGTGGGGCGAAGGCGACGAGAAGATCCTGATCGACGGCGAGTTGATGCCGTCGACGTTCGGGACCGGCACCGAGGACTACTTCAACTACTCGTGGAGCCGTCCGGACCTGTTCGATCATCCGTACTGCGGTCAGCCTCTGGATTCGGGTCCGGACACCGCGGGTTACGTCTCGAACCACAGGTTTCAGGTGCTCGATGCGATCCCATTCGAGCGATCCGCGGCCGTGCTCCTCGAACTCTGGTCGCACAATCGCACGCCCGGCCTGAGCTACGCCCGCGTTGTCTACAATTACGCGCGTCCGAACGCGATCGACGACCATCGCGGACTCATGCCTGCCGACCTGAGAATACCTTTGTTGCCGGCACGCGAGCCACAGGCGGCGGGCGGCGCGACTGGCGCGCGCTTTCACTACTTCGAGAAGCTCGGTCTCGAAGCCACGGCGGGCCGGATCCAGACCGTGCCGTTCCCGTTGGCGACGCAATTACGGGTGGTTTTGTGGCAGGCGGAGAAGGGTGCCCGGCTGAAGTTCAATCTTCCTGTCGAGAAGGACGGGCGCTACGCCATCCATTTCGTGGCGCTGCATCGTCCGGATGGGGCGACGGTGCGGGTGTTGGTTGACGACAGGCCTCTTGCGACCGGAAGGGGGGCGGAGGCCGTCTCGCTGAAGTCGGCTCACGCCCCCCGCATGCTCAACGTCGGATTCAAGGCGGTGGATCTCGAAGCCGGATCAAGGGCTGTGGCCATCGAGTGCATCGAGCCCGGTGTTGTGGGTTTGGACTATCTGTGGGAGCGGAATCCTTAGCCCGGATATTTCATAAGGCTTCGCGGGGTCTCATATCCGGGCTCCGGCTCTCTTCGCGGCTCGCGATCAGTGTGTCTGGGCTGGTGAAGGCGCGGGGGCGAAGCAATCCCAAGCCGGGCCGAACTGCTGGAGGAAGCAGAGCGAGAAGCTGCGTTTGAAGACCAGCAGAGGGAGGAGGATGACGGTGCCGATGTAGGGGAGGGCTGCGAGGCAGCAGGTCAGGCACGTGACGATGACGGCCAGCAGGCCGATGACCAGGCCCAGGAGGATCTTCACGATGAAGTAGAGGACCACGATGCCCAGGTGGGGGCGCATGATTTCCTCCCAGACCGAACTGAAGCCCGCCAAGACCGGTTGCGGCCGCAGGTACATCGCGGGAACCACGAAATCGCGCAGAACGACATGTGCGATCCAGGAGCCGAGCAGGGTTGGGAACAGCACGCCGATGCCGCAGAGGATGGCGACGAGGGAGCGATCGCCGAAACGGTCGGCTTGGATGTCGGGCCAGGCCCAGGCCAGGCTGGATCCCAACGTGATCGCCACAAACAGGGAGAGCGCCAGCCAGAGCAGGAACGTGAACAGAAAGAGGCGGTTTCCGGATTGGGCGTAGACAGCCCACGGTTCCTTGACGGCGGCGCGATTGCGCACGACACCGTCCACGAACATGAACTCGCCCCGGCTGCTCAGCCATGCGAACAGCAGCATGAGGGCCAGGACGATCACGCCGATGCCCAGGGCGCCGAAAACCACCCAAGCCAGATTCGATTCGATCCATTCGACCATGGGTCGGACATGGAGATCGCCCCCATGACCGCCCCAATGACCACCGCCGCCCCCGCCGCCCCCACGCCCCAGGTTGGCGAGGAAGGCGCAGAAGCCCAGCGTCAGCCACTTCTCGAGGTCGAACGGTTGGAACAGGACAAGCCGCACGCGGTCCACTGCCGCCGAGATCGGGCCGGCAACCGAAAGATTCAGAGTGTTTGCAGCCATGATTGCCTTCCGGGGTTCATCGTTTGGTGCGAGGAAACAGCGAATCGAGCGTCGGCGCAATTACAGAGTGAGGCCGGATGTGTACGGCGGGCGCGGGGGGAGTCTCTCGGAGCCTGGGGCGCTTCATGGGAATCGATGACATTGAACGGTTGAATGCGCACGGAGACAACGAACCAGGAACGTCCAACTCCCAACTCTCAACTCTCAACTCTTAACTCTTAACTCCCAGAGTGGATCGCGCTTGCCAGCGTGGCGTCATCTATGCCACCAAGGGCGGTGAAGCGGGCGGCGGATGGACCGCTGAGACAGCCGGGTAGCCCCCGGGCGGGTTCGAGCCGACTGCCCGACCGTTGATGGAGTTGCGCATGGAGTCTACAGGAAATGGTCTGAATCGGCGTCAGTTTGGTCGGACCCTGGCATTGGCCGGGGCCGGGCTGGCGGTCAGCGCGGGAGGGCGCGCCCAGTCGCCGGCCCGCCTTGGGGTGAAACTGGGCTTCGACAATTTCTCGGTGCGAGCCCTGGGGTTGAAGGCGGGCGGTTTGCTCGATTACGCCGCGTCGCAGAAGCTCGACTCGATCTACATCACGACCCTGGATGCGCTCGAAAATCTCGATGAGCGGTATCTGCGGGAGGTGCGGGCGAAGGCGGCGGATCTGGGCATCGACATTCTGCTTGGAACGTGGAGCATCTGCCCCACGTCACGCGCGTTCAACAAGAAGTGGGGGACGGCTGAGGAACATTTGGCCCTGGGCATCCGGACAGCCAAGGCCCTCGGTTCGCCCGTGCTTCGTGTTGTGTTGGGCGCGCGCGAGGATCGCAAGTCCGAGGGCGGCATCGAGGCGCGGATCGCGGACACGGTGCGCGTGTGCCAGAGCGCCCGGTCCCAGGCGCTGGATGCCGGCGTCAAGATTTCGATTGAAAACCATGCAGGCGACATGCAGGCCTGGGAGTTGCTCACGCTGATCGAGGCCGCGGGCAAGGACTATGTCGGCGCCACGTTCGATTCGGGGAACTCGACCTGGACGCTCGAGGATCCGATGGCGAGCCTCGAGGTCCTCGCGCCCTACATCGTCAGCACGCACATCCGCGACTCGATGGTTTGGGAGTATGAAGACGGCGCGAAGGTGCAGTGGACGGCGATTGGGGAAGGATGCATCGATTCGCCGGCGTTCTTCGCCAAGCTCGCCCGGCTTTGCCCCGGCATGCCGGTCCATATCGAGATCATCTCCGGGTTCGCTGTCGATTTTCCTTATCTCAAGCCCGGATTCTGGGATGTCTGGCCCAAGGCGCGGGGGGCCGACTTCGCCCGTTTTCTGGCTTTGGCGAAGCGGGGAAAGCCGCTGGCGCCCCATCGTTCGCCGGACAACACGGCGGAGCAGGAGTATCAGAAGAGCGAGCTCGAACGCAGTCTCAAGTACTGCAAGGAGGTCATCGGATTGGGCTTGCGGTGAGACCGGCCATGAAACTCGATATGAAAGACGGCGCTGAAGCGTCCGCACCTGGCGCTGCCGCGGCACCTCGCCTCTTTGCGCGCGGGTGGCAAGGTTGCGAAGTCCGGCATTGCGGGAGCGTGCGGCGTTTTCCCGCCGCTCCAGGTTCACGATCGCGAAGCGCAGCGAGCGGTTGGATGTCCGTGGTTGCCCGGGGCGCGCTGAGGGTGCTTGGGGTGGTCTTCGTTTTTTTCCTCGTGTTGACGGTGCGGTGCGCGGACACGGAGGCGGAGGTGGTGGACCCGACCGGCATCTGGAAATGGTGTTACGCGGTCGGGCCGGGCAGCGTGTTGGAAGCGGAGATTCGACTTCGCAGGGTCGACGCCAGACTGGTCGGTGCGGCCGTGGGGGCCGATCGAAAGGAGTTGCCTCTTGAGAAAATCGAATTCAAGGACGGTCGGCTGCGATTCGAGGTCACGCGGCTGGTTGTTGGGAAGAGGTTCACGACCCGATACGAGGGCGTCATCACGGGCGACCGCATCAAGGGGAAGTCGAGGGCGGGATCTGGGGCATCGGCGCCATCGCGCGACTGGGAGGCGGTTCGCGTGCCGATGGGAGCAGTGTCGGGCTAGCCGGCGGCTTCGAGGGCGGACGGTTTGATGCGGCGGGTGAGCCGTTGGATTTCGGAGATTGAGACGAGTCCGGCCTGGACTTTCGGCCAGGCGTGTTCGCGCAAGGTGCGCCAGCCGTGGACGCGCGCGGCGGCGCGCAACTGGCCGGTCTTGATGCTCGGGCCGAGGAGGTCGGCCACTTCGTCAGTCATGACGAAGAACTCGTAGATGCCGACGCGTCCGCGATGGCCTTTGAGCTGGCACTCGATGCATCCCTCGCCGCGAAAGGCCTCGACCGATTCGGGCGCCAGGCCGAGAGCCGCGGCCACCTCCTGGCGCAGATCGGGCGGAAGGTCGGGTTCGGGTCGTTTGCAGTGGGGGCAGATCCGTTGGGCCAGGCGCTGGGCGATGCTGCAGACCAGCGAGGAGCCGAGCAGGAACGGATCGATTCCCATGTCCAGGAGGCGCGTGATGGCGCTGATGCTGTCGTTGGTGTGGAGGGTGGAGAAGACCAGGTGGCCCGTCTGGGCGGCGCGCACGGCGATTTCAGCGGTGTCGGAATCGCGAATCTCGCCGATCAACACAACGTCGGGATCGTGTCGGAGGACAGAGCGCAATCCGCTGGCAAAGGAGAGGCCCACTTCCTCGCGGGTCTGGATCTGGACCACGCCCTCGAGTTGATACTCGATGGGGTCTTCGATCGTGATGATCTTGCGGCCTTCGTCGTTGGCATGGGCGAGGGCGGCGTAGAGGGTTGTGGTCTTGCCGCTGCCGGTGGGGCCGGTGAGCAGGACAAGGCCTTGGGGCAGTTGCGTGAGTTCCTGGATGAGCGCCTCTTGCGCGGTTTCGAGACCGAGTTCCTTCAGTTCGAGCATGAGGCTCTGGCGCCCGAGAACGCGCAAGCAGACCGATTCGCCGTGCTTGGTTGGCACGATCGAGACGCGCAGATCGTACTCCTCGTCCTCGGTCTTCATGGTGATGCGCCCATCGTGGGGGACGCGTTTTTCGGCGATGTTGAGGCTCGCCATGACCTTCAGACGCGAGACCAGGGCACCATAGACCTGGCGGAGTTCCGACGGGACAGGGACGGCCTGCATGACGCCGTCGATGCGGTAGCGGAGTTTGATCGTGGCGTTGTAGGGTTCGAGGTGGATGTCGGTGGCCTGGAGCCGGAGCGCCTCGGAGAGGATCTGGTCGACAAAACGCGCGATGCTGGCGTCGACCGCATCGTCGCCGTCCGATTCCGCCTTGGCGACATCGAAGACGATTTCCTGGGCGGGTTCGGTCGCGCCCCGGTCCTCGCGCAGCCGTTGAATGGTTTCGGCGCCCAGGCCAAAATGCTGTTTGATGATGGCGCGCAGGCAGCTTGGGGTGGTCAGGAGGGGGCGAATTTTGCGATTGAGCAGGAGCCGCAGGTTGCTGACCTCGGCCTGGCGGGGGGGATCGGAGAAGGCGAGGACGAGCGTGTCGTTTTCGGCGGCGACGGCGACGACGCGGTGGTTGAGCATGACCGCGAGGGGGACCAAGTCCTTGAAATTGGGGGGCAGGGAGGTCTTGGAGAGGTCGATGAACTCGATGTTGTGGAGTGTGGCCAGCGCGCGGTAGGTGTCTTCTTCGGAGGCGTAACTGAGGCTCAGGATGGCGGAGTGTTGCGAGACGCGCCAGCGCTGCTGGCGGCGGCGCACGGTTTCGAGCTGGTCCTGGGTCAATTGGCCGGCGGCCAGGAGCAGATCTCCGACTTCTCGTTTGGCAGGATCAGGATCCACAGGTCAGTTTGCCGGCACTTCAATGGTTGCGTTGGTCTTGAAGCCGAACACGCTTGTCTGCCCCGCCGTGTTGGTTAGGACCAGGGCCTTGAGCGAGATGTCCTGGATCGCGTAGTCGGCGATGACCTTTTCGCCCAAGGGCAGGATCTGGAGCTTGTCAGCGACTCGCACGTAAGCTCGAAGCACGCGGGTGGACGACTCGACACAGCCGAGGTAGAGGAGGGGGACCTTCTTGGTCGGCGGCGGCGCGGGCGGTTGAAAGTGAAGCGTGAAGAAGGGGTTGATCACGTTGCTCGAGACCTCGAACGCCGGCACCGCCGAGGTGGTGAACATGTCCGGGATGGGCTCGGCGAGGGGCGGGTTTGCCGAAGCGCGCGGCCCGGCGGGCGATTTGAGATCCGGAAGCCCGCCGCCAAAACCGAAGAGGACCAGCGCGAGCAGGATCACCAGACCCGCCAGTAGGAGGGCTGAAAACCAGATTGTTCTTTCCAGGGCGCCGAGCATGCAACGAGTTCTTGTGAGATCGGTCACTCCGACGGTCCGCCGGCGGCGACGACCCAACCAGAAACCGTCAGTTCGAGCAAGACATCCTCCGGGCGTTCCGGCGAGTGTTTGCGGGCGAGAATCTGGCCGGCGAAGAAGACCGGTTTGTTGGTGAGGAGAGTGCCCAGACCGACGAGGTTGAGGTCGTCGCCCCGGAGGGGGAGGCTGGTCACGAACTGGGCGACCGCGGGGGTTGGGCCGAACAGTTCGATGCGCATGGGCAGCTCTTCGAGGAGTCCGTCGCCGGCGCTGTTCCTCCGATGGCTGATCGAGGGGAGTTGGGTGAGGCTGCGCAGGCCGGCGACCTTCGAGTGCACGGCCGCCAGCAGGAGTTGGTTGGCAAAATAGAGACGCGGCCAGAGCAGGCGCGGATCGACGAGATCGACCGAGTACTCGGGCAGGCCGTTGAGAACAGCGGGCTCGCAGGCGACGCCTTTCTCCTTGGCGAGGCGCGTGAGGGCTTCGGCCTGGCGGCTGCGATCGTTCTGGAAGTCGATGAGTTGGAACGGTTCGGCGAGTCTTGCGTTGACTTCGGGGGGCAACTGGAGGCGTGTTTGGACTGCGCTTTGGGCCGACTCGAGATGCTTCAGAGCGCCGCGAAGCTCCTCGACCCGCTGGTCGACCTGGGTGAAATCGAGGCCGGCGCATGCCTCGTGCGTGCGATTGGTCATGACGAAACTATGCCAGAGATTGGTGAGCGGCCGGTCGAGGCCGTCGACCCGGCGCGACAACGGTTTGAACACCGAGGCGTAATAGAGCGCCAGCACCAGCCCCGCCAGGGCGGTCGCGATCGGGAGTCGGCTCGAGTGCGCGCGGGAAGCCATGGTTACGGTTCGGTGGCGCCGGGCGACGCTCCGTCGCGCGGTCGCGGCGCTGGGCCGGGACGTCTCGGAGGGAGGGCTCGATCCGGTTGGAGCAGGGCGTCGATCACGCCGTTGGTGCGGCCCGACGCCACCTCCATTGCAATGGCGAAGACGCGGTTGGTGATGACGACGCGTGGATCGACCACGGCGCGCTTGCGCTCGGGTGGCAACGCGTCGGCGCGCTCGAAGATCGGCTTTTGTTTGAGATCGCTGACCACCTGACTGAGGATGCGGCGGGCGGCATCGCCCTGTTGAGGAATGCACAGTTCGGCGATGAACTCGCGTCGCGGCGGAAAGGCGTTGGTCGAGGGCGGGGGCGCGGGTTCAATCACCGCATTGGTTGGCGGTGGAAGAATGGGGGCGGTGGCATAGCTGGCGGCGTCCGCGAACAGGGCGAGCCAGAAATCGTCGTTGGTGCGGATTTGGCGGATGGCGGCCAGGGCCGCGAGGGTATCGAGGGAGTGCTGCTGGCGTTGGAGGACCGGGCGAAGCGCGGCGTAGCCGGCGTCCAGGCGCTGGGCGAGGTGGACGACGGTCTCGGCGGAGAGCAGGGCGGCGCGGGTTTCGGCGATCAGGAGTTTCTTGCGTTCGAGCAACTTGCTTTGTTGCCATGTGGCCAGGCCCAGGGCGGCCGCGATGAGCATCAGGAGCGCAATGTTGGCGGCCTGCAGCCATTCCCACCGGCGGTGGCGCCGCGCCAGGCTCTTGAGTTCGGGCGGCAGCAGCGAAACGGTTGATCGCGCGCGGCCCAGGGCGGCCCGCGCGGCTCCGTAGGCAACCCAGTATTGATCCATCGCCAGGTCCGGATCGACACCGGGGCACTTGGGCCAGGGCTGGAAACGCAGGCTGCCCAGGCGGTTCAAATGGTCGAACAAGCCGGGCTGGGAAGCGCCTCCCCCGCAGAGGTACACTGGCAGCGACTGCCACGGAATCCCCAACTCGGGGTAGTCGTCCATCCACTCGACGACTGCGCGCTGCAGATCGGCGTACCACTTGGCGACGGCCTGAACGCATGCGGGCGATCCGTTGGGAGGGGCGAGCACATCCTTCGACCGGCGAAGCGTCTCGGCGGCGGACCAATCGTCCGAGTGCTCGGCGGCCATCGCATCGGTGAAGCGACTCGTTCCCCCGTCGAAGCTGGTTGCGTGGACTCCCTGGCCGTTGAGCAGGATGCCGACGACGGTGTGGTTGGCTCCCAAATCGACCACGACGGCGTGGGGCGGCGGGTTCGCGCCGGCCAGGATTGCGGCGAACATGGCCTGGCCGGTGGTGACAATCTCGGCCAGGCCCTCACGATCCGTCGCCTCCGCGTCGTCTTCCGCCGCGGGGATGAGGCGATCGACGAATGCGTCGACATCCTCGCGCTTGCAGAGTGTGACGGAGCAGGGGTTGTGCAGACGGGCGAATGGTTCGAGAGGCGCGTGCGCGTGGAACAGGGCCTCTTCGCTCAGGCCGCTGACCTTGCGGACCTCCGACTCGATGAACCGGCCTGCGTCCTCGGTCTCGTGCGGGACCTCGAGGACGGTCGAGATGGTCCGGTGCTGGGGCAGCACCAGGGCGAGGCGTTCGGACTCGATCTCCGGCATGGCCGCCACCAGTTGTTCCCTCAGGCTCAGGGGGGTCTCCGGATCGCCGTCGTCCACCTCGATCGTCTGGCGGAGCAGAATGCGCAGGCGCCCCCAATGCGACTCGACGGCCAGGAGCTTGTGCGCGCGGGTGCCTGGATCGATCACGACGACGCGACGACCCGCCACCGGGAAGATCCGGTGCAAGATGGGTACCGGGAGCCGGGCCATTAGTTGCTTGGGGCGGGCGCGGAACTGGTCCCGCCGTCGCCGCGGACCGGGATGTTCCGTCCGGTCGCCTCCTCGTAGATCAGGTACTCGCCCGTCTCGCCCAGGAGCGTCGCCGTCACGAAGATGAGGAGATAGCGGGGGCGGTCGATCTCGCTGCGCCGGCGGAACAGCGCGCCCAGGACGGGCAGATTGCCCAGGACGGGCACGGACTCGACGAAGGTGGTTTGTTGGCGTTCGAGGACTCCGCCCATGACGACGGTTTGGCCGGAGCGGACCGCGACGCGGGTCGAGAGATCCTGGGTGCGATACTCGGGCAGGTTGATGTCCTGTTTGCTCACGATATTGCCCGCATCGTCGGTGTCGGTGATGGTCATGAACGGCGCCATTTTGACATCCGAGTTCACCTTTGGATTGAGCGCGAGCAGGATGGTATTGCCGTCGCCGCCGATGCTCGCCAGCACTTGCAGCGAGGCCCCCGAGGTGATCTTGGTCGGCTTGCCGTCGGGGACCAGTTGCGATGTGGAGCGCCGTTCGAGGATGGTCGATTTGACCTGGTATTGTTCGTAGTAGTACTGGACCTTGCCGTCGTTGATGATGGCCGGGCGGTTGTTGATCAGGGTGAGGCGTGGCGCGCTCAATGTCTGGCTCTCGCCGCTCTGTTCGAGCGCCGTCAGGGTGGCCGTCAGTTCCGAGACCCCGAAGACATTGGTCCAGTTCCACTGGAATCCTGGAGCGACGCCCAGAAAGGCCATGCCGGTCTGATCGGAGGTGGGCTCGACGGTGGTGGTTGCCAGGCCCGTGCCCCAGATCATTCCCAGGCGCAGGAAGGCGGCCTGGCTGACCGTGACGAATCGGGCTTCGATCAGCACCTGCTGGATCGGCTGGTCGAAGTTCTCGATCACGCTCTCGAGGATGTTGAGCTGTTCGGGCGTGCCGCGGGCGACGATGATATTGCGTTCGTAATCGATGAGGTATTTCCCGGTGAAGAAGTTGGTGATGGCCTGTTCGATCGAGGGCATGGTCGCCGCCTGGTCGTTGACGAACTTGCTCATCTTCTGAACTTCCGTGACGGTTCGGACGTTGTTGGCCGTGGTTGTGGTGGTTTGCACCTCCGGCGGCCCGAACTCGGCGGGCAGAACGAAACCCCGCTGGAGCCGGTAGAATCGCGTCTCCTCGAGCACTTTCGTCGGATCCTTGCTGTCCACGATCCAGATCAGCTCCTCGCCGATCTGGAACTGCAGATTGAGGTTGCGCGAAATGTAGCGGAGAAACTCGGAGAGTTTCACCTGCTTCATGTTCACACTGAGCTTGGTCTGGAAGGCGGGAAGCGACTTGTCCGCGACAAAATTAATCCCTTCGTTCTGGCCGACGTTGAAGATGATCGACTCGAGCGTGGCGTCTTCGAGGACGACCGACACTTCCTTCTCGAGGATCTTGGCCATGCGGCCCTGGCGCGACTCGAAATCGAACATCAAGCCCCGCAGGTAATTCGTGCGTCCGTAGGTCTCGGGGATGTAGGGCGTCGCTTTGATCTGCTGGATGGCGTCCCGCACGTCCTTGCGCGGAGGCAACCCGCGGTCCTTCTTCTCAGTGGCGAGATCCTTGAGGGTTGGATTGAACACTGAGTTGTTGGCCTCGATCGAGCGGATTTGGTCTTCGAGCGCCTGTTCCCGGCTGCGCTCCCGCTGTTGCCGCACCCAATCGCGCAAACGAATCGCGGCTGAATCCTGCGGATCGCGCGCCCAGAGGGCCGCAGCCTGCGTTTCGGCCTCTTCCCAACGCTGCTGCTTGGCCAACTCGAAGATGTCTTTGATTTCCTCGTCGTACGAGGGTGTGTAAACCACCTTGGGCACCCTCTTGGCGGGGCCCCTGCTCTTCGAGGCAGCGGGCGTGGCTTTGGCCGGTTTGCTCGCGCCGCCAGACGATCGAGTGGACTGGTAACACGAGGTGACCAGCAAGAGTGCCAGCACTCCACAGCCGGCTCGGATGCGCCAAGATCCGACAGATTTCGCCATAGTAAGATTAATCGACGTCAGCCCCGGGTTGGCCATTCAGGGCTGGCCAGTGCTATTCCTTGCCTATCAGGCGCTTGCCCGCAAGACTAAATCAGCCCTTTCTATCGGACGCAAATCCTTGCCCAACTGTCCTTGCGCCGCGTGGGGCCTGCCTCAATCGGCGAGGGGGAATGTTCTGGACACAGTGCGTCGCGTGCCGTTGTGGTCGACGGCTACAATCATTGTCGGTTGGTCGTCGCCCAGAAAGACGGCGTGCGAGAAGTAGCCGCTGGGGCGCGTGTTTGCGACCGTTTGGCCGTTGACCGTCACTTTCGCGCCAGGCGGGGCCAATCCGCGCAGGTTGACTGCCCTTGGACCGGCCGGCACGACCGTTCCCTCGGGGGGCGAGGTTTGGACGATCAACCGAGGTTGGGAAGCGATGGCCTCGATTTCCTCGGCGATGGCGCGGCGTGTTTGGATCATGACCTGCGGATCGCGGGTGTGATCGTGAAATGACCAGATCACGCGGCGGCACAGTTCGAGCGGACGCTGCCGTGGGTCGAGCCAGAACGCGTCTTTGCCGATGTGGCGTTTGATTTCGCGGAGCCGATCTTCGAGCACGCGCAGGTATTCGTAATCCTCGAGGCCGTCCCGTTGGGCGCTGAAGCGGAGCGACCCGACCAAGCCCTCCCTGCCGGGATAGACCATCGCGCGGTCGCCGAGGGGCAGACCCTTGCTGATGCCTTCCTCGGTGTAAGGGTCGCCACCGAACTGGTTGAGACCCCAGTGAAGATAGCCGTCGAGGTTGTAGAGGTAGTGGATCCAGAACAGGACGCGCGCCTTGAGCAACGACTGATCCAGGAACCGGTTGGGGTAGCGTCCGAGCGGATGGCAACAGACGTAGAACCACAGCTCGGCCCCGTCGCGACGGGCCTGGTCGAATCGCGGGTACCACAGAGAAAGGTGGCTGAGTTTGGGGACATAGACGTCGAGGTCGCCCAGATACTCGGCCTCGACGGCTTCGAGGCATCGAACGCTGGGCGCCACTTCATGGACCCGGCGCACCACGTCCTGATACGAGTCCTCATACCAGATAAACGGTTCGTCTACGATGCTGGTGACGAACCGGTGCTGCCAGCCGCGCCGCTGGATCACCTTCTCCCAGGCCGCCAGGCGCCGCAGGTTGGGCTCGTCAGGCTCGACCTTGGTGGCCGGGGCGAGAATGTCGCCCGTGCGGCGTCCAACACTGTGCAGATGAATCTGCCGAATGCCGGCCTCGAAGGCGACCTCCGCGTACCGCTCGGCGGCTGGTGTCCATGGTGTAACCTTTCTCCGCATCGCCCGACTCGGCGATGCGTCCGATCTCGGTGTTCAGGTCGGTCTGGCGATGGTCCGTCAGGAACTCGGCAAACCGCCGCAGCAAATCCCAGTCGTCGCTCCGTGCCCCGGGAAACCGGCGCCGGGAAACTGCCACCAGTTGACGACCGACAGATGGCGCCTTCCTCGGGCACCTCGAAATCCCAGACGCGCAACTTCACCGGCAAATCGACCGAGGCGCCGTCGGCAAGCACGGTCAGACGTCCTTCATAGTCGCCGGCGGCGTCCTCGGGTATGCGCGCCTCGATCCAAAGCGGCTGGGCCTGCCCGGCCTTCAAGGCGATCGATCGCCCCTCCCAGAACGGGTCCGGGAGGCTCGAGGGGGCCTGGACGACCCGCTCATCGGGCGGGATGCTGCTGTTGCGTGTGATGTCGATGTAGCGCACCCACTGCAGCGACACCGCGCTGCTCGGCAGGAGGCGGCCCGAGATCCGGTGCCGCAGGTCGCTGATCGTCGCCTGCGCCGCGGCGAGGTCCCCGGGCGAGGCGCAAACCGCCTGGCCGCTGACAACCTCGCGTCGCGCGCCGGCCAGTTCGAGCGTGTTGTCATCGGGCCGGCCGGGCCGGGCCGAGCGCAAGACTTTGGTGAGCGCGTCGCTGGCCCAAAGCGTCGGGCGTGGCGATTCGGAGGCCGCACGGGTTCCGGGGGGCGCGCATGTCAGGGCAGCCCGATCCAGACCAGCGGCAGGAGGCGACTCGATCCGCTCTCTCGTTGTTCGAGCCGTCGGGGCAAACCGGGCGGAGCGGCCCTGGCCGTGGCGAGCGGTGGGGTGTGTCGCGGAGGCGTGGAGTCCTCAAGAAGACCGGTTCTGGCAACTGCTGTGTGCGGGCGCATCGTGTGTTCTCCGATAGGCGTTAACGCGCGAGGGTGACCGTGACGAGCAACGCCGCATCGGGTTGTTGTCGGGTGAGGGCACCGACAACAGAAGGAGGTAGCGGGCCCCCACGCGGCCGGACATCGGTGCAGTCGGTGAGGGCACCGGGCCTACAACAGAAGGACCCGGTACACGCGGCGCGAGACATCGGTGCCGGTGAGGACAACAGAAGGGTACCGCGTGCCACGCGGCGCGATTCCCACGGACACAGATGTCCTGACCGGGGGCGGAGGGCGTCGATTCGAAAGCGAGACGGGCGGGAATTGAGTGTTTGGAATTGAGTTGCCAGGTTGCCTGGTTCCTTCATTTATATACACACAGCGATTGCCGATCCGATCATGCAAGCCATGAATGTCGAAAAGTGTTTACTGCCGGTTTGGGGAGCGCCCGGGGATGGGGGAAGACGTTCATGCGGGGTATGAAGGCGCACGCTGGAGCTCTTGATCCTCGCTCATGGGGTCGCCCCATGACGGCGTCTCTGGCACGGTGCGGCACGGTGGTGCTCGGCTTGGCGCTGTGCTCGGCTGGAGGTTCGGGTTCCGCGTCCGGCGGCGTCTGGGTCGACGTGCCGCTGGTAGCAACGCAACTGCCTCGGCAAGCCTGGTGGGGCGGCATGGCGGCGGCACTGCGGCGGCTTTGCCCCATTCGACCTGGTTTGGGGCGCGCGTCTGGTCTGGGGTCGCCCTCCGGGCGAGGTGGCGCTGTCGCGCGAGTTCGAATCGGCCTGCGATCCGAACGTGTCGTTCGATGCCGGTCGACTGCTGTTCGCGGGTCGGAGGGCGGGGGCGACCGTTGGCGGATATGGGAGATGGGCCTGGATGACGGCAGCGTGCGCGCGGTCAGCCCGGAGCACATGGACGCCTGGAGCCCGATTTATGTCAGCACTCTGTTCACCCTCGACTCTCCGGAGCCGTGGTTCACGACTGTGTTTGTCGGGGTCGAGCGCCCCTTGGGCGGCATCGGGTCCCTGCCGCATCGAGCCTCTACAACATCAAGCTCGATGGGACGGAGTTGCGGCGGCTCACCTATACGCCGCACCAGAATCTCGATCCATTCCAGATGTGGGATGGGCGGGTGATCTACTCGTCCGAATCGCATCCGCACGAGCCGGGCCGGACTCTGGGTCGGCATGGGATCTTCGCGATTCATGTCGAGGGGGCCGACATGGAGCTTTACGGCGGGAGAACGGGGGCGTCCATCCAACAGATGCCTTGTGCGACCGAACGCGGGATCGTGGTGTTTGTCGAGCTGAGTTCGGCGTCTCGGCAGGAGGGCGGTCAATTGGCGTGTGTGGACGAACGGCGCCCGCATGCGGCCTACAGGCGTTTGAGCCAGGATCCCTCGAAGTCCTTCCTCTATCCCGCACCGTGGCGGGACAACATGGTGCTTGTTGCTCAGCGGGAGGTTGGGGGGCAAGGGACTTGGGGGATCGTGGCGATGGATACCGATCGGGGCCAGACGGACGTGGTTTTCGATACCCCGGAATTTGACGAGGTCCAGGCCGTGGCCGTCCAGCCACGTCGGCGGCCGGATGGGCATTCCACCGTCGTTGAACCGAGGTTCCGCACCGGCACTTTCTACGGCTTGAACTGCTCGATCGCCGACACGATGCGCGAGGCGCATTTGCCGCCGGGCTCGGTGAAGCGGGTGCGGTTTGCCGAGGGCGTGTTCGAGTCTCCTGTTGTTTCCGCCAAGGACGAACCCCACTGGCCATTTCTGCCCCGCCGGCTGATCGGGGAGGCCCCCGTCGAGGCCGATGGGTCGTTCAACGTGGAAGTGCCGGCGGACACGCCGCTCCTGCTTCAGACGCTCGATGAGCGCGGGCTGGCGTTGGGGACCTGCGGCTGGATTTGGGTGAAGCCGAAAGAGACGCGGGGTTGCATTGGCTGTCACGAGGATCCCGAGCGCATTCCGGAGAACGAGTATGTGTTGGCGCTGCGCCGCCCTTCGACCCGGTTGGTCCTGCCACCGCACCAACGTCGGTCGGTCTCGTTCCGGGGCGAGGTGGCGCCGTTGCTGCGTCGGCACTGCGCCTCGGTCGAGTGTCACGGCGGCAGGAACACCCCGCTGCATTTGCCGCTGGCAGGCGATTCGTCCGCCGCTGCCGGCGTCGAAGAGAGTTATGCGGCATTGATGGCATCGGCAGAAGCGGGGGTTCGTCCGGTGTCAACAGCGCCGCTGCCCGGCCGCTACGTGGACGCCGGGCGGGCTCGGACCAGTTGGCTGATCTGGCAGTTGGTCGGTCAGAACACCGCCCGTCCGTGGGACTACAAAGCGATGGATGCCCTGGCTGGGTCCCGCGAGGTCAGGCAGATGCCCCCCGCAGGCGCGGGCAATGCATTGTCCGCGGAGAGTGTTCGGACGATCATTCAATGGATTGACCTGGGCGCCCCGCTCGACCCGGTGAAAGGGACGACACCCGCGGAGGCCGAGGCGCAGGGTCAGGGGCTCTCGGCGGCTGTTGGACAATCGGGAACGTGATTCGATGCATGGACCTATGAAGAGATCGAGGATGGCCCGCCGATTCCGAGGTGTTCCGCCGGCGGCGTTCGTTGCTGGGCTGCTCCTTGTCCTCAGTGCCGCCGAACCGCCGTGGCCCACGTTCACCGACGTCACCGAATCGGCTGGTCTGCGGTTCAAGCACAGCCTGGGCGATCTGGACATGAGCAACATCGCCGAAGCCACGGGGCCCGGCGGAACGTTGTTCGACTATGACAATGACGGGTTCATTGACATCTATTTCGTCAATGGACGATGGCATCCGGACATCAGCGACAACCGCGGACGTTCTCTGAAGGGGAAGCTCTGGAACGCGCTTTATCGGAACAACGGCGATGGCACATTCACGGACGTGACAGAGAAGGCCGGGGTCGCCGGGGACGAGGACAATTACGGCATGGCGGCGTCCGCCGCGGACTACGATCGGGACGGAGATCTGGACCTTTATGTCTGCAATTACGGCCGCAGTATTCTCTATCGGAACAACGGCGACGGCACGTTTGCCGATGTGACGGAAAAGGCGGGCGTGAGCAGTCCGGGCTGGGCGCTGGCGGC
>JAXGQW010000034.1:0-54916 GCA_040766265.1 Verrucomicrobiota bacterium
TGACGGGGTGTGAAATATGCGGGTTAGGATGCGAGGGCGTGCAGGGTCGCGAGGCACACCGCCAAGATGATCCCACCGGCGACGATGCAGGCGGCCAGGGCGCCCATGTGCCACAGCACGCGCCCGACGCTCGCGTCCAGGCGTCGGTAGTGGCCGTAGCCGCAGGCCAAAACCACCAGCAGCACTCCTGCCAGGACGAGACCGATCAGGGCGATTGCGGCAAGGTTCACCGGCTCCGCCCACAGTTCCGGGGCTCGGTCCCTGGCCGGCACGATCAGATTGAGGAGATCTGGATGAACCCTCGCGTTTTCCGTGAGGCTCGCCGTGATTACGCCGATGAAGATCGCAATCGGGATCGCCCACAGCACCGCCCGCAGTCCGCTTGGCGCCATCGAGGACATGTACAGGCCGACGCAGCATATGCAGAGGGTCTGAAGCGCCATTGCGGCGTAGAACGCGCTGCCAGAGTGCTCGAAGATGGGTGAAACGCCCGCGGCCGACTGGACAGCGCTCACCAGCCAAGGGATGCCGACTGCCAGGGCCAGGCTCAGGACAATGGCCACGCCCGCCTTGGCCGCCCATTGTTTGGCGGCGCTCGCCGGCAATACCAGGTGCCAGAGCATCGTGCCGGTCTGTCGATCCTCGGCGCATGCCAGCGCTCCGACCAGCAGAGCGACCGAGAACATGTAGAACGCAGTGACCATATCGAGCCACTCGATTGTGCCTCTGGCCTCGGGCCACGCCAGACGCGCGCCCAACACCGTTCCGCTCACCAACACCAGAATCCCCGCCACAATCAGGCTGGGCGTCTGCAACCGCAGTTCCTTGGCCACCGTGCGGCGCCACCAGCCCGAACCGGCCCGTGCCGGACGTCCCGGCGATTGCCGCCAGACGGACCAGCGCGGCAGATGCAGCGCCGGACCGCTCGTGTCGATCCCCTCGAGCCGGCGGAACCACCGGAACGCCAGAAATGGTCCCGCCAGACACTGCGCGGCAATCAGCAGCAGAGAGACCAGCATCCGGAACTCAACGGCTACCGGCTGCCATTGGCCGTCCGACCCGAACCGGGCGAGCGAGGCCAGAGAGCCGATGAGAAAGGCGGCCGCCGGCATCGACAGGGTGAACACCGCTCCGGCCAGGGTGCTCCGACACGCGAGCGTGTACCATGGCGCCACGAGCATGCCACCCACGGCTCCCCCCAGCCCAATGATTGCCAGCGGAACCGCGAGTTCTCGACGCCGGTCGAATGAGACGAGCGCGGCGCCGATCATCAGGAGTGTCAGCACCGTGCCCACCGCCACAGCCAACACCGCGATCTTGCGCCGCCACAACACCGCGCGCGGCACCGGCTGAACCAGCAACAGTGAGACGGTCCGATAGGCGAACTCGTGTCCGAACACGGCGGCGCCCATGATGATCATGAGAACCGCGCTCAGAAGGGTGCCGAGAAGGACAATGCCCTCCGCGTTGCCCAGCGCGCCCGCCACCACTGCCACCGCGCTGAACATCGCGAGCAGCCACGAACCAGCCACTTCGCGTACTTCCTTGCCCACGGACATTCCCAGGCGCGGAATCGGCGCCTGCACCCAATCCGGCAGCAGCGACAACAGCGAGAGCGAAGCGGTCGTTTTCATGCGGCGCCTTCACCCGTCTGGAGCGAAGCGACGAAAACCTCCTCGAGCGACAGGGGCTCCGTCTCGATCGCCTCGGGCGACAAGGACCGCAGCCGCTCGATGATCCGCGCGGCGTCGCCATTGACGCCCACCTCCAGTTCACGCCCCTGCCGACGCAGCACCCGCAGTCCGGCAAACGCCGATTCCGGCAGTTCGCTTGGGAAGCGGGCATGGATGCGTTTGTAGCGATCCCGGGCCGTGTCAGCGTCCAGGGTGACCACCTGGCGACCACGGTCCAGGATGGTGAACTCGTCGATCAGGCCTTCGAACTCCGCGATCAGATGGGTCGACACAAAGACCGTCCGCCGGTCGGGATCTCCCTCCTGGTACGCCCCGATGACCGTACGGATGAACTCCCGGCGCACGATCGGGTCCAGGCCGGAGGTTGGCTCGTCCAGCACCAGAAGCTCGGGCTCCGGGCAGAGCGCCGCCACCAGCGCCAGTTGCGTCCGCTGACCACGCGAGAGATGGCTGGTCCGCATTCCCGGATCGAGTTGGAACCGTTCGACCAGCTCCTGCTCGATGGCGCCATTCCAGCGGGTTCGAAACGATGCCACATAATCGAGCGTTTCCCGCACAGTCATCCACGGGTAGAACGCCACCTGGTCCGGCACGTACGCCAGCCGCGACTTCACCGCCACCTCATGCTGCGCGGGGTCCAGACCAAACACCGCGATCTCGCCCTGTGAAGGCCGCAGCAGGTTGAGGAGACACTTGATCGTGGTTGTCTTGCCTGCGCCATTGCGACCGAAGAAGCCGTAGCAGCGACCGGCGGTGACATCGAGATCGAGCCCGTTGACAGCCTCGGTCCGACCGAAGCGGCGGACCAGGCCGCGAATTCGGATGACAGGAGTATCGGCGTTCATGCTGGGAGTCCGGATGCTTGTTTGGCTTGGGCGCGCTGGTGTTCGAAATGGTCGAGGCGCTGGTGGACCAGCTTGAGAAAGGCGTCGCGGCCGATTTGCAGGTGGTGCGCCTGCACCACCGCTGCGTCGATATCCGCAGTCAGCAGGCGCTCGCGGACCTCGTGCTTGAAGGGGGTGTTGTTGGCTTTGAGGAAGCAGCCCTTGCCCGCAACGGTCTCGATGACACCCTGCGCCTCGAGTTCGGAGTATGCTTTGGCCACGGTGTTGCGATTGAGCCGGAGTTGCTCGGCCAGCGGGCGGATGGACGGGAGCGGTTCTCCGGCCTGGAGGGCGCCCGAGGCCGCGGCGGCCTTGACCTGGTCGGCGATCTGGAGGTAAGGGGGCTTACCCGATTTAAAATTGACCTGAAAGACCATGACGGTGAACCTATCTGTCATAGGACACTATGACAGATGCCGTATCCTGTCAAGTGATTTCTGCCTGCCTGAACAGGAGCGGGCCAATCCGATCCCCTCATCAGCGCAGCGGGGGAGAATGTGTGTGCACCCAGAGTTAGCGAGGCTTCGCCTCAGACCAAGGAGGCGTCTGAGCAACTCGTGGCCGCTGGGTGGCAACCACGATCACCGGCGCCCGACGCCTCGCTAAGCGGCGCCGCTGCGCGGCGCCAAAACTTGACTCATTTGCCACAGATTTCATCCGGGGAGTAACTCTAGCGCGCATTTCTCACCAACTTCTGAAGAACGCGGAGCCGATGTCATCGAAAGGTGCACTCATGCGCGCTAGCCAGGCAAAACCGCGCCGGGATCGAGGGAGGGACGAAGGCAACGGAGTGTTGGTTCGCAACTGCGTTTCCCTCCACGACCAGACCCTCATTTCCCCCTGGCCCGGCGCGGTTTTGCTTTTCTAGCCCGCAACGGTCTGCATTTTGCAGTTCTCGGCTTCGCCGTGGTCACAACTCCATCAAACATGCGGGCTAGCGAGGCGCCTGTGTCAGCTTGTAGCGGAGGCGCGCGCAGTTTGGGTTCTCTCCAAAGCGCGTGATCTGGAGCAAACCGCGGGTGCCGGTGGCCGTTTGGAACGCGAAGGTCAGGGGCGGCTGGGGGTTTGTCGGGAGGACATAGACGGTCCAGGACGGGTGTTGTTTGATTTCCAGGCCGGACGGCTCGGCGGCCAGCGCTTGTGACAAGTCGGGCTGGGCAAGCGTTTCCCACTTTTCCCGAGGCAGCACCGCGAGTTTCAGTTCGTTGGGCGCAGGGGTCAGCAATCCCCAACGGCCGCCGACGTGATCGAGGAACACGTCGGCACTGTTGGTCTTGACCCATTGCAACGGCCCGTTGCTGGTCTGCTTCTCGATGTCCTTCGGCAGATCCAGAAGTTGCCCGCTGTCGAAATCCAGCGCATCGCCGCCGCGGAGATCATCCATGTCATTGAGTGTCACTTCGACCACCGGCCCAAAGGAGGCCGTCGGCGTGGCAGAAGAGGGCGCAGCCTCGCCCTCCACTCGAGGCGCCGCCGAGGTGTCCACCGAGAAGCGCAACCACCGAAACTCGTATTGGCCGCGAACCAGCCAAAGGCCGCTCCTCTGTGATTCGAGGTCAATCGCGGCGCGAAGGGGTGGCTCTTGAGTCAGACCGTTCTTCCAGATCTTGTTCCACCGACACTCGGCGCGCTTCAAATCGGGCGAAACGCTGACGTTCAGGCCTTCGAGTCGCCATCCGCCTTCAGCCAGTCTTTGCTGGATGGTCTCACGCAACCTGTCCTCGACTCGGACAACAGCGTCGGCGCCGGCCTGGGGTTGCTTCACTCGGGAGCGCCAATGCCCAGACAGGGCCAGCAATGCCAGGACGACGCCGAGCAGCGCCACGGCGGCCGGAGGCGCGAATCTCATCGATCGCGGGTGGGCGGGCGGCGACGGGGCATCCAGCGGCCGCAACTTGTCTGCCGGCGTCAACCAGGCCCGCAGAATCCAGATCGCCAGGCCCGCTGTTGTGGGAATGAGGACTGCAACGCAGCTCTCCGGAAATCCGAATCCAAGACCCGACACCTGGCTGACGAGGAAGAAACCGAGTGCGGCCAGCGCGCTGATGAGCACCCATTCTCGGACGACCCCCAGCCAATGAACAGCCCGCAAGCCGTCGCGCGTGCCGACCAGGACGCCCGTGAGCCCCATGCCGGCGCGCGAACGCCGACCGGGGCCCGTCGCATCCCCGCGACGATGTCGATGCGCGGCGGCCAGGCCCTCGACGTCCGTCTTCACCTCGCTGGCATGCTGGTAGCGCCGCTCGGGTTCCTTCTCGAGCGCGTGGAGCACGATTTCGTCGAGGCGCACATCCACCTGCACTTTCTTGGATGGCGGTGCGAACTTGCCGAGCGGCAATTCGCCGGTGAGCATTTCGTAGAAAAGCACGCCCAGCGAATAGATGTCCGCCCGATGATCCACCTGCTGCGGATGTTCGACCTGCTCCGGGGCCATGTAATGGGGTGTGCCGACGACATCCCGGCCGCCGGTCAGGGACGGGTCCTGCGGGTCCGAGGCCAGGATTTTTGCAATGCCGAAGTCAGCCATTTTCACCTGGCCGTCCTTGTCCAGCAGGATGTTCTCCGGTTTGACGTCGCGATGCACGATGCCCCGCTGATGGGCGAATTGCAGCGCCTCGCAGATCTTCGGAACGATGGCGAGCGCTTCCCCGGCGGCGAGCTTTCCGCGCCGAAGCAGTTGCCGCAACGTCAGCCCGTCGACGTATTCCATGAGCAGGAACGGATAGCCTCCCGCCTCGCCGTATTCGTAGACCGCAACAATCGCCGGATGGCTCAGGCGCGCCAGGGCGCGGGCTTCGCGGGCAAACCGTTCGCCAAACGCGGGGTCCGAGGTGCCGTCGTCACGCCGTCGCAGGAGCACTTTCAGTGCAACCAGCCGGTCAAGCTTCGGCTGGCGCGCCTTGTAGACCGCCCCCATGCCGCCCTGACCGAGCAACCCGAGGATTTCGAGGTGGGGGAAGAGTCTGGCGATATCCTCGAGGGCGGGGGCAGCGAGGGGCCCAGGTTTGACGACTTCCGTGGCGCAGGCGCCGGCTTCGTCGCCGGTCGCCTCGGTCTGGGTGCTCAGACTCAGCGCGACCAGACAGCGCGGGCACAGCCCGTCGGGCGCGTCCGCCGTCGCGGGCGCGCCACAGCGCGGGCACTTGGGCGTTGGACTGTTCTCGTTCATCACCCTTTACTTAAACAGGCCGGGCACCGCGTTACAGGAAAGGCCCATTACTCCGCGAGCGCCAGGAGGAGATGACGCAGTTCGTCATCCAGATCTTCGGCGGCCGCCACCGTCTGGGCGGTTTCCTCGCGAAAGACCTCCCGGAAACGCCGCCGAAGCCGATGCGCGGCCACCCGCGCGGCGCCTTCGGTGATATCCAGGTCACGCGCGATGCCCGCGTATGCGATAGCGGATTTGTCCGTCGTGAGAAAGCGCTTGAGGAGCTGGAACTCGGCAGCCTTTCCGGCGCGTCCGTACTCATCGCGCAACCGGTCCATCGTCCGTTCCAGCAGAGTCAGCGCCCAGCGGCGCTCGTAGAGGCGATCGGCGGGCAGCCGCTGCGCCGGTTCGGCCTGATAGCAGCGTTCGGCGATTGCGGTATCGAGGGGCAGGTGAGCGGCGCCCCCTCCGCGCTTGCGGCGTGCGGCGCGTTTCCATTCATTGGCGAGGAAACGCTTGAGCGCCACCAACAGGAAGGTCCGGAAACGCCCTTTCTGGCGATCCACGCCGGCCAGCCAGTCCTTTTCGAGCAGTCTGCGGAAGAACTCCTGCGTAAGGTCCTTCGCATCGTCTGGCGTGTGGCCCAGCCGACGCACGTAGGCATAGAGCGGATGCCAGGAGGCGCGGCAGAGCGTTTCGAGGGCTTCCCGGGATTGGGGCGAGTTCCCGTCCTGCGCCGCCAATACCACCGACCAGCGCGTCGGGAGAAAACGCGCCGGTCCGCTGCCTTCCGCGGCGCTGCCCCGGTTCCCGTTCACGGTTGGTTGAACAGACGTGCTCACCGCTGTCGTGGCGGACATCCGGCATCAAGTCCGTCGGCGGAAGAAGATGACAGAAAGAGGCTCGAGCGAAAAGGAGATTGGAGTCCTTGACCGGTGAAACATGTTGTAGACAAGTCAAGTTTCCGTGCTGCGTCAAAGGAGTCGAGGATTCTAATGTGTCCGGGGACCATGAACCGGTGCGGAGCGGCGACGGCCTCGTCGCCCCAAACTCCCTCAAAAACACCCTTCGGCGGGGGACGAGCCGTCCCCCCTGGAGTTTGGACATTATTCGGTTTGGACTTCATCGCACACTTCATCGCACACTTCATCGATCTGTGGCGAGCAGCATGAAGAGGCAAGTATGTTCTCCCTGGACACATTGATGGTGATCGAGGACTGATCGAGCCATGAAGCCCTGCATCTTCTCGGGGTTGATCCTGACCGCGCTGTGCGCGGCTGCCGCCGAATTCCACGTCAGTCCCGGCGGCGATGATGCCAATGCCGGCACGAGGGACAAGCCGTTCGCCACGCCGGCCCGGGCGCAGCAGGCGGCGCGCGCGGCTGCCGGCAAGGAACCGGTGACCGTCTGGCTGCGAGGCGGGACCTACGCCCTCCCGTCCCCAATGGTCTTCACGCCGGCGGATTCGGGCACTCCGGACGCGCCGGTGGTGTGGCGAGCGTTTCCCGGCGAATCGCCGGTTATCAGCGGCGGGCAGAAGCTGGACCTCGAGTGGCAACCGCATCGCGATGGCATCCTGAAGGCCAGGGTGCCCGCGGGATTAACCTGCGACCAGCTCTTCGTCAACGGCCGGCGCCAGCTCATGGCGCGGTACCCGAATTATGATGCGAGCGTTCGCCCCTACGGCGGCTACGCGGCAGATGCGTTCGGCACAGAGCGGGCCGCCCGGTGGGCTGATCCGTCCGGCGGCTACATCCATGCGATGCACTCCGCGCACTGGGGCGGCTACCACTACCGCATCACCGGCAGGAACGAGAAGGGCGAAATCACCTACGAAGGCGGCTGGCAGAACAACCGCCAGATGGGCATGCACACGCAGCATCGGTACGTCGAAAACATCTTCGAGGAACTCGATGTGCCGGGCGAGTGGTTTCACAACCCCAAGACCGGCACGCTGTATTTCTATCCGCCGGCTGGCATGGATTGGGATGGCTCCGTCGAGGTCGTCCGCCTGCGTCATCTCATCGAGTTCCAAGGCGCGCCGCCGGCCCCCGTCAGGCACGTCACCCTGCGCGGCTTCATCTTCCGCCACGCGGCGCGCACATTCATGGAGACCAAAGAACCGCTCCTGCGCAGCGATTGGACCATTTACCGCGGCGGGGCGGTGCTTTTCAATGGGGCGGAGGATTGCACCGTGGCGGATTGCGAGTTTGACCAACTCGGCGGGAATGCCGTCTTCGTCAACAACCGGAACCGCCGCGTGACGATCCGCGGCTGCGATCTCCATGACACCGGCGCGACTGCGGTGGCCTTCGTCGGCGACCCCCAGGCGGTGCGCAATCCGCTCTTCGAGTACAACCAACGCCAGCGTTTCGCCGACATCGACACGGCGCCCGGCCCGAAGACGGACAATCATCCCGCGGATTGTCTGGTCGAGGATTGCCTCATTCGCGGGGTGGGCGTGGTCGAGAAGCAGGCGACAGGGATACAGGTTTCCATGTCGATGGGCATCACGGTCCGGCACTGCTCGATCTACGAGGCCTCGCGCGCCGGCATCAACATCAGCGAGGGCACCTTCGGGGGACACGTCATCGAGTTCTGCGACGTGTTCGACACGGTGCGCGAGACCGGCGATCACGGCAGCTTCAACTCGTGGGGCCGCGATCGGTACTGGGGCTTGACGGACGTGCCTCCCGGCGAATTGCCCAAGCTCGCCCGTCTCGACGCGGTGAAGCCGACCATCCTGCGCAACAACCGGTGGCGCTGCGACCACGGCTGGGACGTGGATCTCGACGACGGTTCGTCGAACTATGAGATCTCCAACAACCTGTTCCTGAATGGCGGTCTCAAGTTGCGCGAGGGCTTTCACCGCCGGGTGTGGAACAACATCGCCGTCAACAACTCGTTCCATCCGCACGCTTGGTATGAGCAGAGTGGCGACGTGGTCACGAACAATATCTGGATGGGCGCCTACCGTCCCGCGGCGATGAGCGACAGCCTCGATCGCTGGGGGCGGGACGTGGACCGCAACCTCTTCACCACCTCCGAGGCGGATCGCCTGCGGTTCGCACAGAAGGGTTGCGACGAGCATTCCCTGGTGGGCGATCCGCTGTTCGTGGACCCGGCCAGAGGCGACTTCCGGGTCAAAGACGGGTCGCCCGCGCTCCGGCTCGGGTTCCGGAATTTCGCGATGGATCGGTTCGGCGTGATGAAACCCGCGCTGCGGGCGATCGCACGGACGCCGGAGATGCCCGAGTTGGCAACAGCCGGACCCGCAGCGGACACGGCCCGCGCCGCCAATCGTGCCAAACCGCCGTGGTTTTGGCTTGAGGCGCGCATCCGGGATCTCGAGGGCGAGGAGTACTCCGCCTTTGGGGTCAGCAGGGAATCGGGCGGAGTTCATCTGGCCGAGGTGCCGCCGGCATCGGCCGCGGCACGGTGCGGCTTGCAGAGCGGTGACTTGGTCCGGAGCGTCAACGGGCGGCCGGCGCGGACTGTGCGCGATTTGCTGCGGCTCCGCGATGCAGGGGAAGGCAGGGGATTGGTTGTCGGATTTGTGCGTGGGCAGCAACTGAAACAGACGACCATCGAAAGCCATCCCTATGCGATCCCGGAATCCGCGTCTGCAGAAACTGAGTTCAAGACCGTCCGTCTGGCAAACGCCGGCGTGGCTCCGGTTCGGGCGGTGACCACCCGTCCTGATACGGTGAACGAGCCGGTTGCGACGCTGCACGACGGGCGGTTGGCGGCCGACTACGGCCCGGTGTTCGGCAACGGCATCGGGCTTGGATTGTACAAAGTCGATCTGGGCAGTGTGCGGGACCTCGCGAGTGTGGCGACGTGGTCGTTTGATCAGAATGACAACCGCGGTTCTCAGCGGTTCACGCTCTTTGGCAGTGCGGCACCCGAGGATCCGGGCTGGGACGTGACCGATCCGCAGAAGTTCACGCCCATCGCCAGTGTGGACAGCCGATGCGAAGGCCGGTTCCATGGGACACGCCTGCAGGGCGGCGCAGACCGTCGGCTCGGCTCATTCCGCTGGCTGGTCTGGGCGGTCTCACCGGTCACTGAGCTGGGTGAAAACACGGCTTATCAGGAATTCCAGGCCAGTCCCTGACCTTGAGAGGCTGAACGAAGACGGACCCGACGACTGAAGCGAATCTCCTATCGAACGATGCGTGCTGGTTCCGTCGCTGGGTCATGCCCTGTCTGGTGGTCGACCGGTGAATCATTGAACGCATGCCCGCCGGTGTCCCTTACGCAACTGTTGGTGCCGTAACGAATCCGATCCGAGATGGCCTGGAGTTGCGCCATGCTCAGGAGCGGCTTGGATGCCTGCGCCGGATCCGGGGGCCGGTTGTCCGTGGCGCCCGGAAGCGCATACCAGAAGACCGTGGACGAGTAGCCAAGGACGTTCCAGGGGTTGCGCATGTCGGTGCCGAACGACGATTCCATGTCGAATCGCAACCGCCGCGTGAAGGGAATGGCGTCGAGGGCGCGGATGCGCGTGTTGATGTTGTAGCCCTTTGTCCCACCGTCCAGGCCGCCAACCCGCACGTTCGCGAGATACGGAGCGCTGAATTCATCGGTCCGCGTCGGCACCACCCCCCCGGCCCAACCATAGTAATCCTCGGTCCCGGTGCCGAACAGGCCCGGGAATCTCGCCACCTCATAGTCGTCATCCACGTAGATCTTCTCGTCACCCTCCCCCCACCAACTGCCCTGGATGTTCCCGACGGTCCAGGCGTCGCCGACGAGCACGCCCCTGCCCAGCGCGTCCATGAAGTTCCAGTCCGATGGCGGGGTGCCAGGAACAACTTCGTCCGGACGCCAGCTCGCGTGGAAATGCATCGAATTGTCGTTCCATGTCCAGTCGCCGGTCCGCGCTGTCAGCGTCGCGTCAACAGCGTTCGCGCCGAAGTTGGCGAGCGTGAGACTGGCGCTGGCCCGGTACGGTTTCACCCAGCGGCAGATCATCCGGCCGTCAGCCGTCACGCTGCGCGTCCAGGTATCGAACGGATGAATCGAGTCTGCGCTGCAGAAGTAATCGCCCACCGGGCACCAAACCGATTGCCTGCCATCGAAAGTCATGATCAGAACCGTGGAACGAAGCGCTGCGGGGGCCGCTGCGATCTGTGCGGCGTCCAGCCGGACCTCGAGATGGCGGACGGCAGCGGCGCCGGCATTCAAATGCAGTGTCATGGCCGCGCCCGCCGCAAGGCTCCGGTTGGTCTGGTGCAGCGTCCCGCCGTCGAAGTTCGTCGCGCTGCCGATCTGTTGGGCCGTGAGGTTGAGTCGCGCCTGGTTCGACGCGGCAGCGTAGAGCGCCTTCGAGAAATCCTCGACGACTGTGCCGGGATCGTAGGCGCGGTAGCTCACGATGTCGTAGAAGGGCACATCGGAGACCGTGACCTTGCAACTCGCGGAGAATGGAATGGGCAGGTAGCAGTTCCCGGCGCGGGCCGTGAACGCCGCGATGGGATGCGGCACGGTGAAGCTGCTTCGAGAGGCGGGTTTGGACCCGTACTCGGACGTGTTCCATTCCAGCCGGGTGACGAGTTCGATCAGGTGCTCGTCAATCACCGGCACGTTCGACCCGTTGAGGTAAATGCGAATCCTGACGCCTGTGCGGTTGCCATAGTCACGGTAAAAGAAGGGCGTCCACAGCTTGGTGATCGCCCCCGGTCCGTTGTGCTCCATGACAACATGCTCGGCCGCGCCGCCGGACGAGGATGGCTCCTGGCGAATCGAAAAAACTCCGTCGCTGTCGGCGAACCAACCGCTGAAGGTCTGGTCCGGCTGATCCCGCGACACGGAGGCGCGGTTGTAGGTGCTCCCCTGCAGTTGACGGTAGGCGGGACTTGGAAACCGGGCCAGCGCGTCACGGTCGGCCATCTCCTCGAGCAGCCCGCTGTAGGTGATGGTCTGGGCCGAAGCGATGCAGGAACTCAGCGCCGCCAGCAAGCTGATCGTCTGTGTTCGAATGTTGAGCACGTGTCTGTTCCTCCGGTGAAGCTGCACCCGGACTTCTGCCTATTCCACATTCCAGCGAGGCGCGCCTCAGACCAAATCCAGTCCTCCTTTCCAGGAGGAGTCCCCGTGTCTCCCCATCCTTCTCTCCCGCGCCTCGCTCAGCAGAATCCTTGACCCCTTGAACGCAGCACAGAAACCTGACTTGTCTGCAACATGTTTCACCGGCCAAGGATTCTGGCCCGCACAACCCACACCCCGACGTTGCACAGGGCGCTCAGACTTCGCAAGAGGAGTGTTATGCGGTGTTATGCGGGCTCGAAAAGCAAAATCGCGTCAGGTTCGGAAGATAGAGAACTGCAACACACTGTTCCCATATCAATACGCCATGAGGACCGGCACGATGCCCCTGGACACCTTTCTCGGCACGGCGACCGCGGGAGTGGTTGCGCCATCATCTGACACGTTGAATCCGGCATTGCCCGGTCAGGTCGCGGGTCTTACCCTGACCCCATGACGACGATTCCACTGGAAGGACGGGACGAATGAAGCCATGAGGCGGTCAACCCCAATCCGACGGCGCCATAATCCGGCTGACACCGAGATCACGCCCCAGATCAAGCACGCCGGGGACAGCGTCGGCACTATTCTTCCCGACCACGTTGTTTCCAACCGCAGCAGCTATTCCAGCCTCCTCGAACAGGGTGGGCTCTGAGATGGCACATCTATCGTGAACTCCAAAAACTCGAATCGACACTCGAATCGCAACTTGCGAATCGCCCTCTTCGCGGCAGCCCTCCTGCCCCTCGGCGGCACATCCTGGTCGGCCGAAACGCCCGCGCTCAAGGATGTCTTCAAAGACCACTTCATGGTGGGGACCGCCGTCAATCGCGCCATCACGATGGGCGCCGGGTTCCGCCGAAGCCCTGAGCAGGCGAAGCAGGACGTCGCTCTGGTGAAGGCGCAGTTCAACCAACTCGTCGCGGAGAACGAAATGAAATGGGCGCTCCTTCACCCGCGGCCGGGCGCGGACGGCTATGACTT
Organism: Verrucomicrobiota bacterium; assembly: GCA_040766265.1. Lineage (GTDB taxonomy): Bacteria > Verrucomicrobiota > Verrucomicrobiia > Limisphaerales > J093 > MWFF01. The sequence continues at coordinate 12,741 of JAXGQW010000034.1, forward strand.
CAGGGCTGCCGACGCCTTTGTGAGCTTCGGCATGAGCAACGGGATGTCTCTGGCCGGGCATACGCTCGTTTGGCATTCCCAGACGCCCAATTGGGTGTTTGCCGGCACGAATCCGCCGCCGCCAGGAGTCACCAACGCCGCGTCCAACCCCTCTGCCAACCCGAGTGCGTCCGGAACAAACCAGTTCGGGCGTGGGCGATTCGGACGTGGTTTTGGCGGCGGACCCTTCGGCCGCTACACGGGACCGCGCGCATCGCGCGAGGAACTGCTCGATCGGATGCGCGATCACATCCACACCGTCGTGGGCCGGTATAAGGGCAAGATCAGGGTTTGGGACGTGGTCAACGAGGCGCTCGCCGACGGCGGCACCAACATCCTGCGCAACTCGCTCTGGTTCGAGATCATCGGTCCGGACTTCATCGCCAAGGCCTTCCACTACGCCCATGAAGCGGACCCGGAGGCGATTCTGCGCTACAACGACTACGGTTTGGAGAATCCGGCCAAACGCCGGAAGCTCATCGCGCTGATCAAGTCGTTGCAGGAACAGAAGGTGCCGGTTCATGCCATCGGCTCGCAGGCTCACGTCAATGTCTCGACCAGCTTCGAAACCATGGACCAGGCCCTGGCGGACATGGCGACGCTCGGTCTGCCCATTCACATCACGGAACTCGATGTCACCAGCGCGCAGGGTGGCCAGCGCGGATTCGGGGCGGACATTGCGGACAACGCCGCAACCACCCAGGGCGGCCTGGTGAGGGACGCCGACCGCAGACTGGCCGAGGCGTACGCAGGCCTCTTCCGGGCCTTCCTCAAACACGACAAGCACGTCGAGATGGTCACGTTCTGGGGCCCGAACGACGCGAACTCCTGGCGCGCCGGCGGCAAACCGCTGCTTTTCGACGCCAACTCTCAGCCCAAGCCCGCCTTCCACGCCGTCATCGCGGAGGCGAAGGCAGCACGCGCGAAGAAGTAGGAGTGCTGCCGGGTTGACACCAGCCAACATGATGGCAGTCTGTGGGCATGACGCGCACACAAATCCAGTTGCCGGACGATGTTTACGAGCGCGCCCGCAAGGTCTGCAAGAGCCGGGAAATCTCCCTGGCCGAGCTGGCCCGGCGCGGGCTTGAATACATCCTGAGCCTTTATGCCACCCAACCCGGCGTCAGTGGCGAGTGGCAGCCGCCGAAGCCCCGCCGTCTTGGCTGGAAGGGCCTGACAGACTCTGAAATCAGGGAGCAGGCGCAGCTCACTGCCACGGAAGCGACCCTTGCCCACCGCCGCAGAAAGTGACGCGCCATGCTCTCGATTGACACCAACATCTTGCTCCACGCGTTCAACGAAGACTCGCCGAGCCACGAGGCGGCTTACGGCTGGCTCACCTCCATCGGGCGCGAAGAGGACGTGGCGATTTCCGAATTCATCCTCGCTGAACTCTATGGCCTGCTGCGCAATCCCGCCGTGCTGAAGCATCCGCTCGATGCCGAAGAAGCCGTCGAAGTGATTCAGGCCTACCGCAGCCATCCGCGCTGGCGGCTCATCGGTTTCACGGTGGAAAGCCGTCCCTTGCACGATACCCTCTGGCAAAGAGCGCGCCGGAGAGATTTCGCCTTTCGCCGGCTCTACGACGCGCGATCCGCGCTCGTCATGACTGCCCAAGGTGTGACCGAGTTGGCGACGGTGAACGTGAAGGACTACGAAGGCTTTGGTTTTCGAAAGGTCTGGAATCCAATAGCCTACCGATGAGACCGGCAAACAACGCCGCCGTTTCCGCCTTCGGCTCGGCGGCCAAAGTCAAGCTGGCCAATCCTGCCGCCAGCAACCAAGTCCTCGCCTGTCCCGCTGCGGACTGGCGCAAGCTTCTCCTCACACAACTCGACCACAACAGCGCCGGATGCATGGTTGCCCTGGTCCCGGTGACGTGGAATGACGGCTTTCCGCTCATCGGCCTGCCGGGCAACCTTCGCAGGGCCCCGAATACCTGGCTCAAGCCCGACACCGGCCATGCCCAGGAACCCAGGCCGGCCTTCATCCACGACGACAACTTTGACGGCCCCACGCTCAACCCGCACGCGCAGTGGAATCACATCGCCGATGATTCCAAGTGGTCCCTCACCGAGAAGCCGGGCGTGCTTCGCCTCCGTGCGCTGCCGGCGCCCGACTTCTACTCGGCCCGCAACAGCCTCTGCCACCGACCGCCCGGACCCGAATCCACCATCACTGTCGAGTTGGAGACCTCGGGTCTCGCGGCGGGCGACACCGCCGGACTGGCGCTTCAAATGGAAGACCGTGGACTGAGTGCGGCGGACCTGCGCGGAGAGATGCTGCGACCTACACTCACGCGGGTCTCTCGACCACTTTTCCGTTCTGCCACACAACCACCGGCAGGCCAAGGGCACGATGCTGAGTTTTCACATTGTGAGCCGCCCGACATAGGGCGCGCTCCGCCCGTTTCACAAATAGTGGCGCTTTGCGCGCTTTGTGGCTGGAATGAATGTGTTTCTTCATAGACCACGCAACACTGTCGGGTCCCAGCAAAGTCGTCTTCACGGCCCCAGGCTATCAGGGGCGGGCTCCCAGGTAAACCCTCAGAAGCAGGCTTGGCGATGCTGGGGGGTGCTGAGTTTTCACGCCACGAGCAAGAAATCCCGCCCCTCGTGGCGACCCTGTCGATGCAATTCGGCGGCGATCAATTCGCGCGCGCCGCGCTTGGCCACGCCGGCGAGAATGAACGCGCGGGCGGGGTCAGGCAACGCGTCCGGCCCGACCACCCACCGCCCATCGCGCGCGCGTCCGAGCTTGTTCGCGTCAATGTCGATGAAGCCCACGAAGCGAATCCCGTCCGCTTCCAGGGCGAGAAAGCGTCGGCGCGTCACGCGGCCCGCGCCCCAGAGCCAGAACGCCCGGTCCGCCGCCACGTGACGTTTGAGCCAGCGGGCCAGATACAGGCATTTTGTCCGGTAAAACGCCTCGGTGCGGTAGCGCGCGTCGGTGCGGGACAGGCGCGCAGGCGGGTCGTTCCACACGAGCAATTCGGCGTTCACTTTGCCGAAGCGGACCCCGGCGTCCATCCAGCGCAGCCACAGTTCGTAGTCCTCAGGAAAACCGCCCTCGGCGTAGCCCCCGTGTTGGGCCAGCAGTTCGCGCCGGAACAGGACGCTCGGATGCGCCACAGGCGACTCGACAAAGCGCCGCAGCGCCATGTCCTCCGGCGTGAGCAGCGCGTTGACCCAGTCGACGTGCGCCGCATAACCCGCCTGCGACGCCCGGTCGCCCCCGTACCGGACGCGGCAGGACACCACCCCGATGCGCGGATGACGTGCCAGGGAATCGGCCTGCCGTTGCAGACGCTCGGGCAGCATCAGATCGTCCGCATCCATGCGCGCGATGAACTCGCCGCGCGCCGTCTCGCAGCCCGCGCGCAGCGCGGCCACGATTCCAACGGGCCGCAGGGACAACACGCGAATGCGGGCATCCGCCCGTGCGGCACTGCTAAGAATGCGGTGTGTTTCGTCCGTTGAACCATCGTCCACGGCCACGAGTTCCCAGGCGGCGAACGTCTGGGCGCGGATGCTCCCGAGCGCGGCGGGCAGCGTGCCGGCCGCGTTGCGCGCGGGCAGCACGATCGAGATTCTCGGGATGCGGTTCATGTGGCGTTCGAGCAGCGATTCAGCCGCTCGTCCGCGCGAGTCAACAAAGAACTGGTCGTTGTCGCAATCCTTTAGCCCGGATGTTTCACGAAGCTCCGCGGAGTCGGACATCGGGGTTCTGGCAAAGCCGCGTTGAGCGCCGTCGCCGGGAAACGGCGACGGAGGGACGCCTTGCGTCCTGCGCGTGTGCCATCCCGCGTTTTCGGTGTCGCGTTTTCGCGTTTTCTGGTGTTGCGTTTTTCGGGTTGCTTCACGCCGGGGGGGTCTGGCACAAAACGGCGATCTTTTCGCATGAAACAAGCACGCGCGAATCCGAATGGCGTCAGGCGGCACTTTCACCCGGACCGGATGGTGGCTCAGTGGTTGGCCGGGGTGTTCCTGTTCCTTTGTCCTGCGATTGCGCTTTGCCAGCCGAGCATTGGCGTCGCCCAGATCAGCGCGGACTCCATAGGGCTGCGGCTCACGGCCGGGCAGGTGCCGAGCCTCTATTCGGTGCAATTCGCGCCGAGTGCGGAAGACCTGATGTCCCATCCGGCGGTGCTGGCCTCGGGTGTGGCTCAAAGCGTGTCGAATGTCATCGCACTGCCGATCTCGACCGACGTGCCGATGATGTTCTTCCGCGTTGTCGAGGTGCCGCTGACTCCCAATCAGTGGACGAGCCTGACCGACACCGGCAGCGTGCAGACCGTGTCCATGGAGGGTGTCTCGATGACCGTTCCGGCCGGCACGCTGACTGCGCCCGCCACGGTGGCGGTGGTGGGGCGGTCGGCGGCGGAAGCGGGCATTCCCCCCGTGTCTTACGGTCTGGAGACGTTCCAGGTGTTCGACATCCAGATCGGCAACGAAACGCGGTTCAACCAGGACCTCACCCTGGAACTTCCGTACGACCCGGCGCGACTCAGCCCGGACCTGCCCGTGGAGGATGCCCTGGTGGTGTCATACTGGCTGCCCGAATCCAAGAGTTGGAAGTCCGTGCCCCTCACGGTGGACCCGGACGCCGGCGTGGTGCGGTTTTCGACGCCGCACTTGTCCACCTGGGCGGTGCGCTACATCGCCCCGGGCTGGCGGGTGCTCAAATCGGACAACCTCCACGCCCGGGTCGTGTTCGACCCCACCCAGCCGGTTTCTCGGGGCAAGACCCGGATTCCCGCCCAGGACTACGCGCAATTGATCGCGGACGCGGGTGAGGCGGCCTATTCCGCCTACAAGACCGCCGGCTTCATAGTGCCTGAGGAGCAATGGTACATCATTCTGAATGCGTCTGAAGCACCGGAGGCTCTCTGGTCTGGCTGGACAGGCGACGTGTACCTGCCCTCGGCCTTCGATGATGACGAGTGGGTGCGTTACACCGTCGGGCACGAGTTGTTTCACTCGGTGCAGAACGCCTATTACAACATTTTCTCGGCCTCCGGCCGCCGGTGGTGGCATGAGGCATGCGCCACGTACGCGTCCTGGCATTACGCGCTCAATCGCGACTATCCATTCCGGACGCCGGATATCAACGCGTGGGGTTACCCGGCGCTGTCGGTGTCCACCGTGAACGATTCGCACGAATACGTCACCGCCGAACTGCTGGCCTTCATCTTCGGGCGCTCCGGGTTGACGTTTAAAGCGCACTTCGACGACATGGAAGGCTACGGGATTTCCTCGACCCTGAAGCGGCTCGAACAGACCGTGAAGGGCAAGACTGGACACGATTTGCACCGGTTCTACCGCCTGTTCTGTGGCGACTACTGGCTCAACCGGGCGGGGGTGTTGACCAACTTCAATCCTCTGCTCAACCCCGATGGCAGCCCGGCTGGCGTGCCACTCTTCGGCAAGACGCAACGACGGGCGGACTTCGCCTTTGCCCTGCGTGGCGGATACACGGCGGGCTTGGATTACTGGAGGGTCGAGAGCAGCGGGGACAGCCGCGACTTCACCGTCGAGATCGAAGAGGTCGACGGCAAGGCCTCGGTGGACGTGTATGTTGTGGCCAACTTTTTGGGCCAGGGCAATGTTTGGCCCAAAGGGACGCTGCTCAAGGCGGGGGCCAAGTTGGATGTCACCGTGCCGGCCAACCATTATCTTGTGCTGGTCGGGGCCAACTACGACGCCAGCGCAAACTCCGCCATCTGCGGCTTCATCACTCCAAATGACGAGGCCAGCGTCTCCGGCCCGATTGAATGGGAGCGCCTGGTGTATGCAGGGGATCCGAATTGGCCCATGTGGCCCAGCATAACCGTCAACTTCAGCGGGACTTGGCGCGTGCAGGGCGCGATCGATCCGGAAGTCATCACCACAACCAATGCCTTCCAGTGGGCGATCACTGCCACATACCGCGGCGATGTGGGCGACCACGTCAATGTCACCCTGAACTTCACGCCGACGATCTTGCCGGCGCAACACTCTTACACCAAAGACGGCATCACCACGATCACCTATCAGGAACTCCGCTACGAGCAAACCGGGGCCATGGTGGAGGCCGGTTTTGCCCTTGAGGATTTGAGTTCGGATTTCGGCCAGCTCTCGGCGCGGATTGTGCAGAACAGTCCCCGTGGGCCAAACGCCTGGGTTTGCGGTTTCGTACAGTACTACGGGGGCTATACAAGAGTTGTGTCAACCTGGGGCGAGGGACACACCGATTCAGGCTGGAGTCGCGGGTTCGATTACATGGTTTTCGTGGAAGTGAACTACTAACCCGGAAATCTCATCAGTGGGGCGGTCGCGGCGGTTTTACTCTGATCGAGGTGTTGGTGGCGAGAGCATGAAATACACCTACGCACAACTGGCGAAGATGATCGACCATTCCCTTCTGCACCCGACCCTGACGGATCAGGAGTTGGAGGACGGCTGCCGGCTCGCGGCGAAGTACGGCGTCGCCTCGGTCTGCATCAAACCCTACGCGGTCCAGCGCGCGGCTGAACTGCTCAAAGGGAGCGGGGTCAACGTCGGCACGGTGATTGGCTTCCCGCACGGCAACTCGACGACCGAATCCAAGCGCTACGAAACCGAACTGGCCTGCCGCGACGGCGCGGTCGAGATTGACATGGTCATCAACATCGGCAAGGCCCTGAGCGGCGACTGGGAGTACGTCGAGGGCGACGTGAAAACCGTCTGTGACGAGGCCCACCGACACGGCGCGAAGGTGAAGGTGATCTTCGAGAACGATTACCTCGGCAAGGGCGGCGCGGGCCTGGACAGCGACGCGTTGAAGCGCAAGCTCTGCGCGTTGTGCGGACGCGCCGGCGCCGACTGGGTGAAGACTTCCACCGGCTACGGTTTCGTGAAGCAGGCCGACGGCAGCTACAACTACAAGGGCGCGACCGAGCATGACCTGGCCCTCATGCGGGCCAGCGTTTTCCCGAAGGTGCAGATCAAGGCGGCGGGCGGTGTGCGGGATCTCGATGGCCTGATCAGGGTCCGCGACCTGGGGGCGACGCGATGCGGCGCGACCGCCACCGCCGCCATGCTTGATGAATATCGCCGACGCGAAGCGGCCGGGCAGGCGGGTGTCGGCACTCAACATGGCCTCTCCGGTCCCGACACACTCATGTCCACACCGAAAGAGCACAAACCCATCAGTTGAAACGACTGTTCACGGCCTGGGCGGCGGATTACATCCGTGAACAAGCGAAAGCGCCCCGACAACCGTTGTTCCTCTGCCTCGCCTGCAACGCCCCGGTTTTCCCATCGACCCACCTGCCGACTGGCCGGAAGACGGCGGGCCGGATTCTCTTGCGCCTGTCGTTGGACTGTGGCCTGCTTTGAATCATGACGATTCTGCCCGCCATCTTCGTTGCCGTCACTCTCACCCAGGCGAGCCTCATGCTCTTCGCCCAGCCCTTCGGCGGCCCGCCGCGCCGGCCCGCCGCGGCATCCGCCTTCGCCGCTGCCCCTCTGGCCAAAGACGATGCGGAGAGGAAGATTCTCGATGTCCTCGACGAGATGGATCGGAGCCAGCGACGAGGCACCATGAGCGTCCCTCGGGACGATGGGCGCTTGCTGCGCCTCCTCGCCGAGGGCGCGGGCGTCCAACATGTCGTCGAGTTGGGAACGTCCCACGGCTACTCTGGCATTTGGTTCTGTCTCGCCCTGCGCACGACGGGCGGAAAACTGACCACGTTTGAAATCGACCCGGGACGCGCCGCCGCAGCGCGGGAGAACTTCCAACGCGCAGGAGTCAGCAATCTGGTAACGCTAATCGAAGGAGACGCCCATCAGGAGGTCACGAAGCTCAAGGGTCCCATCGACCTTGTTTTCCTCGATGCCGACAAGGAGGGCTATGCAGACTACCTCAAGAAGCTGCTGCCCCTGGTGCGCCCGGGCGGGCTGATTGTCGCCCACAACATCACCGCGGGCATGGCCGATCCGGCCTTCATCAAAGCCATCACGACAGACTCCGCCCTCGATTCGGTCTTCGTCAGCGTAGGCAGTTCGGGGCTATCGCTGAGTCTGAAGAAACGGTGAAGCCTGAACCCCTGGCAGCGGTTGTTCAGCACGGACAATCCTCATCACGCATCGTGCCTCAATCCGTGCGAGCGTGGGAATCGGCTTGGTTTTCTTCGTTCTTCACGAGAGGCGACGTGTTCGGTATCGACGATCGGGCCAGTCCTCTCTTTCTGACGGAAACGGCGCTGGAAGTTGGAGGAGATCTTCGCAGGCCCGGTGTGGCGTAAGGAATGGCCACGCTGCCGCCAATCACCCTGGCTTGACCCTGCCTCCCGGGCACGGACTTGGGTGATCGCACGCCGCCTCCAATCCCGCGGAAGCCGCGCGCCTCCGCCCCGGTTATTGCGTCTGAACTCGATGCGTCTCGGTGAAGCTGGCCGCGCGCCAAACGACCAGCGCCCGGTCGCTTGCCGATACCAACGTGCTGCCATCGGGATGAAAGCCGGCAATGCCGACCCGCCGCACATACCCGCGTCGGCAAGTCACTTCGCCAGAGTCTACACTCCCGTGCATGAAAGTGGGATACGCCCCCTCACGGCTCAGTCGCGATCCGGAAGTAAGCCTGTTGGGCGGTGCTCCGCTCCACATAGAGAGTTGCCGGCGCGCCGGTTCCGGCCAGGGCCTCAGCCTGGAACGCGCCAGTCGGGGTGCGGGCGGCTGGAACCGCCGCCCAGCTTGCTGGCGCAAGCCGTGAAGTGCGGAAGACGCGGTAACGCAACCCGTTGGCCGTGGTGAAGGACAAGGACAACCGATCGGCACCGCTCACCCCGAAGGCGGTGACTGTGCAAGCCGGAAGCCTCCGGGCCAAGACGAACGCGGGGTCCAGCACCCCGCCGACGATGCCCAATTCGACCTCGATCGTGAACGCATCCACGACGGTGTAGGCCACCTCTTCCCAGTCGGGCAGCTTGTACAGGTCTGCTCCCGCCGGGAATGGCTCGGGAAAGACGATTCGGAATCGATACCGTCCATCGCGCCCCGTGGCATCCAGTTGAAACGCGCACGCGGTCGCCCAGTCGATGCCCGGCGGAGCCCCTTCGGGCGGGTAGTGCTCGGGATCGCTGGCGGGATCCGCTGTGACGTCGGCCAGTTGGATCGTCACGCCCGAGGTGCGAGCCATGATCCCGGCAACCGGCACCAAGTTCGTGACTGTGTGCTCGCCGGCGTCATTGTCGACCACTGTCAGTGTCACCTGGAATGTCCCCAAGTTCGTGTAAACGTGCTCCGTCGTGACGCCTGTGGCGACTGCCCCGTCGCCGAACGCCCATTCGAGCAGCGTCACGGACCCATCGCGGTCTGTGGACAACGCGCCTGAGAACTGGACCGGCACGCCGGGCACCGTGCCTGGCGGAGTCCATTGCATGCTCGCTGTGGGCGGGAGGTTTGGTGCCAACCGGAACAGCCAGACCGGCGTCGTGCTGCGCGGTTCGCCCTGGGGCACTCTGTAGGCGAGAATCACGTAGCTCCCGTCCGCGAGCGGGATGGCGTCGTAGGCCCGTTCGTTCGCGTCATGATTGCCTGGCAGCATCTCGATCCAGTGCGTTTCGCCTTCCGCACCGGTCTTGATGAGCGCCGCTTCTTTGCTCCCGTAGTAGCCACTGGGCTCCGGAACATCGAGCTCGCCCACGATCAGGCAGCCTCCGTCGGGTGTCCGGCGGGCACGGTACGGGATATCACTGCGGTACTGGGCGGAGCTAGCCGACCACCGAGCGGTCGACAAGAGATCGCCTTCGCCATTGAGCCGGTACATGGCGATGTCGGAGCTGATGCGGCCCACAACCACCGCACCGCCCTCAGCGGTCTCGTCGATCCAACAACCGTCACTCCCGCTATACAAGCCCCCCGGGTTGTTCGTCCAGACCGGGACGCCGGCGCTCGTGGTGCGGAACACCCAGCAAGGATCCCCGTCGGCACTCCAGCCGCCCCCGCCGGTCGCCCAGTAACCCCCGTCGCTGGCGGGGGTCACCCAGCGAAGACCGTACCGGGACTCGCTGGCGAGCCGATGGTTCCACTCCTCGTTCCCCTCGCCGTCGGTCTTGACCAGCCACCCATTGAGCACATCGACTCCCGGCGCGTCCTGGCCGCCGGCCACGATGTAACCGCCGTCAGCTGTCGCCGCCACGCACCAGGCCGTCTCGTCACGGAGCGTCTCACCGAAAATCCGGGTGGGCCAGACTTGCTCGCCGGCCTCATCGACCTTGAGCATCCACATCTGGCTGAACCAGGCGAATGGGCTCTTGAAAAGGACCTCATACAACCCGGCGATCACGTAGCCAGTGTCGTGTGCCCGGATGATGCAGCGCCCGTCTTCCCCCGCGCCTCGAATGACTTCCTGTCCGTCAATGAAGGTGCCGCCTTCGACTGGCGCGGAGATCATCTTCTCCCAAAGGAACCGCCCGCGCCGGTCCGTCTTGAGCACCCACACGCCGCCCAGGTTCCAGGACCGCATGAACTTGAACCCCGTCAGAAGAAATCCGCCGTCGCGTGCCTCGACAATCGAGGTGGCCAAGTCCGCGAAGTCCCCGCCGAAGAGCCGTTCCCACTGGACCTGCAGTCCCGTGACGACAACCTCCCTGCTGATCGACACGCACATGGCGTCCGCGCTGACCACCGTCAGGGTGGCGGTATAGGCGCCTCGGTCGGCAAACCGATGCGCGACGACAGCGCCGGTCGCGCTCTGGCCATCGCCAAAATCCCACTCCCACCTGGCGATCGAACTGCCTGGTGCGGTGGACGCCGAGGCATCAAAGGTCACCGCCTGATTGACGAAGATGGGGTCATGCGGACTGACCGTAAACGCCGGCACCGGCGTCTCGAGGCCACTTCGCAGCCGGGCCACCCACATCCGTTGGACATCGCTCACCGTCGCTTCCGCAAGCAGTGCGTACCCGCCGCCCTCAGCCGCCGCTGTCAGCGCCCTTGCCCGCTCGTCCGCTTCCTCCCCCAGGAACATCTGCCACTGCGTCGCGCCGTCCGGCCCCGTTTGCAGCAGCCAGGCGTCCGCCCCGCCGTTACGCCCCGCCGGGTGCTCCCCTGCGACCAGAACACTGCCGTCCGCGAGCACCAATAGGTCGTTCCCCAGGACGTTCGTATCGAACCGCTGCCAGACGATCTCGCCGCCGGCCGTGACCTTGGTTAGGACCATGCCTTCGTAGGCGAACGCGGGGGCAGCCTGGTGCCGAAGCCGAGAACCCACGCCGACAAAAGTGCCGTCGGGAGCTCGTTTCACAGCGTTATAGCGATTCCACACTTGACTCGCCCCCACGCGCGGGTCGGCCGTCCATTCGACCGCCAGCGAAGCGCTGACCTTGAGCAGGCCGCAGTCGGTGCCGATCACGTACCCACCGTCCAGCGCCGGCTCGATCGCATAGACGCCCTCGCAGCCAATCGGCGTTAACGGATCGCCCGTCAGCGCTCCGGCTCCATCCAATCGACCCACCCACCCCACCGACGCGGCTGGCACCCAGGCGTCCACAGCGCCAATCACAAAACCACCGGGCTCGATCACCACTGCCTGTCCGATAAGGTCATGGCCCATCTCTCCATTGATCGTCTCCCACTGCCGCACCAAGCCGGTGTCCAGTCGCACGAGCCACAACCACGGCAGGTTCCATTCCTGCCGTGGATCGTCCGGATTCGTGATGAAATGACTCTTCCCTCCCACCAGGGCGAAGCCGTCTACGCCGCCCCCTGCTTTCCGCAATGGCACGATCACCTCGGCGAGGGTCGAGTCCGGATCGTCATGAAAGTCCGCGCTCAAAAGCACCGTTCCCGTTCCGTGGTCGAGTTTCGCCACGGAACCCCACATATCGATCCCGGGGTGCGGTTCCAGGGCCCTGACCGTGCCCGAAACCACGTATCCGTCGGGGATCGCCGCGATCGAGGTCGCACGAGTATTCGTTGCGATCAGCGTCCCCCACACACAGCCGGGAGGATGCAGATAGTAGTCCGTCTCCGCACCGCGCAGGGCTCCAAACGCGCCCAACCATCCTACTGCGAGCACGCCGAGCAGTCGCCACGTAATACGCCGACACCGACCCGCCGGTTGCTGCCGGCTGCACGGCACTCCGTTGGTTGGATACGTTTTCATGTGCAAGAACGCGTTTGCCCGAGGTTAGACTCTCCATCGCCTTGGCGCCGCTCATGCCCGATTAACTGACCGGATGGTCTGCCAAGGTGTGGTGATGCCCGACAGTTGCAGATTGTCACCGACGCCGGCAACCCCAAAAAACCGTCATTGCCCGGTGTTGGCCGGCGTCGAATCTGCACATGCTGAGCACGGCTCACCAATGTGACGAGCGGCTCGATTCGATCCCGGTGCGAAGCCCGGAATGTCGCCAGTTGTAGGCAACATCGGCGGTGCTTTCCGTTTGGGGCGGCCCGCTGACCCGGGCGGAAGCCGACGCGAAGCCCCCATGACTCTCGATCGACAAGTCGCCGCGAAACACCGCCATGCGTGGCTTAAAGATCCGAAGTGAGTACGCAATGACCGGCAGCGCGCAGCGTGTCCTGGCCCGCATTTCTCACCAACTGTTGATGTCATCTGACCGGTCACCGCCACATTTCACCTGAAATGCGGGCTGGGCGGTCTGAAACAAAACGCCATTGAAGCTCTTTGGCTCGGCGTGGGCGCAAACAATGAGAACGTTCATGGTCGCGAAGTCCGAGGATGAAACGGGAAATCCGTGTAGCCTTCTGAGGTCGGCGCGGACCAGACTTTCATCTCTGCCGGCGGGTTCAGTTCCCAGCCGTTGGCAAAACGCTCCACCAGGTCCGGGTTGCTCAGGTAGGGGCGGCAGAAGGCGATGAGATCCGCCTGGCCAGAGGCGATGGCGGCCTCGGCCGTTTCCTGCGTGTAAGGCTGTTTGCCGATGGGCGTGTGAATGGAGTCGCCCCTGAGCTTGATGGCCGAGGCCGACACGGCTGGCTTGCCGGCGTGAAAGCTGCTGTGCGACACGCGACCGCAGTGCCAGAGTTGAAGGAACACCGGCGTGCCTTTGGCGTGGAGGGCGGCGGTGATATTCCTCCAGCCTGCCAGTTGCACGTCGTTGTAAATGCCCGGAGATTCTCTAAAACGATGAGCCAGTCCGATTTCAGTCGCATAGATTAGTCCAGCGCTTCCAGCACGAGGTCCAGATGCTCTGCGGGCTGCACTTTGCGAAGCACGACTTTCACCTTGCCGTTCGGGCCGATGATGACGGTGCTGCGCTCCGTGCCCATGTATGTCTTGCCATACATGGATTTCTCCACCCAGACGCCGTAAGCTTGCACAATCTCTTTCGCTTCATCGCTGATGAGGGGGAAGGGCAGGCCATGCTTCTTGATGAACTTGGCGTGGCTTTTCGGCGAGTCCACGCTGACGCCGAAGACCGCGGCCTTTTTCTGGATGCGACTCCAGCCGTCGCGGAGTGCACAGGCTTGGGCGGTGCAGCCGGGCGTGTCGTCCTTCGGATAGAAATAGAGCACAACCGTCTGGCCTTTGAGATCAGCGAGGGAAACGGTCGCTCCTTCTTCGTAGCCGCCTCCGACAACGGGGGCTTTGAATGCGGGGGCTTTCTTTCCGGTGAGTTCTGTCATGTGTTTCATAGCGGATATGGTGTCAGTGATTCGAGTGCGATTGAATGATATTCGGCGCCGCGCAGGGCTGCTCTAAAGTCGAACCGGGCGGGTGAGTAGGCGAATGACCTGTCCCGGGCGGCGACTCATCTTCGCCAGGAAGGTCGGACAGGTTCGATCTCGCTTGCGGGGTTGACGACGCGCCCAGGCCCGCGCTTCACCCTGCACCGCGCGACGGAGGATGCCCAGCGTCGTCGCGGCCACTGGATGACTCACCCGGCACCGATCTTCACCCGCGCTCACATCCAACGGATAGTGCGTGCCATTCTCGATGCTCCAGTACTGGCGCGCCAACTCCAGCAGACGCTCCAGACCGGCCTGCTCCGCCGTCAAACTCGTGACGATCCACACGGTCTCCACTTCCTGCCGACCACCCTTGAGTTCCCGAATCCGGTCAAGGCGCGCCACCTGCGCCACGTGCGGAAAACCCATCTGGGCGGGGGTCACCTCCTTGACCGCAATCCCCCGCCACTCGATCCGCCCGTGACCCCGTTCCACCGTGAGCAGTTGAGGGGGAAAAATCTTCCGGGAGGAAGTGGCGCGCTTGCTTCAGGAGGCCGTCTTGGTTGCCCTTGACGAAGAGCACGTAATCACCCCCACCCTCTTGCACCACCGATCGAGCCGTTTCCACCTGGGTGTGCATCGCGTCCATCAGCGCGATGGTCCCGTCCAGGTCCAACCGCTCCAGGAGCGTTTGCCCCGCCGGAATCTCGTTGCTCTTGTCCGCCACCGCTTCCACCCCCAGCGTCCGGCCACTCTGCGCGTTGATCGCCCCAACCAACTGCGTCTTGCCGCTGCCCCGCAACGCCTTCCCGTCCAGCACCACCACGCCCCCGTCGGCCGCCCCATGCCGCGCCTTCTGCCACGCCCAGAGCGCCGCTTGAAACGCCTGCACCGGCACGGCCTTGAGCACCCGGTACACACAGTTCTCCGTCGGCACGTCGTACTGGCGCGTGCGCCGATTGAACCAACACCGCAAGTCCGCCCGCTGCCGGGCACTCAAGTCCTGCGCGAAGAGCGCCACCCCACGGTGACCTCCCTGACCCCCGCTCAACAAATACGCAAAGGTGATCGCCAACACCGTCGCCTGCCGGTGCCGCAACCCGTGCACGTCCCGGCTCTCGGGCACCTCCCGGTGCAGCACCATCCATAAACTGGTCAACTCCTCCCCCGCCAACAAACACTGCCGCGCGATCTCCCGCTCCTGCGCACCCCAGCCTGCGGGCATCCGCCGCCTTCGCAAACCCCGCGCCGCTCCCTTCACCAGTTCCCGCACGTACAACTGCTTGGGCCGATCATGCGCCTCATAGAAATCCTCCCGCACCCGCCGGTACTTGGCCGTCGTTCCCACCGCCCGCCACCCTGTCGCCTTGTACGCCGTCCCCCGAAACAATTGCTCATCCACGAAACTCTCCACCGCCATAATCGGATGCCCGTACTGCGCCTGCCAGTCGGCCGACAACCGCTCCAGGTTCAGTGCCAGCGCCCGGCTGGCCAGGTTCGGATACTGCCCCTTGGGTCCCAACCGGCAGAACCGCGCGTTATTGGCCACCAGATGCAGTCGCGCCCGCCGTTGGTTCGCGTCCCACCCAATCCACCCATCCCGCCCCTTCAAATGATACGCCCCCGCCGCCCACCCGATCAGCGCCATCCATTGCCCCCGGTACTCGGCCACGTACCGTAATTGCTCGCCCACCATCGTCGCGCTCTTCAGATAATGGTGTTGGATCATCAGTCGGTCCCACTCCCCGACCTCCTCGGGCCGAACCAGGCGCACCACGATTTCATTGACCACCGCCGCCTCCACGGGGTCCGTCAGTACCAAGCGTGTCTTCGTCATCCGGCCCAGCAAAACAGATGGGCCGAG
Organism: Verrucomicrobiota bacterium; assembly: GCA_040766265.1. GTDB lineage: Bacteria > Verrucomicrobiota > Verrucomicrobiia > Limisphaerales > J093 > MWFF01. The sequence continues at coordinate 28,302 of JAXGQW010000034.1, forward strand.
GAATGTCCCGCAAATTCGTTAAGTCCCTATTCTCCAATCACCCCCTCCCAGCTCAGAACCGCCCTGGGCGCCGCGGCGCGGCCAGCGAGCCATGCGTCCTCGACGCGTGAAGCGCCCGGTCCTGCGGTTCTCGCAGGCGGACCAGGCGAGATCCGAGGTGTGGTCGCTCAAAGCGCCAGCCCCGATGATGACGATGCGGAGGCTCATGTGGCGGCGGCCATGGCGGCCCGCAGGCGGGCGGCGTCTTCCCCGATTTCACGGCGCTGCCCGGGGGTGAGGCGGGCGGCGTTGCGCACCTGCATGACCGTGCGCGGGTTCCTGGCGAGCCTGGCTTCGTGGCGCAGGAGAAAGTCCCAGTAGAGTACGGTGACGGGGCAAGCGCGGGGGCCAGTGCGCTGGGCGGGATCGTAGCGGCAGCCCGCGCAGTAGTTGCTCATGCGCTGAATGTACTTGCCGCTGGCGATGTAGGGTTTGCTGGCCATGAGACCGGCATCGGCGTGTTGCGACATGCCCAGCGTGTTGGGCAGTTCAACCCACTCGACGGCGTCCACGTACATTGCGAGATACCATTCATGCACCGTTTGGGGTTTCACCCCGAGCAACTGGGCAAACAGGCCGGTCACCATCAGCCGCTGGATGTGGTGCGCGTGGCCGAACTCGAGCGTTTGCCCGATGACGTGCCGCAGGCAGTTCAGATCCGTGTCGCCCGTCCAGAAAAACGCCGGCAACCGCTCGATGGCTTTCAGTTCGTTCCGATCGAGGTAGCCAGGCATGAACTGCCAGTAGATGCCGCGAACGTATTCGCGCCAGCCGAGTATTTGCCGGATAAAACCTTCCACCGAGGCCAACGGTGCGCGGCCTTCGCGATACGCCCATTCGGCTGCGGCCACGACCACGCGGGGGTCAAGCAGCTTCAGGTTCATCGCCGCCGACAGTCGGGAGTGATAAAGAAATGCGTGTTGGCGAAACTTCGTTGCCGCGTGGTTCGCGTCGGCCCCAGTCCACATCGCATCTTGATAGCGGCCGAAGTGCGGCAAACGATGCGCCACGAAATCGTCCAAGGCGGCGCGGGCTTGCTCCGGTGTGACCGGCCAATCGAAACGCGCCAGGCTGCCGGGGTGCTTGGCGAAACGCTTTCCCACTAACTCCAGGGCTTCGCGGGTCCGGGCGTCCGGGGCGAAGGCGACGGGCGGTTCTGCTTCGCCTGGGCCTGCCTTCCCGAAACTCTGCCGGTTTTCGGCGTCGAAGTTCCACACGCCGCCCGCCGGCTCGTTGCCATCCATCAGCACGCGATGCTTGCGCCGCAGTTCCCGGTAGAAGAACTCCATCCGCAGTTGCTTTCGCCCCCGGGTGTGCCGGCCAAACTCCTCGCGCGAAGAGAAAAAATGCCGGTCGGCTCGGACCTCGAAATCCACTCCAAGCGCGCACGCCGTGGTCTCGAGAGCCGTCTGCACGCGCCATTCGCCCCCCTCGACCCAGATGAGACGTTGCGGGCAAAGGCGGCTGACCGTGGCGGTCAGTTCTCCGCGCAAGCTTCCGGTGTTCGCAGGGTCATCGAGTTGCCGATAATGCACCGTCACGCCCTGGACACGAAGCGCGTCCCGGAAGTGCCGCATGGCAGTCAGGAACATCGCAACCCGCGCCTTGTGGGACCACACGCGGGTGCTTTCCTCGGCGACTTCGGCCATCCAGACTGCATCGCACGCCGGGTCGAAACCGTCGAACGCGGCCGAGTCCCGGTTCAACTGGTCGCCGAGCACCAGCACCAGGTGACGCGGGCGAGATCGAGGATGAAAGTTCATGCGGGTTGCTCCCACAGGACCTTGCCGTCCTCAGGATTCACGCCGGCCAGTTTCTCGCGTGTTTCCACGACGAGTTGCCGCTGGCCTCCCAGCGTGGCGACCGGAGTAGCTCGGCCCCAGTTCCACGCGCCACACTAGCCGCAGGTAATTGGTGTCGAGTCTGTCCGGCCATTGCGGACCGCCGAATTGTCCGTCGCGCTGCGGGCCACGCCACTGCGGCCAGTCGCTGGCGGTGAGCAACGCGCTCGCGGAAACGAGGAGAAGGAAGGAAGTGAAGAAAGTTTTCATGCGCGTTAGTGGACAAGACTCGAATGCTTGGTGCGGTTTACTTGGCGAGGCGGAGACCTTTGGGGCCTCCGCCTTCGCCGATTGGATTGATTCAAGCGCCCTGACGGGGCCGCGCGTTTCCTACTTGGGCAGCACCACCGTGTCAATGACGTGGATGACCCCGTTGCTGGCGGCTACGTCGGTCTTCACAACCTTCGCGTTGTCCACCATGACGTTGCCCCCTTCGACCTTGATGGTCAGTTCCTTGCCTCCGGCCGTCTTGGCTTTCATGGTCTTGACGTCCGCAGCCATGACCTTGCCGGGCACGACGTGATACAAGAGAATGCCCTTGAGCTTGCGAAGTCTGAGCGCCCTGTGCACCATAGGGGTGTGAAATATGCGGGCTAGTGGCGGATCTGATTCAACTCGGCCTGGCGAGGCGCCCCTCAGACCCAATCCCAATCTTCGACGTCATGAATCGCCCTTTTGTCGTCCTGCCCTTCCCTGCCGCGCCTCGCTCCTTGGAATCCTCGCGAAAGGGAAAGGATAGGGGGCAGAGCAGGAATTGACTTGATCGCACTCAGTTCTGGGATTCAAGGATCCCAGCGGTGGACGGTTTGCGCCAGCCCGGAAGAAAGGTCAAACGATGAAACGGTTCTTCGCCCGCAACATTGATGGCAAAGGCCGGTTGGTGCGTGGCCTGATGGGCTTGGCACTGCTGGTCGGCGCGGCTTTCGGCTTCGGTCAATCGGCCTGGCTGGGCATCATCCTGACAGCGGCCGGCCTCTTCGGTCTGTTCGAGGCGTCTCGTGGCTGGTGCCTGGCACGCGCCTGCGGCATTAAGACCAAACTCTGAATGCCGCTCCTGCACCCATGAAAAAACTCACCCTGCAAACGGAGCTGTGGCTCCCGCGCCCGCGCGACGAGTATTCCCCTTCTTCGCGGAAGCACGAAACCTGGAAGCCATCACGCCGCCGTGGCTGAAGTTCCAAGTGCTGACGCCCGCGCCCATCGCCATGCGGGCGGGCACGCTGATCGACTACCGGATCTGCGTGCATGGGATTCCCATCCGCTGGCGCACGGAAATCGCCGAGTGGCAGCCGCCCCACCGGTTCGTGGACGTTCAGTTGCGCCGCCCCTATACCCTCTGGCTTCGCGTTCATTCGCGTCCATTCGCGGTTCAAGATCTGAACAGTTACAAACCCACGATGCCCTCAATGGACCTGAATCAGCACGCATGAAAACCGCAAGTTGAACCGTTCTCGTCACCGGCGCCACGGGCTAAGGGTCTGTGCAAAAATTAATCGGAACTAATATTTGCACAGACCCTAAATCGGCGGGCGACTGGTGTCGCGTCTGTCGGAGGCCGGTTTCCGGGTGCGTTGTCTGGCGCGCGATCCGGCCCGGCTGCAAGGCCGGCCCTGGCTCGGCCAGGCGGAAGTGGTGGCTGGTGATTGCCTGGGGGCGGAAACGCTGCCAGCGGCGATGCAGGGCGTTGATGTGGCTTTCTACCTGGTCCACAGCATGGCGGGCGGACACGACTTCGAGCAGCGCGACGTGCTGGCTGCGCGCAACTTTGCCGCTGCTGCCAAGCAGGCCGGGGTGCGGCGCATCATCTACCTGGGCGGCCTGTGCGATCCCGACACCGCGCTGTCCGAGCATTTGCGGTCGCGTCAGCAAACCGGAGCGGTCCTCCGGGACGCGGGCGTGCCGGGGACCGAATTCCGCGCGCCCGTCACTGTCGGTTCGCCAAGGATCTGCATCCTTGATCATTTTGCGCTTGGCGAGTGTCCTGGCCTGGCCGTTAATCTCGATTCATGAAGATTGTTCTGGCCTATTCGGGCGGTTTGGACACGTCGGTCATTCTCTCCTGGCTTAAGGAGACCTACCAGGCGGAGATGATCGCCTTCTGCGCCGACATCGGCCAGGAGGAGGAACTCAAGGGGCTCGAGAAGAAGGCGCTGCGGACAGGAGCCTCCAAGATTTACATCGACGATCTCAAGGAGGAGTTCGCGCGCGATTTCATCTTCCCGATGTTGCAGGCGGGCGCGGTCTATGAAAACCAGTATTTCCTCGGAACAAGCATCGCCCGTCCGCTCATCGCCAAGCGGATGGTCGAGATCGCGCTCATCGAGAGGGCGGACGCCATCGCGCATGGCGCCACTGGGAAGGGGAATGACCAGGTCCGATTCGAGTTGACGGCCGCGGCCCTGGCGCCCGAGTTGGGCGTGATTGCGCCCTGGCGCGACCCTGCGTTCCGCGACCGATTCCCCGGGCGCGCCGAGATGATCGCGTATTGCGAGGAGCAGAGGATTCCGGTTCAAGTCAGCGCCAGGAAACCGTATTCGACCGATCGCAACCTGCTGCACATCTCGTTCGAGGCGGGGATTCTCGAGGACCCCTGGCTGGACGCATTCGCTCCCGGCAATCGAGGCATGTTCAAGCTCAGTGTCGCGCCCGAGGACGCGCCGGACAAACCCGAGCACGTCACGCTCGAGTTCAAGCAGGGCAACTGCGTTGCGGTGAACGGCAAGGCCCTCGACCCGTACGGCGTGATGAAGACGCTCAACCGACTCGGCGGCAAGCATGGCGTCGGGCGGGTCGACCTGGTCGAGAACCGTTTTGTCGGCATGAAATCCCGCGGCGTGTACGAGACTCCGGGCGGCGCGATTCTGCACTTCGCCCACCGGCAGATGGAGAGCCTGACCATGGATCGGGAGGTGATGCACCTGCGCGATTCGCTCATTCCGCGCTACGCCGAGTTGGTCTATTACGGGTTCTGGTTTGCCCCTGAGCGCTATGCTCTCCAGGCCCTTGTCACCGAAAGCCAGCGCAACGTGACCGGCGTCGTCCGGCTCAAGCTCTACAAAGGCAACATTCTCACCGCCGGACGCAAATCGCCGGTCAGCCTCTACAACCCGAAGATCGCGACCATGGAGGGCGATCCCACCAAGGCCTACGACCAGGGCGATGCCACCGGCTTTATCCGCCTCAACGCCCTGCGGCTCAAGGTGGGCGCGCGCGTCACCGGCGCGTCCCTGAAGAAGCCGGCCCGCAAGCGTTGAGCTTAGCCTGCATTTCTCACCGCTTTTTGACAACGCGAAGCCGGAGTACGCAGGAGAAGTACAAATGCAGGCTAAGATTCGATCTTTGGTCAACCGACTGCACTCACTATGCTTACACCTCTCATTCCACAGCGTTCTCCCATCGTGCGCAAGACCGCGCCCGGCACCTACGCCTGGTGCTCGTGCGGGCGCTCGGCCAACCAACCCTTCTGCGACGGCGCGCACGGCGACACCGGCTTCAAGCCCAAGATCGTCAAGATCGAGCAGGAGCGAGAGGTCGCCTGGTGCGCCTGCAAGCATTCGCAGACCAAACCGTTCTGCGACGGCACCCATCACACGCTCGAATGAAGTCGACGTCGCGTCGCACGTGAGCCGGCACCGCGCTCGGAGAGCCCCAGCGCACCGAGCGCCCTTCCACTCCTCACTCCTCACTCTGAACTCCTCACTCTGAACTCTGAACTCTGAACTTGCCATGTCCCTATCCCGACGCTCATTTCTCGGCACTGCCAGCCTCGCCGTGGCCGGCGCAGGCGCTTCAACCGGTTTGGTCCGCGCAGCCGCGCCGCCGTCCAGGCCGCGGATCAAGCTCGGCATTGCGACCTATTCCTATTGGCACTTCAGAACCACCAAGGTGCCAATCGAGACCGTGATCGAGAAGGCCGCGGTCCTCGGGGTCGAGGGTGTGGACGTCCTGCATCAGCAGATGGACATCCCCGAGAAGGAACCGCTGACGGCCGCGCACCGCGCGTACCTCCAGAAGCTGAAGCGCCACGCCTTCCGCAATGGCATTGACCTGATTTGCCTCTCGATTCACCAGGACTTTGTCGATCCGGACCCGGAGAATCTGGCCCGGCAGGTTGCCCACACCCACAAGTGCATCGAGATCGCCTACGAACTGGGCATCCCGTGCATCCGGCTCAACTCCGGCCGCTGGAACACCATCGCCAGCTTCGATGATCTCATGAAGGCCCGCGGGATTGAACCGATCCCGGACGGCGTGAGCGAAGCCGACGGATTCAAGTGGTGCATCGCGTGCATCGAGAAATGCCTGCCCAAGGCCGAGCAATGCGGCGTGCATCTCGCCCTCGAGAATCATTGGGGCCTCACGGGCACGCCCGAGGGCCTGCTGCGCATCGCCAAGGCCATCCAATCCCCCTGGCTGGGCGTCCTGATGGATACCGGCAACTTCCTCGAGAACCCGTACGAGAAACTCACTCAGATCGCCCCCTACACCACATTCGTCCAGGCCAAGACCTACTACGGCGGCGGTGAATGGTACACCCTCGATCTCGATTACAAACGCATCGCCCGCATTCTTGCCGACGCCGGCTACACAGGCTACGTCTCGCTCGAAATGGAAGGCAAAGAAGATCCGGACACGGCCGTGCCCAAGAGCATCGCGATGCTCCGCGAGGCGTTCGGCGCCTAGCCCGCGTGTTGCATGGACTTGTGAGCTCGGCGAAGCCGAGAACTCCAGAAGGGGGACCCATGCGCGCTAGCCCGGATGTTTCACAAAGCTTCGCGGAGTCTGACATCCGGGCTGTGGCAAGACCGCGCCCAGAAAGGGAACCGGGAGCATTCTGTCGGTCCTGAGAATGGTCTCTCATGGGAACAGTGTGATGCAGTTCTCTATCTCTCGAACCTGGCGCGGTTTTGCTTCTCTAGCCCGCATAGCAGTCCCCTTGCGAAGTCTGAGTGCCCTGTGCACCATCGGGGTGTGAAATATGCGGGCTAGCCGGAATTCCGGTATGCGATCCGCGGCGATCAGATTCCTGTTCAGCTTCCGAGCCGGCGTCGCGGCGCTTGCGGGGCTGATGCTCGCGCTGTCGTTTCCCACATTCGACATCTCGATCCTCGCCTGGCTCGGGCCGGGGTGCCTGCTGCTCGCTGGATTGGGCGCCAACGGACGGCACGCGTTTGCGTTCGGATACCTGGGCGGGCTGGTCCATCATCTCGTTTCGCTCCACTGGCTGTTGCACATCCCGTTTCCTGCCGGGGCGGTCGCAGGCTGGCTGGCCCTCAGCGCCTATCTGGCCCTCTATCCGGCCACCTGGGTCTGGCTCTGCACAACCGTGCTGATCCGATCGCGCGCACCGCTGGTCGATCTGACGTGGCGTCAGCGAACGGTCTGGTGCTTGGCGTGCGCCGCGGCGTGGGTGGCTCTCGAGATGCTTGTGGGCCGGTTCCTCACCGGTTTCCCGTGGAACTTCCTGGGCGTTTCCCAATACCAAACCCTCCCGCTGATTCAGATCGCGTCCTTTGCTGGCGTTCACGGCGTTTCGTTCATCGTAGCCTGGTGTTCCGTCGCGCTGCTTTGCGCCATTGCCTGTGTGGCTCGGCGCATCGTTCGCCGGGCCCCGATCGCGTCCCCGTCGCCCATGGTCACGTTCCGGGTCACCCTGGCGTCCGACCTGGCCCTTCCGCTTTTGGCGGTGGTCGTGATGACGGTTTATGGAGGAACCCGGCTCGTGACGCCTCAGCGGGCCGAGTCGGAACTGCGTGTGGCGGTGGTTCAGCCGAGCATCCCGCAGCGGCTCATCTTCGATCCGCAGGAGTCAACGAACCGCTTCAATCGAATCATGGAGTTGACCCGGCTTGCACTGGCGACCGGGCCCGACCTGGTGGTTTGGCCCGAGGCCTCGCTGCCAAGCTTCGAGGAAGAGCATTATCGGGCCCTGACGAATCTGATCGCATCCCACCGTGTCTGGATGGTGTTCGGGGCCGAGGACGTTGAGGTGAATCGGGAGGCGCGGGGCGAGCCGGAGTATCGCTATTTCAACAGCGCCTTTCTTTTCGACACGAACGGCCAATTCGCCGCCACCTATCGCAAACGGCGCCTAGTGATATTTGGCGAGTACATCCCTCTCGAACGCTGGCTGCCGTTCACCAAGTACTTGACACCGATCGATGCCAGTATCACGCCCGGCCCCGGGCCGGTCTGGTTCCAACTCGGTCGGACGGGAGCGCGTCTGGGGCCGCTGATTTGTTTCGAAGACGTGTTTGCCTCGAGCGCCCGCGACGCCGTGGATGGCGACACCGACTTCCTGCTCAATCTGACCAACAACGGATGGTTCGGAGAGAGCGCGGCCCAATGGCAGCAGGCCGCCAACGCCGCCTTCCGGGCTGTCGAAAACGGTGTGCCGCTGCTTCGTTGCACGAATAACGGCCTGACTTGCTGGATCGATGCCTTCGGTCGCCTTCGCGATGTCGGTTTCAACGGACCCAAAGACGTCTATGGCCCCGGATTCAAGGTTTTCCGGATTCCGCTCCTCTCTCCTGCCGCCCGGCGCGGACCGACGTTTTACCAACGCCACGGCGATCTGTTCGGCTGGGGCTGCGCGGCCATCACAGTCGGCGCGATCGCCAGGGCGCGGGTGCGCAGCAGAACACTGCGAGAAGACTGCCCTTGAGGTCGGCGGACCTCACGGAACCAGGCGGGTGAGTTCCATTCTTCGTGGTGAATTCCAGTCATTCCCCAACACCCAAGAGGATATCGATAAGGCGCACCCCTTGCGGCTTGACCACTTTCGCACCCTCCCTAACATCCGCCGCGATTTGGTGGAACTCGATGGAAGCGATTCTGGCTCTGGAAGACGGCACGATCTACCGCGGGGCGGCGTTTGGGGCGCGCGCGACCGCGTGCGGCGAGGTCTGTTTCAACACCTCGATGACCGGTTACCAGGAAATCCTGACCGACCCGTAGTACAAGGCCCAGATCGTGACGATGACCTGCCCCCATATCGGAAATTGCGGTGTCAACGCGATGGACGTCGAGTCCTGGCGCCCGCACGTTGCCGGGTTCGTCGTTCGGGAACTCTCACCCGTCGTAAGCAACTGGCGCGCGGATTCCTCCTCTCGGATTACCTTGCCGGGGAGGGCATTCCCGGCGTTCAGGGTGTCGACACACACGCGCCCTCACCCGCAAACTCCGCGTTCGCGGGGCGCTCAACGGCTTGATCTCGACCGAGAACATCAGTCCGGAGCAGGCGCTCGAACGGGTCCGGGCCTGGCCTGGTCTGATCGGTGTCGATTACGTGAAGGAGGTGACGCATCCGCGGCCTTCGCGTGGGACGAACGGGATGAGTCGAGTGCCAACTTCCGACTCGTTTCAGGCCCTCATGCGTCAATCAAGAAATGCGCGCGATCCGTTGCCCCCGGCGGACATCCCCATCGTTGCGTACGATTTCGGCGTCAAATACAATATCCTGCGTCGTCTCCGGCAACATGGATTTAGCGTTCGGAGTCGTTCCCGCCACGACGCCCGCCGCCGAAGTGCTTTCAAGTTCAAACCGTCGGGCGTCTTTCTCTCCGACGGTCCGGGCGACCCTTCAGCACTCGAATACGCTGTCCGCGCCATCAGCGATCTGGTCCGGATAGGCATCCCACGGTTTTTGGCATTTGTCTCGGGCATCAGATTCTGGGGCAGGCGTTTGGGGGCAAGACATTCAAGCTGAAATTCGGCCACCGCGGCGCGAACCATCCAGTCAAGGATTTCGAAACTGGACGTGTCGAAATCACTTCCCAGAATCACGGGTTCGCGGTGGACCCGGCCAGTCTTCCGACGGATGTCAGGTCAATCGCATCAACCTCAACGACCAGACCGTCGAGGGAGCCTCCGACATCGCACCAAACCGGTCTTTTGCGTCCAGTGCCATCCCGAAGACCTCGCCAGGGCCGCATGACTCGACGCCTCTTTTCGACGAGTTCCGCGCGATGATCGAACGCATCGGCTAAACCGCACATTTGACACCCCGTCAGCGCACAGGGCGCTCCAGTCGCGCATGATGTCTGCTATGCGGGTTAGAACTGGGCTCGGCTTCTTCCCCGCAAAACGCGATCCGGATCGGCATCTCGTTTCCGGTTTGCTTGAGCAGACAGAAATCCGCTCGCTGGCCCACGGCAAGGCCGCCCCGCAAACCGAGCCATTGCGCCGGCCTTTGCGAAAAGCGCCACCACGCCCTTGGCCAGGGCGTCCGGGTCATGGCCGCGGCGCGCCACACTCCGTCCACGGGGCGCAAGGCGCTTCCGGCGAAATAGGGTTGGCCAGGCATGCGCACTACTTGATCGTCCCCGACCTCGAGCTGCATCTCGCCCAACGCGTAGCGCCCGGGCGGCGCGCCCGCCGCGGCCATCGCGTCGGTGATATACACGAGCGCGCGGCTGGGCAGGAGCCGATGCGCAAGTCGAAAGAGCGGGGGCGACACGTGCCTCCCATCGGGGATCATGCTGACCGTCAGACTGCGGGTTTCGAGAATCCGCCAGAGGATGTTGTCATGGCGGTCCAATGTCTGCGGGCATCCATTCCCGAGGTGCGTGAAGCCGCTGGCCCCGGCCTCGATCGCCTGCGAGATTCTCTCAGCCGACGCGTCGGTGTGGCCCAGGCTGATCCGGATGCCCAGGGAAACCGCCAGGGCAATGGCTTCGATTGCCCCACTTCGTTCCGGCGCCAGAGTCAACAACAGCAGATCGTCGCCCGCGGCCGCCCTGAGTTGGCGAATCCGCTCGGGCAGCGGATCGCACATGCGCCCCGGATCATGGGCTCCGCAATACCCGGGTTGTTCAGACAAAAACGGTCCTTCGATGTGCCACCCGGCGATGGCCGCCGTCAATTCGGGAGAACGACTCCGGAGCGCGCGCAACCGTTCGAGCTTGTCGAGCATCCGCTCCCAGGCGTCGGTCACAAGCGTGGCCAGGAACCGGGTGCAACCCGCTCGACGCAATCCTCTCGCCGCGGTCAGCAAGCCGTCGAGCGACACAACGCCAGCCTGGAAATCGACCCCTGCGTAGCCATTGATCTGGAGGTCCAGCAAGCCTGGGGCAATCCAGTGGTCGGTCGGCGTGGCCTCGGCCAAGTGCTCGATGCTCGCGATCCGCCCGTTGCGACACGTCACACGGACGGGGCGTTGCGAGAGATAATGGCGCGCGACCACGCTGGACACGGTCGTTTCACGCGAGGAGGCGCGGTCTTGGCGCACCGAGGCGCGAGGGGCTCTTCGACGCTTGCGTTGCGGTCCGCGAGGCGGGGTGGAGGAGGACACTGTGTTCATTGTCACTCAGTTGCGGGCTGGCGAGGCGCGACTCGCTTTCGAGAGTCCTTGGCCCCTTCAACCCAGCACAGAAACATGACCTGTCTGCAATCGGTTTCATCGGTCAAAGATTCGCCAACTCGATCGCGTACCCCTTAAGATACTCAGTTTCCGGGATCGAGGGAAGGACTGGGTGATCGGGCGACTGGGAGAATGTGGCGACTCGACGCAGGACTTTGCGGGCATCGAAGGCTGCGGAGAGCAGCACGTCCAGGAAGGTGCGGGCGTCCACGTGATGCGAGCAGCAGAAAGTGGCGAGGAGCCCTCCCGGTTTGAGCAGCTTGAGGGCGCGCAGATGGATTTCCTTGTACCCGCGCAGGGCATCGGGCACCGCCGCGCGATTGCGCGTGAACGACGGCGGATCGAGCACGATCACATCGAACACGGGAACCAGTTTCTCGTGGGGCCCGGTGGCCGTGCGCGTCTTGAGCCAGTCGAACACGTTGCACGCCTCGAACGAACAGCACGCGCCCAGGCCGTTGGCATCGGCCTGTCGCCGCGCGATGGCCAGAGCGTCCTCGCTCTGATCGAGCATGTGCACTCGCGCCGCCCCCGCCCGCGCCGCGTGCAGCCCAAACCCGCCGGTGAAGGCGAAACAATCGAGGACATTCGCGTTGGGTATGCCCCGCGCCAATTCGGCCACGCGCAGATAGTTGACCTGTTGGTCCAGGTAAAGGCCTGTCTTGTGGCCTTCGAGCAGGCTGACTTCGAATGCCAGGCCGTTCATCTTGGCCTGAACCGTCGCCGTCTCCGGCCCAAAGAGCGTCCCCTGCGCCGGCGAGAGACCCTCGAACTTGCGCGAGGCGACATCGCTCCGCTCGACGATTGTTTTGGGCGCCAGCACCGCCTCGAGCGCAGCCACGATGTCCGCCTTGCGACGGTCCATGCCCAGCGACGAAATCTGCAGCACGAGCGACTCCTCGTACTTGTCGACGATCAGCCCGCTCAGGAAGTCGCTCTCGGCGTTGACGACGCGATAGGACGTCGCGTCCGGCATGTGGCGGCGTCGCACGGCCAGGGCGTTGCGAAGGCGTTGCTCGAAAAACGCCCGGTTGATCGCAACCCGGTCGGGCGCCAGCCATCGGATATGGATCTTCGATCTCGAATTGAACACCCCAATGCCGAGAAACCGTTGCCGATGGTCCTTGATCTGCACCACGTCTCCGTCGGCCGCCGGTCCGGTCAGGCGCAGGATCGAGCCGGCATAAATCCACGGATGTCCCGCCAGCACGCGGTCCGCCTCGCCCGGGCGCAAGAGCGCCGTTGTCATGGATTGCTGTGTTGCCTGCATAGGTCGGTCAATGGATGGCAGGTCCTGCCTGCCGCAATGAACATGTATCAAGACACATCCCAGTCCCCCACGGAAGCTTAAACCGGGGATCAAGTGAGCGAGGCGCGCCTCAGACCCATTCAAATCATCCACATCATGAACCAGCCCCGCCGTCTTCCAGGCCTCCCCTCCCGCGCCTCGCTCGTTAGAATCCTTGCGAAAACAAGGGGATAGGGTTGAGGGCCAAACTTGACTTGATCGCACCATGTTCCGGAATTCAAGGATTCTGGCCCGGACGTTTCGCACCCCGTCAGTGCACAGGGCGGTCGGACTTCGCAATTCGAGAGGCCGCGACGCGGGTTAGAACCTTGTGAAATGCCGGGGCAAGGCTATGCTGCCGGCCAGCATGCGCACGAACCGACTGCTCCGTTCCGCTTCACTTGCCGGGATTGTTATGACTGCCACATCCGCCCCTGCCCCGCCTCCCTCGTTGCAGCCCGACCTCCTGATCGTCAATGCCATCGTGCGCACGCTCGACGACGCGCGCCCCGTGGCCCAGGCGGTGGCAATCCGCGGCAATCGCATCCTCGGCGTTGGATCGGACGCCGAGGTCCGGGCGCTTGCCGGTCCCGAGCCGCGGATTCTTGATGCCCGCGGACGGCTTGTGCTGCCGGGTTTCAACGATGCCCACGTGCACTTCCTCGGGGGCGGCTTTCAACTCGCGGCGGTCGACTTGCGGGACGCCCGAACTCCGAGCGAATTCGTCGAGCGGATCGGACGGTTTGCCTCGCGTTTGCCCGCGGGCGGTTGGGTGACGGGCGGCGATTGGGATCACGAACTCTGGCCCGGGGCACCGCTGCCTCACCGCAAGATGATTGACGCCGTCACGGGCGCCGTCCCGGTCTTCGTAAATCGTCTCGATGGCCACATGGCCCTCGCCAACAGCGCCGCGCTCGAACGGGCGGGCGTCTCTCGCAATACACCCGATCCGGCCGGAGGCATCATCGTGCGAGATTCGCAGACCGGGGAGCCGACCGGTCTGCTGAAGGACTCTGCCATGACACTCGTGAGCCGCCTCATCCCGTCGCCCTCGATCGAGCAGAGACTCGGCGCCGCCCGGGCTGCCACGGCCCACGCCGCCCGCCTGGGCGTCACCAGTGTGCAGGATATGTCCGCCAACGAGGATTTGGGAATCTACCAGGAACTCGACCGGCGCGGCGAACTCAACACGCGCGTCTACGGTTTCTGGCCTTTGCCCCAATGGGAGAAAGTCGCTGCCCTCGGGGTGCGAGCCGGGTTCGGGCACGAGCGCCTGCGGTTTGGCGGGCTCAAAGGCTTCTCGGACGGCAGCCTCGGCTCGACCACGGCGTGGTTCTTCGATCCGTACAACGATGCGCCCGAGACGCGCGGGTTGGCGGCGGATGAGATGCTGCCCGAGGGCCTGATGCGCGCGCGCGTCGAGTGCGCAGATGCGGCCAACCTGCAGGTCGCGATCCACGCCATCGGGGATCGTGCAAACCACGAAATCCTCAGCATCTTCGAGCATGTCGCCACGACGCGCGGTCCGCGCGACCGGCGCCTTCGCATCGAGCACGCTCAACACCTTCGCCCTCAGGACATCGCCCGCTTTGGTCGGGGCCGGATTGTTGCCTCGATGCAGCCGTATCACTGCGCCGACGACGGGCGCTGGGCCGAGAAACGGATCGGTCCCGAGCGGGCCCGAACGACCTACGCGTTCCGGTCACTGCTCGAACATAGGGCTGTGCTCGCCTTCGGCTCGGACTGGACGGTTGCGCCACTCGACCCGCTGCTCGGGATTGCCGCCGCCGTGACCCGGCGCACGCTCGACGGCAAACACCCGGATGGCTGGGTCCCGGAGGAAAAGATCAGCGTCGAGCAGGCCGTCCGCGCCTATACAGTGGGCTCCGCTTTCGCCGAATTCCAGGACCATGTCAAAGGCACCCTGACACCGGGGAAACTGGCCGATGTCGTGATCCTGGACCGGGACATCTTCACGATCCCGCCGACCGAGATCGATCAGGCGCGCGTGGTGTGCACGATCATGGACGGGCGTGTGGTGTTCGACGCGGAGATCGAGCCCGCGCGGTGACGCCAACTGGCCCGGATCCGGTTCAGGGCGCAGCCTGTGATCGACCCGGGCTAGCCCGCATATTTCACACCCCGATGATGCACAGGGCACTGAGACTTCGCAAGAGGACTGCTACGCGGGCTAGACTGTGACCAACTGCTTGGTCTTGATCGACTTTTCCTCGGCTTCGCAGATGGCCACGGCGTTCAGCGCGTCTTCGCCGGTGACAATGGACGGCGGGCGTCCGGCCTCGATGCTTTCGAGCATGTGGCGCAGTTCGCCGACGTATCCGTCGCCGCCCTCGCAGGCAATGGTCTGAGCCGGCTTGTCGTTCTGGAACAGCTTGAGGGCATTCGGTCCGCGCGTAAGGTCGTAGTCGGCGGTGGCGTTTTCGAACACGATGGTGTAGGCCATGTTGAACCCGTGCCCCGCGTGCATCACCCACGTCCCCTCGGCCGACACCGCGGCGCCGCAGTCCACCTCGTACTGGGTGACGACATGGTCGATCGCGCCGCTGATGCGGACGAATCCCTGGGAAAAGACCCGACGCGGGCGTCCGAAGCAAAATTGGACGAAGTCGGTGTCATGGATGTGCAGGTCGAGCAGGGCGCCGCCTGACTCTTCGCCTTTGAGGTAGGTGGCCTTGCTCCAGCCCGGCGGCTCCGAAACCCGCCGCAATCGGGCGGCAAGCACTTTGCCGTAGCGGTTTTCCGAGATGGCCTGTTTGGCCCAGGCCCACTCGGGCCAGAAGCGGATGCAATGGGCCGGCATGAAATAGCCCTTGGACGACTTGGCGGCATCGAGGATCTGGCGGCAGACGGACGACGAGCGGGCGAGCGGTTTCTCGCAGATCACATGCTTGTTCGCTCGAAGAGCCGCGATGGCCACATCGGCGTGCAAGGGCGTGGGCAGGCAGATGTCCACCAGTTGCACGTCCGGATTGGCCAGCATCTGGGCATAGTCCCGGTAGCCCTTGACCACCGACATGTCGAACTTGATCTGGTCCGCCGTGCTGATGTTGCCCGCAACCGGCGTGAGGTTGCCGTCTTCAGGCAACCGGACGGCGTCGCAGATGGCGACGATGTTGGCGCCGGGCAGTTGGCGGTACGCTTTGATGTGAGTCAGGCCCATGAAGCCCAGGCCAACGATGCCGATGTTTGTCATAGAAAGGTGTGTCGAGTGAATGTTTGTGTCAGTGTCGAATCAGCCAATCGGCGGTCACGCCACAGCGGGCGGCATTGCGCTCAGGAGCTTCTGGATGTACTCGCGCGCGGTGCGGATATCCGCCGCGCGCTGGTTGCCCGCCTCGCGCTCGATGCAGGCGTTGCCGGCAAACTTCAGCTCCGCCAGCACGGTGAAGAAGGCCCGCCAATCCACCTGGCCGGTGCCCAGCACCACCTCCTCACCCCAGGTCCCCGGCACCTTCGTCAGAATCGCGTCCTTCAAGTGGCAGGATCGCAGCCACGGTCCGAGGGTGCGCAACGACTGGATCGGATCGCCCTTCGCGTAGAGGATCATGTTGGCCGGATCGAAATTGACGCCGACATTGGGGCGATCGAGTTTGGTCAGGAAGGTCCGCAGCGTGTCGGCAGTCTCCTGTCCGGTTTCAAGCGCCAGTTCGATGCCCAGCGGGGCAAAGAAGTCGGCAATCTTCTGAAGCCGGCCCATCAGCTTGGCGAAGGCCGGGTCGCTCTCTTCGTGCGGCAGAAATCCGGCGTGAAAGGCGATGGATTTGATCCCCAGACCTTTGGCGACCTCGGCATCGGCCTGCAGGTTGCGCCAGTTCTGATCCCAATGAACGTCCGGCACCACGCCGCCTGTGCGCTTGATGGCTTCGAGGGTCGAGTAATCTTCGCCGACTGCCGCAAACATGCCCGAAACGCAGGTCACACCCCGCTCGCCGCAAAGACGTCCGAAATCGGACCACGCGCCTCCGGCGTTTTCACGGATCGGGTCCAGGGCGATTTGAACCCGGTTCAGGCCCGTCGCCGCAAGTTTCTCGATCAGGTCGATTGCCGACACTGGCTGCAGTGACCAACTGCAAACCGCCAGGGATTGGGGAATAGTTGATGTCGTCATTGTAATTGCGAGGCATCATACCGGTTGTCGTCAGCCTGACAAGCGCCAAACCGCGGCCGCGATTTCCGGTTTCGATCGGCGGTTGACTTCATGGTGGCGTTGAATCAAAACCTTCGCCGCACATGGCCAAGAGCATCGCGTTGAAATTGAAGGCGGATGACCGCGCCCCTGATTTCGAGGCGCGGTTTTGCAGGAGCCCGGATGATGGACTCCGCGAAGCTTTGGACCGCTCTCCGCACATTTCTTCTTTTCTTGAAAGAAAAGGTTTTGGTTGCGGCTTTGCCAGGCTGCGAAACACGCGGGCCAGAGCATGAATTTCGCCGACAGCCGATTCTGGATCCTGCTGCTGTCGGGTCTGGCGGTCATTGCGTTGCTCCGCATTCCGGCGGGTGCCTGGCTTGGATCGAGGGTGGCCGTGTTCGACAGGCTCGCCCTGATCACCCTCGGATTGTGTCTCCTTGTGGCCGTCAGTTGGGTGACGTGCCTGATCTTCCTGGTCGTCGCCCTGTTTTCGTACTGTGCGATGTGCTACCTGGTCCGCCGGGGCGGGCGGCATTCGCGCCGCCTTTTGATTCTGTTCGTCCCGCTGCAGTTGCTTCCTCTCCTGTACTTCAAATACGCGGACTTCATCCTGAACGAAACGCTCGGCGGGTCTTTCGACACCCTGCGCGGCCTGATCATCCCGGCCGGCATATCGTTCTATACGTTTCAGATGATGTCGTTCGTGATCGACACACTCGCCTTTGGCCGCCCGCTGCCGCGCGTTCTCGATTTCTTCAACTTCGCCGGGTTCTTCCCGCAGGTGGTCGCCGGCCCGATCGAGCGGAGGGAGGATTTGCTGCCCCAGATGGAGCAGTTCAAGTTCCGGTGGTCGACGGAGGATCTGAACGCGGGCGCGGCCTGGGTAGCGGTGGGCATGTTCTTCAAGTGCTGTCTGGCGGACAACGCGGCGATCTATGTCGACCGGACCTCGGTCAGCAACCCGTTCTCGATCTGGCTGGCCAACCTGATGTTCGGCCTTCGGATCTATTACGATTTTGCCGGGTACAGCCTGGTGGCGGTGGGCTTCGGACGCTGCCTCGGCATCCGGTTGACTCTGAATTTCCTCAGCCCCTATTGCTCGACGAGCATCCGGGAGTTCTGGCACCGCTGGCATGTGACGCTCAGCGGTTGGTTTCGGACTTATGTGTATCTGCCGTTGGGCGGAGGACGCACCCGATGGTGGATGTTCAACGTCGCCGTGGTTTTCGTCGTCTCGGGCCTGTGGCATGGGGCCGGGTGGGGGTTCCTGCTGTGGGGTACGTTCCACGGCATCGCCCTCATCGTGAACCGGGCATTGGGCGGCGCGATCCGGCTGCCGCGCTTCGTGGCCTGGGTGGTGACATTGATGGCGGTGTTGTTCGGGTGGGTCTTTTTTTACGAGACGCGCACTCCGGATTTGCTGACGAAGGTGGCGACGCTCTGGAATCCGATGGCCTATACGGCGGCCGCCTTCCGCGAGACGTTGGCCTCGATGAGCGGCGGTCACCTGTTCGCCCTCACCTGTCTGCTCCTTCTGGTGGCGGTTGTGTGGGCGGTCGAATGGCTCTCAGTCGCCCGCCGGGACGATCCGTACTGCTATTTGCGGCATCCGGTGGCGGCGGTCGTGCTGGTGGTGCTGACCGTTCTTCTGGCGCCGGGAAACGACAATGCCTTCATCTACTTCGCGTTTTAGTGTGAAACACCACACCCGTCAGCGCGTCCCGTGGTTTGTTGTGCAGCTTCTTGCGGTGGCACTGCTCACCGGGATGGCGACGGCCTTCTACACCCTGCGGCTGAACCCCGAGATCGCGTATCTGCGCGGCAGCGACCGGATCAAGCGGGCCTGGGCGCGGAAGATGACGCTCGAACACGGGGCGAAGACGATCCTGTTTGGCGGATCGAGCTGCGAATTCTCGATCGATCCGGAGCAGTTGCTCGAACGCCACGGCCTGCCCGCGGTCAATCTCGGACGCAATGCCGGCCTGGGTGCGAGCGTGTTGATCGAGGCGACGCTGATCGAGACACGGCCCAAAGACACCCTGGTGATGGCGATCGAGCCGACCCTGCTGACCGGTCCCGCGGAGATCCCGATGCTCGGCGTGCAATTCAGCTTTGCCTTGGGGCACCCGGAGTGGGTGCTGACCCCGCGTTTCGGCGGGCTTCGCAAGTCCTGGCCCGCGGCGCTCCTGGCGCTGCGTCCGGGCGGCTATCACGTCTTCACGCTGTTGGGCAAACTGGTTCAGGGGCGCCCGCTCTACCGCTACAACACCGCCGAGGTCCGCCCCACCGGCTTTCACCAGACGCCTGTTCGGATGCCCTTGACCACCCTGACATCGCACGCCGGACATCTTGATCCGGACGCGCGCGTTCTGCTCGAGGCGCTGGCCCAGTGGTGCCGCAGCAATCAGGTGACGCTCTGCTACTCGCTCCCCTGGCGGTACACGCCCGCCAACGCCGTCCCGGCCTACCAGCGGCTCAACGCCGGCCTGCTCTGCGAAATCGCCGAGTACTGCCCCGTCCTGCGCGACGAACAGTTGGGCGCCCATGTCGTGCTCGAGCATTTTGCCGACACCGAGTTCCATCTCAACGAGCCCGGCGCAAGCCTCCGCACGAGTCAACTGGGCGATCAATTGAAGTCCGGCCGGTTTTGGACCCGTGCCGAGCTCGAGCAACGCGCGGCATCCGCTAAGAAAGAGCCGGGCTGAGCCTGAGGCTTCAGTCTCAACCGTGGCGGTAGGGCGGTTCGAGTGAGAAGGTGTGCGGCAGGTGGCGGATTTCGCGCACCGCGCCCGCATCGAGCAGCACCTCGACAATGTCGAATCGGATCTTGATCTGCGGATCGTCGAGCCGCCGCAGATAATCGAGCGCCGCTCGGGACAGCAGACGCCGCTTGCGCGCGTTGACCGCCGCCGCGGGTCGCGTCCAGTCCTCGGACGAACGTGTCTTGACCTCGACAAACACCAGGCAATCCCGATCCCGGAAGACCAGGTCAATCTCGCCGCGCCTGGTCCGGAAATTCGCTGTGAGAAACTTCATTCCGAGGCGTTGCAGATGCCGGCGCGCCGCGCGTTCGCCAAGGCGCCCGCGGTGCAAGTGGGTCGGTTCGCTCGTGAGTCCGGCCCATTTCCTGCATCGCTCCCACAGGCTCATGGCTTGGATCAGAGCAAATGCGGCTGCGAGAGCCGGGATGGGGTGAAGCTGCGGCGATGGATCGGACAGGGTCCGTGGCGGGCGAGTGCGGCCAGATGCTCGGGCGTGCCGTATCCCTTGTGCCTCGCAAACCCGTACTCGGGATAGCGCCGGTCGAATTCGAGCATGACGCGGTCTCGGGTGACTTTGGCGACGATGCTGGCGGCGGCAATCGAATAGCTCCGGGCGTCGCCTTTCACAAGGGCGGTTTGGGGGTAGGCGAGCGATTTCACCGGCAACCCGTCCACCAGGACATGCTCGGGTCTGGGCTCGAGTTGGGCAAGCGCTTCGGCCATCGCCTGGTGCGTTGCCCGCAGGATGTTGATCGCGTCGATGACCTCGACCCCGACCGCACAGACGGCGCTGGCCACGCCTGGGGTGTGCGTCAGCGCCTCGAAGTAACGGTCTCGCTGCCGCGCCGTGAGCTGTTTCGAGTCGTTTAAACCCTCCAAGTCCGCCGAGAGCCCGCCCCGGAGAAAGCTCTCCGGCAACACAACCGCCGCTGCCACCACCGGACCCGCCAGCGGACCGCGCCCCGCTTCGTCCACACCGGCAATCCGCGTGACGCGGCAGAGGAGGCGTCGCTCGAACTCGAAGCGATCGACCGGGGCATTCAACTGCTCGAGGGCAGTCAGGACTCCGCGGCCGGGCGGCTTTGGCCAGGCGTGGTCGAGGCCGCGCGTCCGGGCCCAGGCATCACGTCTTGGTATCCGCCGCAGCGCCCGCTTCCGGCGACTCGGCGGGGGCATTGACGGCCTCGGATTGCTTCGTCGACGCAGCCGCGGTGGCGTCGGCTGTGTGGTGTTCCTTCTCCTTGACCGCGACGGCGCTCTTGCCGATGCGCTTGCGCAGGTAAGTCAGTTTGGCGCGGCGGACGGAGCCTTCGCGTTCGACCTCGATGCGCTCGATTCGAGGGGAATGCGAGGGGAACACCCGCTCGACGCCTTCGCCGTAGCTGATGCGTCGGACGGTGAAGGTCTCGTTGATCCCGTGTCCGCGGCGTCCGATCACGACACCGGCAAACA
This sequence comes from Verrucomicrobiota bacterium, assembly GCA_040766265.1. GTDB lineage: Bacteria > Verrucomicrobiota > Verrucomicrobiia > Limisphaerales > J093 > MWFF01. The sequence goes on from JAXGQW010000034.1 coordinate 49,195, forward strand.
CCTGGATGCGTTCTCTGTCGCCCTCGACGACCTTGGTGTGAACGCGCACGGTGTCGCCGACTTCAAATCTCAGAGGGCGTTTGCGCAAATGAGCCGCCTCGATTCTGTCCAGTAGTGCCTGATTCATAAATGGTCGTGCTATCGTTTTCTCTCTAATCTTCCGGCTCGCTTCCCGGCGGGCCCATCAGATCGGGCCGCCGCTGCTGCGTCCTCTGCTGCGCCTGTTCAGCCCGCCAGAGGCTGATCGCGGCGTGGTGTCCGGACAGCAACACGTCCGGCACCTTCCATCCCCTGAATTGCGCGGGCCGCGTGTACTGCGGATACTCGAGCCAGCCCGCGCTGAACGACTCGTCCCGAGCACTCGAATCGTCTCCGAGTGCGCCCGGCAAGAGCCGCGTCACAACGTCCACGATGACCATAGCCGGAAGCGCGCCATTGGTCAGCACGTAATCGCCAATCGACAACTCGTCGTCCACCAGGTGCTCGCGCACCCGCTCGTCCACTCCCTCGTAACTGCCGCAGATCAGCAGCAGATGGGGGAGAACGGCCAGTTCGCGGGCGATGCACTGCTGAAAGAGCCGTCCGGCCGGGCAGAGCAGGATGACCCGCGTGTCCGGCTGCCGCAAGCACTCAACCGCTTCAAAGATCGGCTCGGGCTTCATCAGCATGCCCGGCCCGCCCCCAAACGGCTTGTCATCCACCGTTTTGTGGCGGTTGTGGGTAAAGTCGCGCAGGTTGTGTATCCGCAAATCCAACACGCCCTGCTCCCGAGCCCGACCCACGATGCTCTCGTCGAGGGGACCCGCAAACATCCCCGGAAACAGGGTCAGCACATCGATCTTCATACCGCCCCCGATCGCTGGCCTCGAGCCCCATCCCGCAACACCCGCCCGGTCAGGCCGGGATGGGATCAGTCTTTGGGCGGGACTTCCTCGACCAGTTCGAGGCTGCAGCGCTGGCCCTGGCGGGCGCTTCCCACCTGGAGCAGGGCGCGCAGCGCATGAATGGTCGCACCCTGGCGTCCGATGATCTTCCCAACATCGGTCGGATGCAGGCGAAGTTCGTACACCGTGAAGCCATCCCGCTCCTGCGGCGTCACCGTGACGGCATCGGGGCGATCCGCCAAACCCTTGACCACGAATTCAAGCCAGGCCTGCATGAGACCTTCCCTGCTCAACCTTGGGGCGCCGGCGCGCTCTTCCGGGCCCGCTTGATGAAGCTGGCAACCGTCTCGGTCGGACGCGCCCCTTTGCTCAGCCAGTACTCGGCCCGCTCCAAAGCGAGCGTCACGTTGTCCTCCCGCTTCTGGGGCAGGTACGATCCGATTTCCTCGATGAAACGCCCGTCGCGCGGACTGCGCCCGTCGGCGACCACAATGCGGTAAGCCGGGGCGTTGGTCGTCCCGATCCGCTTCAAGCGAATTCTGACTGCCATAATATCGTGTATGATTCTTCGCCCGGTCCCGCCCCGCATTTCGCAGGCGGCCCCGGCGTCATCCGCATCGGCGGACTCAAAAGAGCGGGGAGCCTAGACTGCAACCCGCGCGGTTGGCAAGACCTGAATTCGCCTGAATTTGCCTCCGAAACGTGCTGCCTTTCAATGGGACAGGCTCGACGTGAATCGGTAATCCCCGGATCCCACCGCCACAACGATTCGATCGCCTTGCTTGCGCAACAGCCGCACACACTGGGCGCCGGCCAGCGGCTGCCCGCTCTCGCGGATCGAGTCCGCGTTCAACGCCGGCACATACACGGTCGCAGTCGTGTTCCCGGGGATGCTCACCCTCAGTTCGAAGGCGTCGGCGTGGCGACGCCATTCCGACCGGATGAGTCCGCGGATGCTCTGGTACTCGGCTTTGACCCAGTGAATCGGTGTTTGTTCAGGGTTGCTGCCAGGCGCCGGCGGGTGCGGGTGAATGACGATCCGGCTGTAACCCGGCCCCTCGGTGTCGATGCCGGCAAGGTTGCGGAAGGCCCATTCCATGACGGCGCCGAAGGCATAATGGCTGAAGCTGTTCATCGCGGCATTCTGATTGCCGCTGGCGCCGTTGAAGCCGTGTTCCCTGGTGAAGCTGTCCCAGCGCTCCCAGACGGTCGTGGCCCCGTTGACCACTTCGTAGCCCCAGGAAGGGAATCGCCGGCTCTGGAAAAGGCGCGCGGCCAGGTCGTCGTAGCCGCCTTCAGTCAGGGCCGGGAGCAGGTGCTTGGTCCCCAGAAAGCCCGTGGCCATGCGGTATTCGTTCTTCGCGATCTTGTCGGCCAAGTGCTTCACAATCCCCTTGCCGCGAGTGACCGGAATCCCGGCCAGGCGCGCCGACAACACATAGGCGGTTTGCGTGTCGACTTCGAGGGTGCCGTCCGGACGAAGATAGTCGGCGGCGAATCGCTCGGCCAGCCGCCTGTGCAGATCGCCATAGGCCTGTGACTCGGCGCTCCGGCCGATCGCGCCGGCCATCTCGGCCATCAGTTGGGCGTCGTGGACGAAATAGGCGGCATCGATCATCTCGATCGGCGTTGCCTCGTTGACGTTGAGCCAGTCGCCCCACGTGTTGCCGTCTTTGCGCCCCCGCAAATCCGGCGCCCGTTGCTTGCGCCACTCGATAAACCGCGTCATCGAAGCCCAATGACGTTCGATGACGCGTGTGTCGCCGTAGGCCATCCACACGGTCCAGGGGCAGATGATCCCGGCATCGGTCCAGGCCGTTCCCCAGGTTTGTCCCGGGGCGCCATGGGCCATGGGATAGGGGCAATAATCGGGGTACGGACCGTCATCGCGCTGGGCCTCGTCGACGTCATCGAGCCATTTGGTGAAGAACGCGGCGACATCGGCGTTCAAACAGGCAGTCCCCGCATAGATTTGAGCGTCGCCCATCCAGCCGAGCCGTTCGTCGCGTTGGGGGCAGTCGGTGGGCATCTCGATGAAATTGGCGCGTTGGGTCCATTGGGTGTTCTTCCAGAAACGCGTCATCACCTCGTCGGAACAGGCAAACTCGCTCGCCAGCGGCGTGTCGTTGTGGAGCACCAACCCCGTCACGGCGTCCAAACCGGGCGCCTCCTCCAGCCCCGTCACCTCGACATACTGAAATCCATGATAGGTGAACCGCGGCTGCCAGGTCTCGCCCTGCGGATCACCCCGCAGCGTGTAGAAATCCGTCGCGCGGGCGCGCCGCAAATTCTCCGTCATCAGTCGGCCATCCGCGTGCAGCATTTCACCGAATCGCAGCCGCACCGTCACCCCGGACGGCCCTTTGACGCCGATCCGGACGATGCCGGCGAAGTTCTGCCCGAAATCGTAGATGAAGACACCGGGTTGCGGTTCGGTGCGGCGCCGGGCCGGCAACGCCTGCGTGACGCGGATGGGCGGTGCGGCGTAGAATTGGAGCCGCGGCGGACGCTGGAACCCCAACTCGACTTCCCGATTTCCCAATGTGTCCGAAAAGATGGCCTTCGTGCTTCCGTTGTCCTCAGCCGGAATGGCCGGTTCCCAGACCCAGGGCGGGGCGGCCGGGCCCCGGTCCGCCGAAACCGGGCCGGCGGAGCACCAACCGGAGTCTTCACGACGCGCATCGCAGGCCTCGCCCATGATGAGGTCGGCTTCCCGAATAGGCCCGTCGCCGCTGACCTGCCACGAGGTGTCCGTCCCGATCGTTTCGTGCGAGCCGTCGACGTATTCGATTTCAAGCTGGGCCAGGAGTGCGGGCGTCTTCCCGTAGAAACAGCGGCCGGCTTTGTTCGGACCGTACCCCACCAGCAAGCCATACCCCACGTACCCCGCATACCAGCCGTCGGCGACAATGGCGCCGATGCGGTTGGGACCGCGGCGGATTTGAGACGTCACGTCATGCGTCCGGTAGTGAACGCGGCGTCGGTAGTCGGCCCATCCGGGCTCGAAATACGCGTCGCCCACGCGCTGGCCGTTCATATGATACTCCGCCAACCCGAGTGCTGAACCGTAAAGCGTCGCCCGCCGCACATCGCGTTCGACGTTGAAGGCCTTTCGGTAATGGCGCGCCGGCGGCAGAAATAGCCGGTCGCGCGCCGAGTGCAGGGGAGACGTGTCCTTGAAGGAGATCCATTGGGCCTGCCAATCCGACGGTTCGAGCAACCCCATCGTCCAGCGGGCCGGACGGCTCCAATCGCCGGCCTTGCCCTCGGCGTCCCACACCTTGACCTTCCAGAAACAGGTCTGTCGCGAGGCCAGGGCCCGACCGCCATACGCGATCTGGATCGTATCGTCGCCCGCCACACGCCCCGAATCCCAGAGGTCCCCCTCGTCGGCATCCAGTTTCTCGCTCGCGCTCGCAACCACAACGCGATACGCGGTCTGCTTCTGCCCGCGCGCCCCGGACGCGATCTGCCAACTCAGCCGCGGCTGCCGATCGTCCAGTCCCCGAGGATTGGATAAGAACTCCGTTCGCAGTGCGACGGGCTCGATGGCGGCCGTTTCGGCCCCATGCGCTGGAATCGACGGCGCAAAGCACACTGCCGCAAGCACGGCCAGGCTGGCCCGCAGCAGTCCGCATTCTGGAGTCTTCGGCTTCGCCGTGGTCACAAATCCATGAACCATGCGGGCCAGTATGAGAAGAAAGTGGCGCATCGGTCCGGATCATGACACAGCCCGCCTCGACAGCCAAGCGGCGAAAGAAGCTTTGGGCTAGGAGGATCACCGCACGGAGATTGACGCGCTTGTCGCCGAGCAGATGGCTGATTGAAACCGCGTGTGCGAGTGTGCAAGACTCCGCGCTGTGAAAGCGATCCTTCTCACCGCTCTGCTCCTCAGTGCCTTCATGGCCCAATCCACGGCCGCCGCCGCCAGTTCGCAGGCCGCCCCCGATCTCTGGAGCCTCGCCCGTCAGCAATCCGACGCTCACCGGTTCTCGACGCTGTTTACGGCGCAGGACGTCCGCGGCCGGTTGGCAAACGAGAGCGGCCTGGCCGCCGCGATCGAGTGGTGCAAGCGCACTGCCGTCACGCAGGTCTATATCGAGTGCTTCCGGGATGGCTACCAGGCCGACCGCACCACGTTGTCCAATGCCATGGCCCGGTTTCGCGTCGAGGGCTTTGGCGTGTCCGGGTGCGTGACGCCCACGCAGGTCGGCAAGCGGTCCACGGGCTGGAACGTCATCTCCTGCTACACCGATCCCGCCACCCAGGAGCGGGTCAAGGCCATCTTCGCGTTCGCCGCCAGCTTGTCGGACGAGATCATGATCGACGACTTCTGGTTCACCGATTGCACCTGCGCCGCCTGCGACGCCGCCCGACAGGCCCGCGCGGTCACGCTCGGCGGGCGCACCTATCCCGTAAGTGGGGATGCGTGGGAGGACTATCGTTGCGAGCTGATGGGCCAACTCTCCCGTGATTGCGTGCTTCGTGTGGCCAAGCAGGTCAATCCAAAGGCCTGCCTGATCATCAAGTATCCGCAATGGTATGACCGCTTCCACGAACGGGGGTACGAGGTCATTCGCCAGACGCGCGATTTCGATCGCACGTGGGTCGGCACCGAGACGCGGGACTATCGGGACCCGCGGTGGGGCGGGACCGTCCAGTACGAGGCGTATTTCATCATGCGTTGGCTGGGCAATCTGGGCGGGGCGAAGTGCGGCGGGGGCTGGTTCGATCCTTACGGCACGACCGAACGCACGTACATCGAGCAGGCACGACAGACAGTCCTTGGCGGAGCCCGCGAATCGCTCCTGTTCTGTTACGGCAGCCTCCAGGGCGAG
>JAXGQW010000035.1:0-53713 GCA_040766265.1 Verrucomicrobiota bacterium
CGCCATGCCCGGATCGATCGTCGCAACGCGCAGGCCTGTCCCGCACAATTCGAGGCGCAAGGACCGGGTGATCTGCAACTCGCCCGCCTTGGCGGCACAATAGGCGGCTGCGCCCTCGTAGGCGGTGCGGCCGGCGATCGATCCGATATTGATGATGGTTCCGGCTCGATGCGGCAGCATGAGCGGCAACACCGACCGGGTCATGCGCAGCACGCCGAGCACATTGGTCTGCATCATCGCCTCCCAGTCGGCGTCCTTCCCCTCGGCCACCGGTTCGAGCCCGAGCGCCCCGCCGGCGTTGTTAACGAGCACATCCACCCGCGGCGTGAACTCCCTCACCCAGCTTGCGAACGCGTCGACACTGGCCGTGCTCGCCACGTCGAGCGGATGGTAGCCCACCTCGGCCGCCCCGGCGGCCTTGGCTTCGAGCGCCGCGGCGCTTAGCCGATCCTCCCGGCGGGCGCCGAGCAGAAGTCGAGCCCCTGCGCGCCCGAAAGCCATCGCGCCGGCTGCGCCAAAACCGCTCGACGCGCCTGTGATCAAAACCCACTGCCCAGTCAGTTTGTGAGACATGCGGTTTTTTTAGGACGCAACCGCCCGCGCGCCAAGCCGGAAGATCAGTGGGAAGATCGATTGGGAAGACCGGCGTTCGCCGGGACGAACGGACACTCCACTCTGGCTCGACCAGAGCGGCAATTGGTGGAACTGGTGCGCGATAGAGGATTTGAACCTCTGACCCCTTCCGTGTCAAGGAAGTGCTCTACCCCTGAGCTAACCGCGCAGCAACGGGCCGGAAAGTATCGAGACGCAGCCACCGCAGCAAGAACAAAACCCTAGCCCGCATGCTGACTTCTCTTGTGAACTCCGGCTTCGCGGTGGCAAAAACCGGTGAGAAATGCAGGCTAGAATCCTCGACGGTGCAACCCGGAGGATTCAGGCCGTCGGCCCGCCGGCCCGCGCGGAGTCAATCAGGGGCGGGCCGAGATTTCGAGCATGCGCTCGATGGGGAGCCGTGCCCGTTGCCGGACGTCATCGGGCAACTCGATGCGCGGGGCGAGACGCTTCATGCAATCGCGGACTTTCTCGAGCGTGTTCAGCTTCATGTACTTGCATTCGCAGCAGCGGCAGTTGTCGGTGGGCAGCCGCATCGCGTCGAAAACCGGGGCGCAGAGGAACTCCTTGCCCGGACATTCCTTCCGCAAGCGATGGACGATGCCCGATTCGGTAACGATGATGAACTGCCTGGCCGGGCTGGTCTTGCAGTAGCTGATCATCTTTTCCGTCGAACAGACTGCGTCCCCGAGATCGCGCACCTCGCGCAGGCTCTCCGGATGGACCACAACTTTGGCGTCCGGATACCGCTGACGCATCCGCAACAGGCTGTCGCGCCGGAACTCGACGTGCGCGTAGCAATTGCCCTTCCACAGGGTCATGGGCCGCTTGGTCTGCTCCATGACCCAGGCGCCCAGATTCTCGTCCGGCACAAACAGCAGGTCCTTCTCCTTCGGAGACGCCTCGACAATCTTGACCGCGTTGCCGCTGGTGCAAATCACGTCGCTCAACGCCTTCACCGCCGCGCTGCAGTTGATGTAGGTGACGGTATAGAAGTTCGGATTGGTCCGCTGCAATGCGGCCAACTGGTCGGGCGGACAGCTTTCCTCGAGCGAGCATCCGGCGTCCTTGTCCGGCAGCACGACGATCTTGTCGGGATTCAGGATCTTGGCCGTCTCGGCCATGAAATGCACGCCGCAGAAGACAATGACGTCGGCCGGGGTTGCCGCCGCCTGCTGCGAGAGGCCGAGCGAATCGCCGACGAAATCGGCGACGTCCTGAATCTCGGGCACCTGGTAATTGTGGGCGAGAATGACGGCGTTGAGGCGCTGCTTGAGCGCGCGAATTTCGAGCGCAAGCGACTGGACTTGAGCCGGCGCCAGGGCCTGGCCCTCCGCACAACGATCGAGGCCGCTCGGTTTGCCATCCCGTACGTCATTCATGCGGTCACGCTAGCGCGCACTGGATCGGTCGTCAATCGAGCGGGCCGCGCCTGCCCCGCAAAAACCTGTTGCATCCCGCGGATCGCTCGTCCGAGTATCCGCGCGTGCTTGGCGGAAACCAGTCGTGTGGGATCGCTGATTCCGGGCCTTGCTGCGATCGGTCTCGAGGACGCGCGGAAGGCTCGGGCGAAGGCGTCGTGGCGCCCGACTGTCTGGCGCCGAGACGAAAGCATCGGGGATGCGCGCCAAAACGGGCGCGGCCGATTTTCCAATCATGACAAGCACCCATCCGACACGCGACGGCCTGGACCGGGACCCGTTCTGGTACAAGACCGGTGTCATCTACGAACTGCATGTGCGGGCGTTCCGCGACAGCAACGCCGACGGCATGGGCGATCTGCCCGGCCTGACGAGCAAGCTCGATTACATCAAGGATCTCGGGGTCACCACGGTCTGGCTGCTGCCCTTCTACCCCTCTCCGTTGCGGGACGACGGATACGACATTGCGGATTACTACAGCATTCACCCCAGCTACGGAACAATCGAGGACTTCAAGGTCTTCCTTCACGAGGCGCATCAGCGCGGGCTGCGTGTGATCACGGAACTTGTGATGAACCACACCTCCGATCAGCACCCGTGGTTCCAACGCGCCCGCCACGCCCCGGTCGGAAGCCCGGAGCGCGATTTCTACGTCTGGAGCGACACACCCAAGCGCTATCGCGATGCGCGGATCATCTTTAAGGACATCGAAGGATCGAACTGGACGTGGGACCATGTCGCCCGCGCCTATTACTGGCATCGCTTCTTCGCCCATCAGCCGGATCTCAATTACGACAATCCGGCCGTCTTCGACGCGATGATCAAGGTGCTGGATTTCTGGCTCGACCTCGGAGTCGACGGGTTTCGGCTGGACGCCGTGCCGTGCCTCTACGAGCGGGAGGGGACGAGCTGCGAGGGGCTTCCCGAGACGCACGCCGCCCTGCGCCGGCTGCGGGCGCATGTGGACGCGAAGTACGGGGACCGGATCCTGCTGGCGGAGGCCAACCAATGGCCCGAGAGCGCGGTGGCCTATTTCGGCCAGGGACAGGGCGACGAATGCCACATGGCATTTCATTTTCCGCTCATGCCCCGGCTCTTCATGGCCGTGCGGATGGAGGATCGCACCCCGATTGTGGATATCCTCGAGCAGACGCCGGCAATCCCCGCGACCGCGCAATGGGCGCTGTTTCTGCGCAATCACGACGAGCTCACTCTCGAGACCGTCACCGACGAGGAGCGGGACTACATGTACCGCATGTACGCCCAAGTCCACCAGGCCCGACTCAACCTCGGTATCCGACGCCGGCTCGCCCCCCTCCTCGGCAATGACCGCCGACGCATCGAGCTTCTCAACGCGCTGGTGTTCTCCCTGCCCGGCACGCCGGTGCTCTATTACGGCGACGAAATCGGCATGGGCGACAACATCTTTCTGGGGGATCGGAACGGCGTCCGCACGCCCATGCAGTGGAGCTCGGACAAGAACGCCGGATTCTCCCGCGGCAACCCCCAGAGTCTCTACCTCCCGATCATTTACGATCCGGAGTACCACTACGAGGCCGTCAACGTCGAGGCCCAACTGGGCAACCCGCATTCCCTGCTCTGGTGGATGCGCCGGCTGCTGGCGCTGCGGAAGAAATGGCGCGCGCTGGGCGAGGGAGTGTGCGAGTTCCTCCATCCGGAGAATCGCAGCATTCTCAGCTACGTCCTCCGCGACGAGCGCGAGACCTTGCTCGTCGTGGCCAACCTCTCCCGCTTCGCCCAGGCCGTCGAACTGGACCTCGCCCCCTTCCGGCAAGCCACGCCCGTCGAACTGTTCAGCCAGGGCGCCTTCCCGGTCATCACCGACAAACCCTACCTCCTGACCCTGGGCCCCCACAGTTTCTATTGGTTTTCTCTGGCATCGGGAGCCGCCTCCGCCGATCTCGAGCCCCCAACCGACCGCAAGACCATCGAGGTCCGGGCCTGGCCCGATCTGGTGCGCGGCAATCAACGCGCGCTCCTCGACGCAGTCCTTCCCGATTTTCTTCGCTCCCAGAGCTGGTTCCGCGGCCAGTCCAGGCGCATCAAGCAGGCGGCCATCGTCGATGCATTCCCCGTGTCCGCGCCCGGCGGACCCGACAGCCTGCTGGCGGTCGTCGGTGTGGACTTCGCCCAGGGCAACTCGGAACTCTACGCGCTGCCCCTGGAGTTCAGCGCCGGGGCCGAAGCCGGCCCGCGGAACAGTCAGCCGCCCTGCCCAATCATCGTCAATCTCGTCACGGACACCGACGGGCCGGGCGCTCTCCAGGATACCGCGGCAAGCGGCGGGTTCTCTCAGGTCCTCCTTGACCTGATCAGCCAAGGCCAGCGGCGCGACGGCATGGCGGGACATCTCGAAGGCTGGCGGGGCCCTGCCTGGCGGGATCTGCCGATCGAGCCCGGGCCGCCGGCGGCAGCCGGCGCGACGACGGATCCGGGCACGGCCGGCGCGCCTTTCAGCGCGGGGTTGCGGCTCGAGATCGTGCGCGGTCTGGACGGCAGCACAGACGTCGACATCGAACTGGTGCGTTTCCTTCGCGACAAGGGCTTTCCCAACCTGCCGCGTTTGGCGGGCGGCGTGGACTTTGTTGCTCGCGGCCGCGAAAGGCTCGCGATCGCGATCGCCACGGACCCGATTCCCGGCATGGTGGATGCGTGGAGCGCCGCGCTGGATGCCTTGGGACAGTACTACGACCAGGTAGGAACGCTCGATGCCAAAGCCCAGCAACCGCCCCCGCTCCGGGACGATCTGCTCGACCGCTCCGGCTGGCACAGATCGCCCGTCGTCCAGGAACTTGTCGGCACCTACCTCGAATCGGCCCGCCGCCTGGGGGTCTGCGTCGCCGCCTTCCACAATGTCCTGGCGTCCGATCCGGATCATCCGGAATTCGGCTCGGAACCTTTGACACCGCACTCCCTGCGGGGGCTCTTTCAATCGATGCGCAACCTGGCGACGGAGAATCTCCGACTGCTTCGCAAGCAACTCGGCGCACTGCCGTCCGGCACCGCCCTCTTGGCGGCGCGGGTGCTCGATTCACAGAATGCAATTCTCGAACGCTATCAGTCGTTGCTCGACCGGCAGATCGACGCCAGGCGGCTGCGGGTCCATGGGGACCTGCATCTTGGACAGATCGACTGGAACGGACGCGACTTCGTCCTCGTCAATTTCCGGGGCGAGCCGACTGTGCCGTCCAGCGAGCGCCGGATCAGGCGCTCGCCTCTGCGCGACGTGGCCAGTCTGATCCGCTCGTTCGACTACGCCGCGACCGTCGCCGTGGAGCAGCACGTCGCGCGCGGGGGGCTTCCCCCGGAAAACGTGGCGGCGTTCGAACCTTGGGTCCGATTCTGGCACTACGCGGTCAGCGCCGCCTTCGGACACGCCTACCGCGACGCCCTCCAATCGTCCGAACTCCTTCCGGCGGCGGAGGACGAACTCGAAATCCTGTTGCGGACGCATCTCCTGGACAAAACGATCCAGGAGATCCGCTTCCAATTGAACCGCCGCCCGCCGCGGCTCGAGATCCCGCTGCACGGCATCTTGCGCCTGCTGGGCGAACCCGTCTGACGATTTGACACTCTCGCAATGACGACGCCCGAAAACGGTCCCCCTCCCAACTCCGCGGATCACGCCCGCATCCTGCTCGCGTTCCTTGCCGAGCATCGCGCGGCCTTGTCGCCGCTCCTGATCATGAGCCATGACTTCCCGGATCCGGACGCGATCGGCTCGATGTATGGGCTTCAGCACCTGGTGCAATCGGCCTTTGGCATCGAAGCCCGCATCGCCTACGGCGGGATCGTCGGACGCGTCGAGAACCAGGCGATGGTTCGGACCCTTCGCATCCGGATGCACCGGTTTCACCCGGTGCTGCTCAAGCGCTTCGCGAACGTCGCGCTGGTGGATACCCAGCCGGCCTTTCGCAACAACCCGTTCCCGGGCAACCGCAAGGCCAGCCTCGTCCTCGATCAGCATCCTGGCGACACCCCGCCCTCGGCCGGCCTGGCCATCGTCGACCCCGGTTGCGGCGCCACGTGCGTCCTGGTCGCCCAGGCCCTGCTCCAAACCAGCCCCGATATCCCGGCGCGCGTCGCGACCGCGCTGGCGTACGGGATTCTCACGGACACGCTCGACCTGTACCGTGCGCGCCGCGCGGATGTCACCCAGACGTATCTCGAGGTGCTGCGCCACGCCGACATGCGGGCCCTGGCGCGCATTCAGAACCCGCTGCGCCCCCGCAAGTTCTTCAGCGTGCTGGGCCGCGGCATCCGCGAAGCCGTCCAGTACCGCCGCCTGGTGGTGTCGCATCTCGGCGCGGTCGACACCCCCGATCGCGTCTCGCAGGTGGCGGAGTTCCTGCTCACGTACGAGCGCGCCCAGTGGTGTTTCGTCTCCGGGCGCTACAAGGGCCGCCTGCACGTCTCGTTGCGCAGCGTCCACCAGGACGCCCAGGCGGGCGAGGTGTTGCGCGACGTCTTCGTTCAGCGCACCCAGGCCGGCGGCCACGGGCCGATCGCCGGCGGCAGTTGCCGCGTCGGGCTCGACGCCCCGGAAGAGAAATGGAACGAACGCGAACGCGTGCTGACCGAGCGCTTGAGGGGCCGTCTGCGCATTCGGGGCACGACCGAGCCCCGCAAACCCTTTGCGAGCTGAACGCCGATGGACTGGCTGGAATATCTGTTCCGCGCCCTGACTCAGATCAGCGTGAGCGGCTTTGTCGACATCGCGGTGGTCATGCTGATCATCTACACGTTCCTCGTCGCTCTTAAACGGACGCGCCGCTCCTCGCTGATCGTTGTCGGGATCGTGATCTTCGGCCTGCTCTATCTGGGCGCCTGGAAGCTCGATCTCCGGTTGACCATCACGCTGCTGCGAGGTTTCTTCGCGATTATCCTCGTGGCGCTTGTGGTGATTTTCCAGGAGGATCTCCGTTACTTCTTCGAGCGGGTGGGCCTGTGGTGGCGTGAGCGCAGCCTGCCCCTCTACCGGCGCCAGGCCCGGCGCCTCCCCCGCCGCGAGGTCGAGATCCTCGCCCGCACCCTGGGGGATCTGGCCCGGGCCCGCATCGGGGCGCTGGTGGTGGTGCGCGGACACGACGTGATTGCGCGCCACGTGCAGGGGGGCGAGGAGGTCAACGGACGATTGAGCGAACCCTTGCTTCGGAGCATTTTCGATCCCCATTCGCCGGGCCACGACGGCGCGGTCATCATCGAAGGCAACCAGGTCGACAAGCTCGGCGCCTATCTGCCCCTCTCGAAGAATCTCGAGGAACTCCCCCGCAGAGGCACTCGCCATGCCGCCGCCCTGGGCCTGTCCGAACGCAGCGACGCCCTCTGCCTGGTCGTGTCCGAGGAACGCGGCGCCATTTCCGTCGTCCGTCGCGGCCGCATCCGGATGGTGGCCGATTCGAGTGAATTGGCGACCATCCTCGAAGCCTTCTATCACGAGATCGCTCCCCAGCCCGAGTTCCGTCTCTGGCGCGATCTCTACCATCACAACTACCGCGAGAAGGTCCTCGCACTCGTTCTGGCCGTCAGTCTCTGGCTGGTGGTCGTCCATCGCAGCCAGGTCGTCCACCGCTCCTTCGAGATCCCTGTCCAGTACGGACTGCTCGGAACCAATCTCGTCGTCACCACGGTCCGCCCCGAAAGCATCGTGGTCAGCTTCTCCGCCCCGCGCAAGGAGTTCGATTTCCTGGGCTCCGGCGACATCCGCCTCGTGCTGCAACTCTGGGACGCGCGGCGCGGGCGCCGCACCTTCCGCATCACCAGCACCGAACTCTCCTACCCGGCCAAGCTGAACCTCGAGAATATCGAGCCCCGTCAGGTCACACTCGAGATCGATGAGGCGCCCGCGCCGAACGCAAAGACGGAGCCCTGAGCGTAAGTGAGACGCCGATGAGACACTCGCGCCCGCACGGGAAAGAAATCGAGACGCTCGCCCGCCTCCACGGCGTCCATACGAGCTATCTGGACATGGCACGGCAGCGCCGATTCGCCAGTCCCGACACGCTTCTGGCCGTTCTCCGCGCCATGGGCGTGCCCGTGCGCCGCGCCAACGACGTTCCGGATGCCCTGCGCGAAACCCGTCAGACCCGCGCCCGCCGCGCCCTCGAACCCGTCCACGTCGTCTGGCGCGGGCGCCCGGGCGCCATTGGTCTGCAATTGCCCGAACGCCTTTCGGCCCGATCGGCCCGCACCGAATGGCGGCTCGAAGACGGTGCAGTCCGCCGACGCGAATCGCGGCTTGATCGCCTGCCCGAGGCGGGCAGGACGCGGGCGGATGGGGAACTGCTGGTCCGCCGGCTCCTGCCCGTGCCGCGCAGCCTCCCCACAGGGTATCATCGCCTCCGACTCGAATGCGCGGACGGATGCTGGGAGACCCACGTCTTCTGCGCCCCGGAGCGCTGCTATCGGAACAGGCGCCGGGGGCTCGAATGGGGCCTGTTCGCGCCTCTCTATGCATTGCACTCGTCGCGAAGCTGGGGCGCGGGTGATTTTGCCGATCTGCACGACTTGATCGCATGGGTCGCCAGCCAAGGCGGACGCGTTGTCGGCACCCTGCCCCTGTTGCCGGCCTTCCTCGAGACACCGGCCGAACCCAGTCCCTATTCGCCGGTCAGCCGGCTCTTCTGGAACGAGTTCTATCTGAGTCTCGAGGATGTCCCCGAGCTTGCCTCTTGCCCTCCGGCCCGGCGCCGCTTGCGCTCGGCAGACCTTCAGGAACAGCTCCGCGCTTTGCGCCGTGCGCCGCTCGCGGACTTCGCTGCCCAGATGGCGCTCAAGCGTGGCATCCTCGAAGTCCTGAGCCGCTTTTTCTTCACACGGCCTTCTCCGCGCCGAGACGCCTTCGATCAGTTCCTCGAAGCCCGGCCGCGGCTCGCCGACTACGCCCGCTTCCGCGCCGCCCAGGAGGAGCGCGGCCGGGACTGGCTGCAATGGCCGGTCCGTTTGCGGGACGGCCTCTTGCGCGATGCCGACTGTCCCCGTGCCTCGCGCGAATACCATCTCTACGTCCAGTGGCTGGCACACGAGCAGATGACCCGGCTCTCGAAGTGCGCTCGAGCACGCGGTGTGAAGCTCTATCTCGATATGCCGCTCGGCACGCATCGCGACGGCTACGACGCCTGGCGCTACCGGGACCTCTTCGCGCGCGAGGCCTCCGGCGGCGCTCCGCCGGATCCGGTCTTTACACGGGCCCAGAACTGGGGGTTCGCGCCGCTTCATCCCGAACGCTGTCGGGCGCACGGGCACGGCTACGTCCGCGCCTATGTGCGCCACCACCTCGAGCAGGCCCGAATGCTGCGACTCGATCACGTGATGGGGCTTCACCGGCTCTACTGGGTGCCGAATCGTTTTCCAGCGACCGAAGGCGCTTACGTCACGTACCCGGCGGACGAGTTCTACGCGATCCTGAGCATCGAGTCGCATCGGCACCACGCCGCAATCGTCGGAGAAAACCTCGGCACCGTGCCACCTGTCGTCAACAGCCGGCTCGAGCGACACGCCATCGCCGGCATGTTCGTTCTTCAATCCGAACTGCGCCCGCCCCCGCGCCCCCCGCTGCGGAGGATCCCCGCCCATGCCGTGGCCAGCCTCAACACACACGACATGCCCCCCTTCGCGGGATTCTGCAGCGGAGTCGATATCGCCGACCGCCTGGACCTCGATCTCATCGACGACAATGAAGCCGCCGCCGCCCGCCGCGTGCGAAGGCGCCTCTGCCAGGTCCTCGACCGTCTGGTTCGGGACCAGCCCAGTCCGACGCCGAACCGGATCGACCCGCACGCTTTGTTCCGCGAGGCCGTGCGGATTCTTGGGGCGAGTTCCGCCCGGTGGGTGCTGCTGAATCTCGAAGATCTCTGGGGGGAAACCGCTCCGCAGAACACGCCGGGCACATCGCTCGAGAGGGTGAACTGGAGCCGCAAGGCCCGACTCGGCCTCGACGAACTGCGCCGCAACGCCCGATGCCTTGCGCTCCTCAGAGCTCTGCAAGGCCTGCGCCGGGCGCATTCGCTTGGTGCCCGCGTGCCCCCACGCGGCGCGAGTCTGACATCGGGAGCAGGACAGCGCCGGGTCAGGGGACCCGGCCTGCAAGCGCTGCATTCTCCCGTGCTGTAGGCCCGGTGCCCTCACCGGGCGACAGAACGCCGACAACAACCAAATGCATCGACCGACGTCTGCACGGGTCGTGACCCGTCGCCAACTCATGCGACACGGACTCATGCGATGCTTGAACGCGCCTGCGATCCGGTTCAAACTCTCGAGAAGCGCAATGACACAGTTCATTCCTTCTTCAGATTCCAGCTTGGGAGCCGTTCCCGACGGTGCCGGGGCCTGCGCTTTCCGTGTCTGGGCGCCAGAGCGCCAGTCGGTCGAGGTGCGTCTGCTCGAGCCCGTCGAACGCCGGGCGGCTCCTTGCGCGCGAGGATGGCGGATACCGCCGCCGTAGTCGACGACGTGCCGCCCGGGACCGATTACCTCTTCAGACTGGACGGGAACCGACCGGCCCGATCCCGCGTCGCGCTGGCAACCGCGCGGCGTTCATGGGCCGTCGCGCGTGACGGATCCTTGGTTCGACTGGACAGACTCGAATTGGAAGGGGCTGCCCTTATGCGATTACGTCCTCTACGAACTGCACGTGGGGGCGTTCACCTCCGAAGGCACCTTCTCAGCGGTCATAACCCACTTGCCCGCGCTCCGCGATCTCGGCATCACGGCCATCGAGTTGATGCCTGTCGCCCAGTTTCCCGGCACGCGCAACTGGGGCTACGACGGCGTCTATCCGTTCGCGGCGCAGGACTCCTACGGCGGCCCGATCGGATTGAAAGGGCTGGTGAATGCGGCTCACCGGCATGGTTTGGCCGTGGTGCTCGACGTCGTCTACAACCACGTCGGCCCCGAAGGCAATTCCCTCGCCGACTTCGCGCCCTATTTCACCGACCGGTACCGCACGCCATGGGGCAAGGCGCTCAACTTCGACGGCCCCCACAGCGACCACGTGCGCCGTTACTTCATCGAAAACGCCCTCTACTGGCAGCGGGAGTGTCACATCGACGCCTTGCGCCTGGACGCCGTGCATGCCATCCATGATTTCTCCGCCATCCCGTTCCTCGAGGAGCTAAGCGAGGCGTGCCGGGCCGCGGCCGCGCCCGACCGGCGCCACTTTCATCTCATCGCCGAAAGCGATCTCAACATGGCCCGCCACATCCTTCCCCGCCGGCTGGGAGGCTACGGGCTCGATGCGCAGTGGAGCGACGATTTTCATCACGCGCTGCACGTCCTTCTGACGGGGGAACAGCAGGGCTATTACAGCGACTACGGCGGCTTGTCCCAGTTCGCAAAAGTGTGGCGGGAGGGCTACGCGTACACCGGCGAGCACTCGCGCCACCGGCAGCGCCGGCACGGGAGCAGTCCGCGGCTCAATCTCCCGGAGCAGTTTGTGGTCTTCGCCCAGAACCACGACCAGGTCGGCAATCGGCGCCTGGGCGACCGTCTCAGTTCGACATTGTCCGCGGCGCGGCAACGGCTCGCCGCCGCTGCCGTGCTGCTCTCGCCATTCGTTCCGTTGCTCTTCATGGGCGAGGAGTACGGCGAGACGGCACCGTTCCAGTATTTCGTTAGCCACACCGACCCGGCCCTGGTCGAGGCGGTGCGCCAAGGGCGGCGGGAAGAATTTGCCGCGTTCGACTGGGGAGGCGACGTGCCCGATCCACAGGACCCGGACACCTTTCGCCGCGGCAAACTCAACCATGCCCTGGCCGACGAGGGCGATCATCGGAACCTGCGCGCGTTCTACCGCCACCTGCTCGCCTTGCGCAAACGGATGCCGGCCATCGCCCTCGTGGCCAAGGAGAACATCGAAACAACGGCCTTCGACTCGGACAACGTCCTGATGATCCGCCAGTGGACCGACGACGACGCTGTGGTGCTCCTTTTCAACTTTTCCGACCAGGAGTCCGCCCTCGACGCCCCGCTGCCGCCGGGCCGGTGGCGCCAATGCCTCGATTCCTCCGATGCGCGCCGCGGCGGCCCCGGCTCGCCGGACGAACCGGTCGTGGGGGGGGGGGGGGGGGGGGGCCGCGGGCCGCCCCCCCCCCCGCCAACACCCCCCTGCTGTTGGCGCAACGCCTGCCGAACGCCTGACTTCCCATGGAACGTTACCTCTGCATCCACGGACATTTCTACCAGCCGCCGCGCGAGAATCCGTGGCTCGAGGCGGTGGAGCTGCAGGACTCGGCGTTTCCCTACCACGACTGGAACGAGCGCATCACCGCCGAGTGTTACGCGCCCAACGCCACGGCGCGCCTGCTCGATGGCGAAGGACGCATCGTTGACATCGTCAACAACTACGCCCGCATCAGCTTCAATTTCGGCCCCACCCTCCTGGCCTGGATGGAACAGCAGGCGCCGGATGTCCTGACGGCAATCGTCGATGCGGATCGGCAAAGCCGCGAGCGGTTCTCAGGACACGGCTCAGCCCTGGCGCAGGCCTACAACCACATGATCCTGCCCCTGGCGAATCCCCGCGACAAGCGGACCCAGGTTCGTTGGGGCCTGGGCGATTTCGAGCACCGCTTCGGCCGCCCGGCCGAGGGCCTCTGGCTCGCGGAAACCGCCGCGGACACGCCGACGCTTGAAGCCCTCGCGGAGGCGGGCATCAAGTTCACGATTCTCTCCCCCTTCCAGGCCAGCCGCGTGCGATCGCTGCGCGGCGGGCGCTGGAGCAATGTGGACGGCGGGCGCGTCGATCCGTCGCGCGCGTATGCCGTCAAGTTGCCGTCCGGGCGCCTCATGAGCGTCTTTTTCTATGATGCGCCGCTCTCGAAAGCGGTTGCCTTCGAGCATCTGCTCGGCAGCGGCGATGACTTTGCCAGGCGGTTGATGGATGGTTACGACGAGGGGCGCGACTGGGATCAGTTGGTCCACATTGCCACCGACGGCGAGTCGTACGGACACCACCATGGGCGCGGAGAGATGGCCCTGGCCGCGGCTCTCAATCACATCGAGTCGAGCGGCCTCGCCCGGCTCACCAACTACGGCGAGTACCTCGAACACCACCCGCCGGTCATGGAGGCCCAGATCCACGAGCCCAGCGCCTGGAGCTGTCCGCACGGCGTCAGCCGATGGTATGCGGACTGCGGCTGCAGCAGCGGCGGGCGCCCGGGCTGGCATCAGCGCTGGCGCGCACCCCTGCGCGAGGCGCTCGACTGGCTGCGGGACATGCTGGCCCCGCGCTTCGAGTCGATGGCCTCCACGCTCCTCAAGG
This sequence comes from Verrucomicrobiota bacterium, assembly GCA_040766265.1. GTDB lineage: Bacteria > Verrucomicrobiota > Verrucomicrobiia > Limisphaerales > J093 > MWFF01. The sequence continues at coordinate 13,315 of JAXGQW010000035.1, forward strand.
ATCCGTGGGCCGCGCGCGACGATTACATCGCCGTCATCCTCGATCGCTCGGAGGAAAGCCGGGCCGCCTTCTTCGAGCGGCACGGTCAGGGCCCGCTGAACGAGGAGCGGCAAATCGCCGCCCTGCGACTGCTCGAACTCCAGCGCCACGCCCTGCTCATGTACACCAGTTGCGCCTGGTTCTTCGACGAACTCTCCGGGCCCGAGACGGTGCAGGTCATTCAATACGCAGGACGCGCCATCCAGTTGTTCCAGAACCTCGACGGCGACGACCTCGAGCCCGAGTTCATGGAACGTCTGGCCAGGGCCCCCAGCAACATGCCCGAACACGGCGACGGCCGCGTCATCTACGAGAAGTTCGTCAAGCCCGCCGTCATTGACCGCGAGAAACTGGGCGCGCACTTCGCCGTCGGATCGCTCTTCGAGGAGTACCCTCAGAGTGTCCGGGTTTATTCCTGCACGTTCGAGCAGCGACACAGGGAGACTCTGACGGCCGGCAAAGCGCGGCTGGTCATTGGCTGCTCGAAGGTCACCATGGAAGTGACGCGCGCCTGGGATCTGCTCAGCTACGCCGCCCTGCACCTGGGCGATCACGTCGTCAACAGCGGGGTCCGGTTTTTCCGGGGCGACGAGGCCTTCCAGCAACTGGTCGCCGAGTTTCGCGAGGCGTTCGACCGGGCCGATTTCCCACAGGTCATCCGTCTGATGGACAGGCATTTTGGCGAGTCCAATTACTCGGTGAAAAGCCTCTTTCGCGACCAGCAACGCAAGGTCCTCGAGCGGGTGCTGCGCTCGACCAGCCAGGACATCGAAAGGCACTACCGCCAGATCGCCGACGTGCACACTCCCCTGGCGCGCTTCCTCAAGGACCTTGGCGCGCCGCTCCCCTCCGCGCTCAAGACAGCGATGGATTTCGTCCTCAACTGCGATCTCTTGAATCAGTTCGACTCCGACGACCCGGATCCGGACCGCCTCCGCGCCCTTGTCGACCAGGCCCGGGCCGCCAATCTCGAACTGCGGCACGAGGTCCTGGGCTACGCCATGAAAAAACACCTCGACCGCCGCCTCGATCGTCTGACAGCTGCGCCCGATGATATCGAGGATCTGGCCCGCACCGCCGCTCTGGCCGAAGTCGTGCGGTCGATCGGCCTCGACATCAACCTGTGGAAGACACAGAATCTCTGCTTCCAGATGCTCAAACACGTGGCGCCCCGTCAGCAGGCCAAGGCCGCAATGGGCGACCCTGTGGCGCAACAGTGGCTGCAACACTTCAATCGACTGGCCGACCAGCTCGGCTTCCGCGCGAGGGGATGAAAACCCGACCCCAAGCCCCGCGCGCCACCTACCGATTGCAGTTCCATCGCGGATTTACCCTGCGACACGCGATCGCCTTGCTGCCCTATCTCGACGCCCTTGGCGTCAGCCACATCCACGCCTCACCTCTTCTCAAGGCCCGCCCCGGCAGCACTCACGGCTATGACGTGTGCGATCCGACCCGACTCAACCCCGAACTCGGGACGGAGGCGGACCTCGATGATCTGGCCGCCGCCCTGCGCGGGCGGGGCATGGGACTGATCCTCGACATTGTTCCCAACCATATGGCCGTCGGCGGCCCCGAGAACCCCTGGTGGTGGGACGTCCTCCGGCTCGGGCAGGCCAGCCCGTTTGCCAACAGCTTCGACATCGACTGGGACCCGCCCTGCGCGGCCCTGCGCGGCAAGGTCCTGATGCCCGTGCTGGGCGATGAGCTCGACCGGGTCCTCGATCGAGGCGAACTGCGAGTCGTTTGCGAACAGGCCGAGGTCACCGTCCGATACTTCGACCAGCAGTTCCCCGTCCACCCCGAGTCCATCCTGGTGCCGGGCAAGTTCCTCGAGGAGGCTATCGCCGACTTCGACTCGAATCGAAAGTCCCTGGAACAGTTTCTCGAACGACAGCCGTACCGACTCGCCTTCTGGCGCCACGGCGATCTCCACATCAATTACCGCCGCTTCTTCACGGTCACGCACCTCGCCGGACTGCGGGTCGAACTGCCTCAGGTCTTTGCCGACACCCACAACCGCATCCTCGATTGGCATCAGCGCGGCCTGCTCGATGGCCTGCGCGTCGACCATCCGGACGGCCTGCGCGATCCTCAAGACTACCTGCACCGCCTGGCGCACGCCGCTCCCGGCGCCTGGGTCGTCGTCGAGAAGATCCTCCAACCGGATGAAACCGTGCCCCCCGACTGGCCCGTCGCCGGAACCACCGGATATGACTTCCTCAATTGCGCCGGCGGGCTGTTCATCGACCCCGCCGCGGAGGAACCACTGACTCGTTTTTACTCGGAGTTTACCGGCGAGCCCACGGACTTCACCGCGGTCATGCGCGACAAGAAGCGCCATGTGCTGCGCCGCCATCTGGTCGCGGAAGTCAGCCGCCTGACCCATCTCCTGGCCGCCATCCTCCCCAGATGCGCCCCAAGTCTCGCGATCGGCCCGGACGAACTGCGCGACGGTCTTGTCGAGGTCCTCGCCTGCTTTCCGGTCTATCGCGCCTACTGCCGCGCCGAAGCCTCGATCTGTTCAGAAAACGACCGGGCCGCCGCATCGGAGGCCGTCACGCAGGCCCGCCGCGCGGACTCTCATTTGTCCGCCGCAGCGCTTGGTTTTCTCGATCATCTGCTGCAACTGCGCGTCCAGGACCCGCTCGCCGCGGAGTTTGTGATGCGCTTCCAACAACTCACAGGCCCGGCCATGGCCAAGGGCGGCGAAGACACCGCCTTTTACTGCTACAACCGCTTTGCCGCCCTCAACGAAGTGGGCGGCGATCCGAGCCGGTTCGGCTCGAGCGTGAACGACTTCCACCGCGCCTGCGAGCAGGCCTGCCGGCACTGGCCCGCCACGATGCTGGCAACCTCGACACACGACACCAAGCGCAGCGAGGACGTCCGCGCCCGCCTCGCGCTCCTGTCGGAAATCCCCGGCCTCTGGATCGCGGCCGTCCGCGCCTGGTCCGCCCTCAACGAGCGCCACCGCCGCGACGGCTGGCCCGATCGCAACGCCGAATACCTCTTCTACCAGACGGTCGTGGGCGCCTGGCCGCTGCCCCTCGACCGAGCGATCGCCTACATGGGAAAGGCGGCTCGCGAAGCCAAACAGCACACGGACTGGTCCGAGCCGAACCGCCCGTACGAAGAGGCGCTCAAGGAGTTTGTAGCGGGAGCCTTGGCGGATCCGGCCTTCACCCGGAGCGTCGAAGGCTTCGTGAACCGGATCGCCCGGGCCGGCTGCGTGAATTCCCTTGGCCAAACCCTGCTCAAACTCACCGCGCCCGGCGTGCCCGACCTCTATCAAGGCACGGACCTCTGGGATTTCAGCCTGGTCGATCCGGACAATCGGCGGGCGGTGGACTTCGATCTGCGCCAGGCCTTGATGGCCTCCGTCCAGGCAGGGATCGCGTCCGGTCCCACATCCGGTTTCCTGGATGAACTGCTCAGCAATCCCGGCGACGGCCGGGTGAAGCTCTTCCTCATCCATCAGGTCCTGCGCTATCGACGGCTTCACCCCGAACTGTTTCAACAGGGCCGCTATGTGCCGATCTCCGTTTCGGGCCAGGGGGCACGGCATGTCTGCGCCTTTGCCCGCGTTCTCCGTCACCAACAGACAATCGTCGTCGTGCCCCGCCTGGTCGCGGGGCTCACCCGAAATCTGGACATCTGGCCGCTCGGAGAGGATGTCTGGGGGGAGACGCGGCTGGTTTTGCCCGGAACACGGCGGGGGCATGAGTTCCGCAATGTCCTCACGGACGAAAGTCACCGCGCACAGTCCAGGAACAATCGGGTTGGCTTGAGGCTCGCGGAGGTGTTTGCCCGTTTCCCGATCGCTCTTCTCGATGAGCTTTCGCCGGGCGGTGCCAGGCCACGCACAACATCGAAACAACGATGACCACAGACTTCACCGGCAGGGGAATGCTCGAGACGCTGGCAAACAACCTGGTGGCATTGCTCTCCGTGGTGATGGAAGGTGCCTTCGGAAATGCTGTGCACACACCGTTGATCGGGGGCATCACCCCCGTTGACATCGCCGCGCTCCTCGTCATGGGCTTGCTGGTCCTGGCGGCAAACCGACTGGCCACCGCCTTCCTGCGGCGCAAGATCCGCGAGGCCGACGCCCAACCGGACTCCAGGGCGTGGCGCACACAGATGTGGCGAACGCTGGGCCGGCCTCTCCATCTGATCATCTGGGTCTACGGTGCTTATCTGGCCGCCACGCCGGTGCTGCTCCAGCTCCGCTCAGTCCGGGACCCGCATCCGGTTCAGCAACTCTTCGACACGCTGTTCGATCTGGGCGTGTTCGTTGCCCTCTTCTGGGGGTTCTGGGGATCGACCCGCTGGATCGAGGCCCGTCTCAAGGCCTCCGTCGGCAAGAGTCGGAGCCAGCTTGACGACCTGATCGTCCCGCTGCTCGGCAGGAGCCTGCGCGTCGTGGTTCCCGTCATCGGACTCATCTTCGGGCTGCCCATTATTGGCCTCTCCCCCGAGTCAGCCGGCATCCTGGCCAAGGGCGGCACCATTCTGATCATCGGAGCCGTCGCCTATGTCCTCTTCCAAACGGTCGGCTTGTTCGAAAAGGCGGTGCTGGCCCGGTACGACATCACGCAGGCCGACAACCTCCAGGCCCGCAAGGTCTATACGCAGGTCCACGTCCTGGGCAAGACCATCTACGTCATCATCGCCGTGTTCACCATCGCGTCCATGCTCATGGTGTTCGATGAGGTCCGCCGCTTCGGGACCAGTATCCTCGCCTCCGCCGGCGTCGTTGGGATCATCCTCGGGTTCGCGGCCCAACGCACCATCGCCAACCTCTTTGCCGGATTCCAGATGGCGATGACCCAGCCCATTCGGCTGGATGACGTGGTCATCGTCGAAGGCGAATGGGGACGCGTCGAGGAAATCACGCTCACCTACGTGGTGATCCGCATCTGGGACGATCGCCGCCTGATCGTGCCCTTGAGCCACTTCATCGAAAAACCATTCCAGAACTGGACCCGTTCCTCGGCCGATATCCTCGGTTCGGTCTTTGTCTGGGTCGACTACACGGCGCCCATCGCCGCACTGCGGCCCGCCGTGGAACGGATCGTCAAGGAATGCAAGGACTGGGATCAGCGGTTCTGGAACCTCCAGGTCACCGACACCACCGATCGCGCCCTTCAATTGCGCGTCCTCGCCACCGCGTCCGATGCGTCGAAGGCCTGGGATCTGCGCTGCGAAATCCGTGAACAACTCATCGCCTTCCTGCAGCAACACCATCCCGAAAGCCTTCCGAAAACGCGCGCCGCCATCGAGTCGAGCGCGCCGATTCGGCCCGGTTGAAGACACGCTGCGCTGCATGGGCGGCGCCTCCCATTCGAGAATCAAACAACGCCATGCCACGCGACATCCAACGCATCCGCAATATCGGGGTCATTGCCCACATCGACGCGGGCAAGACCACCGTCACCGAGCACATGCTCTTCTGCAGCGGCAGCAAGCATCGCGCAGGCGAGGTCGATGCCGGCACCACGGAGACCGATTGCGATCCCGAGGAGCAGGACCGCGGGATCACCATTTACTCGGCCTGCGTCACATTCGACTGGCTGGATGCCCACATTAATCTCATCGACACTCCGGGCCATGTGGACTTCACGGCTGAAGTCGAACGCTGCCTGCGGGTGCTCGATGGCGCCGTGGTCGTCTTCAGCGCCCGCGAAGGCGTCCAGGCGCAGAGCGAAACCGTGTGGCGCCAGGCCGACCGCTATCGGGTGCCGCGTCTGGCCTTTATCAACAAGATGGATCGCGACGGCGCCGGTTTCGAGCGCGTCTGCGACGAGATTGCGCAGCGCCTGGGCGCCCAGCCTGTCCCGCTCCAGATTCCGGTTGGGGCCGGCCCCGTCCTCGCCGGCGATGCGTTTCGGGGGGTCATCGACCTGATCGAAATGCAGATGCTCGAATTCGACGGGGAGACGGACGGCCGGGCGGTTCGACGGAGCGATCTCCCCGGGGATCGGCGGGCCGAAGCCGAGTCGTGGCGCAACCAAATGCTCGAAAGACTCTACGGGCACAGCGACGAACTGACGGAACTGGCTCTTCTCGAAAAGCCGATCCCGCCGGCCTTGATTCGCCAGGTGATCCGCCAGGCGACTGTGGCTCTAAAAATCCAGCCTGTGCTCTGCGGCTCGGCCTTGCGTGGCATCGGCGTGCAGCCGCTCCTCGACGCCGTCGCCTGGTACCTGCCCAGCCCGCTGGACTTGCCGCCCGTCGAGGGAGAGCACCCGGCCCGGAAGGGCCACATCGAGCGCCGCCCCCCCCGCTCCTCCGAGCCGTTCTGCGGCCTGGTCTTCAAGGTCCTTCCGGCCAAGACCGGCGATCTGTCCTGGGTGCGCATCTACTCGGGCGAACTCAAGGCCAACACACGCGCCCTGAACACGGGCAAGGACAAGAAGGAAAACGTCTCGCAATTGTGGCGCATCCACGCCACCAAGAGGGAACAACAGGTCCAGAACGCCGCGGCCGGCGACATTGTGGGCCTGATCGGCCTGCGGCATTCGATCACTGGCGACACCCTCTGCGACCCGCGGCACCCGATTCTCCTCGAATCCATCCAGTTCCCGCAGACCGTCATCTCGATGGCCATCGAGCCCGAGAGCGCCACCGAACGCGAGAAACTCGCCGACGCGCTCGCATTGCTCCAGCGACAGGATCCCACCCTGCGGGTCGGCAACGGCGAGACCGGACAGACGCTCATCAACGGCATGGGCGAGTTGCATCTCGAAGTGATCAAGAACCGCCTGCTGCGCGACTTTGCCCTCAACGTGCGGTTCCATACACCCCAGGTCAGCTATCGCGAAACCGTCGCACACGGCGTCGATGTCGCCGGCGTCTGCCAGCGCCAAATCGCCGGCCAGCCGCTGTTCGCCGAACTGCGAATCCGGATCGAGCCCGTCGACTCTGGCGCGCAGCCTGTGACCGTGGTCAACCTCTGCCCGCCCGAGGCCCTGCCTGCGCCCTTCGTGGCAGCCGCGGTCGAGGAACTCAAGACCTGTGGGGACGGCGGCGGCCGAATCTCCGGCTACCCTCTCACGAAGCTTCGGATCTCGATCCTGGGCGGCCAAATGAGCCCGGAGCATTCGAACGAAATGGCCTTTCGCATCGCCGCCAACGAGGCCTTTCACAAGGGCTTGGAACAGGCCGGACCGGTCCTGCTCGAACCGATCATGAAGCTCGATATCCTCACCCCCGAGACCTACCTGGGGGAGTTCCTGGGCGACCTCCAGCAGCGCCGCGCACTCATCGTCCACACCGAGCACCGTGACGGGCTCGCGGCCATCGAGGCCCATGCTCCGTTGCACGAGTTGTTCGGCTATGCCAGCGCGATGCGCAGCCTGAGCCAGGGCCGCGCCTCATGCTCGATGGAACCGCTCACCTACGCCCCCGTCCCCCCCAACACGCTCAAGAGAATCATGGGCTGACGCCGGCGTCGTAGTCGTCAAGACTCGAGGCGCCACGCGGGGTGGCGCGCGGCCGATTCGGACGCAGCATCCGCTGTTGCCTGGCCCGATCGCCGGCGTTGCGCACTACGGGAATCGGCTGCTCCGTGTCGAGATCCAATCCGGTCACGTACATCGCCGCCGCCCCCGTCATGGGAAGTGGGATGAAATCCTGCACCTGCTGCAGATTCCAGTTCTGGCGCTTGAGAAAACGCTCGATCACGGCCATCTCCTTGTCGGTGCAGCCCGGAAAGCTCGAAATGAAATACGGCACCAGGTACTGCTCCTTGCCCGCCGCCTCGCTCGACCGATGAAACTGCTTAAGAAACGTCTCGAAATCGACGGCGGGCTTGCGCATCCGACGCAGCACGTCCGGATGCAGGTGCTCGGGGGCGACCTTCAGGTGCCCGGAGACATGATGGCGGACAAGTTCTTCGAGGTACGCCGGCGTCCGCAGCGCGATGTCCATCCGAATGCCCGACTGGACAAACACATGCTTGACACCCGCCTGCCCCCGCGCCCGGCGCAGCAACTCGATCCCCTTCACCTCATCAATCCTGAAGTGCGGACAAATCCGCGGCCAGAGGCAACTGGGCCGATGACAGCGCCGGCACGCCTCGACATGCCCGTTGCGCGCACCGAAGAGATTGGCCGTCGGACCGCCCAGATCGGACACCGTGCCCCGAAATGTCCGGCCCGCCGCCAGTCTCCGAATCTCCGCAACCACCGAATTCACGCTGCGGCTCGATACGAATTTGCCCTGATGAAAACCGAGCCCGCAGAAGGTGCATCCGCCGGGACACCCCCTCGAGACGACAATCGAGTCCTGAATCGCGGCGAGGGCCGGGATTCTGACCCGATACACCGGATGCGGCGCCCGCATGAACGGCAACTCATAGACCGCGTCCAGATCGGGCCCGTCCAGTGGCAAGGCGGGCGGTTCCTGGAGCAACGCGCGGTTCCCGTGCGCCTGGACCAACCGCTTGCCGCAGTAAGGCGTCTGCTGCGCTTCAACCACCTTGGTCAGGCGAAGGAGAAGTTTGGGATCGCGCCGCAATTCCTCCCACGAGGCCAGCCGGATGCAGTCTCCAAAACCGACCGTCGAGGTCTCCCGCCCGCCGAGCAGGCGCGCCGTCCCGCGAATGCCGCCGAGATCTGTCACGCCCGCGCGCAGCCGGCGCGCGATTTCGCGCACGGCGACTTCCCCCATGCCGTAAACCAGGATGTCCGCCTTCGCGTCGGCCAGCAGGGACGGCCGCAGCTTGTCCTCCCAATAGTCGTAATGCGCGAACCGCCGCATCCCGGCTTCGAGCCCCCCCAGAACAACCGGCAGACCTGGAAAAGCCTGCCGGCACATCTGCGCATAGACGATCGCCGCATGGTTCGGGCGCCTCCCCGGCAGGCCATCCTCGCTGTAAACGTCCTCCTTGCGCCTGTGCCGCGCGGCCGTGTAATTGGCGAGCATCGAGTCCAGATTCCCCGCCGTCACGCCGCAAAACAGACGGGGCCGCCCCATGACCTCGATCGCTTCAAGCCGCCTCCAGTCCGGCTGCGCCACGATGCCCACGCGGCATCCCTCGGCTTCGAGAACCCGTCCGATCACAGCCGCCCCAAAAGACGGGTGATCCACATAGGCGTCCCCTGTAATAATCAGGACGTCCAACGCATCCCATCCCCGCGCGGACATCTCCGCCCGGGTCATCGGGAGGAAGCCCCTGCTGTCCACGGCGCCTGGGTGTTGGGGGACCTTCATGTCGCTTCTCCAAGAATGAAGCATCGATTTGCCAGACGCAAATCTGCGATTGGCATCACGAGGCAGGCTCGCGCCCCCTTGCATTACACGCACTGCAGACTAATATCCACACATGGAACTGCCGACCGAGGTGCCGGTGATGACCTTGCCGAACGTGATCCTGTTCCCGCAGGCGATGCTGCCGCTCTATATCTTCGAGCCGCGGTACCGCCGGATGCTGTCGGACACACTCGAAAACCATCGCATGATCGCCGTGGCCATGCAGAAACCCGGACGCGTCCGGGAATGCCCGGCGAACGTGGCTGGGCTCGGGCTGGTCCGGGCCTCGGTGAAGAAACGGGACGGGACATCGAACCTCGTGCTCCAGGGCATCGCCCGGGTCGAACTGACGCGCCGTGTTCCACACCGGCCATACCGCATTCATGGCATCCGATACCTGCCGCGCCTGGCGGCGTCAGCGCAGGCGGTTCAGGCGCTGGCTGTCCGCTTGCTCGACCTGGTGACCGAGCGCCTCAAGCTCGGCTTCGAACCGCCGTTCAAGACCCTGGCTGAATTGACCGCCGACGCCGGACTTGGCGCGGGGCCGGCCACTCCGGACGAAACGGCGACGGAGGCCTTTCGTGAAGTGCTGCGGCACCTCAGCCAGGTCGACGATCCCGAGCAACTGGTTGACCTGATTTCCGCGACCCTGCTGCCCTCGCCCCGCGAGCGCCAGGTCATCCTCGAAACCGTTCACCTCGAGGATCGGTTGCGCCATTTGGTGAGCTTCCTCTATCACGACATCGAGCGCCGCAAAGCCTCCGAAAACCATGACTGACCAATCCGCCTCATCCGCCTCGACGCCGGATGCCTCCCGGCATCACACGGCCCTGTTTGCCAATCTTGTCATCCAACAGACAAACATGGCCCTCATCTTCCTGGGACAGGCGCCTCATCCCCAAACCGGAACCACCGAAACCGATGTCGAGGCCGCCAGCGTCTTCATCGACACGCTCGATATGCTGGCCGCAAAGACCAAAGGCAACCTCTCGAAGAGCGAGAACGACCTCCTCCAACAAAGCCTAACCAACTTGCGCATGGCCTTCGTCGAAGCCGCCGACGCCTCTCCGCCGAAACCGAGCCCCTCCCCGTCCGCGGCCGCCGACGCCCCGAAAGACTCTCCCCCCGCCTCCGCACCGAGTGCGGCCCCGTCGGACACGGCGCCCGAGGACGATCCACGCAAAAAATTCGTCAAGAAATACTGACCGGGCCGGGCTAACCCGCGTATTTCGCACCCCGTCAGTGCACAGGGCGGTCCGATCTCGCATGATGTCTGCCACGCGGGTTAGACGCGTTCCGCCTTTTCGTAGACCACCAACTCGCCGCGCCCGCGGAGATGTTCGGGGTGATAGCGAGGGATCGGGAACTCGGCCTGCTTGAAGCGCACCGGGGCGACTTTCTTGTCCACCAACCCCGCCGCGGCCGCGACGCCGTAGAGGATCGCCTCGGGCCGGGGGGGGCATCCGGGGATGTAGAAATCGACGGGCAACAGTTTCTCGACGGGCCCCAGGACGCTGTAGCTGTCGTGCCACAGGCCTCCGCCGCAGGCGCATGAGCCGATGGCAAAAACCAGCTTCGGCGCCGGCATGGCCTCGTAGGCGCGGCGCAAGGCGCACGCCGTCGAACGCATTGCCGGCCCCTGGCACAGCATCACATCGGCGTGACGGGGCGATCCCACCAGTTTGATTCCGAAACGCTCGGCGTCATAATACGGGGTGAGAACATTCAGGACCTCGATGTCGCATCCGTTGCAGCCGCCGCTGTTGGCGTGGTAGACCCAGAGGGAGCGGCGCAGCATCTTCTGGCAGATCTTCTTGAGCATAGCCTTCCTGACTCAATCCAGTTCGATCGTCAGATCGTCCACGACGGGCGAATTCTCGAGATACCCCCGCGACCGGAACACCCAGCGATCGTGCTCGAGATCGTCGAACCGGTAGCCCTTCAGCTTCAACTGTTCGAGGGGGCTCGGCTCGGTGAAGCAGCGCCCGCAGCGCTGACACGTGCTCATGAACAGCTCGAGCCGCTGCTCGATGTCGCCGATCGCGGGAGTCGCATTCTCGAACTCGCCGCTCATCGTGATCGCGCCCTCCGGACACACATCCGCGCAGCGCCCGCAATACGTGCAACGACGCCCCAGATACTTGAGAATGCGGATCTCCTGGCAGACGTCATAGACCAGAATCTCCCGCGCCGGGCAATTGTTGGCGCAGCCCGCACAGCCAATGCACTTGGTGGCATCGAAGATTGGACGGCCCCGGAAGCGGGGCGGAGTCGGCGCGGGCGCGGCCGGATACGGGAGGGTCACCCGCCCGGCGTTCCAACCCACCATGACTTCCCGGATCTTGCTGAGCAACGACGTCATCGGCATGTTCCTTTCCCGCTCGTTGTCGGCCGCGGTCTCATAGACCGTAACAGGCGAGGACCAGCGCCCCCACCGCAAACGCCAGCAGACGCGCGAAGTGCCGCAGCGCCTGGTCGATCCGGTACCGCGCGTGACTGGCCGCCACGGCAGTCACCAGCAGCACCATCACCAACACTTTCCCCCAAAACAGCAGCCAGCCCAATGGGAATCCCCAGTCGCTTCCCCAAGGCACAAAGAGCGCCACAAACAGCGCGCTGTAAACCAGCAGCTTGACCATCTGCGCATACTTGAACAGCGCCAGCTTGGGTCCCGAGTACTCGATCAAGGCCCCCTCCATGATCTCCGTTTCCGCCTCGGCAACGTCAAAGGGCAGCCGCTGCACAAAGGCCGGAAACGCCAGCGCCATCGTCATCAGAAGGATCAGTCCCGACCACGGGACGCCGCCCGCGCCGTACACCGATCCGTCAAGCACCCGGTCCACCTGGCAGGACCCGGTCTGAACCGCTCCGGCCACCAGGCTCACGGCAAAGAGCGGTTCGAGGGCCATCATCGTCATCATCTCCCGGCTCGAGCCCAGAAGCGCGTACGTTGATCCCGCCCCCCACCCGGCCAGCAATGTGCAAATGCCCGCCAGCGTGATCAGGTAAACCAGCAGAATCACGTCCCCCGCCCCCGTCAGCGGCGTCCGAAAGCCCAGAGGCAGCAGACACGCCACTGTCAACACCGTCGCCAGGGCCAGGTAACCCGCCCCCCGCTGGACCTGCGGGGTCTCGCCCGATTCGATGTCCTCCTTGCCCAGAAGCTTGAGCAGATCGAAGTAAGGCTGGAGCAGCGGGGGCCCCTGGCGCGATTGAAGCCGGGCGGTCACCTTGCGCAACACGCCTTCGCCCAGCGGCGCCAGCGCCATCACCAGACCCGCGTTCGCCACGCATCCGAGTATCGTCAGTAACTCCATGGCCTCTCTTTCAACGGCGTCCCGCGCGCGCCAGCCGCGCCAACTCCTCCGCCGACCAGACGCGCGTGGCAGAAGTCGCCAGATCCACAATCTCGAAACGGTCCGTGCAGGAGAAACAGGGATCGATGCTTCCCAGCGTGATCGTCATGTCAGCCAGTTGCTGGTCCTTGATCATGGCCGGCACGGCCTGCAGGTTCTGGTAGGTCGGCGCCCGCACACGCCACCGGCGCGGACGATGGTTCTCGCCCGTGATCACGAAGTGATGGCTCTCGCCCCGCGGCGCCTCGACCGACGACAACCCATAGCGCCCCACGGGCAGTTCGTCCGCAATCGCCAACTGGATCGGACCCGGCTCCATCTTGTCGAGGCACTGACGAATGATCGCGATGGACTCGAGCACCTCCTTCATCCGCACCACAATGCGCGCCCAGACATCCCCGCCCTCGTGCGTCACAACCTCGAACTCGACGCGGTCGTAGGCCGCGTAGGGATGATCCCGCCGGCAATCCAGAGGCACGCCCGCCGCCCGCGCCACCGGCCCGATCAACGAGAGTTCCTCGACCAGGCTCCGGTCCGCCACGCCCACACCCCGCGCGCGCTGCTGCAGGTTCTTGTCCCCGAGCACCGCCTTGATCACGGCGCGCCATTCGGCTTCGAGCGTATCGAGGACCCGACGCAATTCCGCAATCAGTTCGAGGGTGAGATCCCACCGCACCCCGCCGATGAGGCAGAGGGCGTAGGTCTTCCGGTTGCCGCTGATCTTCTCGGCGATCCACATGACCGGTTCGCGGATGCGGAAGCTCTGCATGAACAGCGTGTCGAAGCCCAGGATGTGACATGCCAGCCCCACCCATAACAGGTGGCTGTGCAACCGCTCGATTTCGAGCATGATCGTCCGGATGTACTCGGCTCGCGGCGGCGCCCGCAGGACCGCCGCCTCCTCGACCGCCTGCGCGTACGCCACGTTGTGCACGCAGCCGCAGATCCCGCAGATCCGCTCCGCCGCCATCGGGATGTCGTTGTAGCTCAGAACAGACTCGGCGAGCTTCTCGATTCCGCGATGGACCATGAACCCGCGGTATTCGCACCCGCGAACCACCTCGCCCTCGACGTAGAGCCGAAAATGCGCCGGCTCGTCCAACGTCGGATGAAACGGTCCGAACGGCACCACCGTGCATCCCGGGGGCGGCTCGCCAAACTTGAACTCGCGCTCCGGATCGTACCCCTCGGGCACGAAGTTCCATGCCACATCCTTGCGCAACGGATGCGCGCCCTCCGGCCATCCGTCGGGGAGGATGAGGCGCTTCGGCTCGACATGGCCCACCGGTTCGACCCCCACCAAATCGCGGAGTTCGCGCTCCGCCCAGTTCGCCGCCGGCACGTCCGGTGTGATGCTGTCCAGCCGCGGATCGCTCTCCGGGACGCGGGTGACCACGCTGCCCAGCAAATGGGCGGCGTCGAAGGCGAAGTCGTGCGCCACGAGATACTCCCCGGAAAAAGGACGATCATCCGCACCGATGCTGATCACGTACCGCGCGCCCAGATCCCGAAACACATGACGGCACACGGCGCGAATCGCATCGCGTTCGACATGGATGAAGATCCGGTCGTCCGCCGGGGTGTCCACGCGCAGCAACGCCGGACCCAGCATCTCCTTCAAGCGGTTTAAAAGGTCGCGTGCTACCATGGCATGTTTGACATCTCTGAAATCCTTGAACTCCCGAACATGGCCACAACGCCAGAAGTCTCCTCCGGAGAGGGCCGGAGAGGCATCGATGCGGCCTTCGAGTCGGACATTTCGGATTGCCTGGGCGAGCGGGCGTCGATGAGGATTTGCGCCAACGCCGACACGGCGGCGGTCACCGGCGCGGAAAGGCCGCGGCCCGCCCGCAACGATTCGGGCTGCACACCCAGCAGCCACACCCGCTTCGATCCATCCGCCTCGAGCCAGCGGGCCCAGGCGCCCAAAGACATTCGATGAGTCGACACCTGGGGAAAACGCGCCCGGATCTCCTCGCCTTCGAGCCACACCACCGATCCCGGGCGCCCGCCGAAGTCGACGGCATCCAGAAACACAAACCGGTCGGCGTCCAGGCGCCCCAACGCCGCCCCCCACCGTTCCAACGCGGTTCCCGCAAGCACCACGCTGCACGCCCCGGCGTCAAACACCTCGTCCTCCCCGCGCCGCGCCGCGCCCGGATGCAGCCCATTCAGCAATGCCTCCGCGAGACGCATTCCCGCCCCGTCGTCGCCCTGGTCCGTGTTGCCCAGGCCAACGAAACAGACGCGTCCGCTCAGACACACTTCGAGTTGGGCGCGCACATCAAGCATCAGATATCCTCGCCGAGTTTCTTGATCTGTTCGTAGTTAAACACCGGGCCGTCCACGCAGACGTACGCGACGCCGATGCAGCAATGGCCGCACTTGCCCACGCCGCACTTCATGTAGCGTTCGAGAGTCGACATGATCTGGTCCTCGCGGAACCCCATGTCCAGCAGGTCGCGAATCACGAACCGGAACATGACCGGCGGCCCGCACACGAAGGCGACCGTGTTCTCGACCGGCACATGGACGCCTGGACGCTTGAACAGGCTCCCGACCACACCCACATTGCCCGTCCAGCCGTCGGACGCGCGATCGACGGTCAGTTGACACTCGATCCCGGCGGCCTGTTCCCAGGCCCGCAGGTTCGAGAGGTACATCAACTCGCGCGGCGTCTTGGCGCCGTAATAGATCTGAATGCGCTGATAGCGCTCGCGATGCGCCAGCGCATAGACGATGCACGAGCGGAGCGGAATGAGCCCTATCCCGCCGGCCACAAACACCAGGTTCTTCCCCGCATAATCGTCCATCGGGAAACCGTTGCCGTACGGACCCCGCACCGCAAAACGATCCCCGGGCTGCAAGCGATGCAGCGCAGCCGTGCAGCCCCCGACCGTCCGAATGGTGAAGAACATCTCGTTCTCGGTCGGACTCGGAGGCAGCGAGGCCGGAAATTCGCCCGCGCCGAAGATTGAAACCTGGGCGAACTGGCCCGGACGGAACTTCTTGAACGCCGCCTGGTCCACGGGATCCTCGAAGTGCCAGACAAACGTCCGCACTTCGTGGATTTCGTCCACGACACGGTCCAGTTGGACCACCTTGGGCAAGTAGATGTTCTCGGTCGAACTCACGCGGTGACCTTTGCACTCGGAACCGACGAGGACTCGGCGGGGGGCGGCACGGCGATCGCCGTGGCCCGGCGGATCATCTCGACAACGCTGGGCATGCCCACATCGCCATGACACACCGCCGCGCAGCGCCCGCAGCCCACACAGGCCATCGACAGCTCCCGCTGGATGAAATAATGCGCCAGCTTGCGGAAAAACCGGCGGTTGCGCCGGTCATGCACCGCCCGCCGCGGATTGAATCCGCCCGCCATCCGCGTGAACCCCTTCAGGGCGCATGAATCCCACATCCGCACCCGCTCGTATTCCTCTTTCCCGATGCGCCGGTCGCTCACGGTGAAACAGGTGCAGGCGGGGCAGACAAACGTGCACGCCCCGCACTCGAGACAGCGGTTCCCAATCTCCTCCCACGTCTTGTCGAGCACGTCCCCGCGCGAGATGTACCGCACCGTCGCCGCAAACCAACTGGTCGTGCTCCGGAACCGCCCGCGGACCTCCGTCAGAATCGCCCGCCGCCGCTCGACATGCGCCGGGGCGGCCGGGCGGAAGAACGGAGCGCTGAAGAGATCCTCGCCGGCCGCCGTCCCGGCCACCGCGAGGTACTCTCCGCCTCCCAGATCCATCAGTTGCAGATCGAAGGCATCGCGCGCCGCGGGCCCGGTGTCCGCGCAGACACAGAAACAGTTGTCGTCGATGTCGACTTCAGGATCCGTGCAGACCATGTTCACGACGAACAGATTCCGCCGCCGCCGTTCGTAATACGCATCCACATACTCCCGCCCGAGGTAGAAGCGGTCCAGGTGCCGAACGCCCGCCACGTCGCAGGAACGGACGCCAAAGAGCGCCAGAGGCGTCTGGGCATAGTCCGGCTCGAAATTCCAAAGGCCGCCCGCCGACCGCCGCATCCGCATCAGCCGCTCGATGTGCGGCAGGACATAGCGCTTGGGCGGATAGAGCGGATTGGGCACATGGAGGCGGATCCGATCCCGATTGACGTCCGTCACGACATCGAAATAGCTGTCCCGGCCCCGCCCGCAGAACGGGGCGATCACCTGGCGGTCCTGACGCAGCAGGTCCACCAGCTTCAAGACGTCCGCCTGATCGATCACACGCGCTCTCATTGCGAATCCACCCGTTCCAACCGCACAAAGACAGGCTCGTCGAGGTCGCCCAAACCGCTGCGCGCCCGCCCCGTCAGATCGCGCTCGACCTCGCGCACGAAGAAGGGGACGTAAATCGTCCCGCTCCGCACTTCGCGCGTCACGCGGGCGGTCGTCAGCGCCGTCCCTTCCTCGGCCACCAGGCGGATGCGACCGCCATCCCGTATCTTGAGAGCGGCGGCGTCTTCATCGCTGATTTCCACGAACCCTTCGGGAAAATCGAGCAGCAGCACCCGCAGTTCGCGGCGCAACGTCTCGCTGTGCTTCACCAGCACGTTTTGGTGCCAGTAATACAACGAATGCCCGAAAATCAATGCATAGGGGTAAGCCGCCGGCTGGCGCGCCACCTCGGCCGGCGGCGCGACCGTGCGGAACCGGAAGCACTGGCCGGGAATGCCCGTGTCAAAGAGATAAGGCGTGCCGAGCGGACGGTCCTTGGTGCACGGCCACTGGCGCCCGTAGTCGCGCCCGAGATTCTCATGGCTCACTCCGCTGTACTCGGGCACCACCGTGCTGATCTCGTCCATGACACGCGCGCTCGACTCGTACGCCCAGTCGGCGCCCAAACTCCGCGCCAACAACATCAACTGCCGCCAGACCGGCATGGGCCCGTCGGGAGAGGGCAACACCTGGCGGGCGAGCTGGATGCGGCGATCGGTGCTGGTAAAGGAGACTTCCTCCTCGCCGTAGGCCACCACCGGCAGGACGACATGGGCCTGCGCCGCCGCCGCAACCGGGAAGAGATGCTGCACGACCACCAACTCCATGCGCGCCAGGATGTCCGCCACATTGTTTGAAGCCGCCGATGTCACCGGATCGTACCGGCTCAGCCAGAGCGCCTTGACCGTCGAGCCCTTCCCGTTCTCGAACACATCGCGCGCCCCCAGACCGGGCTGCGCCGGCAGCGGCGTGTTCCAAGCCTGCTCGAACGTCCGCCGCGCCGCCGCGTCGGCCACATCCCGGTAGCCCGGCAGCCACTGGGGCGAAACCCCCATGTCGCACACCCCCTGCAAATTGTTGTGCTCAGTCAACGCGTAGACCCCGGCCCCCGGCCGCCCGACATTCCCGGTCAGCAAGACGAGGTTGACCACCGATCGGATGCTGTCTCGCTGCGCGCCTCGGCGCCGTTCGAGTAGAGCCACGCGGCGGCGCCCGCCCGCCCGTAGGCCAGAGCCGCTCCCTCGATCAACTCGGGCGCGACACCCGAAGCCTCGGCCGCCGCCAGCAGATCGAAGCGGCCCACCGCCGCGACGAAGGCGTCGTAGTCTTCACAGTGCGCCTTGACAAAGGACTGGCTCATCAGCCCGCGGTCCACAATCACCTTGGCCATCGCCCCGTAGACCAACACCTCCGTCCCCGGACGCACCTGCAGAAAATAGTCCGCATGCTCGGCCAACCGATGGCGCCGCGGATCGATCACGATCAGCTTGGCCCCGTCGAGTTTGGCGCGGATGACGATGCCGCCAATGGTGGGCAATTGCATGCCCAGGTCCACCCCGTCGACCACGATCGCATCGCTGCGGCACAGCTCACCGATCGAGTTGGTGGTTGCCGACACGCCGAGCATGTCGCGCAGGACATTGATGCTGTTGTTGCAGTAGGGGCCGGAACCGTGATCGACGTTGTTGGTGCCCACCACCGCGCGCGCGAGTTTCTGCAGCAGATAGCTCTCCTCGTTCGAACAGCGCGGCATGTTGAAGAACGCAAGCGCGTCCGGCCCGTAACGCGCCCGGATCTCCTTGATCCGATCCGCGATGTAGCCCAGGGCCTCGTCCCACGTCGCCTGCACCAACCGCCCGTCGCGGCGCAGCAGGGGCGATCGCAGCCGCTCGGGCGAACTCGCCACTTCATGCACGTGCCAGCCGCGCACGCAGATCCGGCCCCGGTTCGTGGGATGCGAGAGGCTGGGATAGGCCCCGGTCACCCGGTCATTCGCCGCTTCCAGGTAAATCCCGCACCCGACACCGCAAAATGTGCATGTCGTCAGCGTTTGTCCCATGTCGGTTTCGCTTCGACGGACCACGACCGCCCCCATCGCGGCGACCGCAGGCCGTTCGTGCATGCGCATCCCGGCCTCGTTTCTCGCTTCAATCGTGCCGATCGGGCACGCGCGGATCCGGCATGCGCGCGGCGAACCTAGAGTGACCCGCTGAAAATGCCAACTCCGATTTGCATCCGTATCGCATTTTGCGGCGCGCACTCACGCTTTTTCGCTCTGGCATTTTCGTAATGGCAATCGTAATCCTTATCGCAATCGCCGTGAGCCGTGGATTCGATCACGCGCAACTCGAAGCGCATCGGACATCCTTGGCCTTCATCGCCTCTGGAGCATGGTTTCGATGCAGGTCGGCTTGATCAAGTCCAACTCGGATGACCGGGCTCATGAAGGCAGTTCGGGAAAGAGATTACGATTACGACTCGGATTAGGATTCAGACACGCCAGCAAGGCTGAAGGAAACCCGTTATGAGACCGCCCGCCAACCTGGACCGATGCCACAGTTTCATTCACTGCCAGCTCTCCGCGCCCTCGGCGGACACTCCGGAGACCGCCAAGCCCCGCAAGCTCGCTGTGACCATTTCGCGACTCGCCGGGTCCGGCGCCTGGTTGGTGGCCGAACACCTCGCGCGGTTCCTCGACGCGCACGCGCCCGCGGAGGGATGCCACTGGACGGTGTTCGACAAGGAACTGGTCGAGAAGGTGCTCGAGGACCACAATCTTCCGCGCAAGCTCGCGCAGTTCATGCCCGAAGACCGCGTCTCGGCAGTCCAGGACATGATGCAGGAAATCCTCGGCCTGCATCCGCCCTCGTGGACGCTCGCCCACCAAACCGTCGAGACCATTCTGAAACTGGGGGAACTCGGCCACGTGATCCTGATCGGGCGCGGCGCCAACATTGTCACCGCCAAGCTGCCGCATGTCCTTCACGTCCGCCTGGTGGGCTCGATCGAGAAACGGATCGCCCGCGTTCAGGAGCGGCTCAAGCTCGATCGCAAGGCGGCCGCCGAACTGATCGAGAGAGCGGATCGGGGCCGGCAGCGCTATCTCAAGGAGCATTTCCAGGCCAGCATCGATGATCCTCTGGACTACGATCTTACGTTCAACACCGACCGCCTCGGGTGTGAGGATGTCGCGCTCCTCATCGGGCAGGCGGCCCTGATTCGGCGGGACACCGCGGCCTGAAACGTTGGATTTTCTACTTGCGCCACTGCTGAAGCTTGCTAAAACCACCCGCGTCGACCGGTGAATTTACCTAACCATTAAACAAGAGAAAATATGGCTAAACCATTGACGAAGTCCCAAATTGCCGCCGCCCTCGCCGACAAAGTTGGCATCACAAAGAAGCAGGCGGGCGAGGTGCTGGCCACGCTGTGTGATTTGGCATACAAGAATGCTAAAAACACTTTCACCTTCCCGGGCATCGGCAAGTTGGTGCTCGTGAACCGCAAGGCGCGCGTCGGACGCAACCCCGCCACAGGCGAGGAAATCAAGATCCCGGCCAAGAAGGTCGTGAAATTCCGCGTCGCCAAGGCCGCCAAGGACGCAATCCTCGGCAAGTAACCGTTCTCTCCCCGCACAGGCACCCTGATCGACTCGGGGTGCCTGTTTTTGTTTCACCCCGCATCATGAAAGTCGCGGTCGTCGGCTGTGGCGCAGTCGGCAGCTTCTACGGCGCCAAACTCTGCCGCGCCGGGCTCCCGGTCTTCTTTCTGCTGCGATCCGACTATGACGCCGTCCGCCAGGAAGGCGTGCGCATCATCAGCCCCGAAGGAGAGTTTCGGGCTTTCCCGCGCCCGGCCCGTCAACCGGCCGAGATCGGCGTTTGCGACCTCGTCATCATCGCGCTCAAGGCCACCGCCAACCACGCCTTCCCCAGCCTGCTGCCCCCGCTGGTCGGTCCCCAATCCTGGATCCTCACCCTCCAAAACGGCCTGGGCAACGAAGAGGCTCTGGCCGCCCTCTTCGGCCCCGACCATGTCCTGGGCGGCCTCTGCTTCGTCTGCCTCAACCGCATCGCGCCCGGCGTCGTCCGCCATACTGCCCACGGCCAGATCGTCCTGGGCCAATACGGTCAAGCCCCCACAGACGGCGCCCGGGCCGTGGCTCAGTGCCTCATTCAAGCCGGGATCCCTTGCGACCTGACGCCCGACCTGGCCCAGGCCCATTGGGAGAAACTGG
Organism: Verrucomicrobiota bacterium; assembly: GCA_040766265.1. Taxonomy (GTDB): domain Bacteria; phylum Verrucomicrobiota; class Verrucomicrobiia; order Limisphaerales; family J093; genus MWFF01. The sequence continues at coordinate 34,433 of JAXGQW010000035.1, forward strand.
TCTGGAACATCCCTTTCAACGGCCTGGGCGTCGCCGGGATCGCCGGCATCGAGAACGTCCTCGAAGGCCGCCTGCCGCGGACGCTCGATCGAGTGACCACGCTGGCAACCGACGAACTTCTTCGCGATCCCCGCTGGACCGCCCTGCTCCGCCAACTCATGGACGAACTGGTCGCCACCGGACGCCAGGCGGGTTTTCCCATTGCCGGCGACCTCCCCGATCGGATGATCGCCCGCACACGCTGCATGGGCGCCTATCGGGCCTCGACCCTGCTCGATTTCGAGCGCGGCGCGCCGCTCGAGATCGAGAGCCTGTTCCTCGAACCGCTTCGCCGGGCCCGAGCCACCGGCATTCCCATCCCGCGGCTCGAAGCCCTGTGCGCGGTGCTCGAACGACTTGAACGATGAAGAGTTGTTGTGCCCGGCGGAGGGTTGTCCTATAAGGCTCGAAAGCGTTCCTGCCGGACTGTGCGAAACCCGCGTCTGGGTCCGGAACGTTAAAATGCAACCAGAACCTCAACGCAGTCCTATGAACATGAAACCCTGGATCCTGTCGGCGGGCGCGGCGTTGCTCGCCGGACTCTGCCTGACAGCCTGCAAACCGGCCGACACCCAGACCGGCGGCGATGCCCAATCCGCCACACCCGCCAGACCGGCGGATGTGATCAGGCTCTCCTACAGCATTTTCTTCCCGCCAACGCACGTCCAGTGCATCGCAGCCACCAATTGGGCCAGTGAAATCCAGAAACGGACCGGCGGGCGCGTGCAGATCACGGTTTACCCGGCCGGTTCGTTGAGCAAAGCCGACCAGTGTTACGAGGGCGTCACCAAGGGCATCTCCGACCTCGGCATGAGCTGCTTCGCCTACACGCGCGGACGCTTCCCCCTCATCGAGGGCCTCGACCTGCCGGTCGGCTATCCCGACGGCATGACGGCCACGCGCATCGCCAATGCGATGATCCAGAAGTACCAGCCCGCCGAGCTGGCCGATGTCAAAACGCTCTACGTGCACGCGCACGGGCCCGGCATCCTCGCCAGCAAGAAGCCGGTCCGATCGCTCGCCGACCTCAAGGGGCTCAAGGTCCGCGCCACGGGATTGTCCGCCAAAATCGTCGAATCGCTGGGCGCCACACCGATCGCCATGAGCCAGCCGGAGACCTACGAGGCCCTTTCGAAAGGCGTCGTGGACGCCACCCTCTGCCCGATCGAAACCCTCAAAGGCTGGAAACAGGGCGAGACGATCGAGTACGTCATCGACGCCACGGCCGTGGGATACACCACCGCGATGTTCGTCGTCATGAACAAGGACAAATGGGCCGCCCTGCCGGCCGACATCCAGCAGATCTTCCTCGACGTAAGCCGGGAGTGGATCGCCAAACACGGCGAGGCCTGGGATCAGGCGGACCAGGCCGGGCGCGAATACGTGACCGAGCTCAAGCGCCAGTTCATCGATCTGCCCGATGCCGAACAGCAGGCCTGGAAGACAGCCGTCAAGCCGGTCCTCGACACCTTCGTCGCGCAGGCCAAAACAAAGAACCTGCCCGGCGAGGAGCTTCTGGCGGACATCCAGGCCGAACTCGCCAAAGTCGCCACGGCCAAATGAGTCCGTCCCCCGCCCTGTCGGACGGTTCGCGCTCCCCAATCGACCTCTACCACCGCGCGCTGCGAGGCTTGGTCCACGCGCTCGCCTGGCTGGCGGGCGCCGGCCTCATGGTCATGATGCTCGTCACGAGCGCCGATGTCATCTTGCGCAAACTCGGACTCTCCCTGACCGGCGCGTACGACATCGTCAAGATCGCCGCCACGATCACCGTGGCGGCCGCCCTGCCCTACACCACGGCCACCAAAGGCCATGTTGCCATCGAGTTCCTCTTCCACAAACTGGGCCGGCGCGGACGCATCGTTGTGGACGCGCTGATGCGCTCGGCCGCGATGGTCCTGTTCGGGTTGCTGGCTTGGGGCTGTCTCGACTACGGCAATTCGCTTCGCGCGAAGGGGGAGGTGAGCATGACACTCGAACTCCCGGTTTTCTGGTTGCCGTGCGTTCTGGCTGTGTCGTGCGTCCTGGTGGTGCTCATCAAACTCTATCACCTGACCCACCCGGGCAAACCGATGATCAAGCCATGACACCATCCGAGGGCGCCCTGATCGGTTTCATCCTGCTCCTGCTCTTCCTGGCAGGGTCGATGCCCGTCGGCTTTGTCATGGCCTTTGTAGGGCTGATCGGATTTGCCGTCATGGTCTCGCCGCAGGCGGCCTTCAGCATGGCGACGATCGACCTCTACACCACCTTCTCGGACTACAGCCTCACCACCATCCCCCTCTTCATCCTGATGGGGCAGGTGGCGTTCCACACCGGCATCAGCCGCGGTTTGTTCGATGCGGCCTATCACTGGATGGGACGCCTGCCCGGCGGCCTGGCCATGTCAACCGTCGGCGCCTCGACGGCCTTCGGCGCCATCTGCGGGTCGGGGCCCGCCACCTCCGCCACCATCGCGTCCGTCGCTCTGCCCGAAATGCGCCGTTACAAGTACGATCTCCAGTTGGCGACAGGCTGTGTCGCGGCCGGCGGCGGCATCGGCATGCTCATCCCCCCCAGCATCGTGTTCATCGTCTATGCGATCCTGACCGAGCAGTCCATCGGCAAGCTCTTCATCGCCGGCGTCGCCCCCGGTCTGCTGATCAGCCTGCTCTTCTGCGGGGTGATCTACATCCAATGCCGCCGCGACCCGAACCTGGGTCCGCCCGGCCCCCAATTCTCGTGGAGCGAGAAGATCGTGGCCCTTCGAGGCGTGTGGGAGACGCTGGTGCTTTTCGTGCTCGTCATGGGCGGGATGTTCCGCGGCTACTTCACCGCCACGGAGGCCGCGGCCATCGGCGCGGCGGGCACGTTCGCGATCGCGCTGCTCAAACGCCGACTGACCTGGCACAAACTGCTGCAATGCCTCAACGAAACCATCCGCACCTCGTGCATGGTGATGGTCATCGTGGCCGGCGCAATCATCTTCGGGAAGTTCCTGGCCGTCACCCGGGTGCCATCCAACCTGGCGTCGTGGCTGGCCGGGCTCCCCCTGCCCGGCTGGTGCATCATCGGCCTGATCATCCTCTTCTACTTCATTGGCGGCTGCTTCCTCGATGCCCTGGCCCTCGATATTCTCACCATCCCCATTCTCTACCCGGTCGTCCAGGCCCTCGGCTACGATCTCATCTGGTTCGGCGTGATGATTGTTGTCGTCACCATGATGGGCGTCATCACGCCGCCCGTGGGCGTCTGCGTCTACGTCGTCAGCGGCATGGCCCGCGATGTCCCGCTCGAGAAGGTGTTCCGGGGCAGCCTCCCCTTCCTCTGGGCGCTCGCGCTGGCCGCCATCCTGCTTGTCATCTTCCCCCCAATCGCCACCTACCTGCCGTCGCTCACCCGGTGACATAGGTCTCATGCACTCCTCCCCACTGCCCGAGTCCGCTTGCAAGCGCATCCTGTTCTGCACGGACTTCTCCGAAAGCGCCGATGCCGCCTTCGAGTTCGCTCTGGATGCCGCCATCCGGCGGCCCGGATCGACACTCTACCTGTTGCACGTCATCCACGAGCCCGATGCCCAGTTCTGGAAAAGCTATATCGCCGAGATCGACAACGTGGATGACGAGGCCAAGAAGGCCATCGACGCCAAAGTGGCCGCCAGTTACCTCGCCCGCATCCCGCCCAGCCAGGACTGCAAGGTGGAATTCCGCATCGGCTCCGAGGCTCCGACGATTCTCGAGTTTGCGCGGGCCGCGCAGGCGGACGTCATCGTCTTGGGCCGGCACGGCCATCACCGCAGCGTGGGCCAGGCCCTCTTCGGCAGCGTGGCCGAGAAGATCGTGCGCAAAGCCGATTGCGCCGTGCTGGTCGTTCCCCTCAGCTACGCCAGAACAGCCGGCTTGAAGTCGGCCTGAGGCGCGCGGAGTTCGGAGTTGGGAGATCGGAGATCGGAGATCGGGGGAGCGGTCGGTACGTCGGTGCGTCAGTACGTCGGTGCGTCAGTGGACAATCGAACCGCCGCCTCTGGTCGTATTCGTAATCCTGCTCGTAATCGTAATCTCGAGCCAAACACCATACACAGTGGCAGAAAGTCAGGAGAGGAGACTACGATTGGTGAGAGCCAGAGACATGATCATCACGGGCAAGGGAACCGCGAGAAACGACGAAATCGGAGCCAATTCAACAGAAGGCGGCGAAGAAACGGGCGTCATGTCTCCCCTTCTTTGCGTCTCTCCGTCTCTGCCTCTTGGCGTTGAATTCGACTAGCCCGGCTATTTCACACGCTTCGCGAGGAATCGTAACCGGACTAGTTGGCAAAACCGCGCGCAGAGCGGGGAAGGCAACGATTCCGTGCGTCGGGATCGTGCTCGCCCAGCAGAACACTCTGTGGCCTTTCGTTCTCTCATCGGTCGGGGCGCGGTTTTGCTTTCTAGCCTGCATTGGCACCTCTTTTGTGTACTCCAGCTCCGCGATGTCCGAAAGTGGTGAGAAATGCAGGCTAGGCCCGGAAGGGAGCGCAAAGGCGTGAAGGCGCAATGGCGCGAAGCGGGCTGAATGAAAGGCAGTATTGGTCTGTCTTTGTGTCTCTGTGGTTCAATTCGGGACGGTGACAGTCATCGAATGGCTGATGGTTGATCGATCTGCCGCACAGGCGTACTGACGCACCGACGCACCGCCCACCGACGCACCGACGCACCGTCCCCCCGAACTCCGATCTCCGATCTCCGATCTCCGATCTCCGATCTTTCATCGTTCTTGAATCGGCTGGGCCGGGCCTCTAGAATCTGCGGCCGGTAAAACTCGTTGTCGACAGATTGAGCTTTTGCGCCGCGCAGCGGCGCCGCTTAGCGAGGCGTCGACGGTCGGTTGCCATGGCCGAAGCCCGGCGCAAACGATCTGCCGGGGTGCTTCATTAGTCTGAGGCAAAGGCTCGCTAACCTGCCGGGCGTTCAGAACCAACGAACGGGCACATTCCTATGGGTGGTTTTTTTGGCGTGGTTTCAAGACAGGACTGCGTGGATGATCTCTTCTACGGAACCGATTATCACTCGCATTTGGGCACGCGGCGCGGCGGTTTGGCCGTGCACAGCGGCGGCGGTTGCACCCGCTTCATCCACGATATCACGAACGCCCAGTTCCGATCCAAATTCGAGCAGGACGTTTTGAAGCTCAAGGGCCGCACCGGCATCGGCGTGATCAGCGACACCGAAGACCAGCCGCTGATCATCGGCTCGCACCTGGGCAACTACGCCATCGAGACGGTCGGGCGCATCGCCAACACGGCCGAGTTGGTCAGGCAGATCTATGGCCTGCGCGCGGCCCATTTCTCCGAGATGAGCGGCGGCGAGGTCAACCCGACCGAGCTGGTTGCCCTGTTCATCAACCAGGGCGCAACTTTCGCCGAAGGCATTCAGATCGCCCAAAACGCCATCGTTGGATCCTGTTCTATTCTGCTCCTGACCGACGGCGGCGTTTACGCGGCGCGCGACAAGCTGGGACGCACCCCGATCATCCTGGGCCAGAAGCCGGGGGCCTATGCGGCCACGATCGAGAGTTGCGCGCTGCCGAATCTGGGTTACGAGCCCGTGCGCGACCTGGGGCCGGGTGAGGTCGTGCGGATGACTCCGGAGGGCGTCGAGGTGCTTTCGCTGCCCGGCCACCGCTGCCAGATGTGCGCCTTTTTCTGGGTTTACTACGGTTACCCGGCCTCGACCTACCAGGGCGTCAATACCGAGGCCGCCCGCTACCGCAGCGGAGCCGCCCTGGCCCGCAGGGACGCCACACCCGTCGACGTCGTGGCCGGCATTCCCGATTCCGGCACCGCCCACGCCATGGGATACGCCCAGGAACGCGGGGTGCCGTTCCGACGCCCCTTCGTGAAATACACGCCGACGTGGTCGCGCAGTTTCATGCCTCAGGACCAACTGACGCGCGATCTGGTGGCGCGCATGAAGATCATTCCGATCCGGGAACTCATCCAGGGGCAGCGTCTGCTCTTCTGCGAGGACTCGATCGTCCGGGGCACACAACTCCGCGAGACGGTGCGTCGACTCTTCGATTGCGGCGCCCGCGAGGTGCACATGCGTCCAGCCTGTCCGCCCCTGATCTTCGGATGCAAATTCCTGAATTTCTCGCGTTCGAAGTCCGAACTGGACCTCGCCGGTCGCCGCGCCATCAAGGAGATGGAAGGGCAGGACGGCTCGCCTCCACCCGAGTATGCCGATCCCAACTCGGACAAGCATCGCACGATGATCGAGCGGATTCGCCACCGGCTGGGCCTGACCACGCTCCAGTACCAGCAACTCGACGATATGGTCGCGTCGATCGGCCTGCCGCAGGAAAGACTCTGCACCTTCTGCTGGAACGCCAAGGAATAGGGCATCGTTCTTGGCGACGCGGGTTGGCGCGGACTTATCGCGCGGTTGCGGGACGGCTACCCCGCCTCCGTAGCCGCCGTCGTCAGACGGCGCTGATCATTGTTCTTCGGGAAAAATGGCGTCTTGACTCGCCACCACCGCCCCACCAGACTTTCCGGCACATGATCTCGAGACCGCGACCCAACCCACGGTCGGTCACGAGACGAGTGATAAAGGAATTCCATGAAAAGAACGTCTGCTCTCCGCGGCGATCGTCATTTGCCTGCCCACGGTGCCTTCGGCCTCACCCTGGCCTCCGTCCTGGCCCTGGTTCTCTGCGGTCCAGTCATGCCCCGCATCGGGGCTCAGTCCTGGGACTTTAACACAGGCACAGACACCGGATGGCAGCATTACACGCTGCCCGCGTACGGCCAGGCTGTGTACACGTTCCCGCCCGACGACGCGGGCGGCAAGGCGTACCGGATCTATGCCCCACCCACCGGAGATGACCCGGGCGGCATGGGCAACTCGCGCGCAGGGAGCTTTCGTCCGGACGTGTCTCTTGCGGATCGGTTCGTTGTGGGTGTGGACATGCTCGAATGGAACGATGTCTGGCCGCAGGAGGCAGGCATGCTCTTTTACCTCTCCGACATCGGCCTTGGAACAACGGACGGCTATGCCGCGACGTATTCCTCCGGGTACCGCAATTTGTATATCACCCGCATCGTCGACGAGCGGGACTCCGGGACTGTGGGCGTGCTGGAGGGGATCCTCCTGGACACCAGCCGCGCCTACCGCCTGGAAGTCAGTTGCCACGACGGCTTCACCTTCCTTTTCCGGTTTTTCGACAAGGCGGATCTCGCCAACCCGTGGTGTTCGGTCGTGTGCCAGGACGCGGCAAGCAGTTACTTCTCGGGGCTTTGCGCCCTGTTCGCCTGGCAGCGCAATTACCCGTCGGCCACGGAGGGTGCGGAGGCCACATTCGACAACTTCGAGGCATCGACTCCGGCGGCAGGCGCCATGCCCGCGATTGTGACCGATCTGTCGCCCCAGCCAGCCGGAAAGGCGACGGCGTTCTATCCCACCGTGAGCGCGAGCATTCTGGATCGCGACACGTACGTCGAGCCAACCTCGATCACGCTCTCGCTCGATGGCGTGCCGGTCCCGAGCGAGTCCCTGACAATCGATTATGCCGTGCACAAGGCCGACAATCCCGGAGTTCAGGATTTCGGCGGCGCGACTGTGACCTACCCGATCTCGACCGTGCTTCCGTGGGGGACCCGGCACACGAACGTGGTGTCGTTTGTCGACAGCGCCGGGGTGACACGCAGCCACACATGGACCTGGACCAGCGCTTATCCCTACCTCCCCGCCAGCAGCAGCCTGCCCGTCGGCAGCCTGAGCGTTCGCGGGTTCGATGTGCGCATGGTCCAAAGCGCAAACGGCGGCGTCCCCCTGGCCAACACCCTCGAACGAGCCCGCCAACAACTCGCCGTCCCGCCCCTGATCCCCATCGATTTGGCAGCCACCAGCATCGTGCAAGCCCTGAGCTGGGACAAAGGCGGCACTCCCGAAAGCCAGCCGGCCAACGTGCCGGGCTTGTGCTCCGGAACGTATGAGAACATCGCCGTCGAGTCGCTCGCTTACCTCGAACTCAAGGCGGGCGTCCATCGCTTCCGCATCCATACCGACGATCGCGCTGGCCTCTACTCGGCCCCGCGCTTTGCCGGAGCCGACGCCCAGGTGCTTTGGGAGAATCCGGGGAACACCGCAGACAGCAACTTCGAGTTCTACGTTGAAGCCGACGGCCTCTATCCGGTGCGCTCCCTGTGGGAAGAGACGGGCGGCAGCGCGTATCATCACCTCTACTCGGTCGATCCCAACAGCCTGTCCGAGACGCTGATCAACGATCCCGCCGACCCGGACGGCGTCGTTCGAGCCTGGTACCCGATGGTCTGTCGATCCGCCACGTCGGTAGCCGGTCCCTACACCATCGAGCCCAAGGCGGTCAACGCGATCAACACGGCGAATGTGGCGGGCGCGGACTGCAGTCCGACGGTTGTCGCCCAGATGGTCACCGGGGGAACATTCACGGTCCCGATCGCCGATGGGATTCGGTTCTACGTGCTGGACGGCCCGCGCGCCACCCGCATCACCCATCTGAGCCGGAACGGGGCCAATGCGGTCATCGCCTATCAGGTCCAGTGACCCCGCCCTAGCCTGCATTTCTCACCACTTCTTGCCACCGCGAAGCCGGAGTTCTCAAGAGAAGTCAGCATGCAGGCTAGCCTGCATTTCTCAACATTCTTGGACATCGTGAAGCTGGAGTACACAAAAGAAGTGCCAATGCAGGCTAGAGTAGGCGGTTTGCCGGACGCGGCGCTTGCCCGCAGCCGAGGCCTTGGTTATTACATGAGCGCGCTGCATGAATTGCCTGGCCAAGTTCTGCCTGTCGCTGGCCCTGCTCGAGACGGCTGATGGGCTTGCATTCGCGTTTGCCAGCCAGACAGACAGCGCTTCCTCGACCCGGCGGCTCAAAGCCGAGCAGTTGTATCGCCAGCGGGTCTGGACGCGTGAGAACGGCCTGCCCGACAACCGGATTCTCTCTTTGCTCCAAACACAAGACTGCCACCTGTGGGTCGGCACGCCGAGAGGATTGGCCCGTTTTGACGGCCTCGCCTTCGAGGTTATCAACGGGGACACCGTCGCCGAGTTCGTCAGCGAAGAGTGCGCCGCGCTCGCGGAGGACGCCGACAGCACACTCTGGATCGGCACGCCCGCCGGCTTGATTCACCTGGCTCCCGACCGCATCGAGCGGTTCACGACCGCCAGCGGCTTGGTGAACAATCGGATCCTGGTGCTGTGCCGGGCGCGAAACGGCGACCTGTGGATCGGGACAGCCTCCGGGCTCACGCGTCGGCGTGCGGGTGTCTTCGAGACCGTTCTTCCGGTCTCAGCCGACACCATCGCCAATCCTCAAGCCCTGGTCGTGCCGACGCTCTACGAGGATGCTGCCGGATCGGTGTGGCTGGGCGGCATGAGTAGCGTTCGGCGGTGGGATCCGGCAACCGACCAGTTCTCGCCCGTGCCGCTGCCAGAGGGGCACCCCCAGTTGGCCATGCAAATCGCCGGGGATGCACGCACCAATGTCTGGCTGCGGGGAATTGGCCTGTTCTTTTGTTCGCCAGATCGGACGATCACCCTGGCACTCGATCGCCAGCAAGTGAGCCGGTATTACGAACCACTGCAGGCGTTCGAGAATGTGAGGGCGTTGCTCGTCGATCGGGAAGGCAACCCGTGGCTCGGTTGGGAGCAGTCCGGACTCACCCGCCTCAGCGGGGGGCAACAATCCCAGTTTGGAGTCGAGGACGGTCTTTCGAGCGGCTCCATCATCTGCCTGCTCGAAGACCGCGAGGGCAACCTCTGGATCGGCACCGACGGCGGCGGTCTCAATTGCTGGCAGCCGCGCCGTTTCACCGCGTACGGATCCGCGGATGGGCTGCCCAGCGACGATATCCGGGTCGTTTATCCCGCCCGCGACGGCGGGGTCTGGATCGGCACCGAACGGGGCGTCGCCGTGTGGCGGGACGGGTTGGTCATCCGGCGTCCGATCGGACCGAATCTCTACGACAGACGCGTTCGCGCGATTCACGAGGAGCCCGACGGCGCGCTGTGGATCGGGACGATGGATTCGCTCGAACGCTGGCATGAGGGCGAACGTGTCGCCTACCGATGGTCTGAGAGACCCGACAGTAACCGAATCCGCGCGATCAGCACGGATCGCGCCGGGACGCTCTGGGTCGGCCATGCGCAGGGACTGGCGCGTTGGAGCGAGGGGCGTTTTACGCATTTCTCGACAGCCGACGGCTTGCCGCACAACGACGTGCGCGCCATTCTCGAAGATCGCGGCGGCCGCCTCTGGCTGGGCACTTTCGGCGGCGGGCTTTGTTCTATCGATCGGACCGCGGAATTCCGGGTCCAATCGCTTCTCGGCATCCGGGACGGCCTTTCGGACAACCACGTTTGTATCCTGTACGAGGATCGCCGGGGCATCCTATGGGCTGGGACGCCCAACGGACTCAACCGCATCGAGTTCGCGTCCGCATCGCCACATACCCCGAACGCCTCCCCGACCATCGCGGTGTTCAATCGGACCAACGGCCTGCCCGACAATGTGGTCAATGCCATCGTCGAAGACAATCTCGGCCACCTCTGGATCGGATGCGACCGCGGCATCTGCCGCGTCGCCCTCGACCAATTCGAGGCCGTTGCGTCCGGCCGTGCCCCACGGGTCCACTGCGTCGTTTACGACGAATCCGACGGCCTGCCCTCGAGCGAGGTCAAAGGCCTAAACAGTCATCCCGCGGCCTGCAAGACCGACGACGGGCGGCTCTGGTTCGCCACGGCCAAGGGCGCCGTTGTGTTCGATCCCGCCCGCGTCATCCGGGAGGATCTCGCCCCGCCGATCCAGATCGACCGCGTGGCGGTTGGAAATCCGAACTCGATCAGGAACCTCAAGGTGTCCAACGCCCGCGGCGCACTCGCGATCGTTGCTTCCCACGGCCACCGCGTCTTCCCGTTTCTGGCCCTCTCGAACCCCGATCCTCGGCGCAGCCCGACGGCCTGGATCGATGTGCATTACGCCGCCCCCACCTTCCGCGCGCCGGAGGACGTCCGCTTTCGGTGCCGACTCGAGGGTTGGGACCCGGACTGGGTGGACGCCCACGGCGACCGCACGGCGCGCTACCCGAGTTTGCGTCCGGGCTCGTACCGTTTTCAGGTTGTCGCGGCCAGCAACTTCAACCTCTGGAGCCCGGCCCCCGCCGAGCTGACGTTTAGAGTCGTGATTCCGTTCTATCAGACCCGTTGGTTCTGGCCGGCCTGCGCGGCCGCCTTCACACTGCTCGCTGGCGCGGGCGTGTTCGCGCACTATCGCGAGTTCAAACGGATACACGCCGCCGAGCGCCAGAGCGCCCTGGCCATCGAGCGCGAGCGCATCGCTCGAGACATGCACGACGACCTGGGAGCGCGCCTCAACCAGTTGGCCTTGTTGAGCGATTTCGGAGATAACAGGGCCAGCGGCGAAACCGTGGCCGCCCTGGCGCGGGAAGCCGCGCGCAGCCTCGACGAAATCGTCTGGGCGATGCAGCCGGGAAAGGATACGCTCAACCACCTGATGAGCTACCTGATCCAACGCGCCAGGGAGTACCTCGCCGCGGCGGGGGTGGACCTGGTGTTGGAGTTGCCGACGGACATCCCTGCCTGGCCGCTCAATGCCTCGCAACGCAAGAATGTCTTCCTGGCCTGCAAAGAGGCCCTCCACAACGCCGTCATGCACGCAAAAGCCGACACCATCCGGCTGACTCTGCGCCTGTCCGCCTCGACCGCCACCATCGGCGTCAGCGACAATGGCATCGGATTCGACCCGTCCGAGTCCTCGACGGTGGGCAACGGACTGAGCAACATGCGGAGCCGCATCGAGGAGGCTCAAGGCCAGTTTCGGATCTCGAGCAGCCCCCAGGGGGGAACCACCGTTCTCTTCACATTGCCCCGTTTCAGCGCCGCCGAGTCCGCCACGCATGGCGCGCACTGACCCCGAACCATTCCCGAACACCCCCAACACTGTCGCCCATTCCCCAGATCCCATGCCCATCCCCGTAAGCATCATCGAAGACGACGCGAGGTTCCGCGAAACACTCGAACGCGTCATCAACCTCACCCCCGAACTCCACTGCGTCAGTGTTCATCCCAACGGACGCCACGCCCTCGCGCACCTGCCCGAAGCGCACGCCGAGGTTGTCCTGGTCGACATCCGGATGCCCCAACTCGGCGGCATCGAATGCGTCCGCCAATTGCGAGGCCTCGTCCCTCAACTCCTGCCGGTCATGCTCACCGCATACGGCGATGACGAGTTGATTTTCGAGGCCCTGCGGGCCGGGGCCGTCGGCTACCTCCTCAAGCGCGCCACGCCCGCCCAGATCGTGGACGCGATCATCGAGGTGCATGGGGGAGGTTCGCCCATGACACCCGAGATCGCCCGGCGGATTGCCGTCTATCTCCACGAATCCCAACCGACCGCCGCCAAAGCGGACGACCACAACCTGACCGCGCGCGAACGTGAAATCCTCGATCTCGTCGCCCAGGGCGCGCAATCGAGAAAGATCGCCGAAACGCTCAACATTGCCACGTCGACGGTCAGCAACCATCTCCGGAAAATCTACGCCAAACTCCAGGTCAATTCCCGCGCCGCCGCCGTGGCCAAGCTCTATGGAAACTAAAACATACGCGCGATTCCGCCTCCTGGTCCTCGCCGCCGCACTCGCCCTCCTTCATGGCCTGGACACACGCGCAGGTGTCATCGTCGAGAACCTCCGATGCGAGTTGCGCGCCAACCCGCTGGGCATCGACTCCCCCAGCCGCGTTTGGCCTGGGTCATGCGCTCGAACAGCCGCGCCGAAACGCAAACTGCATACCATGTGCTCGCCGCATCGAGGCCCGGAATCCTGGCCCGCGACGAAGGCGACTTGTGGGACAGCGGCAAGGTCCTTTCAGACGACTCGATTCACGTTCTCTACGCCGGCAAGCCCCTTCGCTCGGGCCAGCGTGTCTGGTGGAAGGTCCGCGTCTGGGGAACACGCGGACCAGCCGTCCGAGTTCAGCGAGCCGGCCTGGTTCGAAACCGCCCTGCTCGACGCCCAGGACTGGCGCGCCCAATGGATCCAGGCCAAACCCGATCGGGCGATTCCGGACGCCGAGATGTTCGAGGACAATCCGGCGCCGCTCCTGCGCAAGGAGTTCGAACTCGAAAGGAGATCCGCCGCGCCCGGGCCTACGTCAGCGGGCTCGGCTACTACGAACTGCGCCTGAATGGCGAACGGGTTGGCGACCATGTCCTCGACCCCGGTTGGACCAGTTACGCCCGGCGCGTCCTCTACTCGACCTACGACGTCACCGCCCAACTCAAGCGCGGCCCGAACGCGCTCGGCCTGATGCTCGGCAACGGCTGGTTCAATCCCCTGCCCCTCCGCCTCTGGAACCACATCAACCTGCGCGACACCCTCCCGCACGGCGAACCGCGCGCCATCCTCGAACTCGTCGTCGAGTTTGCCGACGGCACCTCCCAGACCGTGGTCACTGACGAGACCTGGCGTACATGCGACGGCCCGATCGTGCGGAATAACGTCTACCTGGGCGAAGTCTACGACGCCCGGCGCGAACAGCCCGGCTGGGACAAGGCCGGCTTTGACGACTCGCGTTGGACGCACACCCTCCGCTCCGCCGCACCCAAGCTCGGTCCGCTGCGCGCCCAGGACGCCCCGCCCATCCGCGTCACCACCCTCATCAAACCGGTCAATCGCACCGAACCGAAGCCGGGCGTTTTCATTTTCGATCTCGGACAGAACTTCGCCGGGTGGGCGCGTCTGCGCGTCAGCGGCCCCGCCGGCACGCGCGTCCGTCTGCGTTACGGCGAATTGCTCGAACCGGACGGCACGCTCAACGGCATGACGGCCGTCTGCGGCCAGATCAAAGGCGGGGGAAAGGACTACCGGTACGATGGCGTCGGCCAGCCCAAGACCGCCTTCCAGAGCGATGAGTACGTCTTGAAAGGCGACGCCCCCGACTCAGCCGCACCGGGCAGCGCGCAGAATCTGGCCGATCCGCTCACCGTCCCGCTCTCGCCAACGCGGGGCGGACGGGTGTCTGAACCGGAGCCACGGGGCCCTGTGACGATGAGCCGCATCGAGGTGTACACGCCGCGCTTCACGTTCCACGGGTTCAGATACGTCGAGGTCACGGGCTACCCCGGCACGCCGGGCCTCGACGCGCTCGAAGGTCTGCGCCTCAATTCCGATGTCCCGAGCGCCGGCTCGTTCGAGTGCTCGAACGGCTTGTTCAATCGCATCCAACGCATGGTCCTCTGGACCGAGTTGAGCAACATCTTCAGCGTCCAATCCGATTGCCCGCACCGCGAGAAATTCGGATACGGAGGCGACATCGTGGCATCGAGCGAGATGGCCATGCTCAACTTCGATATGGCCCGCTTTTATGCAAAGGCGGCTCAGGATCTCGTCGATGACGTCCGCCCCAACGGCGGCTTCACCGAGACGGCGCCCTTTGTCGGCATCAGCGACGAAGGTCTTGGCGACAAGTCCGGCCCCGTCGGCTGGGGAACGGCGCAACCGCTCCTGCTCGTCCAACTGCGTCAGTACTACGGCGAACGGCGCCTGATCGAGGACCAGTACGACGCCGCCCGACGCTGGGTCGCCTTGCTGCGGACAAACGCGGTCGAGGGCATTCTCGACAACGGGATCAGCGACCATGAAAGCCTGGCCCCCAAACCGCGCGCCCTGACCGGCACGGCGTTCTACTACTTCAACGCCAGGCTGCTCGCCCAGCTCGCCGGCGCGCTCGGGCGCGAAGCCGACGCCCGTGAGGCCAATGCGCTCGCCGAGTCGATCAAGGACGCCTTCAATCGGAAATTCCTCGCACCGGACACCGGGCGTTATGACATCGCCTCCCAGGCCTGCCAGGCCTTTGCACTCCATTACGGACTCGTCCCCGCCGGCCAACAGGCCCGCGCGCTCGATGTGCTCGTGCAGGATGTGGCCCGCCATGATGATCATCTCACCACCGGCATCTTCGGGACGAAGTACCTGCTCGAGGCCCTGACCGACGCCGGGCGAGCCGATGTCGCGTATCGCATTGTGAACCAGAGAACGTTCCCCGGTTGGGGCCACATGCTCGAACGGGGCGCGACCACCCTCTGGGAACACTGGGAGTTCAGCGACAATACCTATTCGCACAACCACCCCATGTTCGGCTCCGTCAGCGAATGGTTCTACAAGGCGCTCGCCGGCATCCAACCCGCCCCCGACGCCGTCGGTTTCGACCGGATTCTCATCAAGCCGCAGCCCGTGGGGGACCTGCGCTGGGTGCGCGCCACCCATGACTGCGTCCGCGGACGCATCTCGAGTGCATGGGAGAAAAGCGCGGACACATTCACGTTGCGCCTCGCAATCCCGCCAACGCCACGGCCGTTGTCCACATCCAGATCGACCGATCCGGCCGCGCGCGCATCACGGAAGGCGGGCAGCCAGCGGCATCGGCCCCGGGTATCAAGCTCCTGCGCACCGACGGCCACGCCGTTGTCGTTGAGATCGGATCAGGCGACTACACCTTCGGGCGCCGCTCTGATTCCGCGACGGTCCGTTCGCGCCGCCGGAGCGCCGGCACGCAGCCGGCCATGATGCGGAGATCCGGAGATGGGAGATCCGGAGATGGGGGGCGGTGCGTCAGTGCGTCGGAGCGCCGGCAGCCGGCTTAAGCCACACGCGCGTTCCGGACCGCACGAATTCGAGACCCGGCTGCCCCTGCCCGCGACCGGAGCGCCGGCTTGCAGCCGGCTTAACTTCGATGCGCAAATGCAGCGGACCGACATGGAGGACGAATCACTCGAACCAAGCTCAAACGGATTGTCGACGCCCGCTCGACAAGGCCGACCGCAAGCCGCCACTCCGCATCGCGGCGTCTACACCTCACCAATCTCAAGCCGGCTCCAAGCCGACGCTCCAGCGGACGACACTCCACCGCTCGTGTCCCCCTACAACCCGGGCCTCGAAGGCTGGTCGTCGACCGGCAACCTGGTCTGAACCGTTGGACGATGCCGCCCGCGCAGCGGGTTTCTCGGCGCTGGCATCAGCGAGGCTGTTGCCCGCATCGTGCCGGGCGTCCTCCCAGTTGGTCGCGATGCGCCTGTGCGACGCAATGCCCGTCGCCGTCGCGGTGAATGGGAAGCTCTTCTCCATGATCGAGAGCGATCGCGAGCGTCGGGGCTTACTCGAATCGTACCTGGACCGGGGTCTGGGCAGTTGTTGGCTGCGTCAACACGCCATCGCCCGATTGGTCGAAGAGTCATTGCGGTTCTGGCACGGCGCCAGGTATCGACTCGAAGCGTGGACCGTGATGCCGAATCGTACGTCCTGGTCGGAATCCTGGCAAACACTCTCTTTAAACTTGTGATGAGCTGGAAGCGGCAGACCGCGCGCAAGGCGAATCGGGTGTTGCGGCGTGAAAGACTTTTGGCAGCGCAGTATTAAGGGATACCATCATGAGAGACCAGAAACAACTGGTCAGGGCCAGACGTTACGTCGAGCAGAATCCTGTCAAAGCCGGCTTGGTCCGCGAAGCAAGCGAATGGCTCTGGACCAGCGCACGGTTTCGGGACGAATACGGCGTGTTACACTTCCCGCTTCGAAACATCGGAGGGCAACCGGCTTAGAACGTGCGCGACCGGCGCGCCGGCTTGCAGCCGGCTTAGACCGCGCGCGCATTCCAGTTTACGAATTCGAGACCCGGCTGCCCTCGCCCGCGACCGGAGCGCCGGCTTGCAGCCGGCTTAGAGTCCGCAGGGTGCAGATGCATGCAGAACCACCGCGTCCGTTTTGCGATTCACCACAGAGACACAGCGCGGCTGGGGCCGCGAATATCACCGCGCTACTGGCGGCGCGCCAAGCCGATGTCCAGCGCTTTCCGGCACTTGCAGCGTAAGAGAATCGCGCCAGCGTGAAACGATGTCATGAGATAGCACTGCAGAGCGGCGACGAAAATGAACGGCAGTGTCGGCCTTTCTCTGTGTCTCTGTGGTTCAATCCGGGACGATGACAGTCATCAATTAGTTGATGGTTGATCGTTGGAAGTTGAACGTTGAACGTTGAACTGAACGTTGCCCCGCTTCCCCCTTGCTCCCCTGCTCCCTGACTCCTGCTCCCCGCTCCACCGACGCACCGACGCACCGGCCCGTAATCCCAACCCGGACTCGTTCACACTCTCACGAAGTCAGGAGTAGCGATTACGATTACGATTACGATTACGATTACGAATTCGCCGGGCCCTCCATCGCCCACCGACCCGACGCACGCCCCCGATCTCGAGCTCAAGATCTCCATCTCGAACTTGATCCCATCTCCGTTCACCCCAAGCCGGCTGCAAGCCGGCGCTCCGTCCCCCCCGATCTCCCATCTCCCATCTCCGATCCTCCCTCATCCGTCTGCGCCCCAAACCCCATCCGGGCCAAAGATCTCATCCAGACAGGTGTTCAGCAGCCCGGTGCGCACCGCAAGATCGAGACCGGTGAATCGACGGCGAATGCAAAAGGCGTCGAGGAAGTTCGCGCGCAACCGGTCACGCGCGATGCCGATCTGTTCAGGCGCGGTCGCCGCGCCGGCCGCGCGCAGCATCTCGCGGAGTGTCCTGAACGGGATCAGTTGGCGACGCAACCGCTCGACGATCTGCCGCCAAGCGCGCCGGACCAGCTCGAGCTGCTGTCGGAGCTCATCTCTCGAGATGTGCTTCGCAGCCGACTCACGCAAGGCAACGGCGCACAAGTCGCCTTCGGCGAAACGATCCCGAATCCGATCGAGCCAGACCGCCTGGTCCGGCCAGGCCGCACAGCATGCGTCGACATCGAGTCGATCCAGCGGTTTCTCGAGCATCGACTCGTACAGCGCGGACATCGCCAGTGTGCCAATCCCAACCTTCAGTCCATGCGACGGCGCCGCCCCCTGGTGCGTGTGGTGCTGCATGTCCCAGAGGTGACTGAATTGATGCTCCGCGCCGGAAGCGGCCCGGCTCGATTGCATGGCCTGCATCGCAAAACCGCCGAGCATCAGCCCCTCGACAAGCCGGCCAAGGGCCTCGGGACGTCCCGCACGAACGCCGCCCGGATCGGATACAAGTTCCCGGAGCCGGCCCTGCACGATACCCCACGCCTGCGCATGGATCGGCTCGACTCGCAGGGCGTCGGCCAGGATCCAGTCCGCACCGGCAGTCACCTTGGCCAGCAGATCCGCATAGCCCCACGCGCTCATTCCAGACGGCGCGGCGCGGATGACATCGAGATCGGCCATCACCGCCGCGGGCGCGGGGCAGATGAACGTCTGCTTCGAGCCCTGGTGCGTAATCGACGCCCCGAACGCGGTGTAGCCGTCCATCGAAGCCGCCGTCCCCACGCACAGGTAAGCGCGCCCCACCCGATGCGCCGCGAGTTTGGTCAGGTCGTTGATCGTGCCCGAACCCACCGCGATCGGGATCGCCTCGTGCCGTCGCAGCGCGGATTCCAAGTCCGCGACAAAACCGTGCTCGGCATACAGACCTGCGCTCTTGAAGATGAACGGTTCGAGTGTCGGATGCCGCGCGCCCGCCAGCGTCTCTTGCACCTTCGCGCCCGCCGCGGCGAACGTGTTGGTGTCGGCCACGATGACGGCGGGCCGCTCCCCGAACTGCTCGCGAAAGACGCGCGGCGTCCGGGCCAGGACACCCTCGCCCAACTCGAGACAGCGCGTCTCACGCGCCGCGCGCAGGGCATCGGCCAACCCGAAAACCTCATGCGATGACGTGGACACAGATTCCCGGGCCAGCGCACAACCAGCGGTATCGGGGCCGGCATTCATCGCTTTCTAACCCGCATGGCAGTCCTCTCGCGATGTCTCACCGCCCTGTGCACGGACGGGGTGTGAAACATGCCGTTTCCCTGCGGCGGAGCCATCGGAGATCGCTGCCAGGTCCACAGCGGCCTCGTAGCGATTCACCTCGGCGGCGCGCGTTGCCTCCGACCAGCCCAGACACTCGCCCATCCAGTCCGCCGCCTGCTCGGCCCGCTGGCGGGCGTCCGGACAGTAATACTGCCAGCTTGTCCGCCGGACCATGATATCGTCCAGATGCACCGCCCATTCGTTGGCGCAGTAATGCTCGATTACACGGCGCTCGAACGGCGGCGGCAGGATCCCGCTGACCTCGGCGCTCTCGGCAGGCGTCAGCAACGGCTCATCGGCCGTCCGGCACCGACGGAATGCCGGACGCGGCGTCCGGAGCAACCATCGGGCGATCTGATCGACTGTCTGCTCGGCCA
>JAXGQW010000036.1:0-53480 GCA_040766265.1 Verrucomicrobiota bacterium
GTTTGTCGGCCGCGTTCGCCCAGAACAATCCGCCTGCCAGCAAAGCGGGGAGAAGCGAGTTCACGGGGCCAATGATCTCGCGCACGGGCTTGGGAGTCGATCCCCGAGTTCCGAGGGAGGCGCGGCAGAGCCGCGACCAGAACAACCACAGGAGGAAACGAAGAAAACGAAGCTTGCGCGCACGAAGATTTTTGTGGCGCTTTGCGGTTTGTCTGATACATTCACGCGCCTTTCGCCGGGAACCGCTGGTTCTGGCGTGAGTTAACCAATTGCGAATCATCACTTTGACCGATTCTTTGGCGTGACTGCGAAAAAGCGTACGAAGAAGAAGACTGCAGCGCCGGCCAGCAGCAAAGGCCGAGCGGTGGGCACAGCCAGCGCGGCATCGATCCTGGGGATCAAGCCCGTCGTACAGACCGGGAAGGGTCTTCTTGGGGTTCGGCCCGAGTGGCAGAAGTACTACAGCCACCTGATCGATCTGCGGGATCGTCTGCGCCGGCAGATGAGCGGGCTCGCCAAGGAATCCGCCGAGGAAATGGACAGCTTCAGTCTGCACATGGCGGATTCGGGGACGGACAATTTCGACCGGGATTTTGCGTTGAGCCTGCTCTCGTCGGATCAGGATGCCGTGTACGAGATCGAGGAGGCGCTCAAGCGCATCCAGCGGGGAACGTACGGGGTCTGCGAGCTGACGGGAAAGAACATTCCGAAGGCGCGGCTCGAGGCGATTCCCTGGACTCGCTTCACGGTCGAGGCCCAAGCCCAGCTCGAACGCGAGGGCGCCCTGCGCCAGCGGCGACTTGGGGCTTTGGGCACGATCGACACGGTCGGACCCGCCGAGATCGAAGAGGAAGCCGACGAGGAAGAGAAGTCGGCAAAAGAGAAGGAATAGCTGACGCATATGCCGCGAGAACTTGTCACAATCGAGTGCACTGAAGCGCGAAAAGAGGGGAAGCCCCCGTCCCGTTACACCACCACCCGGAACAAGAAGACGCAGACTGAGAAGGTCGAGCTGAAGAAGTACAATCGCTTTCTCAGGCGCCACACCCTGCACCGGGAAATCAAGTGAGATCTTAATATGCCACGCAAGACACATCTCGAACGGCCTTCAGGCGGACGCGGCGGACGCGGCGGACGCGGCGGACGCACGCGCGGCGGGACGCGCGAGGCGCGGGTTCCGCGGCCGAAGCCGAAGATCGATTTCACTGCCGACTCTCTGGACTACCGCAACGTCAATCTGTTGAAGCAGTTTGTGACTGATGCCGGACGCATCCTGCCGCGCAAGTACACGGGGCTGCCGGCGCACTATCAGCGCCGACTCACTCTCTCGATCAAGCGGGCTCGACAGATGCTGCTGATGAAGTAACTGGAAGGCCTGCCGGGATGGTCCCGGGCTGTCTTCGGGTGTGTTCTCCCCGTGGCGTGTTGCGATGGGTCTTGTGGGGGGGGCAGTGCGGTTGGATGGTGAAGGGGCGGCTTGCGCGAGTGCTTGGGAGGGGTTGACCGCGGCGGTTGCGGGAGCGTGCGCGCCGGCCCTGGGGTGTGGAGAGGACAGCGGCGTGGAAGCGATTTGATCGTGTCCGGATTCAGGTGGGCAAGAGCGGGCGCTCCTCTTTGAACGATGCATTTCGCCGGGCAGTCGCCTGCGAAACAGACCGAGTGAGCCATGAGCAACGGCAAGAGTAGAGCGGCGGCGGGTGGCGGAAAGCCGTCGCAAGCGCCCGTCAGTTCGGGCGCGTCCAAGGACCGCCCGGCGTCGATCCCCCCTCGAGCGTCTCTTTTCCGGAGAGTGGACTGGGTGACGTTCGGGGTGACGACGCTGATCACGCTGCTGGCGTATCTTTGCACGCTGGCGCCGGATCTGACGCTCGAGGACTCCGGCGAGCTGGCGGTTGGATCCTACTACGCGGGCGTGCCGCACGCGCCCGGCTACCCGATCTGGACGATTTACTCCTGGTTGTTCACGGTTCTGCTGCCGTTTTCCAACGTGGCATGGCGGGTGGCGGTGTCCTCGGCCGTGGCGGCGGCGTTTGCCAACGGGCTGCTGGGGCTGATCGTCTCGCGCGGCAGCAGCATGATGATCGAGAGCATCGAGGAGTTGCGGAGCATCGAGCGCCGTTGGGAGAACGCTCTGTGCCTTGTTTCCGGATTCACCGCCGCCATTCTGATCGGCTTCAACGGCTTCATGTGGAGCCAGGCGGTGATTGTTGAAGTGTACACGCTGAGCGTTCTCTCGCTCATGGGGGTGCTGGTCTGCCTGCTGCACTGGACCTACGCGCCCGATCAGCGGCGCTACCTCTACATCGCGTCCTTCCTGTTCGGCATCTGTTTCAACAATCACCAGACGCTGATCGTGGCCGCGATGGGCTTCGAGGTCGCGATTGCGGCGATCAACCCGAGGCTGGGGCGGGACGCGTTTTTCATCAACGTGGTTTTCTTCCTGGCGGGCCTCGTGCTCAAGAGCATGGGCGTGTTGACGAGCTTCGATCAGAATGCGCCCCTGTATTTCATCTACATCGCGGTCGGCGTGGGCTCGATCGCCGCGTGGGTCTACCTGACCTACCAGACCAACTCGATGTTGACCGAGTGGAAGTCAGTGCTCATCACCCTGGGCGCGTGGCTGCTCGGCGCGGCGTTTTACTTCTACATGCCGATCGCGTCGGCGACCAACCCGCCGATGAACTGGGGCTACCCGCGCACGTTCGACGGGTTCATCCACGCCTTCACCCGCGGCCAGTACGAAAAGACAAATCCCAGCAACATTTTTGCCGATCCGTTCCGTTTTCTGCTGCAGTTGAAGATGTATTTCGAGGGAGCGATCGACGAGTTTCATCTGGTGTATCTGTTGCTGGCGCTCGTGCCCTTCGTCTTCTTCGTCCGCATGCAGAAGCGCGAGCGGGCGTGGATTGTGGGCAACACGGCCGTGTACGCCTGTCTGGCCTTTCTGCTGTTGATCCTGCTCAATCCCCTGGTTGACCGGCAGAGCCGCGATCTGACGCGCGTCTTCTTCACGGCGTCTCACGTCACCATTGCCATGTTTCTGGGGTACGGACTGACCCTGTTGGGCGCGTATCTGGTGACCCACTATCAACAAACCCGCCCCTATGCTCTGTATGGCGCGGCGGTGGCGGCGGCGGTCGGCCTCTATTCGCTGGCCGCCCGGGTGCAGGAGGTGTACGGGCATCTGGCCGGCGAGCACAGCGGGATCGGCTTGCTGTTTCATGGGCTGGGCCAGGCCTTTCGCCACCCCAGTTTCACCGCGCCCGTGCACGCCATCTATGCCGCGCTGTTCGTCCTGATTGTGGCGCTGGTGTTTCTGGGCGGCGTCCTTCTGCACCGCACCCGTCTGCGTCCTGAATTCGCGCTGGCCTGTTTTGCGGTGATGCCGTTTTTCGCCCCGCTCTCGCACTGGGCCGCCAACGAGCAGCGCGGCCACCTGTTCGGGTACTGGTTTGGGCATGACATGTTCGAGCCGCCCTTCGGACTTTACCCGTCGATGACTCACAACGCCGTGCTGTACGGAGGAACGGATCCCGGGCGCTTCTGCCCGACCTACATGATTTTCTGCGAGAGCTTCATCAAGCCCGAGCAGCGGAGGAATCCGGCATTCGACCGGCGCGACGTCTATATCATCACACAGAACGCCCTCGCCGACGGCACCTACCTCAACTATATCCGGGCGCATTACAACCGGAGCGCCCAGGTCGATCCGCCCTTCCTGCGCGACGCGGTTCTCTATGTGCAGACCATTGCGATGGGCAAGAGGGAGGCGGAGAAGCGGTTGAACGGGCAGGTCTACCGCATGAACGGGCTCGCCAGGAGTGTCGGCAGCCTCACCAATCTCGTGGCCCCATTCGACCGGCTGATTCTCAATTTCGGGCGGAAGGTCGAAGAGCGCCGGCGCCGGGAGGGCGTGTATCCGCCCAAGGAGATACAGACCGCGACGGTCGAGGATTCGCAGAAGGCATTCCAGGATTACATTGTGGATGCGCAGCGGCGCTACTATCACGACGC
Organism: Verrucomicrobiota bacterium; assembly: GCA_040766265.1. Classification (GTDB taxonomy): domain Bacteria; phylum Verrucomicrobiota; class Verrucomicrobiia; order Limisphaerales; family J093; genus MWFF01. Next base: position 4,015 of record JAXGQW010000036.1, read on the forward strand.
TCAATACCCGAACGAGCCCAAGCAGATCCGCCCCGGCGAGATCGTGAATTTCACGCCTGACGGCCGGGTGCAGGTGGCGGGGCAGGTTGCCGTGATGGCGATCAACGGTCTGCTCACCAAGGTCATCTTCGACAAGAACCCGACCAACGAGTTTTACGTCGAAGAGAGTTTTCCGCTCGAGTGGATGTTTCCTCATCTGACCCCCTACGGGGTCATCATGAAGATCAACCGGCAACCGGTGCCGGAGTTGACGGAGGAAATGCTCGAGACGGACCACAGGTTCTGGTCGCAGTACGCCGAGCGGCTGTGCGGCAACTGGATCACCTACGACACGCCTATCCGGGAGATCTGCGAGTATGCGGAGCGGGTCTATTTGCGGGGGAACCTGCGGGGGTTCACCGGAGATCCCCGGTTTGTTCGGGACAACGACGCGCAGAAGGCCTTCTCGAAATTGCGCAACTCGATCGCCGGCCTCTACGCGTGGCGGCTTGGTCCGGAGTGTCCCGAGGATCTTCGCCCGAAGACGGCAGCCGCGCGCGACCGCGTGATCAAGGAGGTCGACTTCGCGTTCAAACAGGCGTTTGCGTTTTGTCCGTACAGTCCCGAGACCGTCACTCGCTACGCCACGCTGCTGGCGAGCCTCGGCCGGGTGGACGAGGCCCTGCTTGTCGCCGAAACGTCGCGGCAATTCGACCCGGAGAGTCCGTTTGCGGCGAGTCTGGTCAACCAACTGCGCCAGATGAAGGAAGGTCTCTCGTCCCTGAGCCAGCTCCAGGGCCAGATTGACATCCTGGACGCGCAGTACCGGACCAACACGAACAGCATCCAGGCGGCGTTCAATCTGGTGGCTGCACACCTCCAGCTCCAACAGACCAATCCGGCGTTCAGCGTCCTGGATGACATCGCCGCCCGCCCCAACGCCGATGTCGGGGCGCTGCTCTCGGTGGCCCGCGCCTACGTCGAGATCGGGCAGTACGCCCGGGCCGAACCGTCGCTCCAGCGGCTGGTCATGCAAATGCCCGATTCGCCCGAGATCTGGTACGATCTGGCGGGGGCCCAGACCGCGCTCGGGAGGAATACCGAGGCCATTCAATCGCTGGCCAGGTCGCTTCAGCTCAGCGCCGTTCGCCTGACGTCCGATCCCAAGGCGTCGAATCTGCAGGCCCTCGCCGTCACCGATCCCCGCTTCCAGAGTCTGCGGGGCATCCCCGAGTTCCAGAAACTGGTTGCGCCCAAATAGGCGGGCGTCGAAGACCGGGCATTTCGCACGGCTGCGCGTGATCTGGTGTCCGGGCTCATCGAGTTGGACGGAGCTGCGCGCCCGTCAGATCTCGAAGCGCAGCTCGCCGGACATCCGGGGCAGCCATTCCTGGCGGGGGCGGGGGGGCGGGGCGGGGCGCCAGTCGAACGCCTGATTCGCCACACGGTGCATCTGTTGGAACCACCAGGCGGCCCGTGTGAGGCGTCGTTCGCCCGGCGCCGGGCCCAGGCGGGGGGGCGTCCCGCTGAACGCCAGCTCGAGTTGTCCCATTCCGTTTGCCATGTCGATTGTTGTCGTCATGGCGCACAGATTACGGGATGGGGTGGGTCAAATACGGTCCCACCCCCGAAAAAAAAGACCGCTGCCCGCTTGCTGGCCGCGGCACCGTTTGCACTTCTCGCCGCTGCCGCCCGGGCACGGCTCATTGCGCCCGATTCTCCCCGGTTCCCGACGGAGATGCCTTTCTCACTTTGACCGCGCCCGCTGTCCGCAGTCCGGATGGCGGCGGCGTCCGTTGCGGATTCTACGCCGTCAGCAGATTGTATTCGTCAGGAGACTCGCCTCGTTAGCCCGCATTTCTCACCAACTGTTGATGTCATCTGGCCGGTCACCGTCACATTCCGCTTGAAATGCGGGCTCTCAGAAACCCGCGCCCCAAAGAGTTGGCCCCAATCTCGACCACACTGTGTCGGCGTGCCCGACGCGCCCAAGGGGCTGGGGCGCATCCCGGCTTTGATGACCCGACGAGCCGATTCTCCTTGCTGGGCGCGGGTTTCACAGACCCGGAAATCTCACCGGCAGACCGTACGGAATGCCGCAATCGCCCCACTGGTGAGATTTCCGGGTTAGGGATCGGTCTTCGAGGCCTCGGCCTTGTTGACAGTCCAGGAACCGCCCATGGAATTGTCGTTGTTCCAGCGGCGGTGCCAGACGTCGTTGGCCGGATCGATGACCAGGTTGCGGATGGCGCTTTCGGCGTGTCCGTCGCAGAACATGACGACGGTGCGTTTATTGTGGCGGTTCGAGGGCCATTCAGCCTGGGTGGTGGGGTCGATATTGCCGTCGAACAGTCCGTACCTCGGTTTGGCGCTGCTGCCGTCTCCCGGTTTGCTGTCGGCGAGCATGATCATTTCGGCGGGGTGTTTGACGGCGGCCTCGCTGACTTCATAAGCGGGGTTGTCGACGTCCCCTCCGAGGCCCTTGTCGCTGAACGCGGGGAAGGCGCCCCAGTCGTTGTAGCCGATCGAGAAGAGGGCCGTCTCGCTCACGCCCCAGGGGTCGCGTCCGCTCCCGGTCATGTAGGGCGCGCCGAGGGATTTGTTGATGTTCGTGTCCCAGCGGCTGTCGGGTCTGGCGGAGGGGCAACTGAACACGGCGCGATTCGTGCCCATTTGGCTGAACAGGCGCAGGGGCCAAACGTAGCGGAAGCCGCCCGAGGCGAAGAGGCATCCGGGATACTTGCCGTTTTCCTGGACGTACATGACGGTGGCGATCCCCAACTGGCGCATGTTGTTGAGGCAGGCCGTCATGTTGGCCTTGCTCTTGGCCCGGGCCAGGGCCGGCAGCAGCATGCCGGCGAGGATGGCGATGATGGCGATGACCACGAGCAACTCGATGAGCGTGAAGGCAAGGCTCCGATGGCAGCGCGGTTCCCGGGTGCGGGGGCTGGGGGCGGAAAGCGGGCCGGCGTGCGAAACACTGGAACGGCTCGGCAAGATGGACGTAGCGGCGTTCATGATGGTCTCTTCTGCGAGTATTTGCTTGGCTCAGTGTACGGTGTTGGACGGGGCTGTGCCAGTGTTTTAAGCGGCAACTCCGCGATTGCCCTCGAGACAGGCTTTGCGCAATATCCGCCGCTTATGTCGATGGTCCGCAGACAGTATCCGTTTCATCTCATCGAGCCCAGATGGCAGCGGTTTTGGGAAGAGCGACAGAGCTTTCGCGCGTGGAACCCGGGCGAGACCCTGCCGTCCGAACATCCTTTCGCCCGGCGGCATGGACTCGGGGGGCGCCTGTCGAGCGCGGAGGATATGCCGCCCAAGTACTTCATTCTGGACATGTTTCCGTATCCCTCGGGTGCGGGTCTGCACGTCGGCCATCCGGAAGGGTACACGGCCACGGACATTCTCGCGCGGTACCGGCGGGCGCGGGGTTGGCACGTGTTGCACCCGATGGGGTGGGACGCCTTCGGCCTGCCGGCCGAGCAGTATGCGATTAAGACCGGGCAGCACCCGCGAATCACATCGAAGCGGAACATCGCCACCTTCAAGCGCCAGATCCAGGCGCTCGGCTTCAGTTACGATTGGTCGCGGGAGGTGGACACGACCGACCCGGGCTACTTTCGGTGGACCCAGTGGATCTTCCTGCAGCTTTACAACAGCTACTTCGATCCCGAGTGGAACAAGGCGACTCCGATCGCGCTCCTCGAGGACGCGCTGTCGGATGCGCCGCGGCGGGAATCGGAGTGGCGTGGCAACCCCTTTCTGAGCGGCACGCACAAGGCGTGGATCGAGATGCCGTCCGAGCAGAAATCCGGGCTGAGGCGCCAGTTCCTCGATCGCTGGCGTTTGGCCTACGTGGCTGAGGCCCCGGTGTGGTGGTGCGAGGCGCTGGGGACCGTGTTGGCGAACGAGGATGTCGTGGACGGCAAGAGCGAGGTGGGCGGCCATCCGGTGGTGCGCCGGCCGATGCGCCAGTGGATGCTTCGGATCACGGCGTATGCCGAGAGGTTGTTGGCCGATCTGGACACCATCGAGTGGAGCCCGTCGCTCAAAGACATGCAGCGAAACTGGATCGGGCGGAGCGACGGCGCCGAAATCGACTTCGTCGTGGCCTCATCGGGCGGCGAGGCATCGGGCGGCTCCCCTCGAATCCGCGTGTTCACGACACGTCCGGACACGTTGTTTGGGGCGACGTACATGGTCTTGTCACCCGAGCACAAGCTGGTGGACGAGGTCACGACCCAGGCCCAGCGCGCGGCGGTGCTCGAGTACCAGGCCCGGACTGCTGCGAAGAGCGATCTGGATCGCACCGACTTGTCCAAGGAAAAGACCGGAGTGTTTACGGGCGGGCATGCCTTCAACCCGGCGACCGGTGAGCGCATCCCGATCTGGATTGCCGACTACGTGCTGGCCAGCTACGGGACAGGCGCCATCATGGCCGTGCCGGCGCACGACACCCGCGATTACGAGTTCGCGCAGAAGTTCAGTTTGCCGATTGTGCAGGTGGTGGAGCCGCCCGCGGGGATGGACTGGCGGGGGTACGTGGATGACGGCGTGGCCGTGAACTCGGCGGCGGGGGATTTGAGCTTGAATGGGCTTCCGACGGCCCAGGCCAAGGCGCGGATGACGGAGTGGCTTGAAGCGAAGGGGCTCGGCGTCAGGACGGTGAACTACAAGCTGCGCGACTGGCTCTTCAGCCGCCAGCGCTACTGGGGCGAGCCCTTCCCGATCGTCTGGAGGCAGGACGCTTCCGGCAACTGGTTTCACGAGGCTTTGCCCGAATCGGCGCTGCCTGTGCTCCCCCCTGCATTGGACGACTACAAGCCGACTTCCGAGGGCGAGCCCCCGTTGGCCCGGGCCCGCGAGTGGGTTCACCTGGGAGAGGGCGTTCGGCGCGAGACCAACACGATGCCGCAGTGGGCGGGCAGTTGTTGGTATTACCTGCGCTTTCTGGACGCCCGCAACGACGCCGTGTTCGTGGGCCGGGCCGCCGAGCGATACTGGATGGGAACAAGCGACGGCAGGCCGCGGAGCGTGGGCCCCGAATCCGGCACGGACGTTCCCGGGTCGTCGCGCGCCGCTGCCGACGCCGCGCCCAGGCCCGGTGTGGACCTGTACGTGGGGGGCACGGAGCATGCGGTTTTGCATCTGCTTTACGCCCGTTTTTGGCACAAGGTGCTCTATGACCTGGGGCAAGTGTCGACGCCCGAGCCGTTCTATCGCCTGGTCAACCAGGGGCTCATCCTGGGCGAAGACGGCCAGAAGATGAGCAAGAGCCGGGGAAACGTCGTCAATCCGGACGCGATCCTGGACGAGTACGGGGCCGATGCATTTCGTTTGTACGAGATGTTCATGGGGCCCCTTCAGGACAGCAAGCCCTGGAGCACCAAGGGCGTTGAAGGCGTCTACCGCTTCCTGGGGCGCGTCTGGCGCCTGTTTGTTGACGAGCGCAGCGAGACCGAATTCGAGCAGAATTGCGCGGCCGAGCCCGGACGCGCCGCGGAGCACCTCGACGCGATCCGTCTGAGCCCAAAGATCGAAGAGGCGGCGCCCGCCCCGGCCCAACTGAAGGCGCTGCACGCGTGCATTCAGAAGGTGACCGAGGATCTCGATGGACTGCGGTTCAACACCGCCATTTCGGCCATGATGGTGTTTGTGAACGAGGCGATGGCATGGCCCAACAGGCCGGTCTCGGTGTTGCGCGACTTCCTGATCCTGCTGCAGCCCTTTGCGCCGCATCTGGCCGAGGAACTCGCATCGAGACTCCGGCCGGCGGGCGAGGGCGGGGCGCGGGGTTTGGACCTGGCCTATCAGCCGTGGCCCCGGTTCGATCCGGCGCTGTTGATCGAGGAGACGCTCGAGATTCCCGTGCAGGTGAACGGGAAACTCCGCGACGTGGTGCGGGTGGCCGCGACAGCGACAGCTCCGGAGTTCGAGCGGGCGGCCCTGGCGGCCCCCAAGGTGCGGCCGTTCCTCGAGGGCAAGACGGTCAAGAAAGTGATCGTCGTGCCGAAGAAGCTGGTGAATATTGCGCTGGGTTGAGACTGTGATTCACTTGACCAAACAAGAGCAGACCGTGCTGTGGGTGGTGCTGGCGCTGTTGCTGACCGGCCTGGCCGTGAAGACGTATCGCGCAAAGTCCGCGGGCCGATCCGCGCCGGATCCGGCCGCGATTCAGTCCGATTCCCCCCACAGCCCGCCTGGCAGCGTTGGAGACTATGCGGACAGAGGACATTGACGAGATCCTGGATCGGGTGACCGCGGCGGACCCGCGCTATCGGCGGGAGGCCTATCACTTTCTGCGCGAGGCGTTGGACTATACCCAACGGGCCATCAGCAAGTCGAACCGGGGCAAGCTGCGGCACATCACCGGGCAGGAGTTGCTGGCGGGCATCCGGGCCCACGCCCTGGCGCAATACGGGCCGATGGCCCTGACCCTGTTCCACGAGTGGGGCGTGCGCTCGTGCGCCGATTTCGGCGAATTGGTGTTCAACCTGGTCGACCAGAACGTCCTCGGGAAGACCGAGACGGACAGCCGGGCGGATTTTCAGGACGGGTACGATTTTGAAGAGGCGTTCCTCAAGCCGTTCCGTCCCCGCTCGCGCCCGGACTCCCGCGTTTCGCCGCGGTCCTAACCCGCATGTTTCACACTCCGTCAGTGCACAGGGCGGTCAGATTGCGCAAGATGTCTGCTATGCGGGTTAGAAGAACAAAACCGCGCCAGGTTCGAGAGGCAGAAAAATGAACACACTGTTCTTATGGCAGGACGGTTTCAGAACTGACAGGCGGCTCTGGATTCCCTTTCCGGGCGCGGTTTTGCCAGAGCCCGGATATGAGACTCCGCGAAGCCTCATGAAATATCCGGGCTAAGGCGACCGCGCCGCCCTCCATGACATGACAGTCCCTGTTCATCATTTCCGCCCGTCCGCCGAGCCCGCGCTCGAAATTCCGCTGCTGCCGGATGGCGTTCAACTGCGGACGTTGTCCAACGGGCTGGTGGTGATCGTGCGCGAGGATTTCAGCGCTCCTGTGGTGGCGGCGCAGGCCTGGTGCAAGGCCGGCAGCATCGACGAGGGCCGATGGCTGGGCGCGGGGCTGTCGCACGTGCTCGAGCACATGCTTTTCAAGGGGACCGCCACCCGGCAGGTGGGGCGGATCGACCAGGAAGTGCAGGCCGCGGGCGGCAGTCTCAATGCGTTCACGTCTTTCGACCGAACGGTGTACTGGATTAACACGCCCGACAGCGGGTCGGCCGTCGCGCTCGACATTCTGTGCGACATCATGCAGAACGCCAGCCTGCCCGGGGGCGAACTCGAGAAGGAGATGGAGGTCATCCGGCGCGAGATGGACATGTGCCATGACGATCCGGGCCGGCGCGCGAGCCAGCGGCTGTTCGAGACGGCGTACACGCACAGCCCGTACCGCTACACGGTCATTGGCTACCCCGACATCTTCAGCCGCCTGCAACGCGATGATGTGGTCGCCTACTACCGCGAGAAGTACGCGCCAAACAACCTCTTTCTCGTGGTGGTCGGCGCGGTCGAGGCCGACGCGGTCTTCAGCGGGGTCGAAGCCGGTTTTGCGGCGTCCAAGGCCCGGCCTCTTCCGGTCGCGCCATTCCCGGTCGAGCCGCGGCAGGTGGCGCCGCGCGAGGTGATCGAGGAGGCGCCGATCGAACTGGGCCATGCGCATTGGAGTTGGCATGTCCCCGATGTCCGCCATCCGGATGTGCCGCTTCTGGACGTTCTGGCGACTCTCCTGGGCAGCGGACGCAGTTCCCGGCTGTTCCAGGCGGTGCGGGAGCGCCAGGGCCTGGTCACGTCGATCGACGCCTGGACCTACAGCCCGGGCCAGGCCGGGCTGCTGGGCGTCAGTGCCACGGTCGAAGGCGCCAAGTTCGCGGCGGCGCGCGAGGCGGTGCTGAGCGAGATCGAGCGGGTGCGCGAGGAGGAGGTCGCCGAGGCCGAGTTGGAGAAGGCGGTCAAGCAGTTTACCGCGGCGTTTCTGGCGACGCGCAAGACGATGCAGGGCCAGGCCCAGGACTTGGGTGCGAACTGGATTGCGACGGGCGATTTGAGTTTTTCGGAGCGCTACCTGCGGGCGGTGAAGGGGGCGACCCCGAGCGAGTTGCGGCGGGTGGCGCGCGCCTATCTGACGACCGAGAACCGCTCCCAGTACGCCCTGCTGCCTGTGTGCGCCAAGAGCGCGCCGGCGGTCGCCGTGGTCCGGCGCGAGACCGCGCCGGTCCGGCCATTCACGCTGGGCAACGGGCTGCGTCTGCTGGTCAAGGAGGATCGACGCCTCCCGTTTGTCGAAATCCGCATGGTTTTGGCGGGCGGAGTTCTGGCGGAGACGCCGGCTCGGAACGGCATCACCCAGTTGTTCGCGCGCATGCTCATGCAAGGGACCGAACTGCGCGACGCCGTCCGCGTGGCGAGTGAAATCGAGTCGGTCGGCGGCCATCTCGACACGTACGGCGGTCACAACAGTTTCGGGGTTACGGCGGAGGTGCTGCGGGAGGATTTGGCCTTGGGACTCGATCTGACGGCCGATGTGCTGTTGCGTCCGGCGCTGCCTCTCGATGCCCTGGAACGGGAGCGCCAGAACCAGATTGCCGCGATTCGGGCTCGCGGAGATCACGTGCTTCAGAGCGCGTTTCGCGCGATGCGGCGGGCGTTGTTTGGCGTGGAGGGATACGGCCTCGACCTGCTCGGCGAAGAGGAGAGCGTGGGGCGGCTCGGTGTCGAGCCGTTGCGGGACTTTCACCGGCGGCTGGTGGCGCCCCGCAATGCGGTGTTGGCTGTCTACGGTGACGTCGATGCCGAGGAGGTCCGGGCGCGGGTTGAAGGGGTGCTCGGCTTGTGGACCGGGGAAGGGCCGGGCCCGATTGGGTCCAGGGGGGCGTCCGACGCCCTGGGCGCCGCGCCGGCGCGCGTCGAGGAAATCCGGGACAAGAAGCAGGCCGTGGTGGTGGCAGCTTTTCCCGGGGGAACGCTGTTCGATGCGGATCGATTTGCGCTTGAGGTGTTGCAGGAGGTCTGCAGCGATCTGGGGTCGCGGCTTTTTCTGCGCATCCGCGAGAAGCTCGGTCTGGCCTACTATGTGGGCGCACAGAACTTCCTCGGGCTGGCGCCGGGCTACTTCGCGTTCTATGCGGGCACTGCGCCCGACGCGGCGGCCCGCGTCGAGGCCGAACTGCTGGACGAGGCGGCGCTGCTGCGCGCCGAAGGGGTGTCCGAGGACGAACTGGATCGGGCCAAGGCGAAGATCATCGGCCAGAAGAAGATCGCGCGCCAGGACCTGGGCGGGTGCGCGCTGGCGGCTGCCCTCGATGAGTTGTTCGGGCTGGGCTACGCCTACAGCGACACGGAGGACGCGCAGTACCAGGCCGTGACTCGAGACCAGGTGCAGGCGGCGGCTGTGCGACATCTCACCCCGGATCGGCACGTCATCGCCGTCGTCAAACCCGGCGGAGCGTGAGAGTGCGGGACGATGAAATCCGACGGCCATTCTCCAGTGGGCGCGGATGGGCCGAGCCGGGCGCGTCTCGACGCCGAGGCCGCGGGGGAGGGGAGTCTGGTGGTCCGGCTTTCGGGCGACTGGCTCCTGGGCTCGGGTGTGCCGGCTTTCACCGAAATCGAACGGTCGATCCGCGCGGGCTCGGCGCGGCGGTTGGAGTTCGAGGCCGCTGCGTTGGGGCGGTGGAACAGCGCATTGATGGTCTTTCTGTCGAAGTGCGCCGACCTGTGCCGGGACCGCGGGGTCGAGATGGACACGTCGGGCTTGCCGCCGGGCGCGGCCAACCTGCTGCGGCTGGCCCGCACGGCTGCCGACACACGGGCGCCGGCGTCCGGGGCGCGCTCTCCGGCCTGGCTTGAGCGGGTGGGCGGGGGGGGTGCTGGCGTTCGCGGGGGGCGCGGGTGGTTTTCTGACATTTCTGGGCGAATGCGTGGTTGCCTTGTTTCGGTTGTTGCGCGGGCGGGCGCAGTTCAGGTGGACGGACACGTTTCTGGTCATGCAGGAGTGCGGTCCCCAGGCCCTGGGCATTGTCGCCCTGATCAACTTCATTGTCGGGCTGATCCTCGCGTTCGTCGGCACTCTGCAACTGGCGCGGTTCGGCGCCACGATCTACAGCGCGGATTTGGTGGCCATTGCGACGGTCCGGGAGATGGCATGCCTCATGACCGGTGTCATTATGTGCGGGCGCACCGGCGCGGCCTTCGCCGCCCAGTTGGGCACCATGCGGGTGAATCAGGAAATCGACGCGTTTCAGGCCTGCGGGATTTCGCCGATCGAGTTTCTGGTCCTGCCGCGGCTCATGGCTTTGATCCTGATGATGCCGCTGCTGTGCGTGTTCGCCGATGCGATTGCGATTGCCGGCGGCTTTGCGGTATCGACACTGATGCTCGACGTGGCGCCGACCGTTTACGTGCGTCGGACGATCGACGCTGTGACGCTCGTCTCGTTTCTGCTGGGGATTGGGAAGGGGACGATCTTCGGCGTGCTGGTGGCGTTGACCGGATGCCACCGCGGCATTCAGTGCGGGACCAATGCGGCCGCGGTCGGGCGGGCCACCACGACGGCCGTGGTCACCGGCATCACGGCGATTATTGTGTCGGACGGCGTGTTTGCGGTGGTCTGCAGCGCCCTGAACATCTAGTGCATCGACTCGGAAGTCATGAGACAACAACGACCAGACCGTGGCTTGCTCAGCACTCGTCCTGAGCCGTATGTTCATTTGCGAATCTGGGTGTCGAAGGACGATCGTCGAGTCCCGTGACACCGCCTGCGAATATGCCCGCGCGCCTCGACAAGATCGAGATCCGGGATGTCACGCTCGCCTACGGCTCGTTTGTGGTGCTGCGCGACATCCGGGCGCGGATCCGGCCGGGCGCGGTGTTCGTGATCATGGGGGGCAGCGGCTGCGGCAAGAGCACGCTCTTGCGGGCCCTGATCGGGCTGCGTGCGCCGACTGACGGCGAGGTTCTTTACGACGGCATCCCGTTCTGGGGCTCCGGATCCGAAGCCCGGCAGGAGCGGCTGCGGTCGTTTGGCGTGTTGTTCCAAAATGGCGCACTCTGGAGTTCGATGACCTTGGCCGAGAACATCGGGCTGGTGCTGGGGGAGTTCACCGACCTGACGCCCGCCGAGATCCGGGACGTCTCCCGGCTCAAATTGTCCCTGGTGGGGCTGCGCGGCTTCGAGGACTTTTATCCGTCTGAAGTGTCCGGCGGCATGGCCAAACGCGCCGGACTGGCGCGCGCCCTCGCTTTGGATCCGGACATCCTCTTTCTCGACGAGCCCTCCGCCGGGCTCGATCCGATCACGTCTCGGAACCTGGACGAGCTGATCTTGCAGTTGCGCGACAGCCTGGGGGCGACCTTTGTGGTCGTGACGCACGAACTCGCCAGCATCTTCGCCATCGCCGACGAATGCCTTTTCCTGGACGGGTCCACACGCACGATGCGCGCGCAGGGATCGCCGCGCGCGTTGTTGGAGACAACGGACGATCCGGCGGTGCGCGCCTTTCTCACGCGCGGCGCGTCCGGCGCCGAGGCAGCCGGATCCGCGCACGCGGTCGCCGGCAACCTGTTGATGGCATGAGCACTCGAGTCAAACCGGCCACCATTGGGGTCTTCGTCGTCTGCGGCTTGGCGCTTGCGGTGGCGGGGGTGGTTTTGTTCAGCTCTTCGAGATGGTTTTCGCGCACCGAGGAATGCATCGCCTATTTCGACGGTTCGCTCAACGGACTGGACAACGGGGCGCCGGTCAAGTACCGCGGTGTGCCGATCGGATACGTCAAACGGGTGATGGTCCGGTACAACCAGGCGCCGACGGACAACGCCATGCCTGTGCTCATGGAAATCCATGAGCGGCTGATTGTCGACCGCCTCGGCCCGGAGGCCGCCGCGCATGTCCCGTCCGGACTCTCTGCGTGGTTGACGGAGAATACCCGGGCCACCCTCGAGGCCGAGAGCCTCCTGACCGGCGTGCTCTACGTGAATATCGAGGCCAAGTCCAACCCCGCCCCGCCCGTCTTCCACCAACTCGACGAGATCTACCCGGAGATTCCAACCGAACCGACCCGAATCCAGCAAATTCTCGCCCAGTTGACGAAGGTCGATCTGGCCGCCCTGACCGACCGCCTCACGGCTCTCATCACCCGCCTGGACAGCAAGGTGGGGGAGATCAAGACCGCGGAGATCAGCGACGGACTGACCAACCTGATCGCGTCGCTCGATGGACTCATCCGTTCGCCGGAACTCACGAACACCCTCGAGTCGGCGCGTGCGACTCTGGACGAATACCGGTCTGTCGGGAAGAGGGTGGGCGCCCGGGTCGACCCGTTGGCCGATGGCCTTCACGAGACGCTCGCCCAGGCGCAGGAGACACTGGTCGGGATCCGAGGCGCCGCCGCGAATCTCGAGATGGTCCTGGGCGGGAACGCCCCGCTCTGGCATGACCTTGGCCTCACGCTCGACCAACTGGCGACCGCAGCCCAGTCGATTTCCGCGCTGGCCGATTTCTTAAAGGCCCATCCGAACGCCCTCATCAGCGGGCGCCGCACTCTTCGAGGCTCTCTCGATCGCGGGAGAGCCGCGGATTGACCGCGGAGATCGCTCCTCCGAGAACCCCATGGTCTCCTGCACATGAAACCCTCGAATGTCAACACTCCCCGTGAACCGGGAAGAAGGCCCACATTCGCACGCCGTTCCATCTCCGCCGGGCTGACCCTGGCGCTCTGTCTCGCTTTGACCGGCTGCTCCGCCCTCAAGCCGGTCGAGGTCGTGGAACGGCACTTCGTTCTGAGCTCATTGCCGGACGAGGCGGCGGCTCCGGCCGCATCTGTGTCGGCTCGGGGCCCGGCGGTGGGTGTGGGGCCGCTGCGCGTCGCGGCCTACCTGGGGCGCGATGCGTTTGTTGTGCGTCGCGGCCGCCATGAAATCCAGTACATCGAGTCGATGCGCTGGGCCGAACGCGTGGACAGAGGGGCCCAGCGGGTGTTCGAGGCGAACCTGGGCATGTTGCTTCCCGATGCCTTGATTCGCTCGACATCCTGGAGGCCTGGCGATGTTGCGGTCGAAGTGCACATCCAGTTGGAGCAGTTCGATGTCGACTCGGCCGGCAACGGCGTATTGGAGGCGGCCTGGCGCGTCGTTGCGCGCGATCGCGAGGGCGCCGTGCGCCACGGTCGGAGCCGTCACACCGTGTCGGGACCGCGGCCGTCTGTCGATCCGGACGGCGCCGTGGCGACCTTGAGCCTGTTGGTTGGCGCTCTGAGCCGCGATGTGGCGGCGGCTGTGGTGGGCGAGGCCCGGTTCGAGCCCGACGGTTCGGGGCGCGCCGGGCATGCGGATCTTCCGTGAATCCGCGCGACGCGGGGCTCGTCTACAAAGAGCATTTGCATCGCGGCAGCGGCAGACTAGGATGATGTATTGATTGTCATGAAGAAGTGGATCATTTGGATACTTGTGCTGGGCGCGCTCGGTTCCCTGGGCTACGGGCCGTGGAAGGCCTGGCGCGCCAAAGCGCGGGAAGCCGATGAGAACAAGCGGCCGAGCACCGCCTTGGTGATTCAGACAAACATCAGCTTCGCCGTGAACGCCGCGGGCGAGATCAGCCCGGCGGAGCAGGTGTCCGTTCGTCCGGAAATCAATGGGAAGATCGAGGTCCTGCCGGTGGACATTGGCGATCAGGTGGAAAAGGACTCGCTTTTGTTCAAACTGGATGACAAGGAACTGCAGCAGCAACGGGCCTCGAACCTCACCGCCATCGAGCGGGCCAAGCTCGAGCTGGCCAAAGCCGAGCGCGACTACAAACGCGCGGACGAGATGCTTGCCGATCACCTGATCTCCCAGGAATTGCATGACAACACGCAGACAACGTTCGAGCTGGCTAAGAACTCGCTCGACCGCGCCCAGAAGGAACTGGCCATCATCGAGGAACGTCTGACGAAGACGGAAGTGCGCGCGCCGTTCTACTGCACCGTGCTCACACGGCCCGTCTCAATCGGACAGGCGGTGTCCGGGTCGGGCGGCTTCAACAGCGGAACGGAGGTCCTGTCCATTGCCGATTTGAACTCGATGGTGATCAACGCGCACGTCAACCAAGCCGACGTGCCCCGCCTGGGTGTCAACCAAACGGTCGAGGTCTCCGTCGAGGCCGTGCCCGGTCTCATGGTGACGGGCGTGGTCGAGCGCATCGCCCCGCAGGCGACCATCCGGAACAACATCAAAGGCTTCGCGGCCCGCATCCTGCTCAAGAACGTCGACCGGCGGGTGCGACCGGGCATGACGGCAAACGTCAAGATCCCGGTGGCCTCGGTCGAGAACGTGCTCGCGGTTCCCCTCGCCGCGGTGTTCACGGAACTGAACCCCGAGACAGGCCAGATGGAACGTTTCGCCTATGTGCAGAACCCGACCGGCTTCGAGAGGCGCCCCGTGCGGATCGGCGTGTCGGATTTCTTCTATGCCGAGGTCCAGGACGGCCTCGCGCCGGGTGAGTCCGTCTCCCTCGAGCTTCCGAAGGAACAGCGCGACAAACCGTCGAACAACCTCGCCGGCGCGCCACCCGGTCCCGGGCGGGTCGTCGCTGCCGCTCGCGCCACCGGCGCCCCGCCGGCGACGGCTTCCGCCCCCCGTTCGGCGGAGGGGGCGAAGGCTGGCGGTGGTGCCGCGCCGGCAGCGGGAGCTTCCAACGCGCCGCCGGCAGCCAAGATCGAGACCACTGCCACGAGCGGGACGGCGGCGGCGAGTGGGACGGCGGGCGGCGTCGGCCGGTAGCCGATGCTCCACGGAGTCTTCGAGGCCCGGATCAACACCTGTATGGCCCTTGTCGAACTGCGCAACGTCAGCAAGATCTACCAGTTGGGCGGCGAAGAGATTCGAGCGCTCGATGACGTGTCGTTTGACATCGACGAGGGCGAGTTCATCTCGATCATCGGCCCGTCGGGGAGCGGCAAGTCGACGCTGATGCACATTCTGGGATGCCTCGACTCGCCAAGTCGCGGCACGATCCAGCTCGACGGGATGATGATCCAGGATGCCTCGGCGCGCGAGTTGGCGGCGATTCGCAATCGGAAGATCGGCTTTGTTTTCCAGTTCTTCAACCTGTTGCCCAAACTCAATGTGGTGCAGAACGTCGAGCTGCCAATGATCTACAGCGGCGTCTCGGCAAGCGAGCGCCGCCGCCGGGCAATGGCCGCCCTCGAGTCGGTCGATCTGGCAAATCGAAGCCGCCATCGTCCCAGCCAGCTCTCCGGCGGCCAGCAGCAGCGCGTGGCTGTCGCTCGAGCGCTGGTGAACAACCCGCGGATCATTTTTGCCGACGAACCGACGGGCAATCTCGATTCCCACACCGGCGAGGCCATCCTGGGACTGTTCCGCCGCCTCAGCGTCGAGGGGCGAACCATTGTTCTTGTCACACACGACCCGGAGATCGCCGCCGTCACGCCCCGCCGGATCGAGATCCGGGATGGGCGAATCGCCGAGAAGATCGACCTGACGCTGGCGGGGCTGGATCGGTCGGCCCCAACCGGTCCCGCGGAGGCCAACCGACGGGGGACAGGAGTGACCCGATGAGCCGTGATGACATGAAGGCGGACCAGGGGTGCGATGGGGACGGAAGCGGGCCGGCGCATGCGGAGGGGGCCGTGTCTCTCTCGGCATTCGTCTGTCAACCTGGGCACGACGATCACCGTCGGACTGCGCGAGATCTGGGCGCACAAGTTCCGGTCCGCGCTCACGATGCTGGGGATCGTGCTGGGCGTCTCGAGTCTTGTGGCGATGTCGGCGCTGGTGAAGGGCATGGAAAAAGGCGCCAAGGAGGCGCTGATCGCGGTGGGCGGGCTCGAGAAGGTGCGGGTCGAGTCGCAACCCGTGCCGATCGAGCAGCGGCATTTGGCGGAGCAGGCCGTGGGCATGACGATCAACGACGTCCACGCGCTCCAGAGCAGCGCGCCGCTGGTCAGGCGTTTCTCGCCCGAGATGCGCGTGCCTGCGATCGCATCGGCCAACGGCAACACATTCCGGAGCTGGATGTGCATGGGCGTCTGGCCCGTCGCGCTCGAGATGATGGAACATACCCTGGCGCACGGACGCATGTTCAACGAGATCGACGATGAAATGGCGCGGAGCGTGTGCGTGATTGGCACCGGCGTGCGCGATGAACTCTGGGGGGAACCCGAAACGACCGGTCGGGAGGTCATACCAATCGGCGAGACGATCTTCCTCAATGGCGTGCCGTTCACCGTCATCGGCATGTTCCAGCATTACGAAAGCGAACAGGACCGCAAGACCCGCGAGCTGGCCCGACGCGAGGCCGACGCGCGCGGCGCCCCGCAGGCGCCCGCTCCAGGTTTGCGACGCGACCGGGGGCACAGCCGGCGGTCCGGGGGCTGGGCGCTTCGGATCAAGAACGCGACCATCTACATGCCGCTCAACACGGCTTACATGAAATTCCGCACGGGCGTCAGCGTGAGCAGCTTCGGCCCCGGCGGCGGGGGCGGGATGTCAGGGACCACGGGCGACCCCCGGCTAACCGGTTTGGAACTTAAGATCGACAGCGTGGATCGGTTGTCGGAATCGCTCCAGCAGGTCCGCAACGTCCTCATGAGCACGCACAAGGGCATCGAGGATTTCACGTTCCGGACGCAGGAGGACTGGGCCGAGAACATCGAGACGTTCGTTCGGAACACGCGGATGAGCGGCGGGCTGATTGCGGGGATGAGTCTGCTGGTGGGCGGGATCGGGATCATGAACATCATGCTGGCGAGCATCTCGGAGCGCGTTCGGGAGATTGGCATCCGCAAGTCTGTCGGGGCCACCACCGCCGACGTCTTCATCCAGATTCTGATCGAGAGTCTGGTGATCGCGATTCTCGGCGGGCTGGCGGGCCTGGTGACCTCCTTCGGGTTGACCCGTCTGATCAGCACGTTCTCGCCGACGGACAACGCGCCGATCGTGACGCTGACCGCCATGCTGGTCGCCTTCGGCTTCAGCGTGGCCATCGGCATCGTGGCAGGGCTGGTTCCGGCCTTCCGGGCTTCCCGGCTCAATCCCATCCAGGCCTTGCGGTATGAGTGACCCGCGACAGCGGCTTGCGACAGCGCCTCGCCGCCCCGTTTCCATGAACCTCCTGAACACCATCCTGGTCGGCCTGAAGGAAGTCTGGACACACAAGTTCCGATCGGTGCTGACCATGCTTGGGATCATCCTGGGCGTCGCCAGCCTCGTGGGCATGGCGGCCGTCATCAAGGGGATGGAGAACGGCATGAAGGAGGCCATGATCGCCATGGGAGGGGCCGACAAGGTCTTGTTGCAGGAGGAGGACGTGCCCTCGCATCAGCAACACCTGGCCGATCAGGCGCCTGGCCGGACGATGGTGGACGTCGAGGCCCTGAGACGCAGCGCGCCGCTTCTGCGCGTGGTCTCGCCCGAAATGAGGGTTTCCGGCGTCGTGGTCACCCGCGGCGAGAAGATGGCCATGCCCTCGGAGCTGTGCGGCGTCTGGCCCGCGGTCATCGATATGAACCTTCACACGCTCGCGCACGGGCGTTTCTTCACCGAACTGGACGAGGAGAACGCGCACGCGGTGTGCGTCATTGGGACCGGCATACGCGACGAACTCTTTGGGGCCCCGGAAGACATCGGCCGGGAGATCATCCCGATCGGCGAGTTGGTCAACCTGAACGGCCAGCCCTTCACCATCGTGGGCATGTTCGCCCACTACGAGAGCGAGCAGGAAAAGAAGCTGCGCGAGCTGGCCAGGTCGAAGCCGCCGGAGACCAGGGCCGGCCCCCCGCGCCGGCGTGGGTTCGGGCGGGGCAACTGGGCGTTCTGGCACAAGAACTACACGATGTACATCCCGCTGAACACGGCCTGGATCCGGTTTCGGGCGGCGTCCGGACTCGACAACATTCCGGATCCGCGCCTGTCGGACATCGATCTCAAGGTGGAGAGCATCGAGCGTGTGGATGTGGCGCTGCAGCAGGCCCGCAACGTCCTGATGATGACCCACCGCGGGATCGAGGATTTCAGCTTCCGCACACAGGAGAACAACCTCGAGAGCATCAACAAGCAGATCCGCAATGCGCGGCTGAGCGGCGGCTTCATTGCGGCGATCAGCCTTCTGGTGGGTGATCGGGATCGTGAACATCATGCTCGCAAGTATCAACGAGCGCATCCGCGAGATTGGAATCTGCAAGGCCGTCGGCGCCAGCGGCGTGGCCATCTTCGCCCAGATTCTCATCGAGAGCGTCGTCATCGCGCTGTTGGGCGCCGCGTTGGGCGTGGGGGCGTCGTACGGCCTGGTGGCGATCCTTGCCGCGATCAGCCCGTCGGCCAATGCGCCCCTCATCACGCCTCTCGCCATGGCCATCGCCGTGGCTTTCAGCGCCCTGGTCGGCGTCTCGGCCGGCCTGTTCCCGGTACTTCTTCGAAAGCCGCCCGCCTCAATCCGATCCAGGCACTTCGCAACGAATAGCGGGCAGGGGCCTTCTTCTCAGAGGATCGGCGTCAGGAGCCGCGCGACGCCGTCGCGAAGCCGCACGGGCAGACCGCGGGCGTCGACTTCGGAGAGTGTGATCGGCCGCGCCTGGCGTCGTCGTTCCTCGAACCAGGCGGCCAGTGTCCGGGCGAGGGCGGGGTCGTAGCATTCGACGTTGAACTCGAAATTGAGGCGGAGGCTGCGGGGATCCCAGTTTGTCGAGCCCAGGAGGGTCCAGCAATCGTCCACAAGCAGCAGCTTCGAGTGGTCAAAAGGCGGCGGCGACAGCCAGAGCCGGCATCCGCGCTCGAGCACCTGCCACCAGTGGGCCGCCGATGCCCACTGCACGAAGGGCAGGTTGCTCCTCCCCGGCAGCAGGATGTCCACCGACACACCGCGCAGCGCCGCCAGATTCAGCGCGGCGATCAACGGCGCGTTTGGCAGGAAATACGGTGTCATCACCCGCACGGTCGACCGCGCCGCCCCCACCGCCCCCAGCAGAGTCCACTGCAGCACCTCGAAATCCTCGTCCGGTCCGTCCGCCAAACCCCGCGCGAAGACGCGGCCAACGCCCTCGAGTTGGGGGAACCAGTGATCCCCATGCAGGCGTTCGCCCGTGGTAAACAGCCAGTCTTCGGCGAAGACCTCCTGCAAGTGGGCCACCACCGGTCCCCGGAGCCGGAACTGGATGTCCCTCACCGGGTGCGACGGTTTCCTGGCCAGGCAATGACCGACCCGCAGGTTCATCCCGCCCGTGAACCCCTCGCGCCCATCCACGACGAGCAGCTTGCGATGGTTGCGCAGGTTGATCGACACCAGTTGCCCTCGAGGGAATGCGGGGAGAAACCGGGCGTAGCGAACTCCTTCCCGTCGCAGCACACCCAGAATGGACGGCCACGAATAGCGCGTGCCGGTGGCGTCGATGAGCACCCGCACCTGGACGCCCCGCCTCCGGGCGTCGCCCAGCGCGCGGGCAAACGTGATCCCGACGTCGTCGCGGTCGAAAATGTATGTCGAGAGCGTCACGGAATGCCGGGCGGCGGCGATGGCCTCGAGCATCGCCGGGAACGCGGCATCGCCGTCAACGAGGCAGTCGACTTGGTTGCCCGGCACCAGCGGACGCACCACAACCTCGTCCACCAGGGCGGCGAGCGTGACAAGGTGACGGCTCTCGGGAGGCAGATGCTGTTCGAGCGTGTCGGGCGGACACGCAGGCTCGATCCCGGGCGATCGGTAATGATCTTCCTCTCCCCTCAGCAGCAGGGCGCGCCGCCGAATGCGGTTGACGCCCAGCATGAAGTAGAGCACTGCGCCCCCGAGCGGGAGCATCCAGATCAGGCCGGCCCAAAGCAGGGCGGAACGCGGGTCACGCTTGAAGAGAACGGCATGAGCCGAGGCCAGCGTGGAAAAGAGGACAGTGAATCCGGCCAGAGCATACGGCCCAACATCGAGCAGCGCATCGAGTATCCCTGCAGTCGTCATCGGCCTGCCCCAGACATACCCGATCATTCCTCCGGCGCAAACCGGAATCTCGACGCCCCTCGTTTAGCGTGGCGCGTGGAAAGCGAGGCAAAAACTTCGACTGGCTTTTCGGGAGGCCTGGGGCCTATGCTGCGCGCCGTTTTTAGTATGACGTCCGTTGAAATCCGACAGTCTTTTCTCGACTTCTTCAGGTCGAAGCAGCACACCCTCGTGCCGTCGTCGACCCTGATGCCCGACGCGCCGAACCTGCTGTTCACCAACGCCGGCATGAACCAGTTTGTGCCGATCTTTCTGGGGCAGAGGGCGCCGGACGTGAGCCGGTGGGCTGGCGCTGTTCCCGGGCTCGATACGCGCGCCGCCGACACGCAGAAGTGCATCCGAGCGGGCGGAAAACACAATGACCTCGAAGACGTCGGTCTGGACACCTACCACCACACGTTCTTCGAGATGCTTGGGAACTGGAGTTTTGGGGACTACTTCAAGCAGGAGGCCATCGCCTGGGCGTGGGAGTTGGTGACGGGCGTGTGGAAGTTCCCCAAGAACCGGCTCTACGCCACGGTGTACAAGCCCGGGCCGGGCGATCCGAGCGAGTTCGACCTCGAAGCCTACAAGCATTGGGAGCGCCTGTTCCTCACGGCGGGTCTCGATCCGAAGGTGCATATCCGCACCGGCGGCAAACAGGACAATTTCTGGATGATGGGCGAGACGGGCCCCTGCGGCCCGTGCTCCGAACTGCACGTCGATCTGACGCCGGACGGCGACACCCGCGGCGCGCTGGTGAACAAGGGCAGCGCACGCTGCATCGAGATTTGGAACCTGGTGTTCATCCAGTACAACGCAAACCCCGACGGCACGTTCTCGCCTCTCCCGGCCCGGCACGTCGATACCGGCATGGGCTTCGAGCGGGTGACGGCCATCATTCAGAATACCCGGGGATTCACCGATTTCAGCCGCGTGATCTCGAACTACGAGACGGACATTTTCCGCCCCCTCTTCGACCGGCTCGAACAGTTGAGCGGCCAACGCTACGGGTCGACGCTGCCTCCGGCAGGATCTCAGATTTCAGATTTGGAATCTCAAATTGCCACGGATGTGGCTTTCCGGGTGATTGCGGATCATATCCGGACACTCAGCTTCTCGATCGCGGACGGGATCCAGCCGGGCAACACCGACCGCCAGTACGTCCTGCGCCGCATTCTGCGGCGCGCCGTGCGGTATGGGCGCTCGCTCGGCCTGCACGAACCGTTCTTCTACAGGCTCGTCGAGGTGCTGACGGAGACCATGGGCGGCGTGTTCCCCGAGATTCGGGCCAGGCAGCGCCATATCGAAGAGGTCATCCGCGTCGAGGAGGAGGCGTTCAACAAGACCCTGGACCGGGGGATCGATCTGTTCGGCCAGGAAGTGGGGCGCCTCGAGAAAAGCGCCGGGGATCGTCGCGTCCCGCGGCAGGTGCCCGGCGACTTCGCCTTCACCCTCTACGACACGTACGGATTTCCACTCGACCTGACCGAACTCATGGCGCGCGAGCGCGGCCTCACCGTCGACACCGACGGCTTCAATCGCCTGATGGACGAGCAGCGGGACCGGGCGCGCAAGGCGCAGAAGAAGCAGGTGATCGAACTCTCGCAGATCGAAAGCGAGGCGCCGACCCGTTTTGTCGGATACGACACTCTCGAGACGCCGGCGAGGGTCCTGGAAGTGGTGCAAGTGAAGGACAAGACGGCGGTCGTGCTCGATGCCAGCGTCTGCTACGCGGAGATGGGCGGGCAGGTCGGAGACAGGGGCGAACTCAAGCACGGCAGCCGACTCTGGCGCATTGCCGACACGCAGAAGAGCGGTCATACCTGGCTGCACCTCCTCGACCGCGGGGGCGACACCGAGAGCGGCGAGCCCGACGCCCTCCTGCCCGGCCTCGATGTGGTCGTGGCCGTCGAGACGCGCCGCCGGGCGGCGATCCAGCGCCATCACACCGTGACGCACCTGCTGCATTGGGCCTTGCACGAGGTGGTCAGCCGGGACGCGTCCCAGAAAGGCTCGTTCGTCGGACCCGACAAGCTCACCTTCGATTTCAACTGCGCCCCTTTGACCCCGCAACAGGTCGCCGACGTCGAGAAGCTGGTCAACGAGCGGATTCTCGAAAACGCGCCCGTGAGCTGGACCGAGGTGAAATACAACCACATCAAGGACCGCCAGGACATCATGCAGTTCTTCGGCGACAAGTACGGCGAATGGGTGCGCGTGGTTCAGATTGGCGGCGCGCCCACCGGCCTGGACGGCTACTCGATGGAACTCTGCGGCGGGACCCATTGCCGTGCGGTTGGCGAGATCGGCTTGTTCCGCATCGCGGCCGAGAACGCGATTGCAGCGGGGGTGCGGCGCATCGAAGCAGTGGCCGGTCTCGAGGCCTGGAAGCGCGCCGGCGAGGAGGCGGCCCTCCTCAGGACCGTCGCCGACAAGGTCAACGCGCCGTGGACGGAGCTGGACAAGCGGATCGACAACCTGCTGGCCCAGCAGAAGGAGATCGAGCGCCAGTTGCGGGCCCTCGCACAGCAACAGGCCGCGGGTCAGGCCAAGGCACTGGCCGGCCGGGCGCAGATCATCAACGGAGTGCCGGCGATCATCGAGAACCTGGGTGCGGCCGACGGCGACACGCTGCAGGGAATGGCCAACGAGTTGCGCGGCCTGTTCGAGGGTGTGGTCGTCCTGGCGGGCGTGGCGAACGGCGCCGTTGCGCTGGTCGCGTCCGTGTCGCCGCAGTTCACCGCCAAGGCGCAAGCCGGCAAGCTCATTCAGACCATCGCGCCGGTCGTGGGCGGGCGCGGGGGCGGCAACCCCGACAACGCCCGCGGCGGGGGCAAGGACGTCGGCAAGGTGAACGAGGCGCTCGCGAAGGCGCGCACGTTGATCGGAGACTGAGAAATCCTCCCTTCGTTGGGCTGGAAGCCAACTGTGGCGAAAGAAGAGCCAATCGAACTGGTCGGAACGGTGAGCCAGGTTCTGCCCGGGACCATGTTCCGGGTCACCTTGCCCAACAAGCATGAGGTCCTGGCCCACATCTCAGGCAAGATGCGGAAGAACTTCATCCGCATCAGCGTCGGCGACCGCGTCAATGTCCAGATGTCCCCCTACGATCTGAACAAGGCGCGCATCACCTACCGCCATCCTTAGGGTCTGTGCAAAAACTACTTCCGATTAATTTTTGCACAGACCCTTAGCCCGCATCGCAGTCCTCTTGCGAAGTCTGAGTGCCCTGTGCTCGGACGGGGTGTGAGATATGCGGGCTGGTTGGAGAGCGCATCAGGCTGTCAAAGGCATGGCATGGCGGGTTCAAAAGCTTGAACAGACGTGCAGGATCTACCTACTTTGACCCCGTGGCCAAAGTCACTGATATCCGCGTCCGGTCCGCCGAACTCTTCTTCCTTCCCGTTCACACCCGGGTGCCGCTCAAGTTCGGCCCGGAAACGCTCACGTCGGTCACCTGCGCCCGCGCGCGCGTTCGGGTGGAAAACCGACATGGGCGCGGCGCGACGGGGTGGGGCGAGACGCCCCTGAGCGTGCAATGGGTCTGGCCCAGCGCGCTGCCCTACGACGCGCGCCACGAGGCCCTCAAGCGCTTTTGCGTGCGATTGGCCGAGGCCTGGCCGTGTTTCGATGCGGACGGACACCCGATCGAGATCGGTCACGCCTTTCAGGAACACCGGTTGGGCGCATTGCTCGAAGCCTGCAACGCCGAACGCGGGCCGACGGTCGAACCGATGCCCTGGCTGGCGGCTCTGGTCTGCTGTTCCGTGTTCGATCAGGCGATCCACGACGCCTATGGCCACATGCTCGAACGCCCCGCCTACACGACCTACGGCGCGGATTGTCTCAACCGCGATCTCGCGCATTTTCTCGACCCGGCCGCCGGCGCCACCGGCGATTTCCGGGGCCGCTATCCGGACGCGTTTCTTGCGTCCGAGCCCCAGCGCACGCTGAAGGCCTGGCATCTGGTGGGCGGACTCGATCCGCTCGATCCTTCCGAACTGACAGGACTCGAGCCTCAGGACGGGTATCCGGTGCTGTTGGAGGACTGGATTCGCACGGACGGATTGACGTGTCTGAAGGTGAAACTGCGCGGCAACGACGCGCCTTGGGACTATCAGCGGCTGGTGCGGGTAGGCGAGATCGGGCGGGCTCAGGGCGTCGAATGGCTCAGCGCCGATTTCAACTGCACGGTCACCGACCCGGCCTACGTCAACGGCATCCTCGATCGTCTCCGTGCCGAGCATCCGCGTCTGGACCGCATGCTCCTCTATGTCGAGCAGCCTTTTCCCTATGACCTCGACCGGCATCGGATCGATGTCCGCGGCGTATCGGCGCGCAAGGCGCTGTTTCTCGACGAGAGCGCGCACGATTGGAAGCTGATCCGACTTGGCCGCGAACTGGGCTGGTCGGGGGTCGCGCTGAAGACCTGCAAGACCCAGACCGGCGCGGTGCTCAGCGCGTGCTGGGCCAAGGCACACGGCATGGCTCTGATGGTGCAGGATCTGAGCAATCCGATGCTGGCCCAGATCCCGCATCTGCTGCTGGCCGCGCACGTGGGCACCATCATGGGGGTCGAGACCAACGGCATGCAGTTCTATCCGGCGGCGTCCAATCCGGAAGCGCGCGTGCACCCGGGGGTTTACCGGCGCCGCCACGGGCGTGTCGACCTGAGCACGGTGCGCGGCCCCGGGTTCGGCTATCGCCTCGATGAAATCCCGCGCGCAGTCGGGGCGCCGGTCGCGGCATTCGGGCGGTGAGAGTCTGTCTGTGCTTCGTGTGAAGCTTCCCGAAGCCTGCTGCTCCAGACTCGCCGAAGGCGGGCCGTGCGCTCGGCGGGGGGCGGATGGGAACTGAAGTACTGACCGAGCGGTGTTTGATCGCCGTGCAAGTGCTGGAGACGCTCGAGCAGGCGAATGCTCGCAAGGGGGTGGTGTCCCGCGGCCTGGGCCAGGCGCGAGCCGAATTCGTCCGCCTCGAATTCGCATTCCTGCGAGTAGGCGCTGGATAACAACTGAAGCGTGGTGTCCTTGACGAGGCCGCCCAGCGGAGTCGCGCGTCCGAGTCGGCTCGCCAGCGCCTTCATGAACGATTCCTGGAGGAAATGGTCGGTGGCATGGCCGCGGATGACGTGGGCCATTTCGTGCCCGAGGACGAACGCGATCTCGTCTTGGTAGCGGTGACAGAGATCCAACAGCGACACGCTGATGAAGATGTACCCGCCGGGCAATGCGAGAGCCGAGGGCTCCGGCAGTTGGATCGCATCGATTCGAAAGCGGAGTTGCCGGTTCTTGAGCCGCGCGGCCAGCGCGTCTCCGATTTGACGCACGAGCCTGAGATCCGCGGCGGCGGCGGGGGCAGTGGACGACGAGCGGATCTTCAACGCCAGAGTGCCGCCCAGCTCCTGCTCGGCCTTCAGGCGATCCTCTTCCGAGCCCGCCAGGCTCTGCCAGGCCCACTTGGCTTTTTGGTAGGCCGGCATGCTCAACCGGCCCACCGCACGGCCCCAATTCTCGAACATGCTCCCCATGCAGTTTGTGTGTTGCAGGCGATCCGGGGGCGCACCAGCGCGCCCGCGCATCGTCTTTGATACTGTTGTGCGTGGATCCCGGAATGGCAAGCGGACTCGTCAGCGTGTTGGCCAGCGGCAGAGGGCTGCGGGCAGGAAGATCAGGACCCCGCCCAGGCCGCCCAGGAAGGCTGCTGCCGACAACAGGCCGAAGTGAACCACGGGGGGGAAGGACGAGCACCAGAACACCGCAAACACCGTGATCAGCACCGCGCCCGCCCAGACGATCGGGCGTCCTTTGATCCGCAGCGCGCGTTCTGCCGCCGTCGCCGGACTCGCGCCGGTCCGCCGTTCCGTGCGCCAGTGCGTGATGAAATGGATCGCGTTGTCCACGGCCACGCCCAACGCGATGGCGGCGACCATCACAGTGATCGAGTTGAGCGGCACGCGGAGGAACCCGGCCAGCGCGATCACCGTCGCCACCGGCAGAGCGTTAGCGAGGAGGGCCGCCACGGCGAGGCCGGGCGAGCGCCACACCAACGCGAGCACGAGCCCGATGACACCGAAGGTCAGGCCGGCACTGCCGACCTGACTGCGCACGATGCGGCGGTCCGCTTCGAGAATCGAATGGAGCCCTTGCGCGGCCGAAACCGCAACGCCCGGAGGGCGATGTGCCTCGGCGAACCGGACCACGCCGCCCACTAAATCGAGGTAGCGCTCGGCGGGCAGATCGCTCGTGCGCAACACCAGATAGGCGGTCTGTTGCGCGGGGTCGGCCAGCCCGGTCAGGAAGGGGAAGTTGTAGCTGCGCAGCGCCAGGACGAACAACTGCACCAGCCACGGGTTTTCGGGCAGGCGGAGCGTTCCCGGGCGTTCGTCTTCCCAGATCTGGTTCATCATTGCGAGCAACTGGGCGTAGGAATACACGCCGGTGAACTCCGGGCGCGACTCGGCGTCCCGATGCACGGCATCGAGATAGCGCAGCATGGCAGGCTCGTTGATGCCGCCCGGCTTGCCCGTGTCGAACTCGACCTGGACCACGTTGATGCCTCCGTACACGCGGTCGAAGTGCTCGATCGCCTGCCGCGCTGAACTGGCCGGGTTGAGAAACTCGACGGCCCGGATGTCGGTGCGCACCGAGCGGATGCCGATCGCCGTGATCACGATCACAGCGACACCGGCGGCCAGCAACCGCCCGCCGTGGTTGCGCGCCCAACCCAGCAGCCGCTGGGGCCACTGCGGTTCTGCCACGCGATTTGCGCGCATTCTGGCCGCCCCTGCCATTTCCTCACGCCAGCCGGGTCCTCGTTCCAACGCAAGTTTCAGCAGGGCCAAGCCGGGTCCGAAGGTCAGGCTGTGCATCAGGCACAGGCCCAGGGCCGCCATCAGACCGAACTCGGCGGCTGGGCGGACCCCGCCCACCATCAGGGACAACAGGCCGATGATCGTCGTGAGGGAGGCGAACAGGACGGGTTGGCCACGGCTCGCAAGGCCTCGATCAGGGCGGCGTCCGGTTCGGCTCCGCCTGCCAGGGACCGCTGCAGAGCCGAGAACAGGTGCGTGAGGAGGGTCAGTTGAATGCCGGTCAACAGGGGCACAAGGATGACGGAGAAGAGATTGAGCCGAAACCCGGCGAGTTGGATTGCCCCCGGCAGCAGCAGCAGCAGGACCGCCTGGTTGATCAGCACCAGCAGCAGCAGCCGCCACGAACGGAACGCCATCCAGAGAATCGCCAGCAGCAAGCCCAACGCCGCCGGCACGAACCGCCGCAGGTCCGCCCCGAGTGTTCGCCGAATCTCCTCCTCGACCAGCGGCAAGGCCAGCACGGTGAAGCGGAGTCCTTCAGCCCGGAACGGTTCGAGCACGGTGTCGATCTCGGCGCGCAATGCGCGCTGCGCGTCGGCGGACTGCGGCTCGCTGGGAACGGTGGCCGTGATCAGGGTGTGTCGTCCGTCCGCCGAAACCAGGAGGTTGCGGACCAGCGGGTGGGTGAGCGAGAACTCCTTCAATCGGGCCAGCGTGTTCGAGTCGAGCGGACCCTCCAGCACGAGGGGCACCATCTCGAACCTCAGACCTTTCCGCACAGGTCTGACCGAGTGCGTGAGACTCTTCACGTCCGAGACGCGCGGCTGTTGCTCGAAGGCGTCGCTGATCCGCCGCACGGCGTCCAGTCCGCGTTCGGTGAAGAGCGCGTCGTGTTCGAGGCTCACCAGAACCAGTTCCGTCCCGGCGAGCGCATCGCGGACCTTCTCGTAGCTGGACAGGTTGCGCTCGTCCCCGGCCAGCAGCGCGCGTGTCTCGGCGCTCACGCCGAAGCGGGTCCATTGGAAGAGCAGCGGCAACGCCAGCACCGCCGTGACCGCCAATGCGATTCGCGGATGGCGGAGAAACGGGTTCTGCCCTGCGTGCAGCACCGTTGTTAGTTAGCAGAAGGGGGCCGCGCTACCAATGGCAATCCGGTTGCCTGGAAACGCGATCCGCGCCGCGTCCGCGCAAGGCGCCCTTCGTCGCCCGCGGGCGCCTCGGCCCGGATAGTTCACAAGGCTTCGCGGAGTTTCATATCCGGGCTCGCGCGGGTCAGGTGCCGGTCGAACCAGTCGGCGAACAGCCGGATGTCCCACAGCATGCTCAGCCAGCCGTGCTTTTTGCCGGGGCGCACGATGAGTTCGACGCGGCCCCCGACTTCCCGGGCGCGGTCGCGGAACCACTCGGATTGCTCCGGCGGGGTGAGGGTGTCGGCGCCGCCCTGCACGATGAGGACCGGGGGCATGTTGCTTGTGACGTGGTAGATGAGGGGACATCGCGCGCCCGATCACCTTCCGGGCGGCCAGGGTGGTCGACTGCGGCCGAATGCCTTGACAAAACTCTTGGGCGGTCCGCCGTCGCCCGCGTTCTCCGTGGATTGGCCCAGGTTGAGCAGATCGGTGACCGGGAAGAAGATGGCGGCCGCCTGGACGGCGCTGCTGGCGCGATCCACAGGGTCGGGCGCATCGGCAGGTCAAGGGCCGCCGCGCGTGGCCAACAGCAAGCTCAAATAGCCCCCCGCGCTGCCGCCGGTAGCTCAATGCGGTCCGGGTCGATCCCATATTCGCCCGCATGGTGTCGGATAAACCGGACCGCCCGGCTCACGTCGTCGAAGATGTCCATGACCGTGGCATCCGGCTGGGACAGGTGGGTGACGGCAAACACCGTGTAGCCGCGCCGCAGGAGCGGCGCCGCCATGAAAGGTCGAAACGCGTTCGTGCCCGACTTCCACCCTCCGCTCACCATCAACGCGACACCCAATCCGTTCGGTCGAGCCGGCCGCGCCACGTCGATCATCAGGGGTTCCCCGTGCCGTTGTCCATAGACAATCCCGTGGGTGCGCACGTGCGAGGGGTGGAAGTACCACCAAAGTGCGGACGCCGTCGTGCCGGACAGGACGATGACCAGCACGATGACGCTCACGAGCAGATAGAAGACTGCGCGGCGCATGGACATGTCCGGAACGTGGCATGAAACCCGTCCGCCTCCAAGCGGGGAATTGAGGGCGGGCGCTCGGTTTCTCCGTTGACGATTCGCGGCGCGCACTCCAATTTCTGCGCGTTTGCGTCAGGATGAAGAAGACAGTCCTCTTTGTTTGCACAGGCAACGTATGCCGCAGCCCGATGGCGGAAGGCCTCTTCCGCCATCAGACGCGTCAGGGTGGCCGATACGAGGTCTTGTCGGCGGGGGTGGGGGCCATCGACGGCCAGCCTCCGAGCGCGCATGCGATCGAGGTCATGCGCGAGCTTGGGATTGACATCTCGGGGCAGCGGAGCCGGGGGCTGACGGCCGCGTTGGCGCAGCGGGCCGACTACATCTTCGTGATGACCCACGGGCATCTGGATACCGTGACCCTGCTCCACCCGCATGCGGCGGAGAAGACCTTCCTGTTGCGGGAATTCGACGAGACGCTTGCGGTGTACGAGAAGGACATTCCGGACCCGATTGGCGAGGGGCTTTCCGTCTACCGGGACTGTCGGGATCAGATCGAGCAGGGGCTGCATTCCCTGCTGGCTTTCATTGAACAAACCGCGGGAGGCGGCGATTCCCCTCCCATTTCACACCGTCCTATGACCATCACTGTCGGCGCCGACCACGCGGGGTATGCCCTGAAGGAACTTCTCAAACAGCACCTGGCCCTTCACGGGTACGAGGTCAACGACGTCGGCGCGCATTCGGCGGAATCGACCGACTATCCGGACTACGCGCAGGCGGTGGCCAGGCAGGTGGTTTCCGGGCAATCGAGCTTCGGGTTGTTGGTCTGCGCGTCGGGGGTGGGGATGAGCATTGCCGCCAACAAGGTGCCGGGGATTCGCGCCGCGGTGGCGCGGGACGATGTGATGGCGGCCCTGGTGCGGCAGCACAACGACGCCAACGTTCTCTGCCTGGGCGCCCGTTTTGTCAACGAGGAGCAAGCGCGGCGGATTCTGACGGCGTTTTTGGGCGCCGAATTCGAGGGGGGACGCCATCAACGCCGGGTGAGCAAGCTCGAAGCGGGGGAGTCGGGCGCCGCGCGCCTGACCCGGCAGGATCCGGCGGTTCACGCGGCGATTCGGCGTGAAGTGCTGCGTCAGCAGGAGAACATCGAGTTGATCGCCAGCGAGAACTTCGCCAGCCCGGCTGTTCTCGAGGCCCAGGGGTCGGTGATGACCAACAAGTACGCCGAGGGTTACCCCAGAAAGCGCTGGTACGGCGGATGCGAGAATGTGGATGTGGTCGAGCAGTTGGCCATCGATCGCGCCAGGGAACTCTTCGGCGCCGAGCATGCGAACGTGCAGCCTCACTCGGGCAGCGGAGCCAATATGGCGGTCTACTTCGCCTTTCTCAAGCCGGGCGACAAGATGCTGACGATGGATTTGAGCCACGGAGGGCATCTCACCCACGGCAATCGAGCCAATTTCTCGGGTCGCTTTTTCGAGATCGTTCACTACGGGGTGCGCAAGGACGACGAGCGGATCGATTACGATCAACTGGCCGGGCTGGCCCGAGAACACCGTCCCAGGATGA
Organism: Verrucomicrobiota bacterium; assembly: GCA_040766265.1. GTDB lineage: Bacteria > Verrucomicrobiota > Verrucomicrobiia > Limisphaerales > J093 > MWFF01. The sequence continues at coordinate 34,526 of JAXGQW010000036.1, forward strand.
TCACGGTTGGCGCCAGCGCTTATCCCCGGACGATCGATTTCGCCCGGATGGGCGAGATTGCGCGCGAGGTGGGCGCGCTCCTGCTGGCGGACATTGCGCATATTGCGGGGCTGGTTGCGACCGGACTGCACCCGAGCCCGGTGCCGCATGCGGATTTCGTGACGACCACCACGCACAAGACGATGCGGGGGCCGCGCGGCGGGCTGATCCTGTGCCGTGGCCAGTACGCCAAGGAGATCGATTCGCAGGTGTTTCCGGGCATTCAGGGCGGCCCCTTGATGCACGTGATTGCCGCCAAGGCAGTCTGCCTGCACGAGGCGTCGCAGCCCGAGTTCAAGACCTACCAGGAGCGCGTGGTCCGCAACGCCGCCGCGCTGGCGGACGGCCTGCGGCGCAACGGATTTCGGCTGGTGAGCGGCGGCACGGACAACCACCTGGCGTTGATCGACGTGGGCGCGCGTGGGATGACCGGCAAGGAGTGCCAGATGGCTCTCGATGAAGCCGGCATCACCGTCAACAAGAACACCATCCCCTTCGAAACCCGGTCTCCATTCCAGGCCAGCGGCATCCGGGTGGGCTCGCCGGCGGTCACGACGCGCGGAATGGCCGAAGCCGAAATGGCCGCGATCGCCGATATGATCAGCGAGGTGCTGATGGACATCAAAAACCTTGACGTCGCCCACCAAGTGCGTGAACGTGTCCGCGAATTGACCGCGAAATTCCCCTTGCCATACTAGAGTTTGGAATTCACTGGAACTCAGTCGGCTAAGGCTGGTCAAACCGTATTTACCCTCAGCTCGAAACGCTGGGACCGCCCTTTCCGGAAGGGCGGCACGTTCTCCCCGTTGACGGTGAAGATCCGGGTTCACGATCAATGGACTGTCAACTCATTGCCAACTGATTAGATTATGCCACGCCCAAAGAAGTCTGAACGGCCTCGACCCAAACCGATGCGTCGCGCCAAGACGACCGCCGCTTTGGAGTCGAATGCCCCCGAGCTCGCGCTGGAGAAACCGTCTTCGCCGCCCGACCGAATGACTGACGACGCCACACGCGATGGAATGCGACCCGAGCCGACGGAGGAATCGGCCCCGGTGGCGCCCTCGGCAGTTGCGCCCGAGACGGCCGGCGAACCGCCGGTCGAAGCCACACCTGCGCGGCCCGCGCCTTCCGCCCGCCCCGCCTTGCCGAGCGGCACGACGATCAACATCGCCAAGCTGCAGTCGATGTCGATGGGCGAACTGACGCACATGGCCAAGGAATGGGGGATCGAGAACTTCGGCACGATGAAGAAGCACGAAGTCATCTTCGAGATCCTCAAGAAGAACGCCGAACGCAATGGCGTCCTGTTTGCCGAAGGCGTCCTCGAAATCTTGAGCGAGGGTTTCGGATTCCTCCGCTCCCAGTCGTTCAACTACCTGCCCTGCCCGGAAGACGTCTACGTCTCCCCGTCCCAAATCCGCCGCTTCGATCTCCAGACCGGCGATGTCGTGGCCGGCCAGATTCGACCGCCCAAGGAGAAGGAAAAGTTCTTCGCGCTCCTCAAGGTCGAGGCCGTGGCTCACGAGGACCCCGACAGCGCGAAGGAGAAGACCCACTTCGACAACCTGACCCCGCTCTTCCCGAACAAGCGGGTCATTCTCGAGACAAGCGCGGATGAGTTGTCGACGCGCGTCGTCGACCTGGTCTGTCCGATTGGCAAGGGCACCCGGGGCCTGATCGTGGCGCCGCCGCGCACGGGCAAGACCGTTTTGATGCAGAAGCTGGCCAACGCCATCCTCAAGAACAACCCCGAGATTTATCTGATCATCCTGTTGATCGACGAGCGGCCCGAGGAGGTCACCGACATGGAGCGGACCTGCAAAGGCGCCGAGGTGATCAGTTCCACGTTCGATGAGCCCCCCGAGCGCCATGTGCAGGTGGCCGAGATGGTCATCGAGAAGGCCCGCCGCATGATCGAACATAAGAAGGATGTCGTCATCCTGCTCGATTCGATCACCCGCCTGGCCCGCGCCTACAACACCGTCCAACCCCACTCGGGCAAGATTCTCTCCGGAGGCGTCGACGCCAACGCCCTCCACAAACCCAAACGGTTCTTCGGCGCCGCACGCAACATCGAGGAAGGCGGGTCCCTGACCATCATGGCCACCGCCCTGGTCGACACCGGGTCGCGCATGGACGAGGTCATCTTCGAGGAGTTCAAGGGCACCGGCAATATGGAGGTCCATCTCGACCGGGCTCTCGTCGACCGCCGCATCTTCCCGTCGATCAACATCGAGCGGTCGGGCACCCGCAAAGAGGAGTTGCTCTATCACCCCGATGAACTCTCGCGTATTGTCCTTCTCCGCCGCGCCTTGACCGGCGTTCCGCCCGTCGAGGCGATGGAACTGCTCCTTGGCAAGCTCAAGAAGACCCAGAGCAACATCATGTTCCTCCTCTCGATGGCGAACGTGAGTTGACCCCGCTTCCCGAGGATGGTCTTCCGTGCCCCCTTCAGACAATCATCGAAAGGCCCGCTCAAGCGGACGCACTCTCCGCGGCCGCGGGAGAGTCCCTCCGACACCGGTTCATGATCCCCATCCGCATTAACCCGTTGAATGTCAAGACTGCCATGAACTCCAGACTCTCAGGATCCAGTCTCCTCTCACCGCGATGGGGCGGCGTACGCGCGGCCCTGTCCCTCGCAGCGCTTCTTCTCGCCTCCGGCTCGATGTGCGGCGGCGCGGACGCGGCTGCCCCGGCCGGCAGGCTCGAGAGCCGCGCGCTCGAGTTCCGTTTGGCGCCTTCCGGCGCCTACGAGATCCTCGATCGTCGCGGTCAGGTCACCTGGCGGTCGAATCCGGTCCGCGACCGGTTTGGAACCGTGACGTGCACGGCCAACGGCGAGCGGCGGACGGTCGATCTCACGCAGCCGGAGGTCGTTCGAGCCGGATCGACCCTGCGCGCCGTGTTTCGCCCGGTGCCGGACCAGACCGAGGCGACTCTGACGGTATCTGTCTCCCTCGAGAATGGCGGATCGGCGCTCGGTTTCAGTTATTCGGCCGACCCGCGGGTTGGCGTCGAGAGCGTGCGGTTGCTCGATGACGCGTTTGGGGTGAGCGCGCACGAGGGGGGGCACGTGCTCGTTCCGGTGCGAGAGGGTCTTCTGATCCCGTCCGACACCGGGCTGGCGTTCACGCAGACCTTTGACACCTACGCGTATGAAGGGTGCCATCTCACGATGCTGGGCGTGGGCAAGCGCGGGGCAATGGTTCTGGTGGATTGGGCGGATCCGTACGTGACGGCCGAGGTGAAGAGCGTGCTGCCGGGCGAGAATCCCGCCCTGAACACCCAGACGCTCTTTCCCTCCCTTGTCCTGCGGCAGAGCGCCCAGTCGGTCCGTGTCCGGTTTCTTGGCGCGGCCGATCATGTGGCGCTGGCCAGGGCCTATCAGCAGGTCGCCCGGGAGCGCGGCTGGGTCGTGCCCTGGGCGGAGAAGCTCAAGCGGCATCCGGAACGCGCGCGCCTCTTTGGCGCCATCAACTTCAAGCTGTGGAGCGCGTTGGACCGGCAGATGGACGAAGCCAGCACGCGGGAGGAGCGGTCGCACGTGAACTGGACCTTCGCCGAGGCGGGCGCGGTGGCCGCCCATCTCAAGCAGGATCTCGAGCTCGATCGGGTGCTTTTCCTCATGGGCGGCTGGATCCATCGCGGCTATGACAACCAGCACCCGGACATTCTGCCCGCCGCCCCGGAATGCGGCGGGAATGACGAGCTGGCCGGATGCGCCCGGCGTGTCCGGGAGCTCGGCTACCTGTTCGGCCTGCACGACAACTACCAGGACATGTACCGCGACGCGCCTTCGTGGAACGAGGACTACCTGATGCGAAACGCCGACGGGACAATCGTCCGGGGCGGGCATTGGGCGGGCGGACGCGCCTACCTGACCTGCTCGCAGAAGGCGGTCGAGCTGGCCCGGCGGGAGCAGAATCTGCCCGCGGTCAAGCGCCTGACCGGCGCCGACGTGTACTTTATCGACACCACCTATGCGGCCGGTCTGTTCGAGTGCCACGATCCGAGGCATCCGCTGAAACGCGGGGACGATCTTCGGTGGAAACAGGAGATCTCGGACTACGCGCGCGGACTCTTCGGCATTTTTGGCAGCGAATGCGGGCGCGAGTGGGCTTTGCCGCACAGCGATTTCTTCGAAGGCCTGACGGGTGTCAGCGGCGGGTATTATCACAACGCCGATCTGCTCACGAAGACCGGCGGGCGCGTCGTTCCGCTGTTCGAGCTTGTCTACCGCGACGGGATCGCCCTGTACGGCAAATACGGCTACGACATCGGGCGCGCCGGGGAGTATGTGCTCCATCACGTGGTGATTGGGCGCCCGCTCCATCACCACAACGTGCCTCCGCACCTCTACTGGCAGAACTGGACTCCGCCCGCCAACGAACTGGCCGTCGAGCCGTGCCGCCCGGAACTCGAAGAACTCGAGGAAATCGAGCCGCGCGCGGTGCGTCTCAGTTACCAGTGGATCGTGCGCCAGACGCCCAAGCGCGATTGGCGGGTCTTTGTCCACTTCACCGATTCCGACGGCAAGCAGTACCAGGACAACGATCATGCGCCGCGGGTGCCGACCTCGAAATGGCTGCCTGGGCGGATCGAGTCCGCCGCGTTCACGATCCGGCTTTCCGAGCGGCTGCGCGGCTCCCTCGATGTGAGGGTCGGGCTGTGGGATCCGGCCACGGGCGAGCGCGCCCGGTTGCACGGGAGCCACGACGGCTCGCACCGGTACGTGGTTGGGCGGCTTTGGCTGGGCGAGGAGCGCATCGAGTTGCTGCCGCCGGTCCACCGGGCCTCGGACGCCGATGCGGAGGCCTTCGTGCGCGGCGACAACGGGTGGACGGCCGGCCTGCATCCATTCGACCGGTTCGTCAAGAACACCTATGAGATCCTCTCTCCGCTCAACGAGTTGACCTCGCGCGTTCCGATGACCGGTCACGGTTTTCTCACGCAAGACGGCCTGGTGCAGCGCAGCGTGTTCGGCCAGGGCCGGACCGCGGTGACGGCGATCGCCAATTTTGGCGCCGACGAGTTCACCGCCGAGTCGGAGCTGGGGGGCAAGGTGCGGCTGCCCCGCTACGGGTTCCTGGTCGAGTCGCGCGACTTTGTCGCATTCCACGCCCTGAGTTGGAATGGGATCGACTACGACGGGCCGGTCCTGTTCACACTGCGGAGCGAATCCGGGCGTCCGCTGGCCAGGGCGCCGGGCGTCCGCGTTTACCACGGCTTCGGCGACTCACGCCTGCGATGGCGCGACACACTCTTCGATGTTGAAAAGGAGCGCGTGGTCGGTAACCTAGGCCGCGACTAGATTGTTATGCGCGCACATTCGTTCGCCTGGTGGCCTGCTCTCGTGTTTGCGGGTCTCTGTTGGATGTCTCCAACACCGATCGCCGCCGAGCAGGTCCGGCTTCTCGTTGTCCACGGCGGACACGAGTTCGAGACCAACCAGTTCATCCAGGTCTTTCGAGACAACACGAATGTGACATTCGATGTGGTCCAGCACCCGGCGGCGCACGCCCGCTGGCAGGCCGAGCCGGCGAAAGAGTGGGATGTGCTCGTCCTGTACGACTTCTGGCAGGAGATCGGCGAGGAGGCCAAGGCCGACCTCGTCGCCCGGCTCAAGGAAGGCAAGGGCCTGGTCGTCCTGCACCATGCCCTGGCCAATTACCAGAAGTGGCCTGAGTATGAACGGATCGTCGGCGGCAAGTACTACCTCGAGAAGCAGACCGTCAACAACGTCGAGAAGCCCCAGTCCACCTACAAACACGACGTCGAGTTCACGGTGCGGATTGCCAACAACCAGCACCCGGTGACCCAGGGGCTGACGAACTTCGTGATCCACGATGAAGTCTACGGGGGCTTCGATGTCAGCTCGCAGACGCACGCCCTGCTCACCACCGAGGAGCCGGCCAGCGGCAAGACCATCGCCTGGGCCAAAACCTACGAGGCGGCGCGCGTCGTTTACATCCAATTGGGACACGACCACCTTGCGTACGAGAACCCGAGTTTCCGCCGGCTGGTCGCCAACGCCATCAGGTGGGTTGCCAAACGGGACTGACGCATGGATCCGGAGCCGGCCTCCCCCGCGTTCGTCAAGGTCATCGCCTGCGAGATCGCTTTTCGCGAAATCTGCCACGTCGCCGCCCGCACGCCGAACGTCGTCGACCTCGAGTTTCTGACGCAGGGGCTGCATGACACGCCCGCGGCCGGCTGCGCCGAACTCCAGCGGCGGATCGATGCCGTCCCGGACGGCAAGTACGACGCCATCCTCATCGGCTACGGCCTCTGCAGCAGCATCCTCAACGGGCTCCGCGCCGGCCCGACGCCGCTCGTCATCCCGCGCGCCCACGATTGCATCACGTTCTTCCTGGGATCGAAGGAACGTTACCAGCAGTGTTTCACCGAACGTCCCGGAACCTATTACTACACCTCCGGCTGGCTCGAATGCCGCAAGCGGCGCGGCAATACGGTCCAGGCGGGTTTCGGCGGTTTCATGCCCGCCGGCACCGCGGCCGCCCGGCAAAAGGACTTCGACGTGTGGGCGAAGAAGTACGGCGAGGAACAGGCCCGCTACCTGGTGGACGTCATGGCCGGGTGGGCGGCCCACTACACGCACGGCGTGCTGATCGACTTCGACTTCACCAAGCCCCTCGCGCTCGAGTCGCAGGTGCGGCAGGTGTGCGAGGAGCGCGGCTGGCAGTTCGAGGCATTGCCCGGCGATCTCCGCCTGCTCGAACGCTGGGTCAACGGTCCGTGGACGGACTCGGAGTTCCTCGTCGTTCCGGCCGGACGCCAGGTCGTGCCCTGCGCCGACGACCGGATCATCACCCTCGCCCCGTGAGCCGCCGGTTTTAAGGTTGAAAGGGGAGGTTCTCCGCCCTCATAAGGGCGGGCGTGAAGTGCTTTGTCACCGGCGCGTCCGGGTTCATCGGCGCGAATCTGGCGCATGAGTTGGCGGCCCAGGGCCATGCCCTGCGGCTGTTGCTGCGTCCGGGCGCCGATCTGCGCGGACTCGAACGGATTGCGTACGAGCGGATCGAGGGCGGTCTGCTCGATCGGGCGGCGCTCGAACGAGGTTTGCGCGGCTGTGACTGGTGCTTCCACGTGGCGGCGTGCTATGCGCTCTGGCTCCCGGACTATCGCCCGCTGTTTGCCGCAAATGTCGAGGGCACGCGCAATGTGCTCGAAGCGGCAGGCCGGGCCGGTTGTTCCCGCATCGTCTACACCAGCACGGTGGGCTGTATCGGACTCCCCCGCGCGGTCGGTGGGCGCCTGGTCCCGAGCGACGAGACCGCCCAGGCCACCCGCGCCCAGATGTCCAATCCCTACAAGCAATCCAAGTGGGAGGCTGAGGCCGTGGCGCGGGACATGGCGGCGCAGGGCCTGCCGATCGTGATCGTGAATCCGAGCGCGCCGGTCGGTCCGCGCGACGTCAAGCCGACCCCCACCGGCCGGGTGATTGTCGATTTCCTCAACGGACGCATGCCCGCCTATCTCGATACCGGACTCAACTGGGTCCATGTGCGCGATGTGGCTCGAGGCCATGTGCTCGCCGCGGAGAAGGGACGGATCGGCGAACGCTACATCCTCGGCCATGCCGACGGGAACTGGACAATGAAGCAGGCCCTCGACACGTTGGCCGAGATCACCCGGCGGCCCGCGCCGCGTTGGCGGATTCCCTACGGGTTGGCGGCGGCATTCGCCCACCTCGATGAACTCAAGTCGCGGGTGACCGGCAGTCCGCCACGCGCCCCTCTGGCCGGGGTGCGCATGGCGCGGTACAAGATGTTCTTCAATCCGGCCAAGGCCGTCCGTGAGTTGGGAATGCCTCAAACACCGCCAACTCAGGCCTTGTCGGACGCAGTCGAGTGGTTCGAGCGGAATGGGTACGTGAATGCTGCCTGAGATTCGTGTCATTCGAGCGATTCGTGGTTTCTGCCTGTTGGCTCGTGGAACCGAAGGACCGAGGGAGGCCAACGCCGTTTTTTTCCCGCCAACTTTTCGCGAGTAAGGGCTTTTCGAGCGCGGGCGCCCTTGTTAGGGTGCCGTCCTTATGGCACTGCACGAACCATCTGTCTCGACCTCCATGCGCACTTCCCCCTCTTCCAAACCCGGCGCCGCCCACGGCCCGGCGGGCCTGACACGCCGCCAATTTGTCAGGCGCGCCGCCATCGCGGGCGGCGTGTTCGCGGCTCCCCTGGTCATTCCGTCGTCGGCGCTCGGGCGGGATGGCGCGGTGCCCCCGAGCGAACGCATCATTCTGGGCGGCATCGGCATTGGGGGGCGCGGTTCGGGCGTGCTCAACTGGATGCTGCCCGAGCCCGATGTGCGGTTCGTGGCGGTCTGCGACCCGCAGAAGCAGCGGCGCGAGGCGACCAAGCGGATGGTCGACAACAAGTATGGGAACACGGACTGCAAGGTGTACTCGAATCTGCGCGAGTTTCTTGCCGAGCGGACGGATATCGACGCGGTGCTGAGCACCACGGGCGATCGTTGGCACGCGCTGGCCGCCGTCTGGGCCATGCGGGCGGGCAAGGACATCTACTCGGAAAAGCCCTCCTCGATGACGATTGCGGAGGGGCAGGCCGTGGTCGAGACCGCGCGCCGTTACGGACGGGTTTATCAGACTGGCACCCAGCGTCTGAGCGAGGCGAACTTCGTCTTTGCAATCGAGTTGGCCCGCAGCGGGCGCTTGGGCAAGGTGCACACGACCTACGCGCACATCGCGCCCTGGGATGCGGCGGAGATGCGTCACGACTGGCTGCCCGGGCAACCGGAGCCGCCCAAGGACGAAGTGGACTGGGATCAATGGCTGGGTCCGTGTCCGTGGCGCCCGTACAATCCCGAGTACACCCGGGGGGGCTGGCGCGGGCACTACGATTTCCACACCAGTTGCATCGGCGAATGGGGCGCCCATACCTTCGTCCAGGCCCAGGCCGGAATCGACATGCTCGACACATCGCCGGTCGAATACGAATACGTCAACAACGTCTCCGGCGACGGCATGGTCACCCACTTCGCCAACGGCGTGAAACTGGTCCTGTCGCGCGGCGACAAGTATTGGCATGGCTCGTGCGGAATGCGTTTTGACGGGCCTGAAGGGTGGGTGTCGGTCGCCGACGGGTATTCGCGACCCGAGGTGTCGCATCCGAGCCTGCTCGCCGATTTCAACAAGGTCGTGCAGGACTACATGGCGCGGACGCAGCGGCCGATGAGCCACGTGCGCGACTTTTTCAATTGCGTCAAGTCGCGGCGGCTGACTGTGGCTCACCCGGTGGTGATGCACCGGGGCATGTCGACCGTCCATGCCGCGAACATCTGCATGTGGCTCAAGCGCAACATGAAGTTCGATCCCGTCAAGGAGGAGTTCGTCGGGGACGCCGAAGCGAACCGGTTGCGCTCGCGGGCCATGCGCGCGCCCTACACTGTCTGAATCTCTCTGACCACCTGAAGCGACACGAAAGACACACGATTATGTCCACTCTCTCATTCAAAACCTTCCTGGCAGTTGCGGCGCTCGCCCTCGGCACAACGTTCGTCCGCGGCCAGCAACCGTCCCCGCTGGTCACGCAAACCGCCGACAAGTCGATTGCCGTGCTCCAGTCCCCAAGCTCGACCGTCAAGGAGAAGACCGATGCCTGCCGGCAACTGGCGGTGACCGGCGGCGCCGCCGCCGTGCCGGCCCTGGTGGCGCTCCTGCCGGATGAAACGCTCAATCACATGGCCCGGTACGCCCTCGAAACCATTCCAGACCGCGCCGTCGACGACGCCCTGCGCGGCGCGCTCGACAAACTGAGCGGACGCCAGCTCGTCGGCGTCATCGACAGCATTGGCGTGCGGGGCGACGCGAAGTCGATTGCGGCCTTGACGCCGCGGCTGCGCGCGGCGGATCCCGATGTCGCGCAGGCCGCCGCGCGGGCTCTGGGCAGCATTGGCACCGTCGAGGCAGCCCAGGCCATCGAGGCCGCGCTCGGGACCGCTTCCACGGAGAACCAGCTCGCTTTTTGCGAGGGCCTGTTCCGATCGGCCGAGACACTCGCGGCCAAGGGCGACAACGCCCAGGCCCTGCGCGTGTACAACCGCCTGCGCGCGCTTCCGAGCGCTTCGCATCAGGTTCGAGCAGGCGCATGGCGCGGCGCGATCCTGACCCACGGCCTGGCGGGTCTTCCGCTCCTCGAAGAGGCCTGGCAAAGCCCGGATCACATCCTCACAGCCGCCGCCGCCCGGGCTGCGATGGAGATGCGCGGGCCCGAGGTCACGCGTGCCCTGATTTCGCTGGCCAATGCGCTGAACGGCGACAAGCGGATCCTCGCCCTGCAGGTCCTCACAAAACGGGGCGATCCGGCCGGATTGCCCGCGCTGATCGCGGCCGTCCAGAGCAACGAGAAGCCGGTTCGCCTCGCGGCCATTCGCGCCATGCCGGAGCTTGGCCAGGCCGCGGCGCTGAACCCGCTGAGCCAGTTGCTCGGCGATGCCGATGCGGAGATTGCCAAGACGGCCCAGGAAGCCCTCGCGGCGCTGCCCGGCGACGCCGTGGACAGCGCTGTCGTCGGAATGCTGTCCAGCTCGCGCGCGGCGGAGCGGCTGACGGCGATCGATCTGATCGGACGCCGCCGCATGGAAGCCTGCGTGCCGGCCCTGTTGCAGGCCGCGACCGACACCGACGCCTCGGTGCGTCCGGCGGCGTTGAAACGCCTCGGAGAACTGAGCAGTCCGGCCCAGTTGCCTCATCTGCTCGATTTGCTCCTCAAGGCCGGCGATGCCGCGGATCGCGATGCCGCCGAACAGGCCGTGAGCGCCGTGTGCGCGCGCGCCGAGGCCCCGGCCTCGTGCGTGAACCAGGTCACGGAACGGCTCGCCTCGGCTCAGCCCGACGCCAAAGGCGCGCTGCTGCGCGTTTTGACCGGTTTGGGCGGAGCCGACGCCCTCAAGGCGGCTCGGGCCGCGGTCAACGATCCCAATGCCGGGGTGCGCGCCTCCGCGATCCGGGCGCTGAGCTCATGGAAGACCGAGGATGTCGTCCCCGAATTGCTCGCGCTGGCCCGGTCCTCCGCCAACCCGACCGAGAGGCTTCTCGCCTTGCGGGGCTACTTCGGATGGGCGTCCAACGCCGAATTGCCCGCGGAACGCCGTCTGGCTCTGTGCCAGGAGGCCGCGGGCGTCGTCCAGCAGGCCGAGGAGAAGAAGCTGCTCTTGGGCGCGTTGGGGAGCATCAAGACGTCCGGCGCGTTCGCCGCGGCCGTGCCTTATCTCGACGATGCGGCGGTGCGGGCGGAAGCCGGCACGGCGGTGATTGTCATCGGCGAGGAGTTGCTCAAGGGGCGTGAGGCGTCCCAGGTGGCGTCGAAGCTGGTGGCGCCGCTGCAAAAGGCCGCGCAATCCATCTCGAATCCCGATCTGGCGCGCAAGGCCAACGCCCTGGCCGAGCAGGCGCAGAAGAAGGCCGCCCAGTAGCGCCTCCATGAACCGCTGTTTCGTAGCCGCGGACATGAGTCCGCGCCATCTCGCTCCGTCAAGGGCAGGGATCAGCGCCGTCTCACGACGGCGGCTACGGCGTTCACGTCCACTGGGCAGTGCGGCAAGGCACGGGTCGCTACCCTTTGCCGATGACGCATGTTGAGCGCTTTCTGGCGGTGATGAGCTTCCAGGCGGTGGACCGCCTGCCGCGCTGGGAATGGGCCATGTGGTGGGACCAGACCATCGCGCGCTGGCATCGGGAAGGCCTGCCCGCGAATCTCCACTTCAGCCAGGTCTTCGACATCGCCGCGCACTTCGGCCTCGATCCGTACCAGCAGTTCTGGTTCAGCACGACCGACCCGACGATCGCCGCCACCCAACACCACGTCGAGGGTGTGGTGGCCACGATGGACGATTACGTTCGGATTCGCCCGCGGCTCTTCCCATCGCATGCGGCGGCGATGCAGAGTCTGGGGCCGTGGGCGGATCGGCAGGGCCGGGGCGAAGCGGTTGTGTGGGCGACGTTCGAGGGTTTCTTCTGGTTCCCGCGCACGCTGATGGGATTCAGTCCCCTGATGCTGGCGTTCTACGACCAGCCGGAGTTGATTCACGCCATCAACCGCGATCTGCTCGCCTTCAACCTGGATCTGTTGGATCGGATGACGCGGCTCTGCGTGCCGACGTTCATGACGGTGGCCGAGGACCTCTCGTACAACCACGGGCCGATGATCTCGAAGGCAATGTTCGACGCCTTTGTGGCGCCCTATTACCGCAAGCTGATTCCGCGCCTGCTCGAGCAAGGCATCCTGGTGTTTGTGGATACCGACGGCGATGTCACCCGCGTCGTGCCCTGGCTGCAGGAGTTGGGGATTGCCGGCGTGCTCCCGCTCGAACGCCAGGCCGGCGTGGACGGAATGCAACTGCGCCGCCAGTTCCCGCGGTTCCGGTTCGTTGGCCATTTCGACAAAATGACCATGACGCGCGGCGAGGCCGCCATGCGAGCCGAGTTCGAGCGGTTGCGTCCGCTCATGGCGTCCGGCGGCTTCATCCCGAGCGTCGACCATCAGACCCCGCCCGGCGTCTCTTTGGATCAGTACCGGCTCTACCTGCGATTGCTCGACGAGCACACGGCGCTCTGAGCCGACGCCGGGGTCAGCCGTTCCACGCCAGGGCCCGGTCGATGCGCTCGAAAACCTTGTCGCGTCCGAGGACTTCGAGCAGGTGATACAGGCTCGGTCCGACCGTCTTGCCGGTGCAGGCCAGGCGGGTGGGATGCACCAGGGCGCCGACCTTGACGCCGAGTTGCCCGGCCAGGTTCTTAAGACACGCCTCCAGGTGCAGCGCCGTGAACTCGGGCAGCGCGCCAAACGCCTCGCGAAGCCTGCGCAGGCGGTCGCGGCCTTCGACGGTGAAATCCTTGGCCGCGGCCTGCGTGTCCCATGAGATTTCGTCTGTGAAGTAGAAGCCGGCGTAACCGCCCAGCTCGGCGAAGTTCTTGAGTTTGCCATGGCAGGTGTCGAGGGCGGCCTTGACGTAGGACAAGGGGAACCGATTGGTGTCGATGCCCGCCTTGGCCAGGGCATGGACGCAGAGCTCGTAAAAGCGGTCGGGACTCATGGCGCGCATGTACTCGGCATTCATCCACTGGAGCTTGGCCATGTCGAAGCGCGCGTTGTGCCGCAGGATCTGCGGGAGATCGAATCGATCGATGATCTCCTTGATGGGAAGGATCTCGCGGTTGTCCTTCGGAGACCAGCCCAGGAGACAGAGGTAATTGACGACGGCCTCCGGCGTGTAGCCTTCATCGAGATACGTCGCGAGCGACGCGCCCTGATCGCGCTTGCTCATCTTGGTGCCGTCGGGATTGAGGATGAGCGGGATGTGGGCGTAGGAGGGGGGCGCCACCCCAAAGGCCCGGAACAGCGCGATGTGTTTCGGGGTGTTCGACAGGTGATCCTCGCCGCGAATGACATGCGTGATTCCCATTTCAAGGTCGTCAATCACGTTGACCAGATGAAACACGGGCTGTCCGTCGGACCGGACGATCACGAAATCGGGATCGCGCGCCTCGCGGTCGGTGAGTTCGCGACGCACCTCCCCCACGATCAGATCCGGCACGACGATCGGCTCGCGGGGCATGCGGAAGCGCACCGCGCCCTCGTGCTCGTAGGCCATGTCCCGCGCAAGCAGCGCCTCGACCCGCAGCCGGTAGTTCTCCTGCCGCTGCGATTGATAGTACGGGCCCCGGTCGCCCTTGTAGGGCCCGGTCGCGTCGCTGGTCAGCGGACCTTCGTCCCAGTTCACCCCCAGCCAGCGGAGCCCCTGGAGAATGACGTCCACCGCCGCCTGTGTGTTGCGCGCCGTGTCCGTGTCCTCGATGCGGAGAATCAGATGCCCCCCGACGTGGCGGGCGTAGAGCCAGTTGAACAGCGCTGTGCGCGCGCCACCAATGTGGAGAAACCCCGTCGGGCTGGGGGCGAATCGGACACGAATGCTCATGGATGAATCAGTCTATGGTTGCGGTCAAAATGACAAAGCTACTTCGCCAGCTTCTTCACCACCTCGGCCAATCCGCCCGCGACCGGCTCGATCTCGATCGTGCGCTTCGATCGGGAGCCGGGGACCGCGCGTGGCGGGGCAGTCAGGGGCGCCTCGTGCGGGGGCTCGTCTTGCGCGGGTGCGGCGGGGGGCAGGGGTGAGGGGATCATCGCCGGCTCGGCGTCCGCATCGGCGGTCTCGGCCGCGTTCGCCAGGGACCAGTCCTTGCGTTTGTCGAGCCAGCGCTGATAGCGATCGAACGTCCACATGCCGTGGTCGGCGCCGGTCTCGATCATGGGGAAGATTTTGAAGAACTCGCCCTGGCGGATGAAGTTCTTGACGGCATGTGTGCCGACCAGGATCTCACATTCGGGGATCCGCAGCTTGAGGTCGGGCCGGTAGCGCAGGCGCTGGCAGACGACCGCCTGGAGGCAATCGGCCAGAGCGGCGCGCACGCTTCCCTGGCTTTCGGGCGCGAAGGCGGAGACGATGCGCTGGAGGGCCTCAGCCGCGGTCGAGGAGTGCATGGTGGCGAAGACGAGATGGCCGGTTTCCGAGGCATTGAGCGTGAGCCGCATCGTGGCGGGTTCGCGCATCTCACCGACCATCAGAACATCGGGATCTTCGCGCAACGAGTCGAGCAGGGCCTGCTCGAACGAGGGCGTGTCCCGCCCCACCTCGCGTTGGCGGATGAAGGAACGGCGCGGCCTGAACGTGTATTCGATCGGGCTTTCGACGGTTACGATGTGACGCGCCTCGGCCAGGTTGATCTCCTGGATGAAGGCGGCGAGGGTCGTCGACTTGCCGCATCCGGTCGGCCCGCAGACCAGAACCAGACCGTGTTGGAGGCGGGCGAACTTCTCGAGATCGGGATGGAGATTGAGGCGTTCGAGCGTGGCGGCGAACGAGGCCAGCAGGCGGATGGCAAAGCCGACCCCGCGCGCGCTGTTCATGACATTGATGCGGCAACGCGCGCCCGCGATGGGCCGGGACATGTCGAAGGAACGCCGTTCGAGGAAGGCGGGCCAATGGGCCTCGCCGATGAGTTCGCGCGCGGCCTCCATGAGGTCCTTGGCGGGCACCGGATCGTCCTGCACCTTGAGGACGCCGTTGATCCGGAAGGCGGGAGGCAGGCCCGGTTCGAGATGCAGGTCGCTGGCGCCCTGCGCCTTGGCTGTGGCGATCAGGTTTTCAAGAATCATACCATGTCTTCTCAGCAAGGGGTGCCTCAGACCAATCCACTCCTTAACCCTATAGGCCAGCCCCGCCGTTTCCCCGCCCTCCTCCGCGGCGCCTCGCTCCGCGGAATCCTCGACCCCTCAACGGAGCAAACAAACGTGACTTGTTTACAGCGCTTTTCACCGGTCAAGGATTCTGAAGGATGGCCTATCGCCGGGGCGAGCCTAAAATGCGGTTCGGGCGCGGGGGGGCGCATCTGGTTATTGTCGGTGCTTGTGTCGCCCGGTGAGGGCACCGGGCCGACAACGGATCGAGATTGCCGGAGGGGCGACGCCTGCCTGCCGGCAGGCAGGTCCTCGTCGCTCGCCAACAGGGGTTGCAGCTCTCATCGCCGGGGACGAGGACGTCCCCACTCCAACGCCTGCGTGTGCGCGAGCACAGCGGCAGTCGCCATTTGTTGTAGGCCCGGTGCCCTCACCGGGCGGCAAAACACCGACAACAGCCCGATGCGCCGGCGCCGCCTGCCGTCGGGCCGCGGGCTGTCGCGCGCCGTCGCGGGCTTGCAAGCCGGTCGAGATGGCACAACACTGCGGACGACGTGCAGATCGAGCTCATCAATACCGGCACCGAGCTGATGCGGGGCGACGTGCTGAACACCGATCATCAGTGGCTGTGCCGGCAGTTGGCCGACGCGGGCTACACCGTGGCGCGCCAGGTGGCGGTCGACGATGGCGCCGCCCACATTCAAGAGGCCGCGCGCGAAGCGCTGGGGCGGGCCGACATTGTCATCACCAGCGGCGGCTTGGGGCCGACTTCGGACGACTTGACGCGCGATGCGATCGCGGACCTGCTCGGGCGGCGGCTCATCGAGGACGCTTCCGTGCGGACCCACATTGACGCCTGGTTCGCCGCCCGGAACCGTCCGCAACCGCCCGCTACGCGCATCCAGGCGATGGTCCCCGAGGGCGCGATTGTGATCCCCAACACCCACGGCACGGCGCCGGGCCTGCGGATGCGATGCGGTCACGGATCGACCGTTGATTCCACAGTGGCAGCCGACAAGTGGCTGATCATGCTGCCCGGCCCGCCGCGCGAACTCCAGCCGATGTTCCTCGAAGGAGTGCTTCCGTGGCTCAAGGCGGCCTTTCCGCCGCCCGGACCGACCGTGTGCCGCATCCTGCGGAGCACGGGTTTGGGGGAGTCGGTGATCCAGGAGATGGTTGGGGAGCCGCTCTCCAAGCTCGGCGGCGGCGGGCTCGAAGTCGGGTACTGCGCGCGGCCCGGTGAAGTGGATGTGCGCCTGACGGCGCGCGGCGCGGCGGCCGAGGCGCTGGTGGCTGACGCGGAGGCCGTGGTGC
The DNA here is from genome assembly GCA_040766265.1 of Verrucomicrobiota bacterium. Taxonomy (GTDB): domain Bacteria; phylum Verrucomicrobiota; class Verrucomicrobiia; order Limisphaerales; family J093; genus MWFF01. Next base: position 51,106 of record JAXGQW010000036.1, read on the forward strand.
GCGGGCGGCTCGGCGACCACGTGTTCGGCGTTGGGGGCGAACTGCTCGAACAGGTGGTCGTCCGCCTTCTGACGGACCGTCGGCGGACGATTGCAACGGCTGAGTCGTGCACCGGCGGGCGGCTGTCCAACCGCATCACCGACGTGCCGGGCGCATCGGCGGTGTTCGTGGGCGGCGCCGTCACCTACAGCAACGACCTCAAACAGCGGATGCTGGGTGTGCGGTGCGAGACACTGGTCGCCCACGGCGCCGTCAGCGAGGCCGTCGCCCGCGAGATGGCCGAGGGCGCGCGGGCGCGTCTCGGGGCCGATTACGCCCTGGCCACGACGGGCATCGCGGGTCCCTCGGGCGGCACCGAGACCAAGCCTGTCGGCACGGTCTTCATCGCCCTGGCCGGGCCTGACCGGACCCTCGTCCGACACGAGTGGAATCGGTTCGACCGCGAGACATTCAAGCGCGTCACCACGCAACAGGCCCTCGATCTGCTGAGGCGCGAATTGCTATGATCCAGGAGACGGCGCGCATCCTGCGGAACGATCGCGAGACCGATCTGTACTATCGTCTGACGGTGCGGGCGCCGCGGGTTGCGCCGCTGATCCAGCCGGGGCAGTTCGCGCACGTGCGCATCGCGTTCCTGGGCGAGGCGCTCCTGCGGCGTCCGTTCAGCATCTTCCAGGTCGCGGATGAGACCTTCTCGGTCCTCTACAAGGCGGTCGGAAGAGGCACCGAAGCCCTGGCGCGGATGCGCCCGGGAGACGACCTGAGCGTCATCGCGCCGCTTGGTCACGGATTCACGGTGCCGCGGCCGGGCGGGGAAACGCCTCTGCTGGTCGCGGGGGGCTACGGCATGGCGGCCCTGTATCTGTTGGCCCAGCGCTCGCCGCAAAAGGGGATCGTGTTCTTCGGCGGACGCCGGGGCGCGGATATCCTGTGCGAAGAGGAGTTCAGGGCGCTGGGCTGGGATCTGCGGGTGACGACCGAGGACGGCAGCCGCGGCGAGCGCGGCCTTGTGACGCAGCCTCTGATCGACGAAGTGCGTCGCGCCGCCGCCGGACGAAAGCTCTTTGCCTGCGGGCCGACGCCGATGCTCGAAGCCGTTGGCGGGATCGCGTCCGAGTTTGGAGTGCCGGCGGAGCTCTCGATGGACGAGCATATGTGCTGCGGCGTCGGGGTTTGCCTGGCGTGTGTCATTCCGATACGGAAAGGCGACGGATGGGAGTATCAGCGCTCCTGTACGGAGGGGCCGGTCTTCGACGCGCGGACGATCGCCTGGGACGAGCGAGGCTGAACGCGATGAACCTGTCGGTCCAGATTGGCCGGTTGACACTGCGGAATCCGGTGACGGTCGCTTCCGGGACGTTCGGCTACGGGATCGAGTACGCCCGGCTGCTCGATTTGAATCGCCTCGGCGCCGTGGTTGTGAAGGGCATCCGGTTGGATCCCGTCCGCGGGAACCCGACGCCGCGGACGGCCGAGGTGGCCAGCGGCATGCTCAACGCCATCGGCTTGCAGGGGCCCGGCGTCGACGGTTTCATCGCGCGGTACTGGCCGTTCCTGGCAGGGCTCGAGGTCCCGACGATCATCAATATCTGGGGGACGACCGTCGAGGAATACGCCGAGGTGGCGCGGAGGTTCGACGCCCTCGGCGGTGTCGGCGCGCTCGAACTGAACGTCTCGTGTCCGAACATCAAGGAAGGCGGCGCCCAGTTCGGAACCGACCTGCGACTGCTTCATCAGGTGGTGGCGGCCTGTCGAAAGGCGACATCGCTGCCGCTCATCACCAAGTTGAGCCCGAATGTGGTCAACATCGCACCGTATGCCAAAGCGGCGGAGGAGGCCGGTTGCGACGCGTTGTCCATCACCAACAGCTTTCCGGCAATGGCCATCGACATCGAGACACGCCGGCCCCGGCTGGCCAATGGCACGGGCGGGCTGAGCGGGCCGTGCATCAAACCGATCGCGATCAAGCTGGTCTGGGACGCCGCCAAGGCCGTCCGCATCCCCATCATCGGCATGGGCGGCATCCAGAGCGCCGCGGACGCCATCGAGTTCATGATGGCCGGCGCGACGGCGGTGGCGGTGGGCACCGCGAATTTCTACGAACCGCAGACCGCCTTGCAGGTCATCGACGGTCTTGGCGAGTTCATGCGGCGTCACGGGATCGGTGAGGTGCGCGAGATCGTCGGGAGTGTCAGAATCGAGAAGCGCTCCTGATCCGGGCGTGGAACGTCGAACATCAAGCGTGAAGCGGCGACCTGATGGGATGAGCGAGCAAACAGGGGGGACTTCGATCGAGGGCGCGTCGAGGGCCGGGGCGCGCTCCGATGACACCGCGAACTCCGGATCGCTGACTGCCTCGATTGGCGCGTTGCCCG
>JAXGQW010000037.1:0-52151 GCA_040766265.1 Verrucomicrobiota bacterium
TGGGATTTGGGATGCTGCGGGGCGCGGCGGCGGGCCGTGGACATCGAAGATGACGACGCTCTACGAACGTTGGCGGACGGTGGCACACGAACATCGGGACGAGCTTGCGTTGCGCGATCTCGCTTCCGATGTGCGTTGGACCTTTGCCGAACTGGCGACGCACGCCGAGAGCGACTCGAATGCGCCCGGTCCGGCCGCGTTCCCCCAGGGTGTGGGCGCCGGCTTCATCCTCGGCGTGCTTCGCGCCTGGCGGGCCGGCCAGATTGTTTGTCCCCTCGAACCCGACCAGCTACGTCCCGACGTCCCGTGGCCGGACGCGCCAATTGTCCACGTCAAGACGACGTCGGCGACCACGGGGCGCCCGCGTCTGATCGCGTTCACGGCGGAGCAACTGGCGGCCGATGCCGCGAATCTCACTCGCACGATGGGCTTGCGGCCCGAGTGGCCGAACCTTGCCGCGATATCGCTGGCCCATTCCTACGGCTTTTCAAACTTCGTCACCCCGCTCCTGCTCCATGGGATTCCCCTGATCCTGGGCGTGGCGGCCCTGCCCGAGGCCATCCGCCTGGCCGCGCGGGACGAGGCCGGATTGACGCTTCCGGGCGTGCCTGCTCTTTGGCGCGTGTGGCATGAGGCCAAGGCCATCCCGTCCAATACCCGGCTGGCCATCTCCGCCGGGGCGCCGCTGCCAATCGCACTGGAAACCGCCGTCTACGAGTCCACAGGAGTCAAGATTCACAATTTCTACGGCTCCTCCGAGTGCGGCGGGATCGCCTATGATGCCACCACCACACCGCGACAGGAGGCTGCGCTCGCGGGCGCTCCAATCGAGAACGTGACGCTGGCCGTGGCGGAGGACGGCTGTCTCGAAGTGCGCGGGCGCAATGTGGCGGAGGGCTACTGGCCGGAACCGGCGCCGGCGCTGCATGAGGGAGTCTTCCGCACCTGCGACCTGGGCAGCATTCGAAACGGCCGGGTCTATGTCACGGGCCGCGCCGGTGATGTCATTCATGTTGCGGGGCGCAAGGTGGCGCCGGAATCGGTCGAGCGCGAGTTGCTGCGGCATCCCGAGGTGCGCGAAGCGGTTGTGCTTGGTGTGTTGCAGCCCGATGCCCACGAGGAGACCATCGCGGCGGTGGTCGTGTGCGATGCACGCGTGACGGAAGGCGCCCTGCGCCAGTTCCTCATCGAGCGTCTGCCGGCGTGGCAGGTGCCGCGGCTCTGGCGCATCCAGAACGAGTCCCTGACCAACGCCCGCGGCAAGATCGCGCGCGCCCAATGGCGCCGCGCATTTGTGTGAGCGTCAGGGAGGCCCGGCCCGGCGCGGTTTACCCGTGTTGGTTGCGCGTGATCGTATCGCGCAGGCCGGCGCTGACGCCGCTCAGGGCCAGGGTTGCTTTCAGCAGCGCTCTTCCGGTCAGTGTGACTTCCACTTCGCCCTGGATCAAAGGTCCCAGCCGGCCCGTGACGCGCGCGGCGATCTCGATGGTCTCTCCCGGCTGGGCCGAGCCGGTGATCTTTGCGGCGCGGACGGCTGTGAGCTTGAGGTCCGCCAGCGGCCCGATCTCGGGATCGGTCTGCGCCACAATCCCGGCAAGCTGCGCGCCGGCCTCGATCAGGAGCACTCCCGGCATGAGGGGTTGCCCTGGGAAATGGCCGCGCAGAAACGGTTCGTCGCCCCGCACCCGATACTCGGCCGCAGCCTCCCTGCCGGGTGTGAGGCGCAACAAGCGGTCCAGAAACCGAAACTCGGGCCCGTGCGGCAGCAATTCCAGGGCCGCGGCGAGATCGCTGGGAGCGGGGGTCATGGCGCGAGCGGTTTGGAGATGAGGAAGTCCGGCGCGATGTCGGGCCTGAACAGGTCCATCGAAAAATCGCGGTTCAACGCGGCGCCGCGATAATCGCTGCGCATCCGCGATCCATCGGGGAACTGCATTTCGGTGGCCAGCAGAGAAAAGTCCGTGGCGGCCAGGACCACGCGGAGCGACGGCATCACGCGCCGGGCGGACGCGCTCGACGGCTCGAGTTCGATCTGCCAGGCCTGATCGACGGACTCGAGAGAGCGCACCCGGAAGCGGGCGTCGAAATCGGCGCGATTCCTTGGAAAACCGGCGTCCAGCAAGCCAAGCGCTTCGCTCATCGGGCCGGGTTGGGCGGCATCGAGCGGATAGTGCTCGACCCGTTTGAGGCGGGGATAGATCACCTGGAGCAATTGGCCGTCTCGGACGGCGATGGTCTGGGCGGGAACGCCCAATTCCCATCGGAAGCGATTTGGCTTGGCGAACCAGACGCGGCCGGTGGACACCAGCGGTTGGTTGAGCGCCTTGAGCCAGCGCGTCTGAACGAACTCCGCCGTCCAGGTGGTGAAGTTGGTCTGCGCCGCAAGCCAGGCCTCGATCACTCCGTGGGTGTCGGCCGCGCGGAGCCCCGGCGGCTCGAGCAGGAAGGCGAGCAGGACCACGCCAAACAACGGGCGGCTTTTCGATGTTCTCATTCGATCTCCCGGTTTCTTGTTTTGGGGGCGCCCTCGCCCCACAACGGGACGAAGTGATACCACTGGTCGGCATGTTGCCGGACGACCGGTTCGAAGACACGCAGCGTCTGCTCCGCCAACCGGCGTCGCGCCTCGCGGTCGCCGATCGCTCGACGGTCATACAGGATTTCCGGCAGGACGTGGGCAGCGTAGGCGTCGCCGTCGGCAACCACATACACCGGCAACAGCGCGCACCCGGAGGCGCGGGCGAGTTCCGCCGGGGCGATCGAGGCCTGGAAGGGGCGTCCGAAAAACTCGACTGTGACCGCGGTCGATGGGGGCGGACGATCGACCAGGAGCGCGACCACGGCCCCGTCCTGCAAGCGCTTGATGACCTCGACGAACGCGAAGGCGTCCTGGCCGATGACGAGAGTCTCGACGCCCCATCGAGCCCTGGCCTGCTGGCGCAGTTCGGTGAAACCGCGGCCCGGTTCGGCCTGGGTCAGGACGAGGAGGCGGACGCCTCTTTGGGCGAGCAGCCAGCCGCCAATCTCCCAGTTGCCAAGGTGGGGCGTGACCAACAGCACACCCTGGCGGCGTTCGAAAGCGGCCAGGAACATTTCGTAGCCGCTCCAGTGCGACAGGGAGATACCTGCTGATGCCCCGCTTTCGTGGCGCAACAGATCGGTGATCTTCGAGGAGAAATTGGACAGCAACCGTCGCGCGGCCCGGCGCGCTGCGTGCATGTCGCCGTCCAACACCGGAAGCAGATTCTCTTCGATCACCCGGAGCCGCTCCGGGCGCAACCATCGGTAAACCGACGCACCGAGTCTTCCCAGGGCGCGGCACACCGGGCGCGGCAACAGCCGAACGGCGACAAATCCAAGCCGCCACACCCCCGGACCGTAGGTGGCGGAAGGTCGCGCCAGGCAGTCCGGGTCGTTCGGCGCCGGCTGGCTCGCCGGGCCGAAAAGCGTCCACCAGGCCGGCACCAGGAAGACCGCGGTGACGTAGGCCGCGGCGATACCGAGGGTGCATACCAAACCGAGGCTCGCGAGGCCGGGATTGCTCGAGAGCGCATTCGAGCCGAATCCGGCTGCCGTGGTTGCGGCGCACAGAAGAAGTGCCCGCCCTGTGATTCGCCTCATGGCGGCAAGATCGCCGCGGTGACGCCGCAGAGCCATCTGGACGTGGATGCCGTAGTCGACCCCCGCTCCGAGCAGCAGGGGCACGGCCGCCAGACTCATCAGGTTCCAGGCGATTCCCGCGGCACTCATCACGGCTTGCAGCACGAGCAATGCGAAACCAAGCGCGCCCAAGCCGATCAAGACTTCCGCCCAGCGCCGAAAGGCAAGCCGGAGGCACAGCGCCACCACCATCACGATGGCCAACGCCACCCACAACGCCCGCCGCTCCACGTGCTCCACGAGGCTCTCGCCCAGCAGGCTCCACCCCGTCAGCCAGACCCCCGGCAGATGCGGGTCGACTCGCGCCGCCAGGAGCGCGGGTGACTCCGACTTCGGGTAAATGGCGCCAACGGCCAGCCAGTTGCCGCGGATTCGGGCCGTCGCTCGATCGAGGAGCCAGCGAGAGCACTCGTTCGTCGGCCACCCGTCGCCCAAGGAGGAGGCGCTGTTGCCCCAGACGCCCAGCAGTCGCTCCGTCAGCGCCATCGCCTCGCGCGTGAACCCTGCCTCGTTGGCTGCGGCGCCCAGCGCCTCCGTCCGCTTCACCAACTCCAGGACGGCCGCTTTGTTGGTCCGTTGCCAATCCGGGTTCGGCCAGAGCGCGGTGGGCAGGCTCAGGCTGAATTGCGCACCGTCGGCAAGCGCCCGCCCCAGGTGGGTCTCGAGAGCACCCAAGCTCCGCGCGACCTCACACTCGTCATATCCGGAAATGACGACGAGCAGCGGTTCGCCATATCGGCTCAACTCATCGCGGATCTCGTCCAGCGCCGCGTTGGCCGGGATGCCTCGCGGCTCGAGCGCACCGTTTCCCCGATCGACGCGAACTCCGGTCTTCCAAAGCACGACCAGGGCAACGCCCGCCGCAAGGACCGTCGCGACCCGGCAGATCGCCAGGTTGCCGACGGCTCGAGGCGCTGGCACCCGCACCGGTTCTTCTCGAGGGCCGTTCCTGAGCCCGCGCGAAACCATCGGAAGAAATGCGTACAGCATGACCAGCGGCGTCAGCAGCACGCCTGCGCCAACGAGCGTGCCGAGTTGCGAGAGTCCGGGCAGGCCGGCGAAGTTCAACATCAGGAAGGCGGTCGCCGTCGTCAGGGCCGCCCAGGTCAGCCCCGGGAGCAGAAGCCGGCGCAGTGCGCCGGGGGTCAGGGTCGGACGCGCCGCGGCGTGTTCGTAAACGACCAGACCGTAATCGGCCGCCAGGCCGGCCAGGATGGCTCCAAAGCCAAGGCTGAGCGCGTTGAGCGTGCCGAACACCAAACCGCAGGCTGCGAGCGCCCCCGCCATCACGAGCAGGAGCATCGCCACGAGCCAGCACAACGGACCCCAACTCCGGTGAGCCCACCAAAAGAGTGCCGCGATGACCGCGAGCGTGATCAGCACGGTCAGTCGCATGTCACTCGCCATGCGTGTCGAAATCTCCGCAACAAAGGCCGGCGAGCCGGTGTACCGCACCACCACGCCCGGCGGCCAGTCCGGCGACTGGATGACGCGGTTGGCGGCCTCCTGAACCGCTGAAAGCCAGCGCGCGCAGTCGCGATAATTCCGGAACTCGGATATGGCCTCGAGATACAGGACGCGGAAGGCGCCGTCGGCGGAGGCGAAGCCCTCGTGTCGATTGTCAGACAACACGTCGGCCGCGGCTGCGCCTGGGAGTTGCGTCAGCCCAAAGGGATCGTAACTCAGCCAGGCGATTTCGGCGGGCGACAGCGAGGTGGCCAGCCGATCGCGCGCTTCGAGGGCGACCGCGGCGAGGCGGTCGGGCGCGAGGCGATTGGTCAGTTGAGCCACCCTTTCGGGAGGTTGATTGAGCCAGAGCCAGGCGATGAACTCGGCTATCTGCTCCGGGTGCTCGATCCACGGCGGCTGCCACACGACCCGGTCGGCCAGGTTGGTTTCGCGTCGCAGCGCCTCCCCAAGCAACCGGGCCGCCGTCTCGGCGGAGTCGGCGCCGGGGGCGCGGATGGTCAGGATCAGTTCGCGGGAATTGGCGAAGTGTCTCTGATAGAGCTGCAATCCGCGCACCGCCGGCACAGACTCGGGCAGGAGGTTCAACACTTCGGTGTCCAGCCGCACGCGGGCGAGCCCCGCGACGATCAGGATCCCCGCAAGCACCCAGGCCCAACGCCGGCGAATCCACGTCATGGCGCCAGAAAACCCTCGAGCCCCTCGCCGGTGACGACATTGGTCAGAAGCCATCCCGCCCCGCTCCGCCCTTCAAAACGCCAGCCGCAGCCCGCCGGCCGTCCGCGGACTTCCTCGGCCAGCGCGAACCAGACAACACGCGGCGGCGCGACGCCGCATCCTCTCGATCGCCGGCGCAAGGCGGCGGATTCGACCGCCCAGAGACCGGCCTCGGCGCGCGCCGTCGAGAGGGTGAAGGGCGGTTTGGCGAATTGCACGAAGCAGTCGTGGTCCGCGCGCGTCGCCAACAAGATCTCCCCCGCCACGCCTCTCTCGGTCTGGGAGCGGGTCCAGACCGCCTGTCCGTGTCGCACAGACCAACCGGCCAGCAAGTCGGCCGGGGGCAAAGGCGGGACCGTGTGACAACCGGTCAGGAGGCACGCGCACACGAGCCAGGCCAGGGGGAGGGCCCGACGCCTGCATGCGGCGCAGAGGCGGTTCATCGTGAGCGGGTCGTCCATGCGCTCGAAAGCTTAGTCGGGGCACTGACATCAAGGCAAGGCGGTTGCCGAACTTGCGTGCACCGAAAGTAGCTGCGTGCCTGATCACCCGGCCGGGGGGCGGAAACCCGGACCGATCCTGCCCGGCGACCGGCTTGACGGGATCCGGCATTAAACACAGTTTAACATGATGACAAAGACCATTGCGAAGATTGGCAACTCGCAGGGGGTGATCTTCGATTCCGCCCTCATGGACCTGGCGCGCCTCAAGGTGGGCGATCAGGTGACAGTCAGCGTGCATGAAGGCGGGTCGATTGTGCTGACGCCAGTGCGTCCGCTGATCAAGCCGGACAAGGCGGCGGCCACGGCGAAGCGCTTGATGGGGAAGAACGCGGAATTGTTCCGGCGGCTGTCATGAAACGGCAGTTGGCCCATCCCTCCGTGGACGCGTGGGAGGCGCTGACGCTGGATGTTGCGGCCAGCCGGCTTGACCGGGAGCAGACGACCAAACGGCTGCGAGGACTTCTTCGTCCACAGCCGGGACATCAGATCACGCGCAGCCTTGTACCACTCTCTGTCAACTTCGTTTCTTTTTGAAAGAAGTATCATGCCGCACAGGCTGTCGGTCAGCGCCAATTCATGAAGTCAAAAAGGTCGGAGTGGGGACGGCTCGTCCCCCGTCATGTCAAGTGAAGACGGCGTGTGTCGGCGACGGGGCCGTCGCCGCTCCACTTCATGAATTGGCCCTGGCTGTCGTTGTGGCCCAATTCGGTTGCGGCTCTGCCGCGCTAAGAAATGTCCGGGCTAAGGCGCACCTCGAAAACGGACGCACGTCGATCCAGACGACGCGGCCGAATCGGGGTCAAGCGAGCGCGCGGTTGACGTAGTGCCGGATCTCGAACTCGGGGTTTGTTTCGAGGATTCCCGCCAGATCGAACCGATCCTCGAACGGCGGGAAGAATGTGTCGCCGTCGACCTCGCGCTTCACGAGAGTCAGATAGAGATCCGAACACAGCGGCAGCGTCTGAGTGTAAATCTCCGCGCCGCCACAGATGAAGAAATCGCGCGGGTCCGAGCCCGGATCGAGCGATGCGAGGTCGGGCACCGTCCGGACACCGGGGAATTGGAAACGGGAACGGCTCAGAACGATGGTCTCGCGACCGGGCAGCGGTCGGCCGATCGACTCGAAGGTCCGGCGGCCCATCACCAGCACATGCCCCGTGGTGAGGCGTTTGAACCAGCGGAAATCGTCCGGGAGATGCCAGGGGATGCGATGGTCTCGGCCTATGACGCGGTTGATCGCCATTGCCGCAATGGCCTTGAAATGCTTCAAGAGGTCAGTTTCTCCATGAGATCCTGCAATCGCTTCAACTCGGCGGGATGCTGGGTCGAGAGATCGTGTTGTTCGCCCGGATCGCGCCCCAGATGGTAGAGACCGAAGGTGCCTGCAGGCGGTTGGTGCGGCTCGAGCGTGACAGTGGCCTGGCTTCTGCCGCGGTTCCTGAGGCGCACGAGTTTCCAGTCCCCGACCCGGAGGCCCAGGTTGGTGCCGTCGTTGCTCTGCTGGAGCAGGTGATCGCGTCCGCGGGCGTGCGGCTTGCCCAACAAGGCGTCCAGGACATTGAAGCTGTCCAGGCAGCCATCGACGGCGGGCGTCTGACCGGTGAGCGCGGCGAAACTGGCGGCGAGATCGATCGTGCAAACGATTTCGTCGGAGACGCGCGGGGTGATGTGGCCTTTCCAGCGGGTGATGAAGGGGATGCGCGTGCCGCCTTCGAGCACGCTGTATTTGCCGCCGCTGAACGGGCCGGCGGGCCGGTGGCTGCCCAGTTTCTCGACGGCGCCGTCCTTGTAGCCGTCATCGAGCACGGGTCCGTTGTCGGAGCAGAAGACCACGAGTGTCTTCTCCGCCAATTCGAGTCGGTCGAGGGTTTTCAGCAGTGCATCGACACACCAGTCGAGCTCGAGGATCGCGTCGCCCCGGTAGCCGAGGCTGGTCTTGCCCTGGAACCGTTCATGCGGCATTCGCGGGACATGGATGTCGTGCGAGGCGAAGAACAGGAAGAAGGGGCGATTGCGGTTCTGCTCGATCCAGCGCTGGGCCTGCTGAACCCAGGCATCGGCGAGATCTTCGTCCCGGAATCGGGCTTTGGTGCCGCCGGTGTAGAATCCGATGCGTCCAATCCCGTTGTGGATGCTCTGGTTGTGTCCGTGGGACCAGTCCATCCGGAGAGTGTGTCGATGGCTCACGCCTGTGGGATGATCGGGGTCGGGCTTCTGGTTGCCCACCCACAGGGGATCGGCCGGGTCGAGGTTCTTCACCCGGTGATTCTCGACGTAGACCTGGGGCACGCGGTCGTTGGTGGTTGGCAGCAGAAAACAGTAGTCGAATCCGATCTCGAGCGGGCCGGGCGCCAGCTCGCCATTCCAATCGGGCGCCGGGGCGCCGAGACCGAGGTGCCATTTCCCGATCACCGCCGTTGCATATCCGGCCCGTTTGAGGATGGCTGGCAGAGTCTCGGTGCCGGGCTTGATCAGGGCCGGGCCGTTGGGCGGGGCGACACCGGTTCCCTTCTGTCGGAATGCGTACGTACCTGTCAGGAAGGAATAGCGGGTGGGGGTGCAGGTCGAGGCGGAGCAATAGCCGCTGGTGAAGCGCACACCTTCGCGTGCCAGGCGGTCGATGGCGGGCGTCTGGACCGCGGTGGCGCCGTAGCATGACACATCGCCGTAGCCGAGGTCATCCGCCATGATCACGATGATATTCGGTTTGGCGAGGGCCGTGCTCGAACTTGCGGTGGCGTTGGGCCGGGATCGGCGTTGGCGCCGGGATCGGCGTTGCTGTTGGCGACGCCGAGCGCGACGAGTAGCGCCGCCAGAGCGTTCGTTCGTTTCGGATCCATGCGTTTTCCTGGCTCCTGCGCAAAGAACGGCGGCCTCGTCCCGCGGTGCTTGCGCGCCGGAGCGACTGCATGGTGTCGCCTGGGAGCGGACAGGAAAGGAGTTCGGCGAGCTTGATTAAGCCCGCATTCCTCACCAACTGTTGATGTCATCTGACCGGTCACCGTCACATTTCACCTGAAATGCGGGCTCTCAGAAACCCGCGCCCCAAACAGTTGCACCCAATCTCGACCACACTGTGTCGCCGTACCCGACGCGCCCAAGCGACTGCGCAGTGCATCTGGTGGTTGTCGGTGGGAATGGAGTTTGCGCCGCGTGGGCCTGCCCGCCGCGTCGCTGCGCTTTGCGGCGCAGGCAGGGCGCGCGGCCGAGTGTGCTCTGTTCTCGCACACAAAGGCGTTGGAGTGGGGACGTCCTCGTCACCGGCGATGAGAGTTGCAGATCCTGTTTGGCGGGCGACGAGGACGTCGCCCCTCCGGCAATCTCCATCCGTTATAGGCCCGGGGCCCTCACCGGGCGACAGAACACCAACAACGACCAGATGCACCGGCGACCGCGGTTGGCCGCGCATTGCCCTTGGCAGCGGTCGAGTTTGGTGGCAGGGTCGGGGCGAAATCCTCTGGAGGCGCGTTATGGCAGGCAAACTGAAGCGAAGGGACTTTCTGAAAGGCGGCGCGTTGGCCGCTGGGACGTGGCTGGCCCTGCCCGGGATGGCGGGGAAGCTCGGGACCGGCGAACAGACCGGCGCGGGCGGCGGGCTGCGGCCCTACCGCAACTCGTGGTATCCGTTCACGGGCCATCCGGATGCCGACACGTGCTGGTCCTTGTCGACGGGCCCGGACGGTCGGGTCTATGCGGCGGCATGCGCCGAGAGTGTTCCGGGCGGCGTCGTCAAGGTGGCGCGCTACAACGAGGAGAAGGACACGCTGGATTACCTGTTTGCGTTGGACGAGATGGTCGAGGACCCGGGCGATTCGGGGCGTGCGACGCAGTGCAAGATCCATTACAGCTTCGCGCCCTCGATGGCGGACGGGGTGTTGTACATGGCGACGCATCTTTCGGGGCCGCCGATTGACCAGCCGGCGTACTCGCCGTGGCGTTCGTGGCACGATCCCGAGCGCTGTTTTCGAGGGAGCGCGCTGCTGGCATTCGACACGCGCAAGGACGAGGTATTGTGGTGGGACACGATGATCCCGAAGGAGGGTTGCCGCTGCCTGCTGCATGACGAGGAGCGCCATCTGCTCTATGCGTTAAGTTACCCGCGGGATCACTTCATCATTTACGACACGCGCACACGGGCGCGGCGGGACGCGGGCCGCATCGGGTCGATCAACGCCCAGACCCTGTTTCTCGATCGGAAGCATCGCGTCTGGACCACCGACGACTACGGGCATCTGGTGCGCTACGATCCGGAGACGGACCGGCTCGAGCGTTCGCCCTTCGTGCTGCCGCACAACCCGCAATTCCAGACCGGCTGGCACAGCGTGTTCTACGATGTGGCGGCGGCGCCGGACGGCGAGAGCGTCTTCGCGGTGACGTGGATCGCTCATCCGCGCCTGATGCGGATCTGGCCCAACGAAAGCCCGTGGCCGCGGGTCGAGGATTTGGGTGCGGTGACGCAGGACCGCGATCCGAGCATTCCAGTGGACACATTCACGGATCACTGCGGCGGATTGGTCTTCGCGGGAGACGGCCAGTTGTACTATGTGGCGTCGCGCTGGCGCGACCCGGTCTACCAGCCCAAGCTGTCGAGCGGGCATCCGCGAGAGGGTGTGGTCTGGCGGTTGGACCCGAACACGCTTGAGCGCACCGAGGTCGCCATTCTCGAGCATCCGACCCACCCGGCCCAGTACGTGTCACGGGGCGCGGTCGATCACAACGGGAACCTCTTCTTTGGGGTGGTCGGCACGAAACCGGTGGGGATTTTCCAGGTGCACCTGCCCGCGTCGCGGCGGAAGGAGAACGCGCATTTGCCGATCCGGATTTGGGGGTAAGGCTTGTTATGAGCGAGAAACCGAGGAAACGATACGACATGAACTCGCCCGAGGCGCGAGCCGTTGTGGACGAGATTGTGCATGGAACGTTCATGAAGGAAGGCACGATGGCGGCCTTTCCGACCTGTTTCCCGGGCGCCAGCACCCCGATGCCGGCGGACGAAAGCCATATCACCGCCCTGGCCGTGTCCCGGGATGAGATGATCTACGGCGGGACCAGCGGACGTGCGGCGCATCTTTTTGTCGGCATCTTTCATGGCGTGACCGGGATTGTTTTCGACCGGGGGACGGTGGCGGGAGCCGACCATTGCGCGGCGGTCTGCTGCGGCAAGAACCGATTTGCCGCCTGTGTCAACGGCGCGGGCGGCGGGCGGGTGATCACCGGGGAGTTGCAGGGATTGCCGTTCGATCTGATTCAGGAGTGGGGATTCGGGCGTCCGCCGCTGCGGGATCTCGGCCCGGTGAACGGCGAACGGATCGTCCACGCCATTGCGCCCGATGGGGGCGGTTCGATCGTGGGCATCACCACCGGCACGCTCTTCACGGTGGACATTGACACGGGGGCGATTGCGGTCGCGGGTCCGGTCGCCGGTGCCGGACGCATTGCCGTTGGGTCGAGAGGCGGGGTCTTCGGACAAGACGGGCCGGGTGATCTTTGGCGTTACGACACGGCGTTGCGGACCATCAGGCGCGGGGCGTTGAAATTGCCCGAGGGTGTCTGGGACAAGTCGCCGATGACGTGGGCCCGTGACAATCAGAGCGGGCTGCTCTACACGGCGGACGGTGAGGGCAGGCTGTTTGCGCTGGACGAAGACCGGGGATTCAGTCCTGTCCTGGGCCAGACGGCGCTGGCGCCCGTCGGTCCGATGGCGGTCACGCACGATGGCCGGGTGTTTGGCTTCTGCGGGAGCGAGATGGCGAGGATGTTCTGTTACAATCCGGCGGCGCGTGCGGTGTCGGATCTTGGGGTGGCGGTGTCGGTGCTCGAGCGGCGGCGATACGGCTATCTGTTTGGCGATGCTGTCGTTGGACGCGACGGCCAGATCGTTTTCGGCGAGGACGACGATCTGGGCCATCTCTGGCTCTATTTTCCGAGGATCGAACGACCGAAAGGCTGAAAAGCTGAAAAGACGGTCCATAATCGCCGCTTGACCGGGTTGGGGGATTTCCCTAGTCTATCGGCGTATGTCACGGAATGCAGGACAAAACCTGTTGCTGGTCGTCGTCGTAGGCGGCGATGCCGCGGGGTTTTGTCGTGCTTAAAAGGATTTCGACAAACCACCCACGGCTGGCCGACGGTCGTGGGTTTTTTGTTACCCGGACCCCGGTCGCCACAAGCGTAGAAACACATGAACAGACACCCCAAGACAACGGCCCGCAAAACGCCTGCATCTGGCGGCACTTCCAAAACTGAGTCCGAGACTGCCGCCCCCTTGCCGGGGACCCGGACTCCGGTTCAGCCCACCGAGCGTGACGGCGCGGGAAGCACTCCCAAGGCCGCGTCCGAGTCTTCCGCTCCGATGCTCGGGAGCCAGATCCTGGTGAAATGCCTCGAACGCGAAGGTGTGGAGGCGATTTTCGCTTATCCCGGCGGCGCCAGCATGGAGATTCATCAGGCCCTGACCAAGTCCGAGAACATCCGGGTCTACCTGCCGCGGCACGAGCAGGGGGGAGTCTTTGCGGCCGAGGGATATGCGCGCGCGACGGGCCGGGTGGGGGTTTGCATGGCCACCAGCGGTCCTGGCGCCACGAATCTGGTGACGGGGATAGCTGACGCGTACATGGATTCGGTGCCGATCGTGGCGATCACCGGCCAAGTGGTGCGTCCGATGATTGGCAAGGGGGCTTTTCAGGAGACAGACATCTACGGGATGACGCTTCCGGTGGTGAAGCACAGCTATCTGGTCACGGATATCGCCGACATTCCGCGTGTGGTGAAGGAGGCGTTCCACATCGCCCGGAGCGGGCGTCCGGGTCCCGTGTTGATCGACCTGCCCAAGGACATTCAGCAGCAACGCGCGCAGCCGGTCTTCCCGTCCTCGGTCGAACTGCGCGGTTACGATCCGAATCGGCGGGCGGACGAAGCGGCGCTGGACGAGATCATCGCGTTGATCGAGAAGGCGGAGCGTCCGGTTGTGTACGCGGGCGGCGGCATCATCACCAGCGGCGCGTCGGACGAACTGCGTCGTTTTGTGGCGGCGACGCGCATTCCGGTGACGACGACCCTGATGGGGTGCGGGGCTTTTCCGGAGGACGATCCGCTCTCGCTGAAGTGGCTGGGGATGCACGGGACGGCGTACGCGAACTGGGCGGTTGCCGAGGCCGATTTGCTGCTTGCGTTCGGGGTGCGGTTTGACGACCGCGTGACGGGCAAGGTGGACAAGTTCTGCGAGCACGGAACGATCGTGCACATCGACATCGATGCGTCGGAGATCAACAAGAACCGGAAGGTGCACCTGCCTGTGATCAGCGACATCAGGTTCGCGTTGAGCGAGCTCAATGCCCGGCTGGCGAAGCGCCCCTTGCAGAAGAGGTACGAGCCCTGGCATCGCCAGGTCGCGGAATGGAAGTCCAAAGCGCCGCTCCGCTATCATATCACCGAGGAGGTGCTCAAATCGCAACACGTGCGCGATCACATGGGTGGCGACTTCAGCCAGGTGATTCTTCCGCAGGAGGCCATTGCGCTCCTTTGCGAGTTGACCCGGGGCGAGGCCATCATCACGACCGGGGTGGGGCAGCACCAGATGTGGGCCGGCCAATTCTATCAGTTCAGGCATCCCCGCCAATTCCTGACGAGCGCGGGTTTGGGTTCGATGGGCTACGGGTATCCGGCGGCGCTGGGCGCCAAGGTGGCGTTTCCGGACCGGCAGGTTGTGGACATCGACGGCGACGGGTCATTCCTGATGAACGTGCAGGAGTTGGCGACGGCGCACATCGAGGGGATTGCGGCGAAGGCGCTCATTTTGAACAACCAGCACCTGGGCATGGTGATGCAGTGGGAAGACCGGTTTTATCAGGGCAATCGCGGGAACACCTACCTGGGCGACCCTGACAACATGCGGGAGATCTATCCGGATTTCGTGGCCATCGCTAAGGCTTTCAGCGTTCCGTGCGAACGGGTGATTTACAGGCGCGATCTGCGGGCGGCGATGCAGCGGATGCTCGACTCGGACCAGCCCTATGTGCTTGACGTTATCACGCCCTATACGGAGCACGTGATGCCGTTCATTCCCGCGGCCAAGACCGTCAGGGAGATGATCTGGCAGTAGGGCAAAGCGCGTTCATGGGCGATCACGTCCTCATCACGGGAGGCGCCGGATTCATCGGCTCGCACCTGGCTGAGCGCCTTCTCGCGGAGGGGCGGAGCGTGACCATCGTCGACGATTTCTCGACGGGGAGCCGTGCGAACCTGGGTCGGGTGGAAGGGCACCCCCGTCTCCGTGTAATCGAAGCGCGGGTCTCGCAGTGCGCGGGTCTGGCTGACTTGGCGGGCGAGGCCTCTCTGATCTATCACCTCGCCGCGGCCGTCGGTGTGGATCTCGTGGTGCGGTCGCCGATTCGGACCATCGAAACGAACATCCAGGAGACGGAGGCGATCCTGGCGGCGGCCGGACGGCACGGGGTGCCGTTGCTTCTGACCTCGACCTCGGAGGTTTATGGAAAGAGCCAGAACGAGGAATTCAGGGAAGAGGACGATCTGCTGATCGGCCCTCCGAATCTCGGGCGCTGGAGCTACGCGTGCTCGAAGCTCATGGACGAGTTCCTCGCCCTGGCCTACATGCGTGAGCGAGGGTTGCCGGTCATCATTGCGCGCGTGTTCAACACCGTTGGCCCGCGGCAGACGGGGCGATACGGCATGGTCTTGCCTCGCTTGATCGCCGCCGCCCGGGCCGGCCAGCCGTTGCGGCTTTTCGGGGACGGCCTGCAGACACGGTGCTTCGCCTATGTCGGGGACACGGTGGAGGCGTTGATACGGCTGTGCGGCTGCCCGGGGGCCTGGGGGGGCGTTTTCAACGTGGGCAGCACCGAAGAAACCACAATCCGCGACCTGGCGCTCCTGGTGAAGGAACTTCTCAAGTCGAGATCGGAACTCGAGTTTGTTCCCTATGATGTCGCTTACGCGCCCGGATTCGAGGACATGCGGCGCCGTCGTCCATCCGTCGACAAGCTGGCGCGGTTGACGGGTTTTCGTCCATCGACACCGCTGGCGGACATCATTCGGCTGACTGCGGATCTGGACCACGGCTGACCGTCGGACTCAGTGGGCTCGGTCTGAGATCCGTCGGATCGCTGATCCAGGGTGGGAATCGCCGCCGCCCGCCGCCCCGGAAGCTGCCCCGCCCCTGTGGCAGGCCGGATTCCGTGTCGCGATCGCGACACGGAATCCGGTCTGACCAATAAAAAAGAAGGCACCCGAAAGGGTGCCTTCGAATTGAAGCGATCGAGAACGGCTTAGTTGTTCTTGTTGGGAACGTACGGGAAGAGCAGCAGGTGATCTTCCTGGGAGTTCTTGATCTGCTCGCGCAGGCGGGCCCCGGTGACTTGCTGCACGCTGCCGTCAGACAAACCGATGTTGCCGGCGCCGTTGTGCATCGAGGTGGACCAGCCGGTGGTCTTCATGGTGGTGTCCATGAGGTTCCACTTGAGGCCGGGGGACTGCTTGTTGTAGGCCGTGCCGCCGCCAACGCTCGGGTTGAGGGTGGTGTTGGTGATATTCCGATCGCCGGCGAGAATCACCTGCGGACGGCTCTCGTCTGCGTCAGGGTTGACGAAGTAGCTAACGCCGCCGTTCTTGGCGCCCTTGGCGAAGTCGGCCAGGTTGACCATGCCGACGAAGTTGCTGGGGGCAACGCGTCCGCTGTCAGACGGGCAGACCACGGTCTTGGGGGTGGCCAACTCGTTCGAGAGCGCGGCGAACACGCGATACGTGTTCACGGCCAGCATGTTCGGGCTGGTGCCCAACCAGTCGGACACGCCGCCTTCGTTCGTGGTCACAGACATCGGGAACCGATCCCCGTTGTCCGTGGCGAACAGACGGAATGCAATCCCGACCTGCTTGAGGTTGTTCGCGCAGTTAATCCTTTGCGCCTTCGCCTTGGCCTTGGCAAGCGCGGGCAGCAACATGCCGGCAAGGATGGCGATGATGGCAATCACGACCAATAGTTCAATCAGCGTGAAAGCCCCGTTTTTGTTTTTACGAAGTAGTCGGCTCATACGGTCTTTAGTTTTGCTTTACTCGTTTTGGGTTACGGTTCGTGCACTCTAGACAATCGACTCCGAGTGTCAACGAATTTTCATACCAATTGATAGCACTACCAGTGCCAGACTGAACAGAAAAACCTCTCCCGGCGCGCTCCCATCGCAAGCCGTTGATAATCAACATTGCTCAGTCAGGCACTCACCACGAACCGACCCATGCCGACCCTCTGCCGACCAAGCATGCGCTTCAACTGACTCCATGACCGCCTGAGGTTCCCGAGGCGAAACGGCCCCCGTCGCCCGGCCTGTCTGTTTCGGGTCCTGTTTGCACGCGTCCTGTTTGCAGTTGCGATCATCAGCCGATTTGCGAACATCCCGCCAGCTCATGGATTCCCTGATTCTGAACTGCCTGGGCACGGGTGACGGATGGCCCTGTGCTGATCGCTCTCACTCGGCTTTTCTGTACCGGTTTCCTCAGACGGCGTTCTTGATCGACTGCGGCGAATCGGTCAGCCGGACGGTGAAGGCGAGTGGATGGAGCTACGACCTGATCGAGTGTGCCTTTTTGTCGCATCTGCATTTCGATCATTTGGGAGGTTTCTTCATGCTGATGCAGAGCTTTTGGCTCGAGGGGCGGCGGCGGGCTCTGACAGTTCACATGCCCGAGGACGGGATTTCTCCTGTGAAGCGGCTTTTGGATGCAGGCTGCGTGTTCGAGGACTTGCTGGCCTTCCGCCTGCGGTTTAAGGCTCTGAGGGGGCGGCGTTCGGTGGTGATGGGGGGAGTGAAGGTGACGCCGTGCCCGACCACGCATTTGGACCAACTGCGGGCGACGTTCGGATCCAAGTACGCTCAGAGGTTTGAGAGTTTCAGTTTCCTGATCGAGGGGCACGGGATGCGGGTGGCGCACTCGGCGGATCTGGGTGCGGTCGGGGATTTGTCGCCTCTGTTGAGCAAGCCGGTGGATCTTCTCGTGTGCGAGCTGGCTCACTTCGACGTCGAGCCTCTGGCCGCGTATCTGCGGGACAAGCCAATCGGGAGGGTGCTCTTCGTGCATCTGGCGCGGGCCTTGCGGCAGGACATGAAGGCCACGCGCAAGCGTATCCGGGGCGCGCTTGGGAGAATCCCATTCAGGATCGCGGAGGACGGGGACCGTCTGGCGGTTCGGGCTGGGGGGATGGAGGGCGGCTGAGATCCGAAGCCAAGGGGCGTCGGCCGCAAAGCGCACGGACACGCATGTCGCAAATGCTCAAGTCGTCGGGGGCGATGGGGGTTGCCACGCTGATCAGCCGGGTGCTGGGCCTGGTGCGGGAGCAGGTGTATGCGGGGTTCATGGGAGACGGGGTGGTGGCCAGCGCTTTCAAGCTGGCCTATCAGGCCCCCAACCTGTTCCGACGGCTGCTCGGCGAAGGGGCGCTGACGGCGGCCTTCATTCCGATCTTCAAGCAAAAGGAGAGGACGGAAGGGGAAGGGGCGATGTGGGAATCCGCGAACGCGGTGTTGTCGGGACTGATCCTGTTTGCCTCGATCGTGGTTGGAGTCTGTCTGGCGATTGTGAGCCTGGTGCTGGCCGCCGGCTCGCTGCGTTTCTCGTCGGGCGGCGACGCGGTGTTTCCTCCGTTTCCGATACCGATTCTTGGGGAGGACACGCGGCTGGTGCTGAGGCTGTTGCAGGTGATGCTGCCGTATCTTCTGTTGGTGTGCGTGGCGGCGCTCTGCATGGGGTTGTTGAATGCGCGCGGCTACTTCTTTGTTCCGGCGATGAGCGCGACGATGCTGAACGTGGTCCTGATCGCCGCGGTGTTGCTGCTGGCGCCGCGTTTCGGCGATGCGTTGGAGACCCAGGTTTTTGCGCTGGCGCTCGGGGTTGTGGCCGCGGGGGTGGCGCAACTGGGTTTTCAATGGCCGACGCTGCGCAAGGACGGCTTTCGGTACCGCTGGATCCGGCCTTGGAACAACCCGACGGTGCGTGAGGTTGTGCGCCGGATGCTGCCGGCGACGGTGGGAGTTGCGGCATTTCAGTTGAATGTCCTGATCATTGCGTTCATTGCGTTCTATGTTGACCGCACGCTGGTGGCTTCCTTCGACTATGCGGTGCGGCTGATGGAGTTTCCGCAAGGGGTGGTGGGGATTTCATTCGCCACGTACTTGTTGCCGACGCTTTCTGGCCTTGCGGCGGAGAAGAAGTACCCCGAGTTCCGCGCCACCCTGCGGGAGGGCCTGGGGTACCTTCTCTTCGTCAACCTCCTGGCCGCGGCGCTCCTGCTCGCGCTGGCGGAACCGATGGTTCGTCTGCTCTTCGAGCGCGGCCAATTCACCGCGTCCTCGACGCACCGGGCCGCCATGGCCCTGACGGGTCTGGCCCCGGGCCTTGTGGCTTTTTCGAGCGTCAACGTCCTGGCGAGGGCGTTCTACGCGCTGGGGGACACGCAGACGCCGATGAAGATCAGCGTGGCCTGCCTGGTGCTGAATCTGGTCTGCTCGCTGTGGCTGATCGGTCCGTTGCGCCAGCTCGGGTTGGGCATGGCGAACAGCATCACCGCATATGTCAATGTCTGGCTCCTGATGCGGGCGCTGCGCAAGAAGATGCCGAAACTCGATTTCATCCCCCTGCGATCCGCCGCCCTGATGCTGCTGGCGATCGCGGCGGTGACGGGGGGGGTGGCCTGGAGCGGACAGCACCTGTGGGGGATGCGGTGGGGACATGCCACACTTGCGCAAAAACTGGGCGAGGTGTTTGTGCCGATGGCGGCGGCCGGGGTGGTCTACTGGGGGCTTGCGGTTGCGCTCCGTGTCCCGCAGGCGAAGGAAGTCAGCCGCCTGGTGTTCGGACAACTGCGAAAGCCGCGCGCGCGGGAGATTCCGTCAGACTGGCCTCGGGGATGAGCCGGGGTGTCAGGCGATCTCGGTCACGGTTTGGATGAACTGTCAGGTCTGTCCGCCGACAGGACGACGAACCAGGCGTCGCCGTATTTGTCCTTGTCATCGCCCGCCAGAACGGCGAGTTCGCCCCGGTTCAGGGCGGCGACCGACTGGCGGATGGTCTTGGTCCATTTCCCCTCGCCGTAGAGTTTGATTTCGAGTGTGTGTTCGTCGAGGAACCGGACATCGATCTCGCACTTGGCGCTGAGCTTGAGCCGTTTTGTGGCATTGGCCTCGAGAGTGACCTTTTGTTGATTGATCTCGAAGTAGTGTTTCCACTTGAAGATGCGGCTGAGCTTCCCTTTGACCTTCGGATCGACTTCCTTGTACCTGGATTCCCGGGGTTTCTCCTGGTCTGTGCCCCAGAGCAACTGGCTCTTGAGGGCCAGGTCCGCGGCCGACGCCGCGGGGGTGCCGGCGAGAAACCAGAGGGAGGCGGCGACACAGAGGATGGCGTGGAGAGTGATTCTGTTCATGCCTGTCTTGATGCCCAACGGAATGGCATCCCGTGAATGACCGGTGAAGATGACGAGATCATGGGAGCGATCAGCGGGCGTTGACCCAGACCACCGTGATCCCTTCCGATTCGGAGCGGAAGGTGACGGAGCTGATGTCGTCGAGCGGGCTTTCGACCTCCTCGGAGGCCCATTTGATCGGGGGCGCGAACTGGTCGCGCAAAGCGGGAAGCGCCAGCACCAGGGCGAGGGCGGCGAGAATGCCGGCGGGCACGAACCACCGGACAAGCCAGGCGAAGGGCGGAGCGGCCGGGGCTTGCGGCTGCGCAGTTCGGGGGCTGGCGATCCGACGTTCGATGGCGGACCAATAGAACTCGCGGCTGACCGGGGCGCTGTATTCGGGCTCGCCATCGAGAAGGGCGTTGCGGGCATGGCGCAGTTCGGTGGCGAGGGCGGCGGCGTCGGGATCACGTTCCACCCATGCGGCGACCTCGCGGGCCGCGGGCGAGGGCAGTTCGCCATCGATCCAGGCCTGAATTCTCAGTGCTGCCTCGTGGTTCATGTTGGTCGTTCCTGCTTCAAATCCATCAACAAAGCGGCCAGGCGTCGGCGCGCATAAAAGAGCCGCGACATGATCGTGCCGATCGAGCATCCCATGCGTTTGGCGACCTCCTTGTATTCGAGGCCTTCGAATTCATGGAGAATCAGCACCGTTCGATGCGCATAGGACAACTGGCTCATGGCCTGGTCGATGCGTTGGCGCACTTCCTGACGTTCCAGCCCCTCGGTCGGGTTGATGATGAGAGGCGGCATCTGCCGTTCCACACCGCCCGACTCGCTGTCCATATGCTCGATCGACTCGGTCCGCAGGCGTTTCTGCTTGCGCAAGGCGTCGAGGCACAGGTTGATGACAACTCGAGTCATCCAGGTGACGAAGCTGGCCTCTCCCTGGAACTGCTGCAGCCGTTGCCATCCCTTCACCCAGGCTTCCTGTGAAAGATCGATTGCTTCGTCCTCATTCCGCATCATGCTGAAGGCGCGGGCATAAATCTTGTCGCGGTGCCGCCCCACCAGCTCCTCGAATGCCACCATGTCGCCGCCTTGCGCTGCGCGCACCAGATGCTCGTCAGCGGCGCTGGGATACTCGATTCGTTTCTGCCGCGGTTTGGACGGCCGGCCGCTCATGGATATTCAGGGGCGAGGTGGGTGGGGCGTGGCATGGGCGGGGGGCGTCCGCTCAGAGCCGGCCCTTGGTGGTCGGCAGTTGTCCCGGGGCGCGTGGATCGCGCTGGCAGGCGGAGTCGACGGCCTTGGCGAAGGCTTTGAAAAGGGCCTCGGCCACGTGGTGCGGCTCCTCGCCGTAGAGCAGCTCGAGGTGGAGGTTGCAGCGGGCTTCGTTGGCGAAGGCCTGGAAGAACTCCCGGGCCAGGCCGAACCGGAAGGCGCTGGACATGTCCTGCGCCCTTTCGGCGCGCGCGACCTTGTAGGCCAGGCGATCCAATCCGCGCCAGACCAGGCAGGGGCGCCCGCCAAAATCGATCACGCATCGCGCCAGGCATTCGTCCATCGGAACGAAGGCCTCGCCCCAGAGAGGATTGCGGGGGTCAAAGCCAGCGCCATAGCGTCGGATGCCTTTCTTGTCGCCGAGGGCGCGTGCGAACGCCTGGCCGAGCACGAGGCCGCAGTCCTCGACCGTGTGGTGGGCATCCACGGCAAGGTCGCCGCGGCAGTGCAGTCGCAGATCGAGCAGCGCGTGCCGGGCGAAGAGCGTGAGCATGTGGTCGAAGAAGGGGATCCCGGTGTCGACAACCGACCGTCCTTCGCCGTCGATGCGCAGGCGGGCACGGATCTGTGTTTCGGTGGTGCGCCGCTCGATTTGGGCCGTCCGCGCCTTCATGGCGGATCGCACGGGTTACCGGGCCGATTGGGCCAGGTAGCGCTCCGCCTCGATTGCGGCCATGCAGCCCATGCCGGCTGCGGTGATCGCCTGGCGATAGACATGATCCGCGCAATCGCCCGCCACGAATACGCCCGGGACGCTCGTCTCGGCGCCGCCCCGGGGAACGACATACCCGTTGGCGTCCAGATCGAGCTGTCCCTGGAAGATGTGTGTGTTGGGCACGTGGCCGATGGCGACGAAGACGCCGGCGCACGGCAGATGGGTCTCCGCCCCCGTCTTGACCTGTTTGAGCCGGACGCCCGTGACCTTGTCCTGGGCGACATCGAGAATCTCGGTCACCACCGAGTCCCAGACCGGTTTGATCTTGGCGTGGGCCAGCACCCGGTCAGCCATGATCTTCGAGGCGCGCAACTGGTCGCGTCGATGGACCAAATGAACGCTCGATGCGAATCGCGTGAGATACAGGGCCTCTTCGCAGGCGGAGTCGCCGCCTCCCACGACCACCAGGGGCTGGTTGCGGAACATGGGGAGGGCGCCGTCACAGGTGGCGCAGTAGGTCACGCCCTTCTTTTCGAGCCGGGCCTCGCTCTCGAGGCCCAGATGCCTGTGCCCGGCGCCGGTCGCGACAATCACGGCCTCCGCCCTGACGGTGGAGCCATCCACCGCCAGGGCAAACGGACGCGTCGCCAGGTCCACAGACTCGACGTTGCCGAACTGGATGCGTGCGCCGAAGCGCTCCGCCTGTTTCTGCATGCCCTCCATGAGGGCGAAACCGTCAATCCTGTCCGTGAAGCCGGGGTAGTTCTCGACGGTGCTGGTGGTGGTCAGGAGGCCGCCGGGCATGGTCCCGGTCAGGACCAGGGGATTCAGGTTGGCGCGCGCGGTGTAGATCGCAGCCGTGAGCCCGGCGCAGCCCGTCCCGATGATCACCACTTTTTCCATAGACCGGGTCGAGGATCAGAACCGCTTGGTGAGGGTGAGGCTCAGGGTGTGGCCTTCGGTCCGGTATTCAGCGCCGAATTCGTACAGGTAGCGCAAGGAGGCAAAGAAGGAGGCTTTGGGGAAGGTCAGGCTGATCTCGGGTCCGGCGGCGAAGACGCGATCGAGATCATTGCTGGCCTGGGTGCCGCGGTCCTCGGTGGTCTGTTGCTGGTAATAGCCGACGGCTCCGATCTCGACCACCTTGCTCAGGCTTTTGCCGATGCCCGCTTCGAGCGAGTAGACGTCGCCCGCGGTGATGGAATACGGGTGCGAGGCGGCGGGGTAATCGTCGCTTTCATGATTGATCTCGTAGCGATTGAGCAGCGAGACCGACCAGGTCTTCTGCGCATCGGGGAACCAGGTGCCGCCGAGGGTGAACATGTGGCCCCAGTAGCCCTTGCCCGGGGCGGTGCTCAGCCCGGGGTCGGAGTCGCCCGTGGGCGCCCAGAAGCCGTAGCCGACACCCAGATCGAACTTCTGCCAATGCCAGGAGAGGGTGATGGGTTCGACAAAGATGTCGCCCAGGCCGAAGGTGCTATCCTTGAACTTCCCGTCGGGAGTCCGCACTTCGAGGTCGGTGTAGATGAAGGGCACAAGCACATCGGCGCCGTAATGAGCCCCGAGCAGCTTGAGGTTGGTGATCCAGATCAGGCGCGGCGCCTGCGCGTAGACCAGCAGATCGAAGTCGTCCACGCCGGAGTTCTTGAGCCGGTCGGACATGTAGAACAGGTTGTAATCGCGCAAGTAGAGTCCCGGGGGCGGCAGGCTGCCGCCTTTGAGGCCTTCCACACCGATGGGATAGTGAGCGCCGAACGACGGTTGGGCCTGGACGCCCGCGGCGATGGCCAGCCAGCCGGCCCCGCACAGGGCCAGACGCAACGAACACGAGGCAGTGTAATGGTGTTTCATGATCGACTGAGTTGTTTGACTGATCAAACGCCCGAAGGCATAGCCCTCCTTGTCCGGCCCGTCAATACCGAGTGTCGGGATTGCAGCGATTCTCATTTTGGCCACGAGCCGCCTGAAGGCGGTACACCGAACACCGCGCCGAAGCGTCGGACGTGGTTGGGTGTCCCGGCTTCAGCCGGTTCTTGCCGGAGCCGGGTCGAAACGCAGTGCTGACCTTCCTGGTGCGGCCGTGCATCTGGAGGTTGTCGGTGGGAATCGAGTTTGCGCCGCGTGGGGGGCACGCGGCCTACACCGGGAGTCTCGATCCGGTGTAGGCCCGGCGCCCTCACCGGGCGGCATCACACCGACAACGAGCAGATGCACCGTTGGTGCGGGTTCTCGGCGTTTAGGTCTTGACACGCAAGCTTTGTTATGCAAAGTGATCGCATGCAATCCGACCTTGCGACCGAGCATCTCCAGGTGATTCGGATTCTGATGGAGCGGTCGATTCTGTACCGGCGCGCCCTGGCGCCGATGATGTTGCTGACCGGCGCGCTGGGCACCGCGGCTGCGGTGGTCGGGGGCTGGGCGCAGATCGGAGCGGAGGAGGCCGGGGCCCACCGGTTTGTTGTGTATTGGCTGGCGGTTGCCGTGGCGACCCTGTCCGCCGCCCTCGTCCTTGTCCGCCGCCAGGCGCTGAGGGCGTCGGAACCGTTTTGGTCGCTGCCGACGCAGCGGGTGGTGCGGGCGGGTTTGCCGGCGGCCGGCAGCGGGTTGGTGCTGGGGCTGATGGTGTATGGGGTGCTGGTGCTCGAGCCGCAGGACGCGGGGCCGTGGCGGGCCGCGGCGATGCGCGAGTTGCCGATGGCGTGGGCGGTGCTGTACGGGTGCGCGTTGCACGCGGCCGGGTTCTTCATGCCGCGCGGCATCAAATGGTTTGGCTGGGTTTTGATTCTTGGGGGCTGGGCCTTGTTCGCCGGGGTGCACCTGCCTGCGGTCGAGTGGGTGGGGTTGCGGGAGGTGAGCCGGTGTCTTTGGGCTCACGGAGTGATGGGTTTGTTTTTCGGCGTGCTGCACCTGGTCTACGGCGTCTACCTCACCTGCACTGAACCCAAAGCCCTGAGCGCGTGAACCCGGAACCGTTTCTCCAGCTCGACCGGGTGGTCCACGAGAAGGGCCGCCTGCCGATCGTGACGTTGCTTGCGGCGAATGCGGAGCTGTCGTTCACGGAGATTCGGGACACGCTCCAGATGACCGACGGCAACCTGAGCGTGCACCTGCGCACGCTGCAGGAGGCCGGGTACGTGGCCATCACCAAGTCGTTCTACGAACGCCGTCCGCTGACGACGTGCAGTCTGACGCCGGCGGGCCGGGCGGCGTTTCGACAGTACATCAACCTGCTCGAGCAGATTGTGCGGGAGGCGAAGCAAGTTTGAACGCATTGCCGGCCGCGGTCATCCACCCTTCAGATACTTTGCCACACAAAGACTCATGAGAATTCGTCGCGCAAATCACCTGGGCATGTGCTTCGGCGTCCGCAACGCCATCCGCCTCGCCCTCGATCAGGCACGCTCCCAGCCGCTGACTGTTCTTGGCGACCTGGTCCACAACGAAACCGTCCTGGGCCTGCTCCGACGCCACGGCATTCGCACCGTCCGCCTCGGCGAATCCATCGCCACGTCCGCGGTGATGGTGACGGCGCATGGGGCCTCGAATCGGGCCAAGGCGGCGCTTCGAGCGCGCGGTCTGGATGTGATCGAGGCCACATGCCCGCTGGTTCGGCACGCCCATCTGGCCATCCTGGCCTTGGCGCGCGCGGGGTATCATCCGGTCGTCGTGGGCCAGCGCGATCATGTCGAAGTGCGAGGTCTGACAGGCGATCTGGACGCGTTCGACGTGATCCTGACCGACCAGGACGTGCGGCAGATCCGCCCGCATCCGCGCTTCGGGATCGCGGCCCAGACAACCCAGCCAAGCGATCATGTCCGGCATCTGGCGGGGCTGCTGCGCGAGCGGTTTCCGCAGTCGGAGGTGAAGTATGTGGACACCGTGTGCCGCGCAACCAAGGAGCGGCAGTGGGCGGCGGTTGAACTGGCGCAGGAGTGCGACGTCGTGGTGGTCGTCGGCGGCGCCCGCAGCAACAACACACGCCAGCTCGCGGCGACCTGCGCGCGGCACTGCGCCCGGGTCCACCACGTCGAATCGCCCGAGGAAGTGCGGCCCGAGTGGTTTCGAGCCGCCGATACGGTCGGCCTCACGGCCGGGACGTCCACGCCCGACGATGTCATCGCCGGTGTCGACGCCCGATTGCGGGCCATCGCGCGGGTGGCCGATCCCGATCCGGGCCCGGACGCCCAGGCGGAGCTGCTGGCCGCGGCTGTTCCCTCGGGCGAAATCGAAAGGGCGCCCGCGTCCTGTCTTGCCGCGCCTTAGCCCGCATCCATGAAGGGCGTTTTGCTGGTCAATCTGGGATCGCCGGATTCTCCCGCGGTGGGGGATGTCCGGCGGTATTTGCGAGAGTTTCTGATGGACGGGCGCGTCGTGGACATTCCGTGGCTGGCGCGGTTCTTTCTGGTGCATGGGATCATACTGCCGAGGCGCCCGCGACAATCGGCCGAGGCGTACTGCAAGATCTGGACGTCGGAGGGCTCGCCGCTGATCGCGAGCAGTCGACGGTTGGCCGGGGCATTGCGGAAGCGCGTCGGTGTGCCGGTCGGGTTGGCAATGCGCTATCGCAACCCGTCGATTTCCGATGCGCTGGAAGGGCTCGAGGCGGAGGGTGTGACCGAGGTTCTGCTGATCCCGCTGTTTCCGCACTACGCGATGTCGAGTTACGAGACGGCTGTCGAGCGGGTGCTGGAGCTGGCGGGGCGGCGGGGCGGACCGCGGATCGAAGTTGTGCCGCCTTACTACGATCATCCCGAATACATCCGGGCGCTGGTGGCGAGTGCGGCGGAGCACCTGGCGGGCGACTATGACCGGCTCTTGTTCAGTTTTCATGGAATCCCGGAGCGCCATCTGCGAAAGAGCGATCCGACGGGCCATCACTGTCTGGGCCGCGCGGATTGTTGCGCTGTCGCGAGTCCGGCACACCGGACGTGCTATCGCCGCCAGTGTTTTCGAACCGCCGAGGCCTTCGTGGAAGCGGCGGGCATTCCTGGCTCGAAGTGGTCCGTGGCCTTTCAATCGCGCCTGGGGCGGGCTGCGTGGCTGAAGCCGTACACGGACGAGGAATTGGCGCGGCTGGCTGCGGGGGGTGTGAAGCGGTTGTTGGTGATATGTCCCGCGTTTGTGACCGATTGTCTCGAGACGATCGAGGAGATTGGTATGCGCGGACGCGCGCTGTTCGTGGGTGCCGGCGGCCAGGACCTCGTCCGGATCCCGTGTCTGAACGAACATTCGGCGTGGCTCGATGCCCTGACGCGGATGGTGGAGAGATTTCTACTCGGCCCTCGGTGCATCTGACAGTTGTCGGTGTTCTGTCGCCCGGTGAGGGCACCGGGCCTGCACCGGATGGAGACTCCCGCTGTAGGCCGCGTGCCCCCACGCGGCGCAAACTCCATTCCCACCGACAACTTACAGATGCACTGCTCGGCCCTTGCGCTCGAGCCGGGAGCGTGTACAAAGAGGAAAAACACGCTACAATTCGGCATGAATCAGGGTCCATGGACGGAGATTGACGCCCAGCACGACTGGTACAACCTGCCGCGATCGGCTCCGCCGAAACGTTCGGTGAAGGAGCGGGTGGCCGATTTTCTCGAAGTCTACGGGGATTACGACGAGGCGACGGCCCGCGAGCAGGCGCGCCGGTGCGTGGAATGCGCGGAACCGCTTTGTGTGTCCGGATGCCCGCTGGGGAACCGGATCCCAGAGTGGATGCTGCTGACGGCGGAAGGGCAATTCCTCGAGGCGGCGGCGCTGTCACGTTCCACCAGCAACATGCCGGAGATCTGTGCGCGGGTCTGCCCGCAAGAGCGCCTGTGCGAGGGGGCGTGTGTGCTCAATGGACGCGCCGAACCAGTCGCGATCGGAGCGATCGAACGCTTCATCAACGAATACGCTTTCGCCCACGGAGCGGTCGATCCCGTCCCTGCACCGCCCAACGGAATGCGCGTCGCCGTGCTGGGGTCGGGTCCGGGCGGTCTGTCGTGCGCCGACGAATTGGCGCGGCGCGGCTATGCGGTGACGGTGTACGAGTCCCAACCGACGCCAGGCGGTCTGCTGGTCAACGGCATTCCGGCATTCAAACTCGAGAAATCGGTGGTGACCCGGAGGGTAAGCTTGCTCGAGAAACGGGGGGTGGTCTTCAAGGTCGGGGTGACAGTGGGGCGCGACATCAGCCTGGCGGGATTGCAGTTGGAGCACGACGCGATCTTTTTGGGATTTGGAGCTCAGCAGGCGCGGCCCTTGGGCATCCCGGGGGCGGATCTTGCGGGCATCTACGACGCTCTGCCCTTCCTGGTGCAGAAGAACACCGATACTCCGCTGGACATGCCTCCCATCGATGTGCGCGGCAAACGGGTGGCGGTCCTGGGGGGAGGCGACACCGCAATGGACTGCCTGCGCACGGCCATCCGCTGCGGGGCGGCTGAGACCCTCTGCATTTATCGGCGGGACCGGGCGAACATGCCTGGCAGCCGCAAGGAGTACGACAACTCGATCGAGGAGGGGGCTCGTTTCAGTTTCTTGACCAGTCCGGTCTCTCTCCTGGGCGACGCCGAGGGCCGGGTAACAACCGTCCGGTGCGTGCGGATGGAACTGGGGGCCCCGGACTCGAGCGGGCGCCGCTCGCCCCGGCCCGTGCGCGGTTCGGAGTCTGACGTGCCGGTGGACGTGGTTCTGACGGCGTACGGATTCGAGTTGGTGCCGTTTCCGCCGGGGAGCGATCTGGCCATGATCAAGCGCAACGACCGGGGGGAGATCGCGGTGGACGACCAGCAGATGACCAGTGTGAGCGGGGTTTTCGCAGGCGGCGACCTGGTGCGCGGGCCGAGCCTGGTGGTGCATGCGGTCCGGGACGCCCGCCGCGCGGCGCTCGGCATTCACCGTTACCTGTCGCACCGGCGGATGTTCGAACTCGACGCGGACCAGACCGATCACCTGAGTCCGGAACTCACCACCTGACGCGCGTCTATGAAAACAGAATGGGTTGCTCAGGGAAAGGCGCGCGCAGGTTGGATGTGGGGCTTGTCGGTGTGTTTGCCGGTGGGCTTGGCGGCCGCGATCGAGGCGGGTGCAGCCGACACTCAGTCGCGCTGGGAAAAGGACATTCAAGCGTTCGAGGCATCCGACCGCACCAATGCGCCGCCACGGAACGCGATTCTCTTCGTCGGGAGTTCGTCGATCCGGCTTTGGAAGACCCTGGCCGAGGATTTTCCCGGAGTGCCGGTCATCAACCGGGGTTTTGGCGGCTCGCAGGTGGCGGACTCCGTGGCGTTCGTCGATCGGATCGTGACGCCGTACCGTCCGCGGCAGATTGTGCTCTACGCGGGCGACAATGATCTTGCGGCGGAAAGGACGCCCGAGCAGATCGAAGCCGATTTCAAGACATTCGTCCGCCGGGTGCACAAACGCCTGCCCCGGTGCTGGATCACGTTTATTGCGATCAAACCAAGTCCGGCGCGCCAGGCTCTCATCGAGAAGGCCCGCGCCGCCAACGAACGCGTCCGCGAGGCCACACGGGCCCACCCCAGACTGTCATTTGTCGACATCTTCACCCCGATGCTCGGGGCGGACGGCCAGCCGCGTCCGGAGTTGTTCATGGCCGACAAGCTTCACCTCAACGCGGAGGGCTACCGGCTTTGGACGCAGTTGACGCGTCCGTATCTCAAGTAGGCGGGGGCTGTGCAGCGAGGCGTGCGGTTTGTCGGAGCCCGGTTTCCTTTGTCAGCCGCCCCTGCGCCCACCACCCCGCGGCCCACCATGAGCGCGCCCCTCCCGCCAACGTTCCTGGCAGCGGCCTCGAGGCTCACCCTCCACCGGTGGCCTTTGGTCAGTTCGGCCGATCTCAAGCGACCTCCTGCATCGGCCGGGTCATGGGTGTCGGCAGTGTCCGACCCGACGATTCGAAATGTCCCACAACCTCCTCCACCACCTGGCAAAGCTCGGCGTACAGTCGCACCGGATCATCCCCATGGATGCCCGTGATCAGATCTGGGCATCTGCCCACGTACACTTGATCCTCCTCACTCCATTCGACCCATTTGTGGTACTGGTCAGCGCTCTTCATGGTTGAACCCGCTCAATGGCGCAGCGGATCTGCCTCTCCTGATGATGTTTCGCGTCATCACCCAGTCCGCCGCTGAGCGTGACCGCACCGGGATAACTCGCGTGGGTGCACTTCCGGTGCGAGCCTTTCCCGCCGTCGCGAATCTCCTAAAACCCTGCATCCATCAGGTCTTGAATCAGCTCTCGAACCTTTCGTGGCACGGTCCGAATCTATCCTCCCCCCACGGACTGGCAAGCCCGCTTCGGGATCCGTCCGTCACCCTGCCGAACGCTGAGGCCAGCCATGCCGGGCCAAGGGCTCTCGATTGGAACGGAGACGCTCTCCCGGCATGGGCTGGGCCGGTTTGTTCGCTGGGGCTGTCACACAATCTCGCGGAACTGTTCCGGCGTCATGCCAGCGTCCTTGGCAATCCCGCCCATAGTAAAGGCGTTGATCGGATTGTGCCGAGGAATGGTCAGAATCCGAGCGCCGTCCGACATCACGGTGTGCTTGCCCTCGCGCACCACTACAAAGCCAGCTTTGCGGAGTGCCCGGATCGCCTGCAAATGGTGAATGCCTGGAATCTTGGGCACGGCTATACGCTGACGGTGACCGAACGCACGTCTTCGCCTTTCAGGTTTTCCTGGAGCACCTCCAGATACTCCTGAATCGCGATCCGGATGTTCTGCAGTGCCTCCTCCTCCGTCACACCCTGCGACCAGCACCCGGGCAGTGCCGGGCATCCAACGGCGTAGCCTTCCTCCGATTTCTTCAAGATGACCGGATAATCCAAGCTCATGGTTGGACTTTCCGACAGCGCTCGCCCCGCGTCAAGTCACCGAACGGCAGCTCGCCCCACAGCCGCCCGAGGAAGGCGCCCGCAACGAATTGGGCGTCTGAGTTTCGGGCGACACCGGTAACGGCAAAGGCGGGCGGCTGTTGGGTGCGCGACTGGTCTCATTTTCACCCAGTTCGAACTTTGCCCTTACTCGAACGAGGATCTCGATCGGGTAGGCAGCAGTGCCCTCATTCGGGTCACGCGCATTGCGAGCTCGACTGAACTCCGGCAATTCGACTTCCTCCTCTGTGACTTCGAGGAGTTTGCCCAGCTTGGCTCCGCCCTCCTCCGCCAGGAGGGCAGCCTTGCTCCGGGCCGCTTGCAGAGCCTCCGCGACGGCGCTCCTTCGCGCCTGGCCTTCCGATGAACCGCTCAGACGCGTCCACTGGATTTCATACTGTTCATGCGTGCCGATGAAGGTCAGGAGCTTGCCGTAATTGGTGAGGCTGAGCAAGTGGACCGACAGGGTGGCGGATGATGAGAAGCCGAGCAGCACTCGCTTCTGGTCATTCCACTCCCATGCCTTCTGCGTCTTACGTTCCTTCAGAGTGACCGCCGTGGCAGGATAATTGAGCTTGGTCATTTGCGCACTGAACTCTTCCAGTAGGCGATCAAGGGCCGCAACGCTCGCTGCGATGGTCGTCTCAGTCGCAGCCACTTCCAGTGTCATCGCCAGCCGATCGGCAGAGATTTCTCTCGTGACTGCGCCGATTGTGCTCACGAACCGTTCTCCCGCAAATGCGGTGCAAACCATCATCACCAAAACAAGAGCTGCGGCAGCTTTCATAGACTCGCCCCCGCTACCAAGGCCGAACATCCGATAGATCAGAGTATTGGCCACGACCGCGGCCGGGCGGGTGTCGATGAATTCGCGGAAGTCTTCGTAGGAAAGGTTGTCCTTCTTGCCCAGAGTTTCTCGCAGCCGCCGTGGGGTGGGATGAAGCCTTCATGAGACGAATGAGGCGGAGGCGACAGACGGCGGGCATCGGTCCCCTTGGTTTCTCATTAGTCGCGGTTCGATTCTGCTCAGGCTTCATGCCGCAAATACTTCAGGTTAGCACCAATCGCTGCGTCGAGCTTCGCGGCCTCGGCCTGCTCTTTGGACCGCTCAGCGGGCGGTTTGGGGGGGCGAGGGCGGCGGGTCAAACAGCTTGATCCGGAGATTCCGGAACTGGACCCTCATGGGGGGGCCCGGATGCATCTGGAGGGCGATGACGCCTTCCTTTGCGGCGAGACCTGTCTGGCTGTCGATGGCCCGGCACATCACTGCGCCGTTGATTTCGAGCACGATTTGATCGCCGAGCGCGATGATGCGGTAGCTGTTCCAGTCTTGTTTCTTGACGCGTTTGAGAAGTTCATCCGGATCGCCGAGGGGTGTGACGTGCCGGGTGCTGTCCGGGTCGATGACCACCTTCTCGCCGCGCATCGACACGCCTCCGCGCGTGTGCTCGAACAGACAGCCGGTCCATTGGCCGCCATCTTCCATGTCCGCCTGGTACCCGGACGTGTCCCATTCCGGAAGTTCCTTGCTGCGGAATTGGACGCCCGAGTTGCCGCCGACCAACCGGTATTCGAGGCGCAGTTCGAAGTCGCCCGGCTTGCCGCCGCGCCACATGAGGTAGTGCGCCGTGGGGCATGGTTTTTCGGGGGTGCTTTCGGACGTGATGCAACCATTCTCGACCCGCCACCATCCGGGCTTGCCCTCCCAGCCGGTGAGGTCCTTGCCGTTGAACATCGGGGTGAAGCCCTCCTCGGAGTCACCGGCAAAGGTTGACCATGCGCAGACCGTGAGGATGGCGAGACTGGACGCGAGTATTCGAGGAAAACGTTGCAGATTCATGGGGAGCGAAGATCTCTTTTCAGAACGCTTTGGGTGCGTGTAGCCGCCGACGTGAGCCGGCGCCGATTCCTGCCTTTGCGGAGCGAGATGGCGCGGACTCATCCCGCGCTCCGGGACGGCTACGGAACCACGTTTCATTGAGAAAGCCGCGGACAAACACGGATTGAACACGGAACGAATCGCATGCGAACAGGCGGTGCGGGCTGATCGTCCGGTGGCCCGGAACGGCGCTCGACGCACTGTCTGATCTCGCGACTCATCCGTGTTGCATCCGTGTCTCTCCGCGGCCGCAGAGTCTCTCAGGTTTAGTATTCGCGGGTGCGTTTGCGTCCGGGCTCGGGGACGGGGTAACGGCCATCAGGTCCGGCCTTGAGGGGCGCGTCCGAGCTTTCGGTGAGCTGATCGAGGCCTGGGGCCATTTCGTGGTCGCCGTTGAGGATTTCCTCGTAGGTGATTTCCTGTCCGGTGTGGGCGGCCATGCGGCCCATCGAGGTGACGAGGCTGGCTTCGACGCCGTGTTTGACTTCGTTGTACGGTTTGTCGTTGCGGATCGCCTGGACCAGGTCGTTCCACTCGTTCTGATAGGGATCTTCTTCGCCCGGGTTGACCTTGGACTCCCAGAGCATGTCGGAGCGCCTTGGCGTCTGGCCTTTGAAGATGGTCGAGGGTCCGCCGCAATCGCCGTTTTTCGAGGCGATGGCGCTGCCCTTGGCGCCGTGGATATAACTGAAGTACTGGTCCATGCAGCCCGTCATGCAGCGGCCGTCGAAGTCGAACTTGGTGCCGTCGGCATACGTGTACTCGACCGCGTAGGTGTCGAAGTTCTGGTCGACGTAGGTGACGCCCTCGGGGCTCTGCCGATAGTGGCGTCCGCCGAGCGCCTGGGCCTTGACCGGCCAGGCGTTCTTCATCCAGCCGAGATGATCAATGATGTGGATGTAGAAGTCGCTGTAGTTGCCGCCGCTGGCCCAGATGAAACTGTGGAAACGCTGGACCTGGTACCGCAAGTCGCTCACGCCGGCCGGCTTGGGCAGCGACGCGAAGAATCCGACCGGCCCGTGCATCCGGTATCCGCGCTGCAGGATGATGTCGCCAATCTCCCCGTTGTGGACGCGTTCGGCCAGTTGGGCGAGGTGGCGGCTGTGGCGCGACATAAGGCCAATGCCGACCTTGAGGTTCTTCTTGGTGGCGGCTTCGCCCAACTCGAACATGCGTCTCGAGGTCGGGCCGTCGACGGTGACGGGCTTTTCCATGAAGGCGTGCAGGCCCTTCTGGATTGCATAGGTGAAGTGGACCCAGCGGAAGGCTGGCGGCGTGGCGGCAACCATGATGTCGCCCGGCTTCAGGCAATCCATCGCCTTTTTGTAGGCGTCGAATCCAACGAACCGCCGTTCGGGCGGCACGTCCATCTGGGCGGCGTGGTTCCGGCTCAGGTTGCGATAGCTGTCGTCGAGGCGTTCCTTGAAGACATCGGCCATGGCCACCAGTTTGATGGGGCCCTGGTTGCGCGTGGCCAAGGCGTTGACGATGGCGCCCGTGCCGCGTCCGCCGCAGCCGATCAGCGCCAACTGGAGTGTGCTGTCGTCGGCCGCGTGAACATGCGGCAGGGCAACGCCGGCCAACGCCGAGGCGGCGGCGGCGCGGCTGGTGGATTTCAAGAACTCGCGACGTGATGTCAGATGATCCAGGGTGTCATTCATGGGCGAGATTCTTCCTGCGAGCGCCTCCGGGAGTCAACTCCCGAGATGGGAGATCGGAGATGGGAGATCGGAGATGGGAGATCGGAGATGGGAGATCGGAGATGGGAGATCGGAGATGGGAGATCGGAGATGGGAGATCGGAGATGGGAGATCGGAGATGGGAGATCGGAGATGGGAGATCGGAGATGGGAGATCGGAGATGGGAGATCGGAGATGGGAGATCGGAGATGGGAGATCGGAGATGGGAGATCGGAGATGGGAGATGGGAGATCGGAGATGGGAGATCGGAGATCGGAGATGGGGGGCGGACAGGCGGTGTGCGGGCCTGTCTGCCCCTCGACCGACGACGGTGCAGCCGGATGCTCCGACCGAGAGCGGCCCTCCGAATCGAGGAGAGCGTTCTATGGCAGCAACACGAGGCGATAGAAGCCCTGCCTTCGCCCGGGATCGATCGGATCGATGAACTCGAGGACCGGCTCCGTGGCCACCGCGGGTCCGCCGACGGCCTGCCAGGCCGACTCGACAGGGTCGTCCGTGAACTCGACTCGGTAGGTCTGGCCGGGCTCGACCGCCCAGCGAACCGCAATGCCCGCGCCACCGAACTCGATGCTGATGGCCC
Organism: Verrucomicrobiota bacterium; assembly: GCA_040766265.1. GTDB lineage: Bacteria > Verrucomicrobiota > Verrucomicrobiia > Limisphaerales > J093 > MWFF01. The sequence continues at coordinate 34,730 of JAXGQW010000037.1, forward strand.
GCGGGGCCGACGGGCCGGGCGCAACATTCGGTCCGCCCGGGGTCGGCGTTGTCATGGCCATGAACGGCGGCGGCGCGCCATCCGGGTACCGGCCCTCGCTCACATCGTCCTCCTGAGGACCGAACGTGACCGCATCGACCTGGGTCCCGTCAGGGGCGAACAGCCCAAGGGATTCGCCCTCCTGGCTGAGGCGGAAGTTGGCGTGGAGGCCAAGGCCGAGTCCGTTCTGCTCGGTCTCGTTATCCGCCCAAATCAGCAGGTAGCCGCGGGCAGGGATGATTGTCCCGGACGGCAGCACCCATCGACGCGGCTCTCCCAAGTCGTCGGTGACCGAATAGTCCGAGAGATCGACCGCGACATCGCTTGGGTTGTAAAGCTCGAACCAATCGTCGGTGTCCTGGTCAGCCGGATCCGCCACGGTCGTTCTGTTGGCGGCCATCCACTCGTTCACGTAGATGACGACCGGTTCCGATGAGGGGTCGTTGGACGCGCCGGGCGTGGGGTAATGGAGCACCTGGCGCGAATCGGGATCGCCTTCGGGCCACGATCCCCAGGAACGATCAGGGTACACGTCGGCGTAGCGCAGGGAATCGACAACGCGGATGTCAGCCCCGTCCTGAATCGACAGCGCGATCGCGCCGGCGATCGGATCGAGGCGGAAGTTCGCGTGAAGCTCTTCGGCGCTGCTTTCGTTAGCCTCGCCATCGGCCCACACCACCAGGCGCTCGCCCGGCTCGATTGTGAGTCCGGACGGGAACGGCCATTCGAGGAGGCCGGGGCCGTTATGCGCGAGGAACAGGCCATCGAGGGAGACGGGGTCGCCGCCGGCGTTGAACAGCTCGATCCAAGGATCGGCGTCGCCGAAGCGATCGCGCGGGCCGCTGAGGTTGTTCGGCATGACCTCGTTGATCCAGAGCGGCGGAAGCGGCGTGAAGGTGCCCGGCAGGACGTTGGGCGCGCCCGGCGTGGCGAGCGGCAGCGGCAATTCGCCCGGCACGAGGCTGACGGTCAGTTCCAGCGCGCTGCCCAGCAGGCCGGCGGTCAGGCCTCCGCCGGTCGGAGTCGGGTGATACCAGAAGCTGAGCGTGTAGAGTTCGCCCATGCGGACCGCCAGGCTGGCTTGTCCTAGGGAGGGGAGGAGTGTGTTGCCACCCGTTTCCGAGATCAGCCGCATCGAGGCGGCGCCCGAATGGCTCAGGGTTGATTCGATTCGGCTGTCGGGGTCGGTGTCGGATACGATCCACGACCCGGCGAGAGGTTGTTCGAATCCGGCATTCTTCACCAGGTTGGTCCCGGTCTCCGCCAGCGGCCCGGCGGCCAGCCAGACATCGTCGAGGAAGACTTCGCCCGACGACTCGAGGTAGATATAGAGAGACCCGCCGCTGGCGATGCCGGTGATCTGGGCGAACTTCCAGCCGGTTGTGGACGGATCATTCGTGACGGCAACCCAGGCGCCCGGGCGGCGGTTGTCTTCGGTGGGGTCGACCAACTGGAGCGAGGAACCCTCGCCATCCGCAGCGGCGGGCCAGGGCCAGGCGTCGTCGTAGGTGACACGGTCGATGAGCACATCCTGCTCGGGTGTCGACCCGGGCCGCACGAGGCTGAGCGTCTCACCATCATTTCGCAAACGACCGGGCAGCACGCCGGCAACGCGCGCCTGGTATCCGTACTCCGCGCCGAAGGCGGACCGGTCGGTGACGACCACGAGGTAGGCGCCTGGCTCGATGACAGTGCCATCGGCGAACGCGAAGCCCGCGCCCCGAAGCTCGAATCCGGTCAGATCGAACGCGTGCGTGTCGGACCTGTTGTGGATCTCGACGAAGCCGGTGTCCGGCGCGTTCGGGTGGTAATGGACTTCGCTGATGACCAGGTAATCCTGCGGGTTCAGGTCGGGCCCGGCGTAATCGATGCGGAGGGTTGCGGACGCTCCGGGAATCAGAACTCCGGTCGATCCATGTCCCTCGAACTTCAGGACATTGGCCCCGCTCCGCAAAGGGAGATCCACTCGCCAGGCCGTAACGCTGGTCCATGTCACCGGATAGGCGCGTCCGTTCACCCGGAGGGTCTGCATCTGCACCGGGGCGGTGCCTTCGAGTTCGACGAGGTTCTTGCCTTGGACCGTGAAGTCGATGCCGCCGTTGCTGGTGATGGCGAAGGGGGCGGCGTTGGTGGCGAGCATATCGAGGATGTGGAGGCGCCGGTTGCGAATCCACGTCAGGATGGTGTCGGGGCTGGTGGCGGCCAGGGCATTGTCCGCGAGGGCGGTGTAGGTCGATCCCAGCCACTGGCGCGCCCAGGTCTCTTCGAGCGGGCCATGGGCGATGTCGTAAAGGGCGCGGAGGTAGGCGCGGCGGAAGGGGGGATGATTGTACATGCGCTCGGTGACGGCGTCGATGCTGCCGTCCGAGTGTTGGGCGTCGAACAGGTCATGGGTCGTGCCGTCCCCCAGACCGAAGGCGAAGGCGACGTCCCAGTCCAGGAGTTGCCACCGCCCGTGGGCGGGGCGATAGGCATACATGTTCTTGCCGCGGCGATAGCCGTAGGAATCCCAATCGCCCACGACGTGGCGCAGGGCGAACGTGCGCATCCAGCCGTCGACGTCGACGAGGCTTTCGACGCGCGCGGTGTATTCCGAGGGGCTTGCGTTGAGGGCGTCCACCAACTCGAAGAGCCGCGCGTAGTCGTGCGCCGAGTCGCGCACGGCGCGCTTGCGCCAGTTCCATCGGTAGCGGGCCAGCTTGTAGTCGCCGTCGGCGGTGGTGAACCTGTCGAGGGTCGCGTCGACATTCTGGAAGCTCAGGATCGTGTCGTCGTAGTCGAACCAATCCTCGATCTTGAACAACTCGCCCTCGGCATCGTCCGGGAACCACTGCTCGACATAGTCGCGGTTGGGCTGTTGGGCGTCTTCGAAGATGGGGCCCCGGACCAGGCCGTTGACGATCAGGTGACAGAATCGGCGGCAGGCGTGGGGGCGCCCGATTGCGCGCGCCATGGCGAAGAAGAACTGCTCGCGCTGGGCGCTGCGATCGCTGCCCAGATTGGCCGGCAGGTTGAGGACAAAATCGGTTGCGCCGAGGAAGCGGTCGTCTTTGGGGAACAGCAGGACGTAGTTGCAGTTGAGCCCCATCGGCGAGTCGTAGCCGCCCCAGTGGAACGGGCTGCCGCTGTAGAGCGCGCTGGCCTCGTACACCACGCGTTCATGGCCGTGCACAAACGTCACCGGCAACGGATCGTTGCTGCTGGGCTCGCGCGTCTCCCATTCCGACAAGGTGGCGCGCGTCATCCAGATGCGGTACGTGCCCAGGTTCCCCAGGGTCGTCTGTTCGCCCCAGCGCACCAGGCACTCGCGTTCGGGCGATTCCACCGGGTACCTGCTGGTGGCCCGCGTGGCGGCTGCATCGGATGCCTCGACGGTGAATGCGATGAGGTTGGTGGTGGTCTGCGGCGGCAACACCGCCGAGTACAGGCCGTCCCCGCCCAGCACGTCGCCGCCGGTCCCATCGTCCCGCATCGCAAGCCGCGTTGTTTGCGACGAGGGGTCGATGCGGTAGAGGCACTCGACCGCCGTCAAACCGTCCGGATCGTGCGCGCGGGCTGTCACGAGCACGGATTGCCCGATGGCGGGCAAAATCGGGCTGTGCTTGACATCCCAGAGCGCCGGGCCGGTGTTCGCCCGAGCGGCGCTGTTGCGAGCCCCGGGCGTGCCGGCGGCGAGCGGGACAGGCAGCCGCCCGGCGGCTTCGAGGTGATTGCCGCGCAGGCGCAGCAGGAGTTCGGGGTTGCCGCGGCACCACCGCGCCCTCGCCCGAAGTGTCGCGTAGGTTCCAGGCGTCAGCGATCCCGTCAGATCGATGAAGACGTGATTGGCATCCGTCGAGCCGCGTCCGCTGGCGCGGAGCCGGAAGCTTCTGCCGCTGCGGTAGCCTTCGGTGGTTTCGAGGCTTGACCGGGCATGTGTGCCGCGCGCGCGCCAACCTTGGGCGTCCTGCTCGAAGGTCGAGTTGGGGACCAGGTTGTTGCCGTTGGGTCCGATCACTTGGACATCGTCGATCAGACATTCGCCCTCGCCCATCAGGAGGATCTGCAGCCGATCCACGCCGTAAACGTCCGTGCCAAGGTCCAGGACGCCGGTGTGCTCGACGGCAACCCACGCGCTCTTGGCCGTCTCATCGCTCACCGCCCAGTTGGCCGGAAGGCGGTTGTCGCTGCGCGCGTCCACAAGCTCGAGACTGCTTCCGCCGCCGTCGGCCCATCGTCCCCATCGCCCGCCCTCGCCGTACGCCACTTCATCCACGACGATCAGATCCGCCAAGGGGCTCGACGGATCACTCGGGCGGGCCAGGGCCACGCGTTCGCCGCCGTTGGCGAGCTGGCCCTGGTAATCGCCCACGACCGCGCCCGCGCCGAGCGCGGGATGGTTGGATCGCAAACGCGCGGCGTCCTTCGCCACGACGATGTAGCCGCCGCCCGGAATCGTCACGCCGGGCGGGAATGCGAAATCGATGCCGTCGACGAATCGCCAATGTGAGAGATCGACGGGCTGGAGGCCGCGGTTGTGAAGCTCGACGTATTCGTCAGCATCGTCGCCGCCGGCCGGGTGGAACATGATCTCGTTAATAACGATCTCGTTGATGCGCAGGCCGTCGTTGCGCCGGCCGGGCGTCGGCGTCCGCAACTCATGGATGCCGGGCGCGCCGTCGGGGTATCGGCCGCTGGCGACTCCGTTGGCCTGGGGGCCGAAGCGCACTGCGTCGATCACCTGGGTCTGGTCGGGGTTGACGAGGCAGATGGTTTCGCCGGAGGAACTCAAGGCGAATCCCAGATCGTTCTGGGTGAATTGGACGAAGCCGCCCGGCGGCAGGAGTGTGCCGTTCGGGATGCGGAACCTGTCGGCATCGGGCGAGTCGCTCAGGAAGGCGCCGCCCAGATCCACCGCGCGCGCGCCGGCGTTGTAGAGTTCGATAAAATCCAGCGCCGGATCGTCTGTGTGAGCCAGGAACTCGTTGATCTTGATCGACGCCCAGGCGTCGAGTCGGATCGGTTCCATCGCGCCGGGCGAACCGCCGCGCATCAGGCTGGCAGACCAGGCGGCGGACCGCCCTTCTCCAAGGCTGGGTCGAGCCAGGACAAGCGAGTGCCCCGCGCCGTCCGCCGAGGCCGGCCACGGGGGCTGATCCGAATACTCGACGTCGATGAGGACGGCGCCCAGTTCACTGTGGAGAGCGACGCGCCCGCCATTGCCGGGCAGGTTGTTCTCATAGGGGCCGTAGACTCTCGGAAGCCCGCTCGCCGCCTCGAGGGCCGACGGTTCTTTGGCCACCACCACGAAGCCGCCGCCGTCGATCCGGGTGTTCGGCGGGAAGGTGTAATCGATCGATCCCGACAAGCGAAAACCGCCAATCGACTCGGCAACGGGCTGACTGTTGAACAACTCGACATATTCGAGGTTCGAGCCGTCCGCCCTCGCGAGCGGATTGTACATGATTTCCGAGATGACGAGCGGCGTGCGACGGCTCGATGGGCCGGGAGACTCGACGTCGGGGAGCCGCTCGGCTTCCGTCGCGCTCACGACGTCGCTGAACTCGCGGAACCGGGCAAGCAGGGTGCGATTGGTCTGCTGGCTGCTCACCGAAAGCCCGAGATAGACCAGCGCCGGCATGGGATTGGTCACGCTCCGCAGCGTTCGCCAGGCCTCGCCGTCGTAGCTCGAATAGCCGGTAAACAGATCCCCGGTCCTCCGCAGGCGCAGCCATGTATACGGGTAATTGACCGGCATCGAGGGCGAGATCGACAGCGGATTGGTCGCTCCGCGCGAGGCGAAGAAGACGCCGCTGATCGACGGCGTGGCAAAGACGCCGGCCATGGGGCCATTGGTGCTGCGAAGGGCGCGCGCCATCAAACCGGCCGTCGCCCAGACATCCGTCAACTCCACGGCCGCCACCCGGACCCGCACGTCGAAATCGCCGTTCCGCTCCTGGTAGCTGAAGTGCAAGAGGTCCGTCCAATCGCCCAGACCGGTTCCCATCGCCGTGATGTCGAACCCTCCCGGCACGGAGACCGCGGCGCCGGGCTCCGGAAACTCGCCCAGGTCCGACGCCGTGAGGATGCTGGCGACAAAGCCAATCCGTGAATTGGGCGCCAGGAGATTGCCCGCCACGCTCCGGTCCTTGAGGTTGTTGACGGTCAGCAGATAGGACCGCCCGAACTCGAGCGCGTCCACTTGCAGCGAGACAAGACGGGCGTCGGACTGCGGTTGGGCGCTCAGAACCCGGCCTTGATCGAGCCGGTAATTGGCGGCGAGCGCCGCGGACGCATAATCGACCGGCTCGGAGAAGGTCACCACAACAGTGCGCGCCCCGACATTGTGCGCCTGCCTCAGCAGCGGCGGGGCGACGTCGGGCTGCACGCTGAGCGCGGCCGCGGCGCTCAGGGCGGACCCCAGTGAATTGGTGATGGTGCAGCGGAAGCTGGCACCGTGATCGGCCAACCGCGCGCTCGGCAGAGTGTAGCTGGCGGAGGTCGCGCCGGGAATGGCGACTCCGCCCCGCTGCCACTGGTACTGGACGGGGTCGGGGTTGTTGACACTCACGCTGAAGACCGCCGGCTGTCCCTCGATCACCGCCTGGTTGGCCGGCTGCGTCCGGATGACAGGCGGGGTCAGAACAGTCCCGAAAGGCACCAGGCGCGCCTCGGGGATTGGCTCCTCGATCGCGCCTCCCGGGAGCTGCCAGCGCACGGCCAGATTATCCCCGCCCCCCCCTTCCTTCATCAGGGCCTCGATGTAATACATCCGCGAGGCGTCCAGCCAGATCACACCCGACTGCTGGCTCGGGTACTTCGTCCATTCCCGGGACGACGTCCAATCGGGCACGGCGGCGATGTCGACGGCATCGGCGGGCGAGGTCGTGCTGCTCAGGTAGAGCACGCTCTCGTCGTCGCCGGCGATCCAGAAGACATAATCGCCCGTCACGGGCGGGACGAGGAAGCCGCGCAACCGCTGGCCGTAGTCGTCCATGGCGTCCGTCGGCGCCTCGAACTCGGGCAGGATCTCGGTGAAGTCCGGTCGGTCCGGGTACTTGGCGCTGTTGAACAAGTCGTCCAGGCGCGCGCCGGGAATGTCGGTGTAGACCTCGCGCAAGAGACCGCCGGCGTGGGCGGCGGTGCCGAACGACCCGGTCACGAGCCACGCGAGCAGCAGGCTCGACCGCCCCAGGCCGGCCATCCCCCGCGCAATGCGGCGCATATTCAAGGGTCCCAAATGCCTCATGTTAGCCCCCTTTCTCGGTCCTTGCCGGTCAGCGAGCCACAGCACGGTAAAAGCGGGCCGCGCGGCTCAGGGTGTCCGGATCGAGCCACTGGAAGGCGGCGCTCACCGGCCGATTGGTCGAGACGGCTGTCCATGTCTTGAGGTTGGGCGATGCCTCGATGACATAGGAAACATTGGGCAGACAGACCACCGTCAGTTGCACGGCGCCGTTGGCCAGTCGGACCACGTCGATCGACGGACGGATATTGGGCGGCTCGGGCTGCTGCAAGGGCAGGTAGACATTGTCAATGAAGGCCCGGTCCAAACCTTCGCTGTAATTGGCGTCTTTCACGTACCGCCACTCGAGCACTCTGCGCCCTTCGGTGATCGGGAACATGAAGGTCTGCCAGAGCACATCGCCGCTCCATCGCCCCAGGCGCCGGCCGTCGACGTAGAATTCGAGCGCGTCCCACCCTTCCTCGGAGCTGACGCTCAAATCGAACGCCCCCGTCCCGTCGTAGAGGTGGCTGATCAGGATCAGCGAGCTGGTCTGGCCATTCCCGATCGAGCCGCTTTGCGCCACGTACTGGCCCTCCACCATCGCCACCGACCATCCCTTGGCGCCGCTCCCCGTCCAGGGCAGCCGGCTGAGATCGCCGCTGCCGAACGTGTCGCTGTAGCTCTTCAAACGAAACCTCGCGATCAGACTGTGGTTCCGGTCCATCAGAAGGCGCAGCGGGTTCTGGGTCGACACCACCTGGCCCCCGCTGTCCTCCCAATGGGCGAACAGATAGTCGGTGGCCGGGATCGCGTTCACGAACACTTCACTGCCCTCCGGGTAAAGCCCGCTCGGCGGCGACACGGTCCCGCCCAGGGGCGACGTGAGGTCGAGACTGTAGAGCGTCTCGGTGATGCTGAACACGTAGGTCAGGATGATGTTGCCCGCGGACCCGCCGTAGCCGTCGACGGCGATGTAATAGAGCTGGTTGCCCACGACCTTCTGACGCAACTGGCTGTGGCCGGAACCGGGAAACGCCTCGTCGTTGCTGGCCACCTCGAGCAGGTTGGTCAGGGCCGTCCCGATGTACAGCCCCAGCAGCGTGTCGAAGTCCGAGCCTTCCGTGCTCAACATCAGCTCACCCGAATACGGCGCCCGCCAGGCATACCAAACCGAGTGCCCCCCCTCGTTCATGGCATGCAACGGTTCCCCCGCCTCGATCGTTGCGTCCGTGCTGCCCGCCGACTCGACCCCGCCGTCTTCGCCGAGCAGGATGGCATTGGCGAACATGTCATTGATCGGATTGACGTAGCGGACCACCACGGCGGCCGGCGGGCCGGCGTTGCCGTTCCAATCGTAGCCCACCGCGCGGACCAGGTTCGTGCCGACCGGCAGGGTCAGCACCGCGTTCCACGCTTCGGTTCCACCCGCAACGACCTGGTTGGTGTCGTTGTTTACCTGCAGCACCACGCGCTCGACGCCCGACTCGTTCGCTGTCCGCTCCTTGGCCGAGCCCTGGAACGCCACGTTGGGCGCGACGAACACCGATTGGCTGGCCGGGCTGGCGATCGTCACCACCGGCCCGTCGGCGTCCGGCAGCGCCCCCGCAGCCACGCGCAGCCGGACCTGGCCCATCGCTTCGCTGTCGTAGCCCGAAACCGCGATCCGATAGGTCGAGCCGGCGCGCGCGTTGAAATTGACGTGCGCGCGCAGGTTGTTCACGACGTCATTGGTCCCCGATTTCACCTCGACCAGATTCGAGAGGGTCGTTCCCGTGTAGACCGCCAGCACGGCGTCGAAATCGCTCCCCCCAAGGTCCACCAGCACATTGGTCGTGAAGTTCGGCGACCAGTTCCACCAGACCGACGAAGCCACGCCGGCGACCTGCGCATGCCGAGGCTCGCCCGGCTCGATCGATGCGAACGAATTCGAGGAAACCACCACCCCCCCGCCGGTTGCAATGCGGAACGCGTTGGTGAACTTGTCGTTCATCGGGCGCGGCAGGATCGTGTACTCGAACTCGTTGGTCTGCACCATCGGCTCGATCGGCGGGTCCGGCGGCCGCTCGGTCGGCGGCGCTTCGCCGGAGCTGACCAGCCGCAGGATCTGAACGGTCGGCGTGACAACGTAGGGCGTAATCAGGTAAGCGCTGAACACGGCGTTGGTCGCCTCGGCGTCCGGAGGCTGCCCGTCGTCCAGGAACGCAATGTTGGTCTGCGCGCCGAACTCGCCGGCAATCACGATGTTCGTGAACGCATCGGCATTGTTGACGGTCACAAACACCGCGTTCGTCGACTCGCTGATCATGAAGCTCCCGTTGGTGGGAAGCACATCGAGTTCGAAGGCGGGCAGATTGGTTTGAGCGCGGCCTTCGAGCACGGCGACGAGACCAATTGCCCAACAGGCCTGCAGCAGGTGCAATTTCGACATAGTCAGTCTTTCCCTTCGTTTGCCGCCAGCCCCGCCGCCGCACCCCTCGGACAGTTGCGCCCAATGCGACCCTGAGCCGGTGTATGCGCGGCATTCTGCATGGCGGTCACCCCGAAAAGCAAGCAGTTGTCGCGCCGTTTTCGCGGCCCGACCTTCGAACCTCGCAGTTGACGCTTGGCGCGCGGCGGTTACCTTAGGCCGAAAACTTGAAAGGAGTCCGCCCCTTATGCCGCCCAAGACCACGGAGAAAACTGCCGAGAAACCCTTGCCTGATGCCGCAAAGGCCGTCGCCACCCGACAGCGGGATCTGGATGCCGCCATTTCCACCATCACAAAAGCCTACGGCGAAGGGAGCATCATGCGCCTGGGCGACGCGCGCGCACAGGTGAAGATCGACGTGATCCCGACCGGCGCGCTGGCGCTGGACCTCGCCCTCGGGGTGGGGGGCATTCCCCGAGGCCGGGTGGTCGAGATCTTCGGGCCGGAATCCTCAGGCAAGACGACGCTCATGCTGCATGTCGTGGCCAACGCGCAGCGGATGGGCGGTCTGGCGGCATTCATCGATGCCGAGCATGCGCTCGATCCCGGCTATGCCAAACGGCTCGGGGTGAATCTCAACGACCTGCTGGTGTCGCAGCCCGACAGTGGCGAGGAAGCGCTCTCGATCTGCGAGACCCTCGCCCGATCCAACGCCCTTGACGTGATCGTGATTGATTCGGTCGCCGCGCTGGTTCCCAAGGCGGAACTCGAAGGCGAGATGGGAATGGCCACCATGGGGATGCAGGCGCGCCTGATGAGCCAGGCGCTGCGCAAGCTCACCGCCCTCCTGGCCAAGGCCAGAACCACCTGCATCTTCACCAACCAGATCCGCGAGAAGGTCGGCATCATGTTCGGCAACCCCGAGACGACGCCGGGAGGCAAAGCCCTCAAGTTCTACGCCAGCGTGCGGCTCGATATCCGCCGCAAGGAGGCCATTAAAGACACCGCCGGCGCCGTGATCGGCAGCCATGTCAAGGTCAAGGTGGTGAAGAACAAGGTCGCCCCGCCGTTCGTCGAGGCCGAGTTCGACATCCTCTTCAATCACGGCATCAACAAGGAAGGCAGCCTCCTCGATGTCGGCCTCGACGCAGGCGTGGTCGAGAAGAAAGGCGCCTGGCTGCAGTTCAACGGCGAGTTGGTCGGCCAGGGCAGGGACGCCGCACAAAAAGCCCTCATCGAGAAACCCGATTTGGGTCAGAAGATCCTCGAAGCCATCCTCGCCAAACGCGCCGCCGCGGCCGAGCAGGCAGGCTAAGCCTTCGGTTCCCATCCCGCCCGGTACTCGCGCTGCCAGAGCGCCATCGCACGATCGTCGCCCGCGATCCGCCCGGTCTTGGGATCGCACTCGATCGTGCGACCCGTGCGCCACGCGATGTTCCCCAAGTGGCAGAGCAGCGTGCTCCGATGCCCTTCCTCGATGTCCGCCGCCGGACGCCGCCCCGTCCGGATGCAATCGAGAAAATCCTGGAGATGCGGCGCGTCGCCGCCCGTGCCGGCCACTTTCTCGATCTCTTTGGTGTTGGCGTCGAAGAGCCGATAGCCGGTGCCGTCCGTGATCAATGTTCCCTTGTCGCCATAAAAACCCGCCCCGAACCCCGACCCTTCCAACCCAAACCGCTGGCAACTCCGCCCTTCCCACGCAATCGCTTTGTCGCCGAAATCGAACGTGGCCGTCTGGGTGTCCGGCGACTCCTGGTCGTCCTCGAAATGATAGCGCCCCCCCGCGGACGTGACCCGTTTGGGGAAGTCGACGCCGAGCCCCCACCGGCACATGTCCAGCGCATGGATTCCATTGTTGCCGAGTTCGCCGGTCCCCCAGTGCCAGAACCAGTGCCAGTGATAGTGCACGTAGTTGTCCCGAAACGGACGCTCGGGCGCGGGCCCCTGCCACAGCGCCCAGTCCAGCCAGGCCGGCACCGGGGCTTCGCTTCCGCGCCCGATCGAACCGCGGCTGTTGTTGTACCAGGCGCGTGCGAAGCGCACCGGGCCGAGCGCGCCGCCGCGGACCAGTTCCATGGCCTGGATCACCTGAGGGAAGGAGCGCCGCTGCGTGCCCACCTGCACGACGCGGTTGTGCCGGCGCGCGGCAGCGATCGCCAGCTCGCCCTCGCGCGCATTGTGGGTCGCCGGCTTCTCGACGTAAACGTGCTTGCCCGCGGCGCACGCCAGGATCGTGGCCGGCCCGTGCCAATGGTCGGGCGCCGCAATCACAAGGGCGTCCACATCCGGATCCTCGACCACGCGGCGCACATCCTTTTCGCCCCGCGGAGCGCGGGCCTGCTCGCGGCTTGCCGCCTGGATGCCCTTGGCGATGGCCCGCTCGTCCACGTCGCACACCACCGCCGTCTCGACCCCCGGCAGCTTCGCGAAGCTGCGCGCCAGATCGCTGCCCCGTCCGTTGGTTCCCATGAAAGCGAGCACGATGCGGTCGTTCGCCCCGTGAACCCCGGCGCCCAGGCCGCCCCAACATGCTAGCCCGGCGGTTGCAGTAGCGGAATGGCGGAGAAACGCGCGGCGAGACAATGAGGTGTTCATAGGGCGATGCATAGGGCGATATCCAAGGTCAACGTTGCTGGCGGTTTGCGGGCGTGCGCGCCATCACACTTCTGCATTGTGATCGCGCGCGGTTCATGGGCTTTCGGATCGCGTGGGAGGAGACTCTGCTTCACTTGAGCGCGGCGTAGACGCGATGGACATCGTCGTGATCGTCCAGGGCGTTCAGGAAGTCGACAACCTGCTGGCGCTTGTCGGAGGGCAGATCAATCACGTTCTTTGCCACAAAGGCCATTTCGGAGGTCACCACGGTCCATTGCGCCGCTGTCAGACCGCGAGCCACTCCGACGAGATCGTTGCGCTCGCACGTGAACCGCGCCCCGAACCGGCCTTCGGGCACGTCCGAATCCGCCCACGGCTCCACAGTCTGAGCGCCGGCCTCGATCGCCACGGTCTCCAGATCGAGCGCTGAACCGCCGTGGTGCGCCTCGATCAGACCGACGTGATCGAACATCCACGCGACACTGCCGGGAGTCCCCAGGCTCCCCGCCTGAAACAAATGCCGAATCTCGGGCGCGGTGCGATTCCGGTTGTCGGTCAGGCATTCGACAATGACAGGGACCTTGTTCGGCGCGAACCCCTCGTAAATCACCGACTCGATCGCGGCCGAGTCCGCCCCCTGTCCCGTGCCCTTCTTGATGGCGCGTTCGATGGTGTCGCGCGTCACTGAACTCTTGCGCGCCTTCTCGACCGCCGCCGCCAGGCGGGGATTCAGATGCGGATCGCCCCCGCCCATCTTTGCCGCGACAATCAACTCGCGCACCAGTTTGTTGACAAGCTGGCCCTTCTTCTGCGCCGCGGCCTCGCGTCCGGCCTGCTTCCATTGTGCTCCCATAAAACGAACGCCGTCTGCCTTGTGTCGCAAACAAGGTTAGCCGAAAGACCGGACGACCGGAAGCATTTCCTGATCCGGCCGCTCAATGTGTTGTGGCCTCGGGAATACCAGCGTATCATTGCTCCCGAGCAATCGACATTCACTCGTTCGCGATATGAAGACCTTTGGCCCAATCGCCCTGATGTCCGCCGCCTGGCTATTGGCCGCGCTGGCGTCGCCCCGTACCCAATCCGCGCCCCTTGCCGATCCCCCGGCCCAGACGCCCTCTGGCACGCCGCCGGGCACGGGACTCGTCGGACACTGGCAGGGATCGCTCAAGCCCGCGCCGATGCTCGAGTTGCGGCTGGCTCTCGAACTGACCAGAGGACCCGCGGGCGATCTGGCGGGTGTCATGGTGAGCCTCGATCAGGGCGGTGTGCGGATTCCCCTCACGCACGTGAGCGAGCACGACGGCGCGGTGCGCATCGAGGCCAAGAGCATCGGCGGCCAGTTCGAAGGCGCATTGAACAGCGACCGATCGGAACTGGCTGGACAATGGCGGCAGGCCGGCCAATCCGTGCCGTTGACCTGGACGCGGGTGTCTGGCCCGCCCAAGCTCAGCCGCCCCCAGGAACCGAAGAAACCGTATCCCTACACCGAGGAAGAGGCCCGGATCGAATGCGGAACACCCACCGTGACGTTGGCCGGCACCTTGACGCTCCCCCAGGGCTCGGGGCCGCATCCCGCCGTGGTCCTCATCACCGGATCGGGCGCTCAGGACCGCGATGAGGCGGTCATGGGACACAGGCCCTTTCTCGTGCTGGCCGATTACCTGACCCGGCGCGGAATCGCCGTCCTCCGCTGCGACGACCGCGGCGTCTCCAAGTCCACCGGCGACTTCGCGCACGCGACCGCCGCGGACTTCATCCAGGACACGCTCGCGCAGGTGAATTGGCTGGCCCGCCGCACCGAGATCAATCCCCGCACCATCGGTCTGCTCGGCCACAGCGAAGGAGGCATCATCGCGCCCCGGGCAGCCGTCCAATCCACCAACGTCGCCTTCATCGTGATGCTCGCGGGTGTGGGTGTCCCGATGGAGGATCTGCTGATTCGGCAGGGACAGGACATTGGCCGGGTGATGGGAGCGGACGAGGCGACTCTGGCGAAGAACACGGCGCTCCAGCGCGCGATCTTCCGCGTCGTCAGGGAGGAGAAGGACGCGGCGGCGATGGAAACGCGAATCCGGCAGCTCATCAACGAGCAAATCGCCTCGCAGACCGAGGCGCAGCGCAACGCCGTCGGGCTCACCGATGCCATGATCGAGGGGCAAATCCGGATGGCTGCGTCCCCGTGGTTCCGCGACCTGCTCACGTATGACCCGCGCCCCACACTCAAAGCGGTGAAATGTCCGGTGCTGGCTGTGAACGGCGAGAAGGACCTCCAAGTGTCGGCCCGGGACAACCTGGGCGCGATCCGGAAGGCCCTGGCGGACGGCGGCAACTACAACGTCAAGACCATCGAATTCCCCAGCCTGAACCACCTGTTTCAGACTTGTAAGACCGGGGCGATCTCCGAGTACGGCCAGATCGAAGAGACATGCCACCCGGCTGTCTTGAAGGAAGTCTCGACATGGATCCTCTCGACCACCGCGCGCATTGCCGCGCGGAACTGAGGGGCTGATTCCAGCCGCCATCCATGCTGTCGCGCGAGCGCACGCGGCATCGAGATGCCGCATCGCGCAGTTGACCGTTTTCCCCTTGTCCCTCCCGCGGGCTTTCTCCATGCTCGCCCGCACGATGGCTGATCGGCTCATTTCAGGGGCTTTAAGCAAGCCGGACGCCGCGCTCGAGATGACGCTGCGGCCCTCGCTGTTTTCGGAGTTCGCCGGCCAGATGAAGGTGCGCGAGCGCATCGAGATCGCCGTCCAGGCGGCCCGCCAGCGCAAGGAACCCCTCGACCACATTCTCCTCAACGGCCCGCCCGGCCTGGGCAAGACAACCCTGGCGCACATCATCGCCAAAGCCATGAACGCGGGCCTCAAGTGCACCAGCGGCCCGACGATCGAGAAGGCGGGCGATTTGGCCGGCCTCCTCACGAACCTCGAGGAAGGCGACGTGCTGTTCATCGATGAGATCCACCGGCTGCAGAAAACGATCGAGGAGTACCTCTACCCCGCCATGGAGGACTTCAAACTCGATATCATCATCGACCAGGGCCCCAACGCCCGCAGCGTCCGCCTCAACCTGCCGCGCTTCACGCTCATCGGCGCCACAACACGCAGCGGACTGCTGACGGCGCCGCTGCTCACCCGGTTCGCCGTGCGCGAACGCCTCGACTACTACAGCGCCGAACAACTCCAAACCATCGTCCTCCGCTCCGCCCGCCTTCTGTCGATCGACACGGATCCGGACGGGGCGACCGAGATCGCCCGGCGCAGCCGCGGCACGCCGCGCATCGCAAATAACCTGCTCCGACGCGTCCGCGATTATGCCCAGGTCCGGGGCGACGGCCGAATCACGTCCGCCATCGCCGACAAGGCGCTGGCCATGCTCGAGATCGACGAAAACGGCCTCGACGAAATGGACAAGCGCATTCTCGAAGCGATCATCGTCAAGTTCAGCGGCGGACCCGTCGGCGTCAGTTCGCTCGCCGTGGCCGTCGGCGAGGAACCCGACACCCTCGAAGAGGTGTACGAGCCTTACCTGATCATGGAAGGTTACCTCAAACGCACTCCCCAGGGGCGCGTCGCCACAGAGTTGAGCTACCGCAAACTGGGTCTCGAAAGACCCGGCGCCCAGCCCGCCCTGTTCTAGCGATTTCCTTTGCCGTTTCGGGGCGGTCTCTGCGAAATTGTGCTCCGGAATGAAAACGCCCAATTGCCTTCTCCCTGTGGGCCGACTCGGACGCCAGAGACTGCCCGCCCGCAGATCGGCACGGACAGCAGGGTTGATCCTGGCCGCCGCGCTTGCCCTGGCCGCCGGGGATCTCCTGGCCCAGACTCCCCCAGCCATCGGCACAGACTCGGCCCTGAAACCGATTCCCGATGCCGATCTGCAAAAGATCCGGTCGGCCCTCCCTGCGCAGGCAATTGTCCCGCCCCAGAAACCGCGCAAGCTCCTGCTCTTCGTCCGCAACGTCGGGTACGGCGGGCATCCCTCAGCCGAGTACGCCAACCACGCCTTCACGCTCATGGGCGAGAAAACGGGCGCGTTCCAGGCCGTCGTGAGCCGCGACCCGGAGGTGTTCCGGCGCGACAGCCTCGAGCCGTTCGACGCGGTCTTCTTCAACAACAACGTCGGCAACCTGTTCACCGATCCCGAACTCCGACGCAACCTGGTCGAGTTCGTGACCGGCGGCGGCGGCATGCTCGGCCTCCACGGCACAACCGTCGCCTTCACACAATGGCCCGGCGCAATCGAGGACTGGCCCGAGTTCGGCCACATGATCGGCGCGCGCGGGGCGAACCATCGCGAGGCCACCGAACAGGTGTTCATCAAGCTCGACGACCCGCATCATCCGTTGAACGCCGTCTTCGGCGGCAAGGGCTGGGAGTTTCGGGACGAGTTCTTTCGTGTCCACGACCCCTACGGGCGCCATCGCGTGCGCGTGCTGTTCAGCATCGACACCGAGAAAACCAACCTGACCAAAGGCCGCGGCGCAGCCCCGCTCGAGCGCGCGGACAACGACTTCGCCCTTGCCTGGATTCGCAACTACGGGCGGGGCCGGACGTTCTACTGCACCATCGCCCACAATCCGTACGTGTTCTGGGATCCCCCAATGCTCCAGTTCTACCTCGGCGCGATCCAGTTCGCCCTGGGCGATTTGCCGGCCCCCACCACCCCGAGCGCATGGCTCACCCCCGCGGTCCGGGCCCAGGAGAAGCTCGGCTGGCGCCTCGGCATCGAGGCCTACACGTTCCACAGGGTCACTTTCTTTGAAACAATCGAGCGGACGGCGAGGCTCGGGTTGCCGTACGTCGGCGGGTTGAGCTTCCAGAAAGTCAGCGCCGATATTCCCAAGACCTTCGAACCCGGTCTCAGCGATGACGAATTGCGCGCGATCCGGCTCAAGCTGGCCGACGCCGGCTTGCGGATGCTCACCTTCTACATCCAGGAGATCCCGGGCGACGAAGACGGGTGCCGCAAGGTGTTCGAGTTCGGACGCAAGCTCGGCCTCGAGACATTCATGACCGAACCGAAACTCGAGTCGCTCGACACCATCGAGCGGTTCGCGAACCAGTACGGCATCAACGTGGCGCTGCACAACCACGACCAGCAAGCCTCACCCCATTACGTCAGTCCCGACGCCATCCTGAAGGTCTGCGCCGGACGCGGCCCGCGCA
>JAXGQW010000038.1:0-50391 GCA_040766265.1 Verrucomicrobiota bacterium
CTTTCGTTCTCTCATAGGTCGGGGCGCGGTTTTGCTCTCTTAGCCTGCATTTGCACTTCTCCTGCGTACTCCGGCTTCGCGTCGTCCAAAAGTGGTGAGAAATGCAGGCTAAAGGGGCACCCGGAAGTGCATGGCGGCGCCGTTCAATTCCGAAAGCCGCCTGTAACCTCCTCCCTCGATTTCTTTGGAAAGGAGTTGGAAGCGGTCCGCACGACGCGGGCCGCGAGCAAACAGATAACAACAAGATACGATGCAAATCATGAAAACCGTTGCTAATAACCGAGTCAGCCTGATCGCTGGTCTGACCTTGACACTCCTCCTCGGCGCCGCCACCCCGGTCCACGCCTGGTCGGCTCCCAAGCACATCGCCGTCAACGCCTACGGCGACTTCTCGATCGTCCCACCCAACCTCGGGACGTACCTGATCCCCGGCACCGATGGGGACTTGTACATTCAAGGTCTCCCCCTGGTTGGCCGGTTCGCACTCTCGGGCAAAGGCATCTCGCTCGACGCCAAGATGCACGTCAACCTGAGCGGCGAGCTGGATGTCGCAGGCACCGGCGTTACCTGGTTTCCCGTGACCATCACCACGACGATTGAAGGCGTCAAAACGATCGTCTTCCATGGCGAGGGATCGGCCGACGAGGTGAATCTCGTCGCAGTCGGGAAGGTCTCCTTGACCGGCCGGGGACCTTACGAGGGATCGAAACTCGAACTCACCTTCGAGGAGATCGGACCTGGTGACAGCAACACCTTCAATTTTCAGGGCTACCTGACGCCGGCACCCCGCCCGTGACGCCGGACAATCGGGGCGTGGAAACCACGAAGAACTAACTCAGCAGCAATGCCGATGTCATGAAAAGGACTCGCACATCAACCCGTTCGGCCCCGCGCATCCCTGGCCCTGCCAGTGCGCTCGCTGTGCTCGCAACAGCCCTCGCTTTCCAGGCCGCGGCCCAATCCGCCTTGGAGGCGCCTTTCACCCAAATCACCACCGGCCCTGTGGTCGCCGAGTCATCCATGTGGACCACCGCCGCCTGGGGCGATTACGACAACGACGGCTGGCTCGATCTGTTTGTGGCCACCTGGAGCGCAGGCGGCCGGAATGCCCTGTTCCACAACGACCAGAATGGCACATTCTCCAAAGTGACTACGGGCCCGATCGCCATGGAAACAACGCCACAGACTTATGGCACGGCCTGGGGTGACTACGACAACGATGGCTGGTTGGACTTGGTTATCGCCAGCAACAACTCGACCCAGCAACCGTCGCGATTATACCGCAACAGCGGCAATGGCTCGTTCGTCCGGATGAAGGCGGCCGACATCGGTTCGCTCGCCACGGACGTCTCCCACGCGTTTGGCCTTTCCTGGGCGGACTACGATCGGGACGGCTGGCTCGATCTGTTTGTCGCCAACGGCGCGGAGAACATCCCCCAGCGGGATTTCCTATTCCGCAACGAGCGCAACGGGCGTTTTGTGCGGGTGGCCAATCCTATCACCACGCCTGAGCTCGCCACCGCCCACGGGAGTTGGGCCGATTCCGACAATGATGGTAACGTGGATCTGCTGCTGCTCCAGATCGCGACGGACAACGAGTTGCACCGAACCGACGGACTCGGACAATTCATCGATGTCACGGGGACATCGGGCATCGCAGGCACTGGCCGTGTCAGCGTGGGCGCGGCTTGGGGCGATTATGACAACGACGGCGATCTCGACCTGGTGGTCGTCAACATGGGCTGGCAAGGTCCGATCGTGCAGAATTGGCTCTACCGCAACAGCGGCAAGGGCACGTTCACGCCGATCACCTCCGGCCCCATTGCTGAGGACCAGGACCACTTCGTGAGCGGCTCGTGGGTGGACTACGACAACGACGGGTGGCTCGATTTGTCTGTAACGCTCCTGGGCCCCTCGAGCACCGTGCCGGGCGTGTTTAACCGACTTTATCACAACCAAGGCGACGGCACCTTCAGCCTAGTGACTGCGGGCAGCCTGGTAACAAAACCGGGCAACGCCGGCGGCGCCGCCTGGGGCGATTACGACAACGACGGGTTTCTCGACGTCTGTGTGCCCTACGGGTCGGTCTTCAGCGCGCAGCGCAATGCCCTGTTCCGGAACGACGGCAATGCTAACAATTGGATCAAGGTGCGATGTGTTGGCACCGACTCCAATCGCTCCGCCGTCGGAGCCAAGGTCCGCGTCAAAGCACGAATAGGGGGAACCGACCTCTGGCAGATGCGGCAAATCGGGTGTAACCAGGACTGGGTGGCGTTCAACAGCCTCGACGCCGTGATCGGCTTGGGCGACGCCACGGTCATCGACACGCTGCGCATCGAGTGGCCGTCGGGCCTCGTGCAGGAGTTCCACAATTTCCCGGCGAAACAAACGCTCACCATCGTCGAGCGCACCGAATTAAGCATCGGGGCCGGCATCCAGGACGACGTCATCGTGACTGTCAAAGGCCCTCGCCAACAGCGCTACCGGGTGGAGGCGTCTTCGAACCTGGCAATCTGGTCGGGCGTCGGTTCCATCACCGTCACGAACGCGGATGGCACGGCATCCTTCACGCACGCGCCGGCGGAGAACGAAGCCCTGATGTTCTTCCGCGCCACGCCGGAATGAAATGCTATCGGTGGCGCGGCGGAGTCGCCGCGCCCCTGCTCCGGACCTCTGGGAATTCAAGCGCACAGTCAACCGCCATGATCCCCCGGCTCCGACCCTCTCGAGTTCACCGATGCCGCGAGTGCGACCGGACACTTCCTACCGGCGGGAACTGCAATGTTGGCTGGCAGCTCTGCATAGGTTGCGCGGCGTCGGAACCTGCATTAGCCCGCATTTCTCACCAGCTTTTGATGTCATCTGACCGGTCACCGTCACATTTCACCTGAAATGCGGGCTAATCCGAAACCCGCGCCCCAAACCGATGGACCCAATCTCGACCACACTGTGTCCGCGTGCCTGCGTCACCCAAGGGGCTGGGGCGCGTCCCGGCGTTGCTGAACCGATGAGCCGATTCTCCTTTCTGGGCGCGGGTTTGCCACAGCCCGGATTTCAGATTACTCCTTCAAGTGGTGAGAAATCCGGGTTAAGGGCCTGTGCAAGAATTCCATCCGGTTTTTGCGCAGGCTGTCACGTTTTCATGCTGTGTTGAGCCGCCAGCATCATTCAAAAATCAACTTCGATGCGGGTCTCAAACACGTTGAGGTGGCCTTCGGGAGAGCGTCCCCTGACGTCCCCGAAGCCGTAGTCGAAGCGCCATTTCACATGCGAGTGCAAATACCAGTTCACCCCCACCATCAGCATCGAGAGGCGTCCGCCGTGCACGTTCTCGCTCTCGAGATCGACGTGCGAGTAGCGGGCGGCGATCTCCCACGCCCCCCAGCCACCGTGGCCGAAGTCGAAGTTCCGCTTCGGGATCACGCGCCCGAACATGCCCTCCGTCTTGTCGTAGGACCGGCTTTCGCCGGTGAGGAACCAACTGGCCGAGGCGTACGCCCCGGCAAAGCTGGGCATCTTGCCATCCTGGGCGTGGACCCAGGAGCGCAGGTACTCGCCTTGAACGGAGAAGGGGCCATTCACCCAAGCCACTTCGGCCCCGGTGACCAGTGCATCGTCAGCCTGCATTTCGCCGGTATCGACGACGTACGGGGCGAGGTGGCTTTCCGGTCGGGCCTGATACCGCACCGAGTTGTTGGCGGAGTAGAGGACATTGGCGCTCACGCCGACGTGCAGGAGCTTGGCAGGGTCAGGCCTCTCTCGCTTAGCCTGGTAGAACGGCAAGCCGGTGAAGCGGATGATGGCGCGGCCGAAGTCCTGCGAGGCATCACCAAAATCCTGGCCCACGCCGTCGGCGAAGAGGCCGAGCCGCCAGGTCGCCCGCTGGTCCAAGACAGGTCGGCCGATTTGCAGCCCGGCATTCACGCCTGGAGCCAGGGCCTGCAGCGGCGCTGCCGGTTCCATGAATGTGATGTCCCGGCTGCTGGTAATCACGTCCAGACCCATCGGCGCCTGGTACTGGCCGGTTCTCAACTCGCCGATCCAGGGAATGTCCCTGAAGGCCAGGTAGCTTTCCTCGATGTAGAACTCGTCGGGAATGTAGCCGAGCTCGAGCTGGTAGGAAACCGGCAAAACCAAGAGGCAGTCCCCCTTGGCGTAAAGGCGGGCCCGGCGCAACTCCACGCCGTTGTCGAAATTGTTGAACTCTTTGTCGGTGGCAAACGCCGCTGCGTCGATCGCGAACTTGGCGCCGATCCTGCCGCTCATTTTCAGTTCTTCGAGATGCAAGACGGGAGCGGCGTTGGTCCCGATGACCTTCGCGCGAATCTCCGTCCAAGGATCCGTGAGCCGGGTCGCGCGCGCGAGCTCAAGGTGGAGTCCGTCCCAGCCGGCCCATGATGACTTCCATTTGAACGACTTGGCCTTGGGCGCCGCCGCATTGGTAGTGGCCAGCTCGGGCAGGGCATTGGTCTCGACTCTGATGTGGACTTGCTGTTTGAGGCGCTCTGGTCCTCTCTCGGCCGGCGTCGCCGTACCCGCCGGAGCCTGCGGGAAACCGAGCTGGAGTTCGGCCGCCACGCTGCGGCAGCGCGGAGTACCTTGGTTACTGAAGGCAAGAGATAGGGCCACCGCCAGCCGAAGCGACGTGCGCCTCGAGGCAAACCTGATAGGCGGGTGTGGATTGGTCTGGCGGTTCATCCGCTACTCATCCGCGAGCCGGCTCAACCAAGCACGTGCGCCGTGGGGGAGCGAGGTGAAGTGGATGAGCCGGTCATTCCTCGGCTTTCAGCCGTTTCTGTCCCTCGACGATCTTGTGCCAGCCGTAAGTGAATGAGATCCGAAAGCCGTCCATCTGCAGATCGCCGGGGTCTCTATCGTTCACCGTCGCCATGTAGCCGGCGGTGAGCGAGATGTTGTCGTTAATCTGGTAGCCGAGCGTGAAACCGACACCCACATTATTCAGCGAATTGCCGGGGACTCCCCCCACGGTCGATTTGCCGCCGGCCAAATACGTCGCATCTACCGAGCCCCAAAAATGTTCAGTGAAATCGCGGGTCAGATGGCCTTCGACCTGAAACATCGGGTCGGTGCTCAACGCGTAGCCCACGTAATCGTCATTGTCGGAGAAGACCCAGACCGAGGGAAGCACCTCCCAGGTGGTGCGCCGGCCGGGCACCCACGGGCCGAGCTGCCAGACGATGGGCGCGCCCACCCGGCCATACCAGCGGTTCTGGCCGAGGTTCAGCGCTTGGTCGTTGTCGTACTCGCCAACCGGGAACGCGAGGTCCACGATCAGGTCCAGCGAGAGCTGTGGCTCGTAACGCAAGAGATCAGGGATCGACCGCATGGCCTTTGGGCCGATGAGGTTGATGCCCGCCTCGATCATCGGATCGCCGAAGCCGGTGGCGTCCCGGTCGTACAGCTTGTTGGCGACCATTGCCTCGCCGGAAATTCGGCCCATCGGCTCGAGCACCGCGAGAGTGAGCGTGCGGTCGAAGAGGGGCAGCAGTCTCGCGTAGCCCGCCACGACCACGTTCGCGTCGACATCAGCATCGGACGAGACGACGTGGGCCGGGTCGATGGGATTGGCATTGCCACTCAAGGACTGAAAAATCACCGGCACGGCGTTGGCGCCGGAGAGGCTTTTCCAGTAGAAGCGCGGCGGCACCTGCGCCAGCGCGAGCATCGGGCCGATGAAGGCTAGCGCGACGATCGTGGTGGCGAGATGGCGCGTGCACGGAACGGAGGGGCCCAGATCCCACTGGCGCGGTCGTTGCCTTTCAGTGTTCATGGAACGGGTGGTTCTTTGAATTGGGTTCATTCTTGGATTCGGGTGCGATCACCGTTTCGGGTCGGCCAGCATGTTCGTCGGCGGAACAAACTGGCGCTTGTAGATGAGCGGTGGGAAGCCGTCCTCCACCGGATACCGGTCCGGCAATTTCTTCGCCATTCCCTCCCACAAAACGCGGCTGGGCAGGATCACCTTGTTGGCACGGACATAGTCGTCCCAGAGCGCCACCAGCGCCTTGACCTTCTCGGGTTGCTGGGTGGCTCGATCGTGGCGCTCGGCCGCATCTTCGGCCAGATTGAACAACTCCCACTCTTCTGTGCCATAGGGTTTGTATTGCCAGCGTAACTTCCAATCACCTTGCCGCACCGCGTGGTTGCCGAACATTTCCCATGCCAGGTAGTCTTCCGCGGATCGAGGCGACTCCACCTCGTCCGCCAGGGTTTTGACCCACGACCTGCCCAGCAGCGGCGGCGCTGCCTGGCCGTTGACGGTGTTCGGATAACTGGCGCCAGCCACTTCCAGCAGCGTGGGCATGACGTCCGCCACGTGCATCACCGCCCTGTTAATGCTCCCCGCAGGCTGCTTCACAATCGGACCGCTGACGATCAGCGCGTTGCGGATGCCGCCCTCGGCCATGTTGCCTTTGTACTGACTGAACGGAGTCATCGAAACCTGGGCCCACATCGGGCCGTAGGCGACGTAGGAATGTGGGTCACCCCAGGCGTTCGGGTGGTTCTGTGACCACTGGATCGAGGCGAACAGGAAATCGCGCGTGCCGGGTGTGCCCGCGATCATCTTAAAGAGGTCGGACCCTTCAGCCCCGTTATCGCCGAACACGATGAAGATCGTGTTGTCGTACTCGCCGATCTTCTTCAAATAACCAAGCAGACGACCGACGTGGAAGTCCATGTTCTCGACCATGCCGGCGTACAGCTCCATCTTCTTGCCGAGAATCGCTCGCGAGGCGGGCGCGAGCAGGGTGGCATCGGGCACGAACCACATGCGCTCGGCCAGTTCAGTGCCCTTCGGCACGATACCCATTTCCATCTGGCGTTTGAGCCGTTCCTGGCGCACCACGTCCCATCCTCTGTCGTATTCGCCCACGTGCCGATTGCGCCAGTCGCGCGGCAGATGATACGGGTCGTGCGGCGCCTGGTGCGAAACGTAGGCAAAGAACGGTCTGCCATCCCCCCGGTTCGCCTCGATGTAGCTGATGATCTTGTCGGTGTAGGTCTTCGTGGCGTAGTAATCCTTGGGCAGTTTCTTCAGGTAACGGCCATCCTCCGTGAACGTGGAGACCGGACTGACAGCGGTGAAGTTCGCCATGTCCCAATAGCTGCCCGCACCGTCCAGCAGAGAGAAGTCGCGCTCGAACCCGCGCGCGGCGGGGATTTGATCTGGCTGCTTGCCCATGTGCCATTTGCCCGCCATATAGGTGTGGTAGCCGGCCTCCTTGAGCAACTGCGGCAGGGTGGTGACGCGCTTGTTCAGGTAGCCTTCGTAGCCGTCCACACCCCACTGGTTGGGCGCCGTCCATTCGTCCATGTTGCCCAGTCCGTTCAGGTGCGTATCCACGCCGCTGAGCAGCATGGACCGGGTGGGGGAACAACTGGCGGAGGTGTAGAACTGGGTGAAGCGCAAGCCGGCTTTGGCGAGGGAATCCAGGTGGGGCGTCCTGATCTCGCCGCCGAAACAGCCCAGGTCCGAATAGCCCAGATCGTCGCCAAGAATGAGGACGATGTTGGGGCGCTTACCCGGCGTGGCGCCTTGCAGGACCGCCGGCGTCACCATGAGGACGGTCAGCAACCCGACCAGTGCGGCAGCGCGCCCGAGAATACGGCATCCGCAAGGCCAGCCCGAGCCTGAGGACGTTGAGTATGTTCCTGGTCTCATGGTTTCCCATTTCGTTTACTGAAACGTATCTTGGCTGGAGTGGCTTGCACAAGGGCTTCATTTCGGGAACAGGAAAGTCAGTTGGAACCGCAGCCCCCACTCCGCAGCGTCGCTGGGGCCTTCGGCGTGATAGCGCCCAGCGACTTGCAGGGCGATGGGGTGTTTGCCCACCTTCAGCAGTTGTTGCACGGCCCGCCCATCGCTGGCTTCACTGGCGAGCAGAAAGAGCTTTGCACGGTGTCCGCGAGGCCCGATTGGCTCGACGTGCCAATGGCGTTTTCCTGATGGACATAGTTGAGAATCGTCCGGCAAATGAGGCTCCAATCCTCGTTGAGCGAAATCGGAATCACGGGCTGCACACTGAGCAGGCATGGGAATCCGTCGTCATACGGGCCGCCGCCCCAATCGAAACTGTTCTGCAACGGGACGCTGATGAGGCTGGCGACGGGATTCTGAGTTGCCTTGGCCAGCGCCTCGGCTTTGGCTCTTTCATCGTCAACCCCCACGCCGCCGCCGCCGGAGCATGAAGCGTCGGCGGCCGCGAGGTTGAGCGGGCGATCAACATCCAGATCGCCTTGTGCCAGCGCCGTGATCGCCCCAAATGCGCCCACCAACCCCGCACGGAGGAGGTATGTGTTTCTCGTCGTTATGATGTTCATAATCTTGTTGTTGATGAGCGCTCACTGCTCACTAATCACCGATGGGCGGCGTTTGCTCATCCCGAAATTCCCCGGCCGGTTCCGCGATGTAGATGTTGACTGGTGCCGACCGGTTCTTGACTTGAACCGTCCTGGATCGCCAGCCGTGACCAGGGCTTCGCAACCGGGCAAAAGTCGCCTCGGAAATCCCCACGCACATCGGATCCGTGACCGATTCGATGCGAGCGGCGGTGTTGACCACGTCGCCGATCACGGTGACGTCCTTGCGGCTCGATGTCCCGATCTCCCCCTGGATCACGGAACCGGAGTTGATTCCGATGCGGATGCGGACGCCTTCCAACCCACGCGCCGCGCGCGTCTCGTTCAGACGCCCTAACGCCTTGAGCACCTTCCGGCCCGCGGCGACGGCATCGTTGGCATCGATGAACACCGCCATGACCGCGTCGCCAATGAACTTGTCGATATCCCCGTGACATTCGCGCGTGATGACTTCGCAGACGCCAAACAGTTCGTTGAGCATCGTGGCCACGGTTGCCGGCGAGTTGCGTTCGGAAAACGCCGTGAAACCCACCACATCGAGGTAGAGCACCGTCAGGTCCCGAACCCGCGCTTGGCCCTCGTCAGCGCCCTGGAGATGGTCCATTACCTCCTCCATGGTGGCGGTCGAGACGTATCGCCTGATCAGCACATTGAACTTCTCCTGCAGCAACCGGAAGTCCTCCTCCTGGGTGATGTCGCGGAACACCTCGATTCCCGCGATGATGGCGCCGGTTTCATCCCGGATGGCGCCGATGTGCGTGTAAACAGGGAAACGCCGTCCCTCCTTATGCATCGGGTAGACCTTGGCGCGGATACTCTCGCCGGTCTGAATCGAGCGGGCCAACGGGCAGGCGGAGAAGCAGAGCATGGTCCCATGTTCATCGATGTGGTTGAGCATGCTGTCATGGCAGCAGCGCCCCATGACATCCTGCTTCCGGTGTCCGGTGATCTCCTCGGCCGCACGGTTCCAGAAAATGATCCGGCGGTTCTGATCCACGATGTAGACGCCGTCAAAGATGCTGTCGAGCACGGTGGACAGCACGCTGCGGCCATCCTGGAGTTCCTGGTAGATCGCGCTTTTGTTCATCGGTTCAGCCTTTCAGGTTCGGGGCTCGGGCGCCCCTGACATCGGATTGACCTTCGTTGATGGTTGGTCCACGACGATCGCAGAAGCGTCTTCGGCGGCGTGTTTCCCTCCCATCCCCTGGAGATCGCTCACGCTCGCCAAGGCCCGGTCTTCGGGCTCGGTGAAGGAGCGCCCCGAGGTTCGCTGCAACAGCGCCAACTCGTCGCGCAGGAGCGCGGCGCGTTCCGGCGGCAAGATCTCGGCGAGGTTCTCGAGCATGGCTCGGAGGCGACGGACGACCTGGATGCTGGCGCCGCCGAACTGACGGATTTCCGTGACCGCCAGGCAGACGAAATCCTCCCAATCGGGCGTGGGATAGACCAGGCGCAGTGCGCCGGAGCTGTCGCGAATCCGGCCCTCATCGAGGTGCCGTCGGCCCACGCTCCGGAGCAGGTGATGAATCTGGTCGATCGCCAGAACGGCGGTTGTGGGATCATTGATCGCCGCGGAGAGCGCCTTCGAGGCAATATCCACAATGACTCGGAAGGGGAACGTGGGATCCTGTTCCAGCGTCCGTTCCTGGCCCAGAGCGACGGTTTGGCAGAGCGCCTGAGCCAAGGACCCGCCGTGCGTTCCAAAGATGCGGAAGAGCGGGTCGTCCACCGCCACAAAACCTCCCACCTGGGGCACCAACTCGATCGTGCAGCCCGCCTGCTGGGCCAAGGCCACGATGCCCTTCAGATCGAAAGCCAGGAAGACTCCGTCCTTCGGGCTGGTGACCGTGCGTGTCGGCTGGCGCCCGGGAGTGTTCGCGGGAAGCGAAGCAGGGTGCGGCGGTCCGGACAGTTGGCGCGGATAGACGGCCTGAATCACTTGGTGTCCCAATCGAGCCACGGCCAGCAACGCCCCGCTCGGACGCAGCTTCTTACCCACGTGGTCGATCAGAAAGAGGAATACGCCCACGCTGAGGAGGCACAAGTAGCTGGCGCAATAGGGCGTGATCGCAGGGACCCCGGTGCGAATGCGCACCAGGACCGCCAGCGTAAAGGTGAAGGTGAAAGCAAACAGGGTCATGGCACAACGGGTCACGGGGTCCCGGAATATGACCCCAATGACCCGGGGGCTAAGCTGGGCGCTGGCCAACTGAACCACGAGCAACAGGCTGGACGAAAGGAAGACTATGAAGGTGAGCATGGACCCGGCTAAGGTGCCGAACAACGCCAGCGCGGCGGCCGGATCAATGCTGGCCTTCCAGCCGGGGCGTTGCTCGATCCAGTGAAGGCCGATGACTGACAGCAGTGCGGCCGCCATTCCGAACACCGGCAGAATCCAGACTGAATTCTGGACGTAGTGCCGAAGGGTGTAGCGCTGAAGCCAGGTCATAGAGTCTCTTTCTCTAAGCCGAGTCGCATTTCCTTTGGCGCCAGGTTCACACCCTCGGGGGGTTCTCTCTGTTCAGGGATGTACCCATTCGTTCGTCCGGCAGACCAAGGTCATTCCCGTGACAGGGCCCAAGTGTGGTCGGGATTGTATTCTTTCATGGCCGCGGCAATTTGGTCCGTCCTCGGGCCCAAGTCCTTTTCATAGACGCGGCCCTGCTGGTTCACGATGAAGGTCATGATGCCGCTGTGGCCATACTCGGCTGGGCAGGCCACGAGGGCGAAGCCACCGATCATCTTCCCATTGATGATGTAGTTGTATTTGCCCAGGGGTGCTGACTTGCCCTGGCGCGTGAGGATTCGGAAGAAGTAGCCTTGGAACGGTTCCGGCGCCGCGCCCGCTTGCGCGGAGTTTCTTCGGTATCCCTGAGCCTGCGCCTCGGCGAACAGCGGTCCCAGCGGACTGACCTCGCCGTCGAGGCCGGCTGGCCAATAGAGCCCGTCCTTCTTGCCGGGGGCGCTGATGAACTTCTGCGCATACTCCAGCACCTCGTCGCCGTCGCGGTCTTTCGAAGCGTATTCCCGCTGGGCTTCGACATAGGCGCGCATCGACCGAAGAGTAAGTCGTTCGTTGCGCCCGATGCGGCGGTTGAGCAGTTCCTCCTTGCCGGCGACCGTGTCGAACAACCACTGGCCACCCTGCTTCACCAAGGGAACCGGGAAAGGCCAGGCGTCGTTGCTCAGTTCCAGGACGCACTTGGAATCCGACTCGCGGACGATCCTGTGAGTCTGGTTGAACGCCGCGACGAACTCGTCCAAGTCATCGGCGGCTTGCACCCGGTCCGGGTTCTCCAGGTCCTCGACCGCTGGACCAAAGAGGTTGTGAAGCGCGTTTGTATCTTTGGCGGAGGCGGCAGTCACCAGCGCCGCGACCGCTGCTTCAGGGGAGGCGAACGTCATGCCGGTTTGCGCCGCGCGGAGGGCGAGAGGTGCAGCAACGACCAAGGCCAACGCCAGGATGCGGCCGGCGACACATTTTGAGAGGGGATTCTGAGAATTCATAGTGGCGTCTTTTGGGAAGAGATTCATGATTAGAAGGGGGCTCTCGGTTCAGGATGACGGTTCATCGTCCGCGTCGGGCGCCGCCGCGTCCTCCGCCACCGCCACCTCCGCTGAAGCTGCTGCTCCGACTCGAAGTGCCACGACTGCTGTCCGCCCGGGCGCTGGCGCCACTGCTGGCCCCACCGAACGCGCTGCCCGAGGCGGAAGAACGGCTGGCCGCAGGACTGGCTTTTGCCTGGGAAGAACTTGGCATGGCCGCTGAAGGCCTGGCACCAGACGACGGACTTGGACGATTGGCCGATGACGTCCCGGCGGATGGTCGCGCGCCAGCGCTTCCGGTCGAAGCCGAGGTGCGATTGGCCGTGCTCGCCTGTGACGGAGGCCGACTCCCGCTTGGGCTGTAGCCCCGGGCTTGCTTGCTGGCGGCCGCCGTGGACGGGCTGCCGCTCTTGCTCATCCGAGCCTGATCCGGCTGCCATTTCTGCTTGGTGGTGGAGGCAGTGGCTCGCGCTCCCGTCGCGTTGGCGGAGGTGGTCCGGCTGACGTTGGCGTTTTGGTTCAGATTGACGTTCCTGTCGATATCGATATCCACATCGCCGTGATAACAGCCACCGTAATGCCAGTCGCAATTGTTGGCGATGATAGCGCCCATGGCCATGCCCGCGGCAAATGTCAGCCCCGGCGGCGGGCCGACATAGGTGGGAGGTGGCGGGTAATACACCACTGCGGGATTGTAGGTTGGGACATAGACCACCTGGGGATTCGAAGGCTGAATCTGGACTACCGTGTTGGTCACCACCACGACCTTCTGCTCGACCGTTCTCTCAACGACCACGTTGGTGACCGTCACGATCTGCTCCGGCGTCGTCTTCAGCGTTCCGAGGTTTTGGGCTTTGGCCCGCATGGCCTGCATGGCATCCATGACATCCTTGTCTTGCGCCAGGAATGCCTCGCCCAGTTCCATGGTCCAGGCGAGGTCATCGTTCATCTTCTTGATCACCTCGGGAAAACGTGCGACGGCCTTTACGTTCTCGTCCCAAGGCTGCTGGTCGAGCTTGGCCAGGTTGTTCGTGTCCGCCACGAACCGCGCCGCCTGGACGATCTCGAGCGGATAGACGGACGCCGGCAGGATGGTGGCAATCAGCGGGTCGGGATAGAGCGCAATCGGCGCGACCAGCTTTTCCAAATCGGTCGCGCTGCGCGGAGGGGGGGCTGCCGGTGGTGGCGCCGGCGTGGCGGGCGGTGGAGCCTGGCCATTCTGCTGGGCCATTGCGGCGGCGCAGGCTGTGAGCCACACCGCCAGGGCTAGGCCCTGTATGCTGAGCATCGTTTTCATAGTGATATGGGAATCAGTTCGCTGTGCAGTGACGCCGAATTCGATTGATGCACTCATCATATGTCAGTTTCCTGGTTGTGACTCATTCCCTGCCTCCGCAGTCACTTCCCATGCCTAACCCGGATGTTTCACAAAGCTTCGCGGAGTCTGACATCCGGGCTGTGGCAAAACCGCGCCCAGAAAGGGAACCGGGAGCATTCTGTCGGTCCTCAGAATGGTCTCTCATGGGAACAGTGTGATGCAGTTCTCGATCTCTCGAACCTGGCGCGGTTTTGCTTTTCTAGCCCGCATAGCAGTCCTCTTGCGAAGTCTCAGTGTCCTGTGCACCATAGGGGTGTGAACTATGCGGGCTAAAAGCGAACAAACTGGCGGCCGTGCCGCGCGCGAGCCTGCTCCTCCTCGCGGTGGCGGGCGTTGAGGATGGCCTGGGCCGTCTGGCGGGCGACCCCGCGCACAAGGTTGAGGTCGTTGGCATCGAACTGGCCCGCGGCCTGGCCGCCGAGGAGGATCAGGCCCAGCGAATCGCCACCCACATCGACGGGCGCAAGCAGCAGCGCCGGCGTCTCGAAACCGAGGCGCGGGCACGACTGGAATACCTCGTCCTCGTCCAGGTTGAGCACAAGTCGCTCTCGCGGTGTTTGCATCGCCATGGCCACGATGCCCCTGCCGCTGGCGATGTCCTCCCGTTGTGTCGCAGTCAGTTCCAGATTGACCACGCCGCGCACCTCGATGCGGTCTGAGAACTGCGCGCGCAGAACCACCAATCCCCAATCCGCCAACGTGGCGCGGCCAAGTTGGCGCAAGACGACCCCCAGGAGTTGTTCGAGGCTGTTGGATTCACCAATGGCCTTGCCGATCTCGTCGTAGACGATGACCTGTGCGTTCAAGCGGCGGATACGCTCGCCCGAGGTGCGGATCATGGCGAACAGAATGCTTGTTCCTGCCCGACCGCCTTCTTTGGGCAGCGAGTCAAAGGCGACCTTCGAGAGCCGCAGGAGCTGAGCGGAGCCTGAGGCCACAGCCGAGGCCGAACGCGGCTTTTGGTCCAAGAGCGCCATTTCGCCGAAGTAGTCGCCCGCCCCCAGGACGGCCAGGACCTTCCACCCGGCGGCCTCAGCCCCCGTGTGTTTCTCGATCCGGACCGACCCGGAGCGGATGAAGAACATCGCGTCCCCTGGATCGCCTTCGGCGAAGATGGTCTGCCCATCGCCAAAGTCGCGCTCCTCGACCACTGCAGCGAGGCCTGTCAGAGCTGTGTCATCGAGCGCGCGCAGCACCGCGATTGATTTTAGATCGTCGAGGTTCATGGTCGCTCCTATCGGGATCGGTCCTGGAGGCGCAGTTCCTCATGAGGCTCGAACAAACTCCGCAGCTCCTGCGGATGATTCGCCTTGCTCAGGGCGTCCTCGGCGGTGATCACCCCTGCCTCCCAGAGATCGCTCAACGACTTCTCCATCGTGCACATGCCATGGTTTGCGCCGGTCTGGATGGCGGAGTAGATCTGATGGGTTTTCGCCTCGCGAATGATTGCCGCAATCGCGGGCGTCACCACCAGCGTCTCCCGCGCCGCAACGCGCCCGGCGCCATCAGCGCGGGGCAGGAGGATCTGGGAGACCACCCCCTTCAGACTCGCGGCCAGCATGACTCGAATCTGCTCCTGCTGGTAGGGCGGGAACACGTCAATGATCCGGTCCACGGTCTGGGCCGCGTCCTGCGTGTGAAGGGTGGACAAAACGAGGTGGCCGGTCTCGGCCAGGGTCAGGGCCGCGGCGATGGTCTCCAAGTCACGCATTTCCCCCACCAGAATGACGTTCGGGTCCTCGCGCAGCACGCTCTTCAGCGCCCGTGGGAAAGTCAACGTGTCCTGCCCCAGCTCGCGCTGGTTGACGACGCAGCGGAGGTGCGGATGCACAAACTCGATCGGATCCTCGATGGTGACGATATGCCCCTCCTTCTCCTGGTTGATCAGGTTGATGACGGCAGCCAGCGTCGTGGACTTGCCACAACCGGTCGGACCGGTCACGACCACCAGGCCGCGGGGCAGCAGGGCCAGTTCCCGCACCGTGTCGGAAAGGCCCAGTTGCTCGAAGGTCGGGATGTTTTCTCCAATCGTTCGGAAGACGCCGGCGACGCAGCCGCGCTGGAGGAACACATTGACGCGGAAGCGCGACACGCCGGGAATGCCAATCGAGAAGTCCAGTTCATGGTCTTCCTCGAACCTGGCCTTCTGATCGTCGGTGAGCACGCTGTAGACGAGCGACTTGGTCTGGTCGGGGTCGAGTTCCACCTCATAGCCGCTGGGGATGAGCCGGCCGGAGATGCGAACCATCGGGGGACGCCCGACGGTGAGGTGGAGGTCGGAGGCGCCGTACTCGACGGCATAATTGAGGAGTTCTGCGAGGTCCATAGGATTCGGGGGTTGAGGTTAGGTGAGTCCACCGGTGCCGGAGAAAATGCCTTTGAGATTCATCCTGAGTTCGTCGGGTTTGGGAGAGCAGCGCAAGGCTTCCGCTTCCTCGATGCACTCTTCATGCACCAGGTCCACCAACGCCTGGTTGAAGGTCTGCATCCCCTCGGCGCGCGAGGCCTGGATGGCGGCCGGGATCTTGGTGGTGTCCCCTTCCAGGATGAGCTTTTTGATGCGGGGTGAGTTGAGGAGGATCTCCAACGCCGCGACGCGTCCACCGCTCTTCCGCGGGAGGAGCTTCTGGCAGATGATCGCCCGCAAACCGAGCGAAAGCTGCATCCGCGTCTGCAACCCGCGGTCGGTGGGAAACAGGTTGATCAGGCGCTCGATGGACTCCGGCGCGTCCTGGGTGTGCAACGTCGCGAATACGAGATGGCCGGTCTCGGCCGCAGTCAGCGCCACAGAGGCCGACTCCATGTCGCGCATTTCGCCGATCAGGATCACATCGGGATCCTGCCGGAGCATACCCGTCAGCGGTCTGTGAGGAGCGAGCAACAAAGCCCCCAAGCCCAATGGCCGCAGCCCCGCGGGTCGCCGCGGCGTGGGGGCATCTGCTTCGTTGCTCCTCAGTCACAGTGGTCAAGGCTATGCTCCTTCGTCGCGCCTCGCATGTGCCCCCACGGCGCTGGCGACAAAGTGCAAAGGTTACTTCCTGACGGCCCCTAACCCGCATATTTCACACCCCGTCGGTGCACAGGGCGGTCAGACTTCGCAAGAGGACCGCTCTGCGGGTTAGAAAAGCAAAACCGCGCCCGGCCCCAGAGTCCAGAACTCCTGACATAGCTTCTTTGGTTTTTCACGTTTTCGGCCAGAATTCATCGTTTTGCCGGCGGGAGGGGTGCGGACCCAAAACTGTCCGCTTTTTTGAAACATGTCATCTTATGGCCGTATGGATTCCATTCGGCAGGATGATCTATTCCCGGAGCTCCAGAATCCCCCCTCGCTCCAACTCATCAACGACCGCTGCCAGATCCGCACGCAGGCCGGTTACCGCATCGTCTCGGTCGCGGGGCTGCCCTGGGCGCAGTATGCCATCGGCGACCGTATGTCCGAGGCCCACGCCATGGTGAGCCTGATCGAGCAAGGGTGGGCCGATCAGAAGGATGTGGCCCATGCCTTTGGCTACTCGGTGCGGACCGCGCGACGTTACCAGCGGCGGTTTGAAACGGGGGGCTTGGCCGCGCTGGGACAACCGCGAGGCTATCCCCAAGGACGTCCCCGGTTGGTGGCGGTGCGTTCGCGCTACATCCACCGACTCAAGAGCGAGGGCCACGCGCAGCGGGAGATCGCTCGGCGGGTGGGAGTCACCGAGAAAGCCGTGCGCAAAGTGCTCCGTCGCCTCGGGTGGAAAGCGTCGGCGCCCACGCAGGCGGAGTTGTCGTTGGAATCGAAGGCCATCACCGACAGCCCAGAGCCTGGCACCCAGCTCGACCCAAGTGCGCGGCCGGCCTCTCAGGAGAGCATGGGTGCGGACCCAAAACTGTCCGCTTTGGTTCCCCACCCGCCGCCTCCGACCAGCCAGGACACTGATCCCATCGACCGCCGCCTGGATCGCTTGCTGGCCCGCTTGGGATTGTTGGACGATGCGCCACCCCTGTTTGGCTCGTGTCACGCCGTCCCGCGCGCCGGTGTCCTCCTGGCGCTGTCCGCGCTGATCGCCACTGGCCTGTTCGAGTGTGCGCAGAAGATCTACGGAAGTCTGGGACCTGCTTTCTTCGGCTTGCGCACCACGCTCCTGACGTTGGTGTTCATGGCGCTCTGGCGGATTCGCCGGCCCGAGGGCCTCAAGGAACACTCGCCCTGGGAATTGGGTCGGGTGCTGGGTGTTGACCGTGCTCCCGAGGTCAAGACGCTCCGCCGCAAACTGGCCGCGTTGGCCGCGATGAGCCGGGCGGCGGACCTGGGCCGTGCCTTGGCCCAGCAGCGCGTCGCGCAGCGCGGAGCTGCCTTGGGTTTTCTTTACGTCGACGGCCACGTCCGCGTTTACCACGGCAAGCATCGCTTGCCCAAAACGCACGTCGCCCGCCTGCGTCTGTCGCTGCCCGCCACTTCCGACTACTGGGTCAACGACGCGACCGGTGACCCGCTCTTCGTCGTCACGGCCGAGGCCAACGCCGGTTTGGTCAAGATGCTGCCGGGCGTGTTGCAGGAGATTCGGACCTTGGTGGGGTCTCGGCAGGTCACGGTGGTTTTCGACCGCGGCGGTTTCAGTCCGCGGCTCTTCCAACAGATTTTGGTCGCCGGCTTCGACTTGCTGACCTATCGCAAGGGCCGCGTGCGCCGCCTCCCGCCCCGCTGTTTCCGGGAACACCGGACGCGGATCGAGGGCCGCACCATCACCTACCTGTTGGCCGACCAAGAAGTCCGATTGCTCAAAGGCAAGCTGCGCCTTCGTCAAGTCACCCGCCAAAAGGAGGACGGCCATCAGACTCCGATCCTCACTTCCCGCCGGGACCTCTCCGCCGCCCAGGTGGCCTACCGCATGTTCAACCGCTGGCGTCAAGAGAACTTCTTCAAATACCTCGGCCAGGAGTTTGCGCTGGATGCCTTGGCCGAATATGCCGTCGTGCCCGACGATCCCCACCGCGAGGTGCCCAACCCGGCCTGGGCCCGCGTCGATATCCAACTGCGCCAAGCCCAGGCCCAGTGGGATCGCCTCCAGGCCGAATACGGTCTGGCCGCGTTGACGAACCTGGAGAAACAGCGTCGCACCATGCGCGGTTTCAAGATCGCCCAGGGCAAGCTGGGACAGCAGATCTGGGAGGTGGGGCGGCAGATCCTCCAGTTACGGGCGCGCCGCGACAAGTTGCCCCGACGCGTCCCGGTGCAAACCGTCACTTCGGAACCGGTCATCAAGTTGGCACCCGAAATCAAACATCTGACCAATCTCGTCAAGATGGTGGCTTACCAGGCCGAGAGCGACCTGGTCCGCGCCGTGGCGCCGCACTACCGTCGCGTTGAGGACGAAGGCCGCACGTTGCTCCAAGCCGCGTTCCTGAGCGCGGCCGACCTGGAAGTCACGGCTACCGAGTTACGGGTGACCCTCGTGCTGCAGAGTTCACCGCATCGCACCCGGGCCATCGCGACGCTGTGCGAGCAACTCAACGCCTTCAACACCGTCTTCCCGGGCTCGTCCCTTCGGTTGCGCTACGCCATTCATGCGCCGTCGTGAGAGAAAAGCGGACATTTTCGAAGGCCGTATGTCAGGAGTTCTGGAATCAGCCTGGCCTTGTCCCTGGCCAAGCCCGGCTTTCTGACCGTGTCCAACCTGATCAACGTCATCCGCCAGATTTCCATCAACGGGATTCTGGCGGTTGGGGTGACGTATGTTCTGCTCACGGGCGGGGTGGACCTTTCGCTCGGGTCGCTGGTGGCGCTGAGCGGAGTGGCGGCGGCCTGTTGGGCCCACCCGGGGGAGTATCCCGTGGCGGTGCCGGTGCTGATCGGCGTGCTGGCCGGCGCCCTGTGCGGCGCGGCCAACGGCGCCGTGATCACATGGGGACGCGTCGCGCCGTTCATCGTGACGCTCGGGATGATGACCGTGGCGCGCGGCCTGGCTCTGGTGATCAGCGGGGGCAAACCGGTCTCGAATCTCAGCCGGGCGTTCACGACGCTGGGCAGCGCGGATGTGCTGGGCATTCCGGTGCCGGCGCTGATTCTGGCCGCGGTCGCGTTGGCGTCGCATCTGTGTCTGCGGCATCTTCGGGTGGGCCGTTACGTCTATGCCGTGGGGGGCAACGAACTGGCCGCCCGCGCCTCCGGCATCAACGTGGCCGGTGTGAAGCTCTTTGCCTACACCGTGTGCGGGGCGTGCGCGGGGTTGGCGGGTGTGGTCCTGGCGTCGCGCATCACGACCGGGCAACCGAACGCGGGTCTGGCGTACGAACTCGACGCCATCGCCGCGGTCGTCATCGGCGGGACGAGCTTGTCCGGCGGCGTCGGCGGCGTGGGCGGCACCCTGCTGGGCGCGCTCCTGATGGGGGTGATCAACAATGGTCTCGACCTGCTGAACGTGTCGTCCTATTACCAGCAGATTGTGAAGGGACTCATCATTGTGGGGGCGGTGTGGCTGGACAAACGCAGCACGAAATGAAGGGGCGATCAAGAATCAGCGGGACACTGCTGGCGTTCGGGTGGGCGCTCGGGGTGGCACTGGCGCCCGGATGTGGTCGCCCGACCGGCACCACGACGGCGGAGCCGGGTGATGCGCCGGCGCAACGGTTGACGATCGGCGTGTCGCTGATGAACCTCTCGAACGAGTTCATCGTGATGCTGCACCAGGCCATGCTGGCCAAGGCCGGGGAACTCGGCGTCGCGCTGATCGTCACGGACGCCCAGCGCAGCGCCGAACGGCAGGTGCAGCAGGTCGAGAGCTTCATCGCGCAGCGGGTGGACGCGATCATTCTCAACCCGTGCGAGGTCGAAGCAAGCGCGCCGGCGGTCGAAAAGGCGCTGGCGGCCGGCATCCCGATCGTCAACGTCAACTCCGAAACACGAACGCCGCCCACGGCTTTCATCGGGTCGCGCGACGAGGAATCCGCGCGGCTGGCGATGGAGCACATCGTTCAGCGGCTGGGCGGTCGGGGCAACATCGTCATGATGCACGGCTTCATGGGCCAGGCGGCCCAAATCAAGCGCGACCGCGGCGCGCGCGAGGTGTTGGCCCGGCATCCGGAGGTCAAACTCCTGGCCGATCAGACCGCCGAGTGGGACCGCGCCAAGGCGATGAGCCTGA
Source organism: Verrucomicrobiota bacterium (assembly GCA_040766265.1). Lineage (GTDB taxonomy): Bacteria > Verrucomicrobiota > Verrucomicrobiia > Limisphaerales > J093 > MWFF01. The sequence goes on from JAXGQW010000038.1 coordinate 20,428, forward strand.
TGGAGAACTGGATTCAGGCATACGGCGAGAAGCTGGAGGCCGTGTTCGCTCACAACGACGAGATGGGCATGGGCGCCGTCATCGCCCTCGAACAGGCGCGGCTCAAGCCCAAGGTGATCGTTGCGAGCGTCGATGCCATTGCCGACGCGCTGCAGGCCGTCCAGGACGGGCGCCTGGACGCGACGGTGTTCCAGGATGCCAAGGGCCAGGGGGGCGGCGCCGTCGAGGCCGCCGTCCGCCTTGCTCGTCAGGAGACGTGCGCGAGGGAAGTGTTCATTCCATTTCAACTCGTGACCCGGACGAATGTCGGACAATTCCTGGACGCCGTCTCCCGGCCATGAACGGCCTTCTGCCAGGCGAGGCGCGATGAAAGACCGCGATTCCGGCAAGCTGCGGATTGGCGACAACTGGAACGCGATCCGGATCATCGCACTGTCCCAAAGCAATCCGCTGAAAGCCGTCGCCGAATTTGTCGAAAACAGCATCGACGCCCGGGCCAAACACATCACGCTGGTTCGCGGCAAGGAACACGGAGTTCATTTTCTGCGCATCAAAGACGACGGCGAAGGCATCCGGCGCAACGACCGGGGTCTGCCCGATTTCGAGCACGTTGCGACGCACATCTGCGATTCGATCAAGAAACGTCTCAAGGCCGAGGGCGCACCGGGCATTCAAGGCGAGTTCGGCATCGGGCTTCTGAGCTTCTGGACGGTCGGAGAGGAACTGGTCCTCACTTCGGCGGGTGCCGATGGCAGGACTTACCGGATGCACATGAAGAAGGGCGACCCCGGCTACCGCATCACGCAGAAGCGTGTGCTGCTGCCGGAGCCGGGCACGGAGTTGCTGATCAAAAACATTCTGCCTGGCATCAAGCAATTCAGTGGCGAGAAGATCCAATGGTATCTGGCCTCGGAACTGCGGGACCGCATCCGAAACACCGGCGTCGAAATCCGCGTGCTCGACCGCACCGCGCGGGCCGAGTTCAAGGTCGAACCTCGTCAATTCGAAGGGCGCCTGCTTCACGAAATCAGCCGGCTGCCCCAGAGCGATCTTTACGTCGAGGTTTACCTGGCCCGTCCGGACCCGGCCAACGCAGTCGGGCTGTACCGCCGAGGCACGCGCGTGATCGAGAGCCTCTCGGCCTTGCCCGAGTTTGCCCGGCCCCCCTGGACCAGCGGTTATCTGCAGGGGATTCTCGATGCGCCGCATCTGAGCCTCACTCCCGGAACCCGGAGCGGCATCATCCAGGACGAGGCCTACCATCGGTTGACGGAGGAACTGGGGCCAATCGAGACCGAACTGCTCCGCCTCATCGAGGAGCAACGGCGGGCCGAGGAAGAACAGACCAGCCGCGAGGTTCTGCGCTCCGTCCATAAAGCGCTCCGAGAAGCCCTGCTGATCCTCCCGGCCGAGGAGTACGACTGGTTCGATCTCCGGCAAGCCGGCGCCAAGCGATCCAAGACCGCGGCGGGAACCCCCGCAGGCGGCGACGGCGACTCGATCGAGCTGAACGACGGTGTTCAAGGGCCGACGGGCGAGGAGCCTGAACCGGTTCAAAAGGACTTTTTCGACTACGCCGGTCCCCTGTTCTCGGTCCGGATTTCACCGGCATCGAGTGTCATTCCCGTGGGTGGGGCCAAGAGGCTTCGCGCGATTGCCAGAGACCGCTCGAATCGTTTGGTCGAGCGCGACCTTGTGTTTCGATGGGTCATTGTTGAAGGCGAGGGTGCCCTGGAAAACACCGATGGCGAGATTGTGAATTTCAAGGCCCCCTCGGATCCTGGGCTGGTCCGGCTGGGCCTGACCGTGAAGCAGGCGGACATCGAATGTTCGGCTGAGGGCTTGATCACTGTCACCGACTCGCTCCTTCCGGGGAATCAATCCAGGGATGCCACCAAACAAGGCATCCCGAGCTACACGTTTCAGAAGGCGCCCGGCGAGCTCTGGCGTTCCCGCTACCAGCCTGACCAGAACGTGGTGGTGATCAACAACGGGCACCGGGACTTCGTCTTCGCGTCTCGCAACAAGGCGCTGAAGGTCCGCTATATCTGCCGGCTTTTCGCCAAGGAGCTTGTCGCCAAGAACTTCGCCGGGCTGCCCCCCGCCGACATCCTCGAACGCCTCATCGAACTGTCGCTCTATACCGAGGAGAATCTGAAGTGACGCGCGCCTCGCTCAAACCCGATCGCAGCCACGCCTTCAAGCCAGCAATTCTCGTTATGAGAACCCTCAGAGCGCCGGGTGGGGGGACCCGGCCTGCAACCGCTGCATTCTTCGATGCTGCAGGCCGGGTGCCCCCACCCGGCGTCAAGGCCCTGCACGCAAAGTGAAAACCGCTGCCCTCAAGCGCGCGACCGCAGAATCTCAGCCGCCGCGTCGGGACCGATGTCGCCATGTTCGCCCAGCCTGGTCTTGCGCTCGGCAAACCGCGTCCGCACCTTCTCGGCGGCTTCGCGGGCGTCGATTTTGTAATCGCCCAGGCGGGTGGGCATGCCCAGCGCATGGAGGAAGTCCTCGGTCCTGGCCATCGCCTCCTCGGCGGTTTTGACCGCCCAGACGCGCTGCCCGTACTGTTCGAGCTTGGCCTTCTTTCGATCGAACTGGTGCTTCCAGACCCCGGGGAGAACGATGGCCAGCGTCTCGGCATGGTCCAATCCGTAGAACGCCGTCAACTCGTGGCCGATCATGTGCGTTGACCAATCCTGGGGCACGCCGCAGCCGATGAGTGTGTTAAGGGCCATCGTCGCGCTCCACATGAACGCCGCGCGCGCGTCGTAATTCTCGGGCTCGGCCAGGGTCACCGGCCCGGTCTCGATGAGCGTCTCGAGAATCGCCTCGGCGAAGCGGTCCTGGAGCGGGGCGGCGCACGGATAGGTCATGTACTGCTCCATGACGTGCATGAACGCGTCCACGATGCCGTTGCGCACCTGTTTGCGGGGGAGGCTGTAGGTCGTCTCGGGATCGAGCACGGAGAAGACCGGGAAGGCCAGGATCGAGGCGAAGGCCAGCTTTTCGGTTGTGGCTTTGCGGGAGATCACGGCGTTGCCGTTGGACTCCGAGCCCGTGGCCGGAAGGGTCAGGACCGCGCCCAGAGGGAGGGCCGCCTGGATCGATTGGCCGTGGGTGCGCAGAATCTCCCAGGGATCGGCCCCTTCGTAGCGCGCGGCGACCGCGATGAATTTGGCCGCGTCGAGCACGGAGCCGCCGCCCACCGCGAGGATAAAACCGACCTGGTTGGATCGGACCGCCTTGACCGCCTCGAGGCAGGTTTCGTAGAGGGGATTGGCTTCGATGCCGCCGAACTCGACGACCTGGCGGTTCTTGAGCGCGGCCTTGACCTGGTCGTAGACGCCGTTGCGTTTGATCGAGCCGCCGCCGTAGAGGAGCAACACGGGCGCTGCGGCGGGCACCCGGCTTTCGAGCTTGGCGATCATGCCGCGACCGAACAGGATCTCGGTCGGATTCTTGAATTCGAAGTTTTGCATGGGCGCATTCCTTTCAGGAAGTCCATCGGCGGTCAAGCCTTCGAGTGGCCCATTGTCCGTGTTGCATTCCGGGCCCGGTGCGTCCACTATAACATTCGTTCGGCTCAGTTCGGCGACCGTGGTGGCGCGGGGCTGGCCAATGGAGCATTGCGCTGGTATGAACCTGATCAGACACTTTGAGACAGCTTCGGTCGCGGCCCTCCTCATCGTTTTGGCCGCCGGGTGCGCCTCCTCGGGCGTCCAGAACCCGAAGGGCGTCGGCGTCACCGAGATGCGGGCCGACGAGCGCGGATTTGTCGTGGGCACCGGGATCGAGTCGCAGGACATCGTCACGGTGGCCGACACAATGGCGCGGGGCATGATGGCACTGCCCCAGATGAACCAGGCGCCAACGCCGCCTTACGTCGTGTTGGACCCGGTGATTAACGAGACGCGGTTCCCCATCAACAAGGACATCTTCCTGACCCGCATGATGACCGAGTTGACGTCGCGCTCGGGCGGGAAGGTGGTTTTCCTGGCCCGGGAACGGATGGAAGCGCTCCAGAAGGAGCGGGATCTGAAGCGGCAGGGACAGGTCACAGCCTCGTCGGATCCGAACATCCAGGAGTTCCGTGGCGCCGACTATTTCCTGACCGGCAAGCTCCAGGGCCTGTCGACGCGGACATCGAAGGGCACGAGTGACTATGTCCTCTACAGCTTCCAGCTCATCGATGCGCGCACCACCGCGATCGTCTGGGCTGGCGACCATGAGATCAAACGCCAAGGACTCGAAGACGCGGTGTATCGTTAGCGAGGCTCCGCCTCAGACCAACGAGGCATGTCACCAGTTCGTTTGCGCCAGGCTTTGGTCATGACAATGGACAATCGACGCCTCGCCAAGCGGCGCCGCTGCGCGGCGCGCCTTCGACCAATCCAGGGTCCAGTTATCATGAACAGCCCCCAAGATCTACCCGCTTCCTCTCCCGCGCGACTCGACCGAGCTCGCCGAGGTCCTCGCTCCTTAGAGTCCTTGGCCCTTTAACGCAGCACACGAACTTGACTTGTCTGCAACACGTTTCCCCGGTCAAGGAACCTGGCCCGCGTCGCCCTTTCGAGACGGCGGGCCGCCATCCGTGCCCCCGCCCCCAGGGTCGCGCGGTCTGGTCTCGCGGGCTCTGGATCTGGCCAGCCCTGGTCCTGGCCGCCGGGTGCTCGTCGCCCCAACCGGCGTTCCGGCCAACCGGGGACGTTTCGGTGGACGGCCCGAAGGCGCTCGCGAGCGGGCCGGCCCAGGACCGCGTTCTCTGGCAGTACCGCATGGCCTCCGCGGCCATGCGCCGCGCCCAATTCCCCGAAGCCCGACAGCAGCTTGATGAGGCCCTGGCCCGCATCGGGTCGATCTTCGACGCCGACGCCGCATCGCGTCGCGCCCGGGGGTATTTCACTGCCGAGGCCAAGAAGACATTCCTGGGCGAACCGTACGAACGGGTGATGGCCTACTATTACCGCGGCATTCTCTACTGGATGGACGGCGAGCCAGACAATGCCCGGGCCTGCTTTCGATCGGCCCAGTTCCAGGATGCGGACGCGGAGGAGCGGACTTACGCGAGCGATTACGTGCTGCTCGAGTACCTCGATGGGTTGGCCACGATGAAGCTGAACGGCGACGGTTCGGATGCCCTCGCGCGCGCCCGTTCGTTTTGCCGGCTCGCGATCCCGCCCGACGCGAATCCGGCGCACAACGTGCTGGTGTTTGTCGAGTACGGGCAGGGGCCGGCCAAGATCGCGGCGGGTCAATACGGCGAGCAGCTCAAGTTCCAGCCCGGCTATTCCCAGGCCCGCGAAGCGATGATCCGCATCGGCGCGCGCACGGCGCATGTGGGCGCCTACGACGATCTCAATTTCCAGGCTACCACGCGGGGCGGGCGGATCATGGACCATATCCTCGGCAACAAAGCCGTGTTCAAGGCCGGCACCGACGCCGTCGGCAACGCCGCCATCGTCAGCGGGGCCATGGTCGCCGGCGCCGGGGGCGGGCGCGGCTCGGCCAACGAGGTGGGCGCCGGCTTGATGATCGCCGGTGTGCTCAGCAAGGTGGTGTCGGCCGCAACGACGCCGCGCGCGGACACCCGGACATGGGAAAGCCTGCCGCTCTACCTGAGCTTGGCCACGTTTCAGCTCGCCCCCGGACGGCACACGGCGACGATTGATTTCCTGGATGCCGAGCGCCGCCCGATCGCGGGCCTGACCAAGACCATCACGTTCACCGTCGCGTCCGGTTCGCGGGACACCGTCCTGTACGTGAGCGACAAATCCACACACCCACAGACCCTATGAAACCCTGCTTACTCAAAGCCATCGCACTGATCGCCCTCACCGCCGCGCTGAGCGGCTGCAAGACCGAGACCGGCGCGCTCCCGCCGCTCAACACAACGAAGTTCGACACCGAGAACAGATCCAATTTCGTCCTCATGGACAAAGGCGCCCAGCGGTCGGTCACGTGCTCGGGGATTCAGCAGACCACGCTCCCCGACGGCCGGCTGGAAGTGGCCGCCCAGGTCCGCAATCGGGAGAACCGCCGCCTCGATGTCCAGGTGAACTGCGAGTTCAAAGACGACCAGGGATATGTCGTCGACTCGACCCCGTGGCAGACACTGATCCTGACCGAGAACGGGCAGGAGACGGTGCGTTTCACCTCGATGAACAATCAGGCCAAGCGCTACACCGTCCGCGTGCGGCAGTCGCGCTAACCCGCATATTTACACCCCGTCAGTGCACAGGGCGGTCAGATCTCGCAAGATGTCCGCTATGCGGGTTAGAAAAGCAGAACCGCGCCAGGCTTAAGGGACAGAGAAACGCGACGCACTGTTCCTATGGAAGAAGGCCTTCACGATCGACAGAATGCTCATGGTTCCCTTTCTGGGCGCGGTTTTGCCAACTCGCCCGGTTACGGTTCCTCGCGAAGCGCTAAGAAATAACCGGGCTAAGCGTTCATGTCACTCCAGCGCCGGGCCATGCGCCCGAAGATGAAGAGCGCCACGGCCGCGGCGACGCCGACGCATGCGAACGGGATCCAGATGATGTGGGGGTCGTAGGTGGTCCAAAGCAACTGGGTGGCGCCGACCGCATCGAGGCCTGTAACCTCCTGGAGCTTGGCCATGGCTTCGGTGCGCGGCACACCCAGCGTCTGTTCCAACATCTCGATGCGCCCATCCCAGTTCTTCCCGGCGCCGAACGGTGTGTTCTCGGCCAGGTAGCGCAGGGCGAGCACGGCCTTTTCACCCCAGCGCCCGTACACCCACCCGGCAATCCATGAGCCGGCGAACACGCCAACACCCACCGGGATGTTGACGTAGCCAAGGTAAAGCCCCTTCTTGCCAGGCGGCGCGATCAGACCGAGGTATTCGCTCTTCTTGGGTCCGGTCATCATCTCGCCGATCGAGAAGCAGAGAATGCCGGCCACGAGAATCCACGCGCTCTGCGTCCAGCCCGCGACGAGCACGCCCAGCGTGGCCATGATCATGCCCAGCAACATCGCGGACAACGTCCGCATCCGCCGCGTCAGCCAGGCGACCCCGACCACGCCCAGGATGATGAACAAGGCGTTGCAGCTCAAAATCACCTGCTGCGGGATCATCGGGCCCCGCGGCGTCTGCTCCACCACCACCCTGCGCAAGCCCTCCGGCAGCCAACCCAGCGCCGCGGCCACCGGACCGCTGTCCACCCAGTCGGCGATGAAGTTCGGCTGAAGATCCCAAAGCTGATACATCATCAGCCAGAAGCACGACATGATCGCCATCCACGCCAGCAGACGCGGCTCGGTGATGTTGACCAGGGTCCTCTTGAGCACCTGGCCGACAGTCTCCGTCTTGGACGCGCCGGACGGGACGTCCTTGAAGGTCAGGAGCAACAAGAGATTGAACGAGGTAAAGAACGCCGAAGCCAGGAACAGGTTGCGCCAGGCTTCCGGGCTGTTCGTGCCCGCCCCGAACAGGCCTTTGAGCAGGAACAGCGAGGGCAGGAAATGGCCCACAAACGCCCCGACATTCACGACCCAATAGAAGATGCCCCAGCCGATCGAGGAGTTCTCCCGGGTCAACTGATGCGCCAGTGAGGCCTGGATCCCCGGCTTAAAGAACGCCGTTCCTGTCGCCAGGGTCAGGATGCTCAGGAAAAAACCCCAGTAGTTCCCCGAGCCGATCAAGCCGCCGCCCACGAAATCGGTCAAGCCATCGAGCATCCGGCCTGGCAGCGAGGCGCCAAAACTCCAGTCCGCAATGCTCCGGCCGATGCCCGAGAGCATCGCGGCCAATTGATCCAGCGACGCGATGTCGCGCAGACCGGCCATCATCAGGTAGCCGATCAGCATCAAGCTGATTGCGAAGGCCAGCGTGCGCTTGTACCCGAACCGGTCAGCCAGGCCGCCGGTGACGACTGGCAGCAACGATTGAAACACCGCCCACCACGCGTAAATGATCCCCTTGTCCCCGGCCGTCAGGTGCAGGCCGCCGGGATTGTCCGCCTGCATGATGTAGATCGGGGCCATCACGCGCAGGTTGTAGAACGCCAGCCGTTCCCACATCTCGATGGTGTTCAGGGTCCAGAAAACCCGCCCGAGCTTCGGCGGGGCGGCCTCGGGCAGGCTGTCGTTCGAGGATGTTGTCACAACTCCGTCAGATATGCGGACCAGGGTTTGCGAGCGGACACGGGCGCGCGGACCATGCCCAAACACAGCAAGCCCCCGCATTCGTGTCGAAAGCGGGGGCGCTGACTGCGGCACGCGTGTTGGAACGTCTTGCGATCAAGCCCCCATGCCGTCCTCGAACGATCCGGCGGCGATCGGGAAGCAGAGGTTGTCCCGGACGTAGGCGATGCCATTGGCGCTGGTCGCATCGATGTCGCGATAGGCGCTCTCCGCCTCGACAATCAGCGGCGCGGTCTTCTTGCCCATGATCTCGCAGTAGCGCGCCGCGTAGCCGATGTTGATCAGCATCTCGACGTAGCGGACCATGTTCAGATCGCCGGACGGGATGTCGACAAACTGCATCGCGCGGTCGGGCCAGTTCGGGGCCATGTAGCGCAGCGGGATATTCGGGCGAATCGTGTAGTTCTTGACGTGGCAGGCGTAAACGCGGCTGGCCACCTTGCGAAAGCGGGTTTCCCAGCTCTCGCCCTCCCAGCAATGGGACGGATCCGCATTCACCGTGAGACACTTGTCGCCGTCGCAGATCGACACCAGCAGATTGAAATCGTCGGCGCACATCGCGGCCGTGCCCGGGTGGATCTCATGGGCCAGATAAAGCCCGAGGTCATTGGCCTTCTTGCGGATCTTCGCCGTCTTCTTGACGAATCTCTCCTTCCCCGCTTCGAGCAGGTCGTAGTCACCGCCTTTCCAGAAACCCCACGGATAGCCAGTCGCCAGCTCCCACCCGAAGGCCACACCCCAGAACATCGGCAGGATCTTGACCTTCAGTTCCGCCGCCAAATCGAAGAAACGCAACAGGTAATCCTCCGCCCACTCCTCGATCTTCTCCGGTGCCAGCTTGGCGACATCGGCAGGTATGAACGGCCGCACGGTCGGGCTGCCGGTCCAGGCCGTCGTGTGCACCCAGATCGGACAATGGCACGAGATCCCGTCCAACGACATCCCGCGCGACGCAAAGGTCTCCTCGATCTCTTTGGCCGACTTGAACTTCTTGCCGTCCTCGAGCATGTAGTTGGACGGCTGCGCGCCCGCCGCGCCGGATGCCTTCGCATAATCGAGGAACTGGGCCAAGGTCTTCGCGCCGTGCTGGGCGCCTTCCACGCTGGGATGAAAAACAGGTTGAGCCATAAGGATATTGGTTAAATGTTGGCGGCAGACATACCGGTCTTTGACATGCCGCGCAACACATTTTCCGCCTGTCGCTTCGACGGTGCATCGGGTTGTTGGCGGTGTTCCGTCGCCCGGTGAGGGCACCGGGCCTACAAAGGATGGAGACTCCCGCTGTAGGCCGCGTGCCCCCACGCGGCGCAAACTCGATTCCCACCGACAACCTCCAGATACACTGCGCTTCGAACCGCCCACCCGCGCCTTCACACAGCCCGCGGCGGCGGCGCCTTGACGAAACGGGCCGGGCGCAAGTGGATCGGTTCGAGGCACGCCCCAGTCTCGAGCCCCACGCGGCCAGCCCCCAGCCGCGCAAGGATCCCCGCGTCCGGATAGACCCTCCGCACGCCGCGGATGCCGGACGGGATGTCCGGGCCGACAACGCGGGCGCCTGCGCGAATCCGCCGCTCGAGTTCCTCGCCACTGGCCAAATGCAGCGGCTCGACCTCGCGCCACCCCGTCGGCCCGAGTTCGTAGCCCGCAAGGTAGAACTCGCCGCGCTGCGCGTCGACCGCGGCCAAAACGGACCCTGACTCGCCCTTCGCCTCGAGCCCCGCGGCCAGACACTCGACACTCGAGATGCCGACCAGGCGAACGGCGCGCGCCACGTGCCACCCGAGAGCGAATGCAATGGCGGATCGAATCCCCGCATAACTGCCCGGCCCGAGTCCAACCGCCACGGTATCGACGGATTCGCGCGCAAGACCGGCCTTGCGCAGCGCGGACTCGACCATGGCGCAGGCGCGAACGGATCGGCCTTGGACCTCCTCGATCTCGATGGCGGGGGCATGCGCGGTGTCCAAGGCCTCCGTGTCGAGGGCCGCCACCGTGCGATGGCCGGTCGAGAACTCAAGCGCCAGTATCTTCATAACGTATCCGCCGGCTTGCATCGTCAACCGTTTCGATCCAGACACGCCTGAAAGACGGCCCTGGCGCCGCCAGAAGACCCGATGCGGTCCAGGCATCGCATCTGTCGACCCACTCGATCACGGCGACGCCGGGCGGCTGGTAAAGGTATTCATCCAGACCGGCGCTTTCGAACTGCGCCCACGTCTCGAGCCGATACAAATCCAGGTGGAACAAGGCCAGCCGCCCGCTGGCGTACTCGTTGACCAGCGTGAACGTCGGCGAATGCACCCGCTCGGTCGCGCCAAGCCCCCGCGCGAGGCCTTTCACCAATTGAGTCTTGCCCGCCCCCAGCTCGCCCGACAACCCGATCACCCAACCCCGGCGCGCCTCGCGTCCCCACGCCTCCCCCAGGCTGACGGTCTCGGCCGCGCTATGCGAAGTGAACGTAACCATGGGCTTCCAAAGGCCGCACACCGCGTTGATCCCGCAACCGCACTCCGCGCGATCTCTCCGCCCCCAGCCTGCGGGCATCCGCCCTTCGCAACCCGCCCTCCCCACCAGTTCCCGCCTGCCCGATCGCCTCATCCTCCCCGCCGCCGTCGTTTCGCCTTGTCCCCGACAATTGCTCATCTCCCCCGGATGCCTACTGCGCCGTCGGCCGACACTCCCAGCGCCCGTCGATCCCCTTCCGTTTGGCCACCAGATGCAGTCGCGCCCGCCGTTGGTTCGCGTCCCACCCATCCGCCCCTTCAAATGATACGCCCCCGCCGCCCACCCGATCAGCGCCATCCATTCCCCGGTACTCGCCACTAATTGCTCGCCCACCATCGTCGCGCTCTTCAGAATGGTGTTGGATCATCGTCCCCCCCGACCTCCTCGGGGAACCAGGCGCACCACGATTTCCACCGCCGCCAGTACCAAGCCGTCATCCGGCCCAGCAAAACGGCCTGTAAGTCCTATTCTCCATCACCCGCTCAACCTGCGCTGGGCCGGGCTCTTCAGGCCCCTCAAGCCCCGCGCGGCCCGCAGCCGCGTCGGATGTGGGACGGGATGTCGCCGACACCGTTCGAGTTCCTCGCCACTGGCCAAATGCAGCGGCGCCGCCCCGTCCGTAGCCCGCAAGGAACTCGCCTCGACCGCGGCCAACCCTGGCCCTTCGTGCGGCCCGAGCCGACCAGGCGAACGGCGCGCGCGCCGATGGCCGAATACCCTATCGACCGATTCGCGCGGGCCTTGCGCAAGCGGCAGCCTCCTGTCGGGCCGCCACCGTGCGATGGCCAGTCGAGAACTCAAGCGCCTCTTCATAACGAATCCGCCATCAAGCCCGGGTCTCGCATCGCACTCGATGACACGCCCGGCGTAAAGGTATTCATCTTTCGGCGCCCATACAAATCGGAACAACAGCCCCCGCTGGCGTGTTGACCTGAACGTCGGCGAATGCACCCGCTCGGTCGCTTGCCCCGACAACCCGATCACCACCCCGGCGCGCCGGCCCTCCCCGCTGACGGTCGTCCGCGCTAAGTGAACGTGCTCCCAAGTCCCGATGCATGCCAGCCCCAGATCGGCCCTCGCATCGAGCAGCGGCCGCGACGCTCGAAATCCTCGCCGTCGGTCAGTGCGGCCGACAATGCGGACTTGGCGTCGGGACGTTCGCGCGCGGCGCGCTTCGCCTCGCGGCTGATTGGGATCGCCGCGGCCAGCAGCTCGGCGCCGACCTGGCTCGATTCGAGCAGATGCCGCAAGTCTCCCCGCCGAGCCCATCGCTCAAGTCGATCATCGCATGCACCGCGAGTGCCCGGTCAGCCAGCGCGCCTCGGCCAGACGCGGCTCGAAACAGAGGTGTCGGCCCCGCAACGACCGCCCAACACACCGCTCACGAAGAGGGCGTCGCCGGGCTGGCACCGGATCGAGTGACGCAGCGGGTCTTCCTCGACCGAGCCCAGCAGGCAGACCGAGAGCAGGAGCCGATCGGGGTTGGTCGTGGTTTCACCTCCCACAATCGCCACGCCATGCCGCGCGGCCAGGGCGTTCAGCCCCCGGTAAACCCCTTCGATGCGGGCGACATCGAATGCCGTCGGCAGCCCAGGGTAATCAGTGCGCTGGAGGGTCGCCGCCCATGGCGGCCACGTCGCTCAAACACCGCGCCAGGGCCTTGTGCCCGATCTGCTCGGCAGGGCGTCCGCGTCGAAGTGGACGCCCTCGACCACCGCGTCGGTCTTGAACAGCACCCAGCGGTCCGGCAGCCCGAGGTCGAGAACCGCGCAGTCATCGCCCGCCGACCACCCACTCGAGGGGGACGCGGCAGGTCGCGCGTCAGAGCGCCTGATCAATTCGAACTCGTTCATCCTCCGACAAGCAGCCATGTGAAATTGGCGAGATTAAACAGGCCGTGGGCGCCAATCGGCCCAGAGCGGCCAGTCTGCTCGTACAAAAGGCGTCAGCAGCACGGCAAAAAACATCACGGCGAAACGTCACCCGCGTTGGCGTGGGTCAAGGCAAACACAAACGCCGTCAGCCACAGGCCGCGCGGTATCAGGCCTTAATGGTCGGATAGAGAATGCCGCGGAACACCACTTCCTCGACCACCGGGGCCAGCAAGACCGCCATCGCCCCAAACAAAAGCTTCTGTCCGATCGAGGTCACGGCCTCGAGCGCCCGCACGTGGGTTGCGCCCAGCCTCGAGCGACAGCACGGATCATCACTTTCTGCGACACCCACATCAGCGCCAAACTGATCGGAACACGGCCACAGTGCGGCGACGGCCACCAGGGCCAGCCAGGCCAGCGGCCATCCCCCAGGCCGAATGCCTCGCCCCAGGTGGTCCAGTTCTCCCGCACAAACCATCCCCGGCGCCCAGCGCCGCGACCGAAACACCATCGTCCCGATCAGCCGACCAGGGCCTGACGCGCCGCGTCGGTTCCCCTCCGGCCAGCCAGTCCGCGAGGTTGCTCACCAGCCCCACCGTGGCCAGCCCGAGAAACAGGATCATGAGCAGGCGGAGGACCGCAGTGAACCGAGCTCCGCCTCAGTTTCCAGTCTCTGTTCTCGCGGGTCCTTGCAACAGCGATAGAGTGACAAACTTCATTCACTCAGCCGTTAGCCTTCTCCGTCTGAAATCTAAAAGCCGGGACGCCAGGACGCGTCGGGTCGGGACGTAGTGGGCGAGAACTCGCGCCGGTAGTCGCCGAACGTTCCGGCGGCCAGGTGGGCGCGGATCTCGCGCATCACGTGGAGATAGAAGTGCGAGTGGATGCTGACCAGCCGCAGACCGAGGATTTCGTTCGTTGAGCAGATGGCGGATGTAGGCCCGGCTGAAGTGCCGGCAGCAAAACGCGCAGCCCTCGTCGATCGGGCGCACCTCCGCCTTGCAGGCGCGCCCTTGATCGCGAACGTGCCCGCCGCGTGAACGCGGTGCCGTTCCGGGCCACGCGCGTCGGCAACACACAGTCGAACATGTCCACACCGCGCGCCGACCAACTCGACCATCTGCGCCGGGGTGCCCAGGCCCATCGCGTACCGCGCCTTCCCGGCGGGAAGAAGGCTCGGCGAACTCGATGGCCCGCAGCATCTCCGGCTCGAGTTCGCCCACGCTGACCCCGCCGATGGCGTAGCCGTCGAAATCCAGGGCTGTGATCGCGCGGGCGCATTCCTCGCGCAAAGCCGCGTTCGCGCCTCCCTGGACGATGCCAAAGACCAGTTGCCCAGGGGACCGCGGCTGCTCGCGGCACTCGCGCGCCCAGCGAATGGTGCGCTCGACAGCGACGTTGTTCCTTGGCCGGCGCGTCGTGCGGCGGGCATTCGTCGAAGACCATCGCAATGTCCGAGCCGAGCGCGCGCTGAATCGCCATCGCCTCCTTCGGCCCGAGGAACAGAGGCGAGCCGTCGAGGTGGGAGCGGAACTCGACGCCATGGGCCTTGAGCTTGCGGATCTTGGCCAGGCTGAACACCTGGTAACCGCCGCTGTCGGTCAGGATCGGTCCATCCCAAGCCATGAACCGATGCAGGCCGCCCGCGGCCTCGATGATCTCGAGTCCGGGCCGGATGCTGAGGTGATAGGTATTGCCGAGGATGATCTGGGTGCCCATCTCGCGCAACTCGCGCGGATCGATCGCCTTCACGCTGGCCTGGGTGCCGACCGGCATGAAGACCGGCGTGTCGATGACCCCGCGGGCGGTGGTCAAACGCCCGAGCCTGGCCTTCGAAGCCGGATCGGTCTGGAGCAACTCAAACACGGGGCCGATCAAGCCTGAAAACGCCGCCTCTCACAAGCTTTCAGCACGACTCGTCCGCATGTCTCATGGCGTTGTGACCATGGCGAAGCCGGAAACTCCAAAATGCGTCTCGCTGGAAACACAACGCCGGACGGTCCACGGACCGTCCGGCGTGCTGTGGAGGCGAATGTCAGGAAGTCCGGTTATTTGCCCGGGATTCTGGCCGAGGTCCGTTCGGCGATCCACTGCCAGTCGGACGGATTCTTGGGCGTGATCTGGGCGGTGTTGCCCCGGTAAACCTTGGTGTCCGGTTGCCGCCATCGGTGAATCTCGGAATGACCGTCGGCGAACGCAAAGCCGCAGGCCATGTTGTGGTACGTGCCCGGCCAATCGATCCATCGCGGCGTCATTCAGACTGTCTGCATCCTCGTCGATGAGGACCCACGTGTTGGCGGCACCCGGGTTGTGGAAATCCGAATTCTTGCCGTACGTGTACCAGCGCTGGTTGCGCGAATGGCCGCCGGAGGTCGAGTTCAGCCACGGGCCGTGGACGGACATTCTGCAGCCGGCCTCGTATGGATACGTTCCAACCGCCTGGTTCATCGCGAACGTCCGGGCCGCGGGCACCCTCTTGCCGCGCTGAGTGGCATCGCTGCCTTGATAGAGCCCGGTTCGCTTGTCCGCGGGACACTTGTACAGCGACACCGATCCGCCATTGTAAGGTACTAGCAGCGAGCGGGTCGGATCCTGGAGAATGCTCGTGTTGAATTCCTCTGTGCCGCCCCTGCCCGCCTGCCCGCCAACCCAGGCGTAGCCGGGGGTCGTGTTCCCGTCGTCGGGGTTCGGCGGCAACAGGTCGTCGTAGTCCTGCGAGTACAGCGCGATCGCCAGCATCATCTGCTTGCCGTTGTTCATGCAGAAAATGCCTTGCGACTTCGTCTTGGCCTTGGACAGGGCTGGAAGGAGCATCCCCGCCAGGATGGCGATGATCGCTATGACAACCAACAACTCGATGAGTGTAAAAGCGCCACGCCGGTTGCATCGTGTTTTCATAAGGCTTCTGGTCATTGCTATGGGCGACGTTGTTCGTTGCTAAACCGAGCCCGGTTTTCTGTCAAACACTAACGAGGCGCGCCTCAGACCAAATCCAATCCTTCTTCCCATGAGGAGTCCCCGTGTTTCCTCGCCCCTCTCTCCCGCGCCTCGTTCCTTAGAATCCTTGACCCGTTTAACGCAGCACAGAAACTTGACTTGTCTGCAACATGTTTCACCGGTAAGGATTCTAGTTGATCCGGACCGCGCCTGGCAACTGTGCGTCTCCTCGCACAGCGCCCTCCCGTGAACCCGGCGGTTTCAGATTTGAGATTTGAGATTTGAGATTTCAGATCTTGGTCCCCCGTGCGCATCCAACCGTTGAATGTCAACCTGTCCCGTGAACGGTGCATCTGATCCTTGTCGGTATTCTGTCGCCCGGTGAGGGCGCCGGACCTGCAACGGATGGAGACTCCCGCTGTATCCGACTCGCAGACGGGACTATCGGCTCTGGGCCATTCCCATTCCCAACTCGGCGCGCGCAGTCTCGAGCCACTTCCGGACGGCTTCAACCGCAGATTCGGTCTTGACCGGGGCGACCGCGCCGCCGCGCGGTTTGAGTTCGATTTCGCCGCGCGCCAGCGATTTCTCGCCCACAGCCACCCGGAGCGGAAACCCCACCAGATCGGCGTCTTTGAACTTCACCCCCGGACGATCGTCGCGGTCGTCAAGAATCACCTCGATCCCGGCCTCGATGAGGGCTGCATAGATCCGCTCCGCGCACTGCATGACCGGGCTGTTGGGCGCGACGCTGAGCGGGGTGATGCAGACCTCGAACGGGGCGACGGAGAGCGGCCAGATGATGCCGTCTTTATCGTGGGATTGTTCGATGACCGCCTGGAGGGTGCGTGTGACGCCGATGCCGTAACAGCCCATCACGCACGGGTGTTGCGTCCCCGATTCGTCCAGGTACAGGGCGTTGAGTTTCTCGCTGTACTTGGTGCCCAGTTTGAAAACGTGGCCCACCTCGATGGCGCGCCGGACCTTGAGCGGCTGGCCGCTCGCGACGCACAACTCGCCCGCCTGCACGGTGCGCAGGTCCGCCCAGCGGGTCACGCGGATATCGCGTTCGATTTGGACGTGGCGGAAGTGGTAACCGTCCTCATTCGCGCCGGTGGTCATGCCGGCTGCGCCGCGCAGCGCCTCGTCCGCATACACGGGCAGGGAGGCGGCCTCGAATTTGAGGGCGTCGGCGATCGCGCCCAGGCTGCCCGGATGCGCCCCCAGCACGGGCGCGATCTCGTCGGCGGTTGCCGGGCGGAGCTGGTTGGTGCCGAGCGCGCCGGCGAGTTTGGCCTCGTTGAGCTGATCGTCCCCGCGCAGAAGCACGAGCGCCAGCCTGCTCTCGACCACATAGACCAGGGTCTTAATCTGCTGGTGGGGCGCCACGTGGTGCGGCGCCCGGCTCAGCGCCTCGATCGTGACCACGCCCGGCGTCGGGAACTTCTCGAGCGCCGCTCCGCTGTCGGCTTGGGGCGTTGGAACCACCGGGCCGCGGCTGGCCGCCTTTTCGATGTTCGCGGCGTACTGGCCCGATTCGCAGTAGACGACCTCGTTTTCGCCCGATTCGGCCGGGACCATGAACTCGTGCGAGAACTTGCCGCCGATCACCCCGGTGTCGGCCTCGACCGGCATGGCCCGGAGGCCGCAGCGGCGGAAGATGCGCGTGTAGGCGTCGTACATCTTCTGGTAACTGGCCTGCGCGGCTTCGTCGCTGACGTCGAAACTGTAGGCGTCCTTCATGATGAACTCCTTGGCGCGCATCAGGCCGAAGCGCGGGCGGATTTCATCGCGGAACTTGGTTTGAATCTGGTAGAAGTTGCGCGGCAGTTGGCGGTAGGAGCTGATCTCGCCGGCGACAAGGGTGGTGATCACCTCCTCGTGCGTTGGGCCGAGCAGCCATTCCTTGTTGGCGCGGTCCCGCACCCTGTAAAGAACCTCGCGCGCCGAGACGTAGCGGCCGCTCTGCTGCCAGATGTCCGGAGGCTGCAGCGCGGGCATGAAGACCTCGATGGCCCCCGCCCGGTTCATCTCTTCGCGCACGATCTGCTCGATCTTGCGCAGCGCCCGCAGGCCCATCGGCAGGAACGTGTAGAGCCCCCCCGTGAGCTTGCGCACCAGTCCGGCGCGAACCAGCAACTGATGGGAGACAATCTCGGCGTCAGCCGGATTCTCCTTGAGGGTGGGAATGAAGGTGGACGTCCAGCGCATGGCCCTGCTCACTTGACGGTGTTGACCAGCGGGGCCAGGCCTTGGATGCGGACCTCGAGACGGTCGCCCGACTCGATTGGACCCACGCCGCTGGGCGTGCCGGTCAGGATCAAGTCCCCGGGGAGCAGGGTCAGGTTGGTTGAGATAAAGCTGACGAGCCGGTAGCAGTTGAAGAGGAGCTGGCTGGTGTTCGAGTTCTGCCTCAACTGCCCGTTCTGAAAAAGCTGAATGGTCAGATCGTGCGGATCGATCTTCGTCTCCACATACGGGCCGACCGGGGTGAAGGTGTCGAACGACTTGCAGCGCGCCCACTGGCTCTCCGCGTTCTGAATCGTCCGATCGCTGATGTCCTGCGCCGCCGTGTAGCCGAAGATATACCGGGCCGCCGCCGCGGGCGTGACGTTGCGCACACGCCGGCCAATCACAATCGCCAACTCAGCCTCGAAATCGACCCGATGCGACGGGAACGGAATCTCGACCTTGGCGCCATCCGCAATGAGCGAGGTCGGGGCCTTGAGCCAGAACAGTGGCTCCTTGGGCAGCGGCTTGCCGCTCTCCCGCGCATGATCGGCATAGTTCAGCCCCACCGCGATCACTTTCGAGGGAACAACCGGCACCAGCGTCTTCACCCCTTTGGGCGATACCGGCTTTTTCTCGAAGGACGGCGACCCGAAGACGTCGCCGAGCAGTCGGAAAAGCTCGCCGTCGACGACCTTCGCATGGAACACCTCGTCGCCCTTCTGAAATCGGCCAATGGCTGCCATAAAAGTGGCAAAGCCTAGCCATTTGGACGGCCTCTTCGCAAGCCGAAAGTCAGGCAGCGCAGCGGACGGCGGACGGTGTCGTCTTTGGAAGGGCGGCTGGGCGCCACGCGCCGGCCGCAGCCCAGGGAAGGGGGGGCCACCAATCACACGACTCATGTTTCCCCTCGAATTCGTGTCATTCGCGATTCGTGGCTCGCCTCTCACCGTCGCGTGAAGACATCCCTGGTTTGCCTTCCTTTGCCTGCTTTTGCCTTGAACGGACTTCAGGGATCGAGCATGTTTTCCATCGTCGGAAAGGCAATGCTTGACAATCGTACCAATCCCAAGTTGCGCCCTGGCAGAAGCCCTTAACCAAGGAACCAAGAAGGCACCAAACACCATGCGAAACACCAAAACACCCTGGCGCCTGTTCGCCACCGCCATGCTGGCCGCCGCGACGAGCGTGTCAGCCTTGAGCCAGGGGTTCATCGCGAACCCCAGCTTCGAGAACAACTTCACCCAGCCCTGGCCCTTCTATGGGACCATCGACAACTGGAACAGCACAGGGGGCCAGCCCGGGGTGAACGAGAACGCCGGTCCGTTTCACAACACCGGCACACCCGTCCCGGACGGCCTGCGGGTCGGCTTTCACCAGGGAGCCGGCACCCTGTCCCAGGACATCGTCGGACTGACTGCCGGGAAACAATACTGGATCCAGTTCCGCTACGATGCGCGGAGCGGCAGCGACCTTGATCTGGCGGTCAGGTTCTCGACGATCAACTGGGGTGGAGCGATGGATGAGACCCTCGCCACCATGTTGAAAGTCAAGCCGGCCACACTGACCGGCTCGCCCTATTACTCCCGCACCGTGCCGTTTATCCCCGATTTCGAGATGGGCACGCTCACCTTCGACATCACCACCCGCGGCGATTCGACCGTTTTGTTGGATGCCGTGACGATCGTCCAGCGCGACGAGGGCAATTTCACGGTGATGAACCCCAGTTTCGAGGCCAGCGGCGCGGTCTACGATGGCGCTCCCAGCGCCGGCGCCGATTGGCCGGCGATCAGCGGTTGGACCAAGACCGGCGTCGCCGGCGTGGATGACGGCACCGGCGGGCGGGCGGACAATGGCGCCATTCCCGACCAGGCCCTGGTGGCCTTCATCGCCGACGAGGGATCTCTCACACAGACCCTCAGGCCCCTGGTGCCGGGAAACGATTACCAGCTTGCGTTCGCATACAACGCCACCTCGGGCGCCACGGCCCACCTGCAGGTGAGCGTCGACGGCACGGTCATCTGGGAGAAGGATGTGACCGCGGTGGGAGGCGGGGCGGACTACGCCCGGCAGACCGTGACGTTCAAGGCGGCGGCCAGCACCGCCCAGATCGGCTTTGCCAACACGGTGGCCGGCGCCACGGTGCTCCTGGACGACGTCAAGGTTCTCGGGGAGACCGGATCGGCCCTGCCCCCGATGGACATGACCCCGGCGCGGATGGCCTTGCGCATCGGTGAAGAAGGCACGGCAACAATCACGGTTCCGCCGGAGCGCCTGGCCGAGGGACCTGCCGTCGTCAAGGTGCGCAGCGGAAACACAACCGTCTTCGTCTTGCCCGACGCGGACGCCAGCGGGACGGTGAGCCTGGCATTCGAAGGCGCCACAACCACCCAGTCTTTCAAGATCAGAGGCGTCGCCGTCGGCAACGCCGTCGTCGAGATCACCGATCCGGACGGAACGCCATTCCCGGCGGACATCACCGCCGTGTTCGTGGCCGGGACCACCTTCGTCCTGAACCCCAGCTTCGAAGTCGACAAGGACAGTGGTGTCGGCACGGCCGCGGTCTCCTGCTGGACCACCGGCGGCGCCAACATTGGCATGGCGGGGACGGGCAATCCCTTCCTGTCCGCCGCGGACCTGACCATCCCGGATCGGCGTCAGGTGCTGCGAATCCAGGGCGGCGGCGGGACGGTATCCCAAATGATCACGGGCCTGAAGGTCGGTCAGTTGTACGGCCTGCAGTTCTTCTACAATGGCCGGACCGTCGAGAATCCGTACGAGTTGGACTTGCAGGTCAGCTTCGCCGGCCAGCAACTGGCCAATATCGAGGACATCATCCCCGCGGGACAGTCTGGGCTCACAGACTATTACTTCAAGGAACTGCGCTTCACCGCGGCGGCCGAGAGCGGTTTGCTCGAATTCAAGACCGTCGTCACATCGGGCGATGCGACGCTGTTTCTTGACGGGGTATCGATCGTTCCGCGATTGGCCGACGAGATCGCAGTCAAGAATTCGAGCTTCGAGGCCAGCATCATGGGGGCCAACTGGCCCGGTTACTTCCACCCCGAGCGGGCGGCCGGCTGGATCCCGTCGGGCAGCTATGGGGTCAATGGTTACAGCCCGACGACGTCCTGGATCGAGCCGTTCCTCGACAACGGCATCAACTCCGACCAGGACAGCGTCTACTTCAACCAGAACGCAGGAAACATCCGCCAGACCGTCGAGGGCCTGACACCGGGCCAGGAATACACCCTGATCTTCGACTACAACCTCCGCGATGGCCGCGCCACAGGCTCCTCCGACGCCCCCAACCTCGGACAGGTCGAGGTGAGCGTCGATGGCGGCGTGCTGTTCACGAGCGAAGAGCGTCCGCCGATCGATACTGTCTCGCCCTGGACCGGAACCCGGCACACCAGGCCCTTCTATCAGGCGTTCATCCCGTTCACGCCGTGGATGGACACCGCCGAAATCCAGATCGCCCACATCGGCACCTTCCCTGACAAGACTCTGTTGCTCGACAACGTGCACATCGTGCCCGGCACATACACGCCGCCTTCCATCACGAAGGAGCTTGTGGACCAGGCCGTCGAGGCCGGCACGCCGGTCACATTCAGCACCGCGGCGACCGGCAACACCCTCGCCTACCGCTGGTATCGGAACGGCATCCGGCTCGCCGACGGCAACGGCATCAGCGGCGCGGGCACCGCGACGTTGGCTCTCGCCAGTGCCGCCGTCGATCACGCCGGCACGTACACTGTCATCGTCACCGACGGCCTGGGCGTGGTCGGCAGCGTCGCCGCGCTGGCGGTCGAACCCGGCCCGGCCGACGTCACGCTCACCATCAGCCTGCTGGCCGGTGGCAACATCCGCATCGCCTGGCCGGCGACCGCTTCCGCGTTCCGTCTGCAGTCCGCCGCGACGGTCAACGGCGCCTATGTCGACGATCCCGCGCCGGTGATGATCGAAGGCGACCTCTCCGTCGTGACAGTGGCGGCTCAGGACGCCGCCAAGTTCTATCGCCTGGCGGATTGATCGCTCGATTCGACGGTTCAACTTGCACCGGGCGCCGGCGCACGCCGCCGGCGCCCCTTCTGTTTCATCGAACGGATTCTGGTATGATAAGCGCCATGCGCGATCCGGCGTCCGGTCCAGTCGCTTCCGTCCCCCTGTGGCAGCGGGTGATCGTGGGAAAGAACCCCAAGGTCACCCTGGTGCGCGCGCTGCTCCTGGGCGTGGGATGCTGGCTGGTCTTCCGGCATGTGCTCCTCCCGGTCCGGGTCAATGGGATCAGCATGGAACCAACCCTGCGCAACGGCTCGGTCAACCTCGTCAACCGGGTTCCGTACCTGTGGCGCGAGCCGCGCCGCGGCGAGATCGTCGCGATCCGGACAACCGGCACGAGCATCATGTACTTGAAACGCATCATCGCCTTGCCAAGCGAATCGGTCGAGGTGCAGCGTGGAGAGGTGTGGATCGACGGACAGTTGCTCGATGAGCCGTATTCGAGGGAGGCTGAACCTTGGGAAATCGAGCGGCGCACTCTGGGTCCCGAGGATTACTTCGTGATGGGAGACAATCGCACGATGCCAAAAGAACTGCACTGGGGCGGCGTCATCAAGAGGAGCCGCATCGTCGGGAACACCCTTTGGTAACCGAGTTATGAAATGGAGCAAGCTTCTCCTCGTGCTCGCGCTGGGCGGCGCCGCGTTCGCCGGCCTGCGCGGCTGCCTGCCATCCGACCAGAAGCGGATTCTCCGGCTTCTGACAAGCCTGGCCGAGGACGTCAGCGCCCCGGCGCAGGGCAGGACCCTCGCGGACCTTGCGGCGGCCAATCGGGTCGCTGACCACTTCGCACCCGGATTCCAGATCCAGGTGACCGTTCCGGGCGCTCCGGACGTCGCCGTCAGCGATCGCGCGGAACTGATCCGGACGATCGCGGCAGCGAAAGGCCGGACCCGCCAGGTGCAGGTCCGGTTTCTGGATCCTCAGACCGTCGAGCTCGGGCCGGCCTCGGCGGTGATCGAAGCGACGGCGCAGGCGCAGGTGTCGGGTGATCCGGAACTGTACGTGGTCGAGATCCGCTTCACGCTGGCAAAGTTGGAAGGGCGCTGGCGCGTCCGCCAGGTCGAGAATGTCCCGACCTTCGAATGACACCGGGGGGGAGCAGAATTCTCTGGGGCCGGCTTCGAAGCGCGCTTCGCAGTGCATCTGGAGGTTGTCGGCGGGAATCGAGTATGCGCCGCGTGGGGGCACGCGGCCTACACCGGCCATCTCCATCCGTTGTAGGCCCGGTGCCCTCACCGGGCGACAGAACACCGACAACAACCAGATACACCGCGCGCTTCGCACTTGCCATCGCCGATGCGTGGGCCAGACTGGCCTTTGCATGTGCAGCAATCACCTCCTATGCAACTGAAATTCGACTGGCTGATCGTTCTCGAAAACCTGCGGCGCGGCATCATGGTCACAGACGCCGAACTCGAGCCCCCCTCCGGCCCCCGCATCATCTATGTCAACCGGGCCTGGCTGAAGATGACCGGCTACGGGCGGGAGGAGTTGAGCGGCAAGACGCCCCGCATGCTGCAGGGCAGACGCACGGATCGCACCGTGCTGGCCGGGCTGAAGCAGAAGCTGCTCAACCGCCAGGTGTTTCACGGACAGACCTGGAACTACCGCAAGAATGGCGAGCCCTTCGTCATGAACTGGTATTCCTACGCCATCTACGGCGAGCGCGGCAAACCGATCTACTATGTGGCCGAGCAGGAGGACGTGACGGAGATCGAGAAGCTGCGCATGAGACAGCGCCTCCTGGTCAATCCCCAGGACGAAGAAGCCAACACGTTCTTCATGATTCTCAAAGAGAGAAAAGCGGGTTGAAGACACGCCTCAGGCGATGCCTTGATTGAGTTCACGGCCCGGCATGCGGTTTCCGGGCCAGCGCTCGCTGAAAGCGGGCTCGGTTGTAGCGCTGCGCGAGAATGCACGGCAGGTTGGCCGCCGCGGCATACGCCACAATCACGAGATCCGCCCACCACGGATTCCACAGAAAGAACATCGGCACGAAGGCCAGCGCCGCCCAGTGACAGAGTTCTCCCCGCCATGTTTCGCGCACAAAACGCCGCAAATGACCGGTGTCGGCGCTGCGCAGTGTGCCCTTGGCGAAGCCGCCGCCGAACCAGCGCGCCCCGTCCGGCAACCGGTCTTTCCAGCGTTTGACGGCAAAGACCCGTTCGTAGACGCGCCCGCCCCGTTCCCATCCGCGCGCCTCTCGAGGGTTGAACCAGGCCGCGGGCATGCGGGTGAAGGCCCAGGCGAGCCCGACCTGAATCGCGGGCCAACCGGCCACGTTCAGCACGATGACCCAACCGATGGGCAGTTCAATCGGCACGGATCTGGCGTCCTTTCCAACTGACCTGTTTGCCCGAGCGCAGTGCGGACCGGGCAAAGACAACGAAGAAGAAGAGGAGCGGCAACGGGTAGAGCAGCGCGGTCAGCCGGCGAAACGAGCCGATGTGACGGCTGAACCAAGCCACCTGCGCCGCGCAAGCGAGGTAGGCCGACCCCCACCACAACCCGTGGTCCATAGCCGCCCAGCCGATCGGCGCAAAAACCAGACCGATCATCCAGGCGACTACCAGGAACAGCACCCCGCGCGGCGTCTGCCCGGCTCCCGACGCGAATCCCTTGGTCCAGCCTTCGATCAGTTCACCCAATCCGTTCGGGTACATCCGAAACGAAAACGCGCCACGCCCGGTCGCGCTTCGCACCGCAATGCCCGCGGCGCGAAACCGCCCCGCCAGCCAGAAGTTCTCGAGAATCCGCCCCTTCACAGCCTCGTGTCCGCCGACCCGCCCGTAGCTCTCGAGATCCGCCAGGAGCATCTGGCCGAAAAGCCCATCGGGCACCGTCCCGACAGTCATGTTGAAGTTGAAGAACAGCGAAAAGTCTTCCCAGGGCTTCTGGACAGCATGAAACGGCCCGACCGACAAGGCGCCGCCGCCGTAATTGCTCAGCACGCGGGACAGCCCGTTCGGCTCGAACCAGGTGTCCGCATCCACGAACAGAAGGAGCGGACCCGCCGCGGCCTGGGCGCCCTGGTGGCACGCCCATGTCTTGCCACGCCAACCGTCGGGCAACGGTTGCGAAGCGATCACCGTCGCGCCCCATTGGCGCGCGATTTCCGCGGTGCGGTCTGTCGAGCCATCGTCCACCACAATAATCTCCCGCGGTTTCACTGATTGCTCCGCAAGCGACCGCAACAGTGTCGGGAGGTTCCGCTCCTCGTTCCGGGCCGGGACGATGACGCTGACCGGCTGGGTTGTGGCGGGCGCGCCTGTGGCGACAGGCCGACGCAGGCGCGGCAGCAGGAAAAAGCCGAGGGCCCAGAGCAGGACGGTGGCGGCCAGGAGGCCTGTTTCCATGTTCATCGATTCAGGTTCCGGTGATCAGTCTGTTGCCCGCCGATCCGTCCCGCCGTCGAGCCCTTGCCGCACGACACGGCGGGCAATGAGAGGCAGTCTGTGCGGGCCCGCCCCCGCCCGGACGCTCCTACGCTCTGGATCCATCCCACGCCGCCACCTGTCTCGCCACGTTCTGTCCGCAGAGCACGACCATCGGCATGCCGCCGCCGGGATTGACCGAGCCGCCGACGAAGAACAGGTTGGGATACCGGCTGCTCTGCTTGGGGGCCTTGAAGGCGAGGTTCTTGAACCGATCGCTCACCACCCCGTAGATCGACCCTTTGTTCGAGTAGTACTGGGCCCGGATATCGAGCGGCGTCCAGCAATGCTCGAAGACGACGTGCTTCCTCAGATCGCGCAGGCCCATCCGCTCGAGCTTGTCCACCACCCGCTCCTTGAAGGCCAGATAGTCCTCGCGCGTCAGCGGATGCGCATCGTCGATGCACGGAATGTGCGGCAGGATCTTGAGACAATCGCAGCCGGGCGGCGCGACGGTCGGATCGGTCTTCGACGCCGCAACCAGGTAGATCGTCGGATCGGGCGGCAACTGCCGTTTGCGGAACACGGTGTGGAAGTGCGCGCGCTGATGTTCGGAGTAGAAGAAGTTGTGGTGCGCGAGTTGCGGGTACTGACAGTCGAGGCCGAGTTCGAGCACCAGCCCCGAGCACGCCGGCTCGAAACGTTCGAGACTCCGCAGAAAAGCCGCGTCCTCGCGCAGCAACGTCTCGCAGGCCGGGATCACTTCCATGTTCGACACCACAATGTCCGCCGGATGAAAGGCGCCGTCCTGGGTGACAATCCCGGCAACCCGGTCGCCGCGCCTCGGCGCGCGCCCTTCGCCCCGGGCAGGCCCGGCGCCGCCCGCGGGCGCTGCTCCGACGCGGATCTCGGTCACCTCGCTGTTGAGACGAACGACAACGCCCAACTCGTCCATGAGCCGCTGGAGACCGAGCGCGATGCCGTAGAGACCGCCGTCCACGTACCAGAGGTCGTAACGAAACTGGATGGTGGGCAGGCAATTCATGAACGCCGGCGCGTGGTACGCGGACGAGCCGACATATTTGATGAAGTAGTCGAACACATCCTGCATGTGGCGGGTCTTGAGGAACCGCTGGACGCCGCCGTGCATGGTCCGCAACAGATCGAACTGCGCGAACGTCCAGAACCCGTAAAAGCGGGCAAAGTCCTTCGATGTGTCGAGCCCCTGCTCGAAGTAGCCCTTGTTGACGAGATCGTAGAGATCAGCCGAGTACTTCAGGAACCGCTGCACGTTGGCCGGATCCTCGCCGACCTTGCGGGCCTCCGCCGCCATCCCTTCCGGCTCGGGAACCAGATCCACCACCGTGCCGTCCTCGAAGAAGTTGCGCCAGTGCGGGCGCAGCGGGCGGATCGGGATGTAATCGCTCATCTTCCGACCCGAGCCCTCGAAGAGCCGCTCGAAGATGTGCGGCAAGGTGAGAATCGACGGGCCCAGGTCGAAGCTGTAGCCCCGCTCCCTGAGCACGTTGAGCTTGCCCCCAATCCGACCGTTCTTCTCGTGGATGCTGACCGCATACCCTGCCTGGGCCAGCGAAATGGCGGCCGACATTCCGCCCAGTCCGGAGCCGATGACCGCGACGTGCTTCCTGCTCATAGTTCTCTCATGGGTTGGCGGTGACGCGTTCCAAACCTTCCTTCGCCCAGTGATTGGCCGGATGCTCGGCAAGCGCCCGGCGGAAGGCATCCGCCGCCTCCGCCCGCTCACCGAGCGCCTCATGAGTCCGCCCGATGAACGTCAGGCAACTGCTCCGCCCCCAGCGCGGCTCGATCGGCCCCGCAGGCCGCCGCGCTTCGAGGACAAAAAGCTTCTCGGCCTCCTGAAACGTCGCCAGGGCCTCGCGCCGCGCGGCAGGCCTCTTCGCAACGTGAAACTGACAGGTGCCGATCAGATAGCGCACGCGCGGATTGTCCGCGCCCAGTTCGAGAGCCTTCTTGCAGTGCTTCTGGACCCGCGGCCCGTACTGCGCGGCGCGCAACAGGCTGCCGCTGATCTTCATGCCGTACAGCGTGCCGAGCAAGGCATGGCTCTCCGCATGGCGTTCATCGAGTTGAACCGCCCGCGTCAGCGCGGTCAGCGCAGCCTCGCGCACCGCGTCGACTTCGGACTTCCGAGCGCGCGTCGGGGCCTCGGCCTCGAGGTGCAGCATGCGATGAAATTCGGCCGTCCCCAGCCAGTAGAAGGCAGCGCTGGACGCCGCCGCATGGCTGAGGGCCTGGCGAAAGAGGTCGGACGCCGCCGCGAAACGAGCGCCGTCCCAGGCCTGATAGGCGGCGTTGAACTCCGCAACCCCCGCGCCAACCAGTCGATTCGCGCGCTCATCCGCCCGCGCCAACAGCACGGCACACAGCATCATCAGTGGCATCGAACGCGGCATAGGACGGACCGACTTGTACGCCGACACCGCCCGTTCTCCAAGCGGATTCAGCGGTTGGGATTGTCAGGCGCGCCCTTTTAAGCTATGCACCTGCCCATGCCGCAACGCGTACTGATCGTCGGAGCCGGTCCGGGGGGTCTCGCCACCGCCATGCTGCTGGTCAAGGCCGGGTTGGAAGTCACGGTCCTCGAGAAGGAGCCGCGCGTTGGGGGACGCACCTCGCCGATCGAAGGTCAGGGATACCGATTCGACCTGGGCCCAACCTTCTTTCTCTACCCGCAGATCCTCGAGGAGATTTTTGCCGAAGTCGGACGCGACCTGAAGCGCGAGGTGCCGATGCGGAAGCTCGATCCCCAATACCGGCTCATCTTCGGCGCCGGCGGGGAACTGCTGTGCTCATCGGATGTCGAGCGGATGGTCGCCGCCATTGCGAAGCTGGCGCCGGCCGACGCCCCTCAGTTCCGACGGTTCATGAACGACAACCGAACCAAGCTCGAGAAGTTCGCCCCGTGCCTGCAGTCGCCTTTCCTGAGCTGGACCGATCTCCTGCAAACACGCCTCCTCGCGGTGCTGCCCTACCTGAAGCCGTTGAAGTCGCTGCATGCCGAACTGGCCGGCTACTTCACCGACCCGCGCCTGCAACTGGCCTTCACCTTTCAGTCCAAGTACCTGGGGATGTCCCCCTTCCAGTGTCCCAGCCTCTTCTCGATTCTCTCCTATCTCGAATACGAGCACGGCATCTGGCATCCGACGGGCGGCTGCAGCGAACTCACGCGCGGCATGGCGCGCGTCGCCAAGGAACTGGGCGCGCGCATCCGGCTGGGCGAGCCGGTTCAGGAGATTCTCTTCGAGGGCCGGCGGGCGATCGGCGCGCGCACGGCCCAAGGCGAACATCGCGCCGACGCCGTCGTCGTGAACGCCGACTTCGCGCATGCAATGACCACGCTGGTCCCGAATCGGCTGCGTCGGCGATGGACCGACGCGGCCATCGCGCGCAAGCGGTTTTCGTGCTCGACGTTCATGCTCTACCTGGGCATCGAGGGCCGATGCGACCAACTCGAGCACCACAACATCTACATCGCGGAGAACTACCGCCAGAATCTCGATGACATCGAACAGCGCCATGTCCTGACCGACGATCCGTCCTTCTATGTCGAGAACCCGTCCGGCATCGACGAGACCATGGCGCCGCCCGGTCACAGCGCGCTCTACCTGCTCGTGCCCGTCAGCCATCAGCACCCGAACCTGGACTGGACCAGGCAGCGGGACCGGTATCGCCAGGTGGCCTTGCGGCAACTGGCCAAACTCGGGCTTCCTGACATCGAGAAGCGCATCCGATTCGAGCGCGTCCTGACCCCAGTCGACTGGGAACAGAACGTCAGTGTCTATCGCGGCGCGACCTTCAACCTCGCCCACAACCTGGGCCAGATGCTCCACCTGCGCCCGCGCAATCGGTTCGAGGAATTCGAGCGCATGTACCTCGTCGGCGGCGGAACCCATCCGGGCAGCGGCTTGCCGGTCATTTTCGAATCCGCCCGCATCAGCGCGCGGCTCTTGCTCCAGGATCTGGGGTGAGATCGGGTCCGGGAAACTCAACCCGACCGCCTCCCGGCATCGGCGCGCGGCGGAGAAGAAACTTGAAGGTCGCGCCCCGGCCTGGGGCGCTCTCGACCCAGACACGCCCGCCGTGGGCCTGGACGATGTGCTTGACAATCGATAGGCCCAGCCCGGTTCCCCCTTCCTCGCGCGAGCGCGCCTTGTCGACCCGGTAGAACCTCTCGAAGACACGGCTCAAAGCCTCGGACGGCAGCCCGGGGCCGTCGTCGGCGACATGCACTTCGAGTTCGTCCGCGGCCGCCGAATCGGCCCCCACGCGGACAACCCCGCCGACCCGCCCGTACTTGATCCCATTGTCGATCAGATTCGACAGCACTTGGTGAAGCCGTCCGCGGTCGGCCGAAACGACAACCGGCGCCAAAGCGCTTTCGAGCTCGACCTGTTTGGCGGCGGCTTGGGGTTGGAATTCCTCGAACACCTCGCCCACCAGGGATCGGAGATCCACCGGCTCGATCTTCAGTTGCGAGCGACCGGACTCGAGCTCGGAAATGGTGAGCAGATCCTCAATCAGCAGGGCCAGACGCTGCGCGTTGCGGTCGATGATGCGCAGGAACTTCTCGTTCAGCGAGGGATCGTCCTTGGCGCCTCCGAGCAACGATTCCGCAAACCCCTGGATCAACGAGAGCGGGGTGCGCAGCTCGTGGCTGACGTTGGCCACGAATTCCTGGCGGGTCCGTTCGAGCTGCTTGAGACGCGTCAGCTCATGAAAGACAAGTATCAAACCGCCCGATTCCTCGTCGCCATCCCGCAGGGCGGCGG
>JAXGQW010000039.1:0-49083 GCA_040766265.1 Verrucomicrobiota bacterium
CGCAGCCCAACACCCCGGATTCGGGCCAGTCGGTGTCGTGTCCAACCTCCTGGCTCTCGGCGAAGAGACCGCCGCCGGTGAGGCGGCCCAACCGCTTGGCGGGCACTGTGCGAGTCACCTCGACCTTGAGCGTCCCGCCTGGCTCGGGTTTCAGGCGAACACCGCGATACCCGAAGCCATCCTTGGGACGCTCGTAGCCGTGGCCGATGACGTCGAACCATGTCTCGCGGCCCATCAATTCCGGGAGGTCGAAGGCGATGACGCCCGCGTTGTCCGTGACCAGGCGCACGTTGTGCGTGGTGCGCAACTCGACGAGCGGCACCGGCCAGCCGCTGCCTTTCTCGATCACCTCGATCCGACACGGTTCGAGGGCGCCGCCCCAGGCTGGCAGGAGCCAGGCCAAGGCCACAGCCAATCCTGCGAGACCCGATCGAGCGGGCTCAGGCCCTTGCATTTGCCGTTTCATAACTTTTTTCCACAGGAGTTTGGACATGATTCGAATTGGACTTCATCGCACACTTCATCGCACACTTCATCCCGCACTTCATCGATCTGTGGCGAGCAGCACGAAGAGGCAAGGATGTTCTCGCTGGACACATTGAAAGTGTGCGATGAAGGCCCTGCAACCAGATCGACAAGCATCGACAATGTCCAAGTTCCAAAGCGGTGCTGAAGCACATGCATTCTCCGGAATTGGCGCGGAGTGCATGGAACAAGGAATGACACTCTGTTGCCCGGTTCCCTCCCTGCATCGGGCGCGGTTTTGCTTTGCTATACACAGCGTCAGAAGTTCCGCCGCGTGAGGGCACGCGGCCTACAGGTTTGTAGGCCGGGTCCCCTGACCCCGTGCTGCATCATTTATGTCGCTCTGTATAGCGCGCATGAATGCACCTTTCGATGACATCGGCTTCGCGTTTTGCAGAAGCTGGTGAGAAATGCGGGCTATCGCGCTGCGCGCTTGAGGGTTGCCTGCGGCACCCAGCGCGTTGTCATTCGTCGCATGAGATCGTCGCTTGGAAACGGGGGGCGCGGCTGGCGTCCGTAGGCTTGATCGTCCATGCCGTGCCAGGGCAGCGGTCCGACCTTCCAGCCCAGTTCGACGTGGAAATCGGAGTCCTTGTCCCAGCCCACCGTGTAGATGAAGAAGTCGCGCACCGTGCCGGGCGGCGGCTCGGGCAGCGCGGCCGCGTCGAACTGCAGCGTGAGTTCATCGCCGCCGTTCAGCAGCACCAAGGCGTTGTCCTCGTCCGCCACGAGCGGGTCGACCGGTCCGTAGCGTGTGCACCAGCCCTCGGGAGTGATCGCCCAGTGCGGATTCTGGAAGGTGCGGTCGTAGACAGGTGTGAGCGGTTGGGTCCATGGCAGGTCGGCGAATTCGCTGAATCCGCGCCAATGGAGATCGGCGCGGGTGGGAGTGATCGGTGTGATCCGGGTGTCGCCCGCCAGGCGGCGATCGAAGAGAGCGATGCGGTCCCAATGAAGTTCGTACGCCGTGGTAAGACGCAGCCGGCGGGCTCGAGGCGGGAGTTTGCCGTCGAGATCGATCAGGATGGTCTTGGTCTTTCCCGACGGGACAGCAGGGGCCACGTTGACCGGCTGCCACTGGCCGGCGGCGGTTTCGACCTCGATGTGCGGGAAGGGGAATGGCAGATCGGGGTCGTGCGAGGCCGCGACGTTGGCCATGCCGCCGCCGAACCGGAGCCAGCCGGTCAGCGCAAGCACCAGCGGCTTCTCGACCGACAGGGGGCCGAAGTCGAGGATGACGCCGTGAGGTTCGGCGAGGCCGCGCAACTGGGGGATCCGGATGCGTTCGGGCGAGACCATCACGCCATCGTTGTCGATCAGGGCCGAGGTGGCGTCGCTGCCATCGAGCCGCTCGGCTTCGAGGAGGGGCTGACGGTTTTCCAATGTCCAGAGTTCGCCGCGCGGGAAGGGCTTGCTGGGGCGCATGGCGTCGGTGGTCTGCACTTCGGTGCCCGGCGGATGATCGACCACAACGAGCTTGGCCTCGTCGAGATAGAGCACCTCGCGCAATTCCTCGGTGATCTGGACGGTGTACTGCCCGTCGAGAGGCCGGAACCGGTCCGTGCCGCCCAGCCAGACGTATTCATGCGGGTCGGCGTCGACAAAGACGGTCTCGGTGACCCGCAGACCCATCGGCGCGGAGCCCAGGATGTCCGAGATGAAACGGAATTGCCGTCCGTCCCAGGCGTAGAGGTAAGGGCAGGAGCCGGTGGGCAGGACCGGCTCGAACACGGGCAAGGCGGCGCGCGGGTCCGGTTTGACGTCGATTTGGTTGAAGGCCAGGTCGAACCAACGGGCCACCAGCGAATCGAGCTGCGCGTTCTTGCCGACGCCGATTTCGACCGGGAGCGCGCTGACGGTGCGATGGACGCGGAACGGCCCGGCGGTGACCTCGAGCCGGATGCCGAGTCCGCTGGCATTCGACCGGTTGCCGATCAGTCGGAGTTTGAGCTGGATGTTGGCGTTGCCGCCGTCGTTGCGCAGAAGCTTCAAACCCTGCCCCTCGACGCTCAACGCCAGATCGGTGTCGCCGTCCTGGTCAAAGTCGGCCGCGGCGAGCGCCTCGATCCGTCCTCGAACGAGTCTGTCGAGACCGAGCGCGGCTGTTTGATCCGTGAACTGGCCGTCCCCAACATTGCGCAAGATCCGGAGGCCTTCGCCCGCCGCGACGACATCGAGCCAGCCGTCGTTGTCATAGTCCACCAGGCGCAGCACGTTCACACCGGGCAGGTCGAGCGGCAGACGCACGGCCTTGCCCAACCCGCCCAGCAGCAGGTCGATGTGATCGGGCGCGGCAGCCACGAGATCGGCGCGCGAATCGCCGTTGAGGTCTCCAAGCGCGAGCACAGCCCCCCCGATCTGGACGGGCTGGAGATTGGTCGCAACCAGCGGACCGCCGCGCTGCTTCTGCAGATAGAGCGGCGGCGGGGTGTCGAGAGCGACGAAGACGTCCATCATGTCGTCGTTGTTCCAATCGTCGACAAGCACCTGCCGGGCGCCGGTCACCGTGGCCGGCACGCCCGAGGTGGCGGTGATGTCCATGAAGTACATGTTGCCCAGGTTGCGCAAGACGCGCAGGCCGTTGCCGCCGGGCAATGCCACCAGCAGGTCGAGCTTGCCTGTGAAATCGAGGTCCACCAGCGCCCCGGCGCACCCGACGAGGCCTTTCAGACCGGACGCCGCGGTGACCTCGCGCGCGGCGCCGTTGGTGGCGAAGCGGTAGGCGTGCGAGGCCTTCTCGCCCAGCAGCACCACGTCCTCGAACCGATCGTTGTTCAGGTCCCCGACCACCATGTGGCGGAAGCGCCCGTCCGGGTCTGCCGGCAGCAGGCCGCCCAAGGGGCGAAAGACGCCCTGGGTGTTGGCCAGGAGCCGGAAGCCGTTCGTGCCTTCGGCGGCAATCAGGCTGTTGCGATCGTCATGGTTGTAATCGAGCACCGCAAGCGGGCCTTGATACTTGGCGGAATCCGCGCCGAAAGCGGCGCCGGTGGCGTCGACGAACGTGACCGGAATGCCTTGCGGTTCGGGTTTGATCACCTTCTCGGGGGCGCGCGCCTGTGTGTGCGCGCACCGCTCGTAGACCTCGGGGCTCGCGGGCGCGCCTGTGTTTTTGGCGAGGATTGCCTTGTGCTTCTCGATCGCCGCTTGCGCCGCGTCGGGTTGCCCCGCTCGAATCAGGGCCTGGCTGAGGGCGTAATGGGCGACCGGATGATCGGGTTCGAGGGAGATCGCTTCCTGATAGGCCGCGGCAGCGTCCTCGAACTGCTGGAGTTCCTGGTGGGCGCGGCCAAGCTGGTAGCTCACGGCCGCGATCGTGGGATCGAGGTCGCGCGACGGCTGGAACATCTGGACCGCCTCCTCGAATTGGCCCAGACGGAGATGCGCGCACCCGGCGACGTAATACGCGGCTGCGGAGTTGCGGTCGTAATCGAGGACCGCGTGCGCGTGACGAAGCGCACTCTCGGCCTGGCCCGCCGCCAGGAAGGCGTTGGCCAGGTTCAGATGGGCGTCGGTGCGCGACGGCGCCAGGGCGACGGCCTGCGTGAACAGCGGGATGGCCTTGTCGGCCTGGTTTTGATCGAGGTAGTTCCTGCCCGTGTTCATCAGGCGGATGAACTCGTCCTCCCGCGCGGGGGTCGATCTCGAACAGGATGTGACGGCCAGACAGGCGCACAGCAGGGCCAGGACCAGCCCTGATCGTTGACAGGCTCCGCGCTGAACCGGATCCGGGCTGGTTGGCAAAACCGCGCCTGGCTGGGCTCCGGACGGTCGAGCTTCTCGTCTTCTCGTCTTCATGAACTCAGTGTCCATTAAACCGTTAATTGTAAAGACTTTGCACGAACATTCTGGTTGAAGGAGTTTGAGGCGACGAGGCCGTCGCCGCTCCGCACCGGTTCATGGTCTCCGTGCGCATTAAGCTGTTGAATGTCAACGCTGCCCATGAACCTTCCCCCGGGCTGAACGGGACACGCCGTGGCATCGAGCACCCGTGTCTCCCAACGCAAGTATGACACGCACGGCATCGAGCAGCGCGTCGGTCTCCGTCTCGCTCCCGACACTGATGCGCAGGTAATCGCGCAGGGATGGGGAACTGAACCACCGGACCAGGATCTTTCTCTTGCGCAACTCGTGGAGCCAACGCTCGGCTGGAAGCCCCGAGGGCCGCGTCAGGAGGAAGTTGGCCTGGCTCGGGAAGACCTCGAATCCGAGGCCGCGCAGCGCGGCGCACAGGCGCGTGCGCGTTGCACGGACGCGCCGGAAATTGGCGCGGTAATAGGGCAGATCGTCGAGCGTGGCAAGGGCCGCCAGTTGTCCCAGGCCGTTGACGTTGTAGCTGTCCTTGATCTTGTGCAGGGCCGCGATCAGGTCCGGATGTCCCACGGCATATCCCACCCTCTGGTAACAGAGCGCGTACGCCTTCGAGAAGGTCCGGGTCACCAGAACATGCCGATGCTTCAGAGCCAGGGAGAGCGCGTGCTCATCCGCGAAATCCACATACGCCTCATCAAGGACAACCACCCCCCGGAGCGACCGGCACAGCGCATCGAGTTCGCGCGTCGTGTAGCCCCGCCCGGTCGGCGCGTTGGGCGTCGTGACGAATGTCAATGCCGCGTCCGGAATCAACGCCCCTGCCGTTCGTCCGCCGCCGCGCCCCAATCCGCCCGCGACCGGCAAGCTGAAGCCCGGTCCGAGCGGCACGGGTACGCAGCCCGCGCCGTGGATGTCGGCCAGCACCGGGTAGAGCGAGTAACTGGGGGTGAAGAACTGCACCGTGGATGCCTCGGGCACCTTCGCACGCGAACCGCGTCCGTCAGACAGCGGCTCGACAAACGCCCGCGTGGACAGGGCCAGCAGTTCGTCCGAGCCGTTGCCGACGACGATGTTCTCGATTTTGCAGCGGTGCAGCCGGGCGAGCCGCCGACGCAGAAGCTCCGAGGTCGGGTTCGGATAGAGCCGCAGGCGCGCATCGACGCCCGCCTTCACCGCGCGCAGGACAGCGAGCGACGGCGGGTAGGGATTCTCGTTGGTGTTGAGCTTGATCAGCCCCTGGACTTTGGGCTGTTCGCCCGGCACATAGGCCTGAAGACGCTCGACCAGCGGGCGAACCAAGGGACGCACAGATTTCATCGCATCAGAAAACACATGGCCAACGGCGGGACGCAGGACGCCGGATTGCGGCGGGAAACACCCTGTCTACTTGCGCAAGCGCACCTCGGCCGATCGTCCGTGCCCGCCGAGTCCTTCCATGGCGGCGAAGGCCTGGACGGCGGCCAGGGATTTCCGGAGCGATGGGCGGTCGTATTCGACGACGCTCGTTCTTCGCTGGAACTGATCCACGGTCAAACCCGCGCAGTTTCGTCCCGCACCCCCGGTCGGCAGGGTATGGCTGGGGCCGGCCACATAGTCGCCAAGCACGGTCGGCGACCAGGGACCGAGGAACAGGGCGCCGGCGGTCAGAATTTGATCGGCGACCTTTCGCGCATCGCGCGTGTGAATCTCGCAATGCTCGGGGGCCAGTGCATTGGCCACTTCGATGCCCTGGGCAAGGGTCTTGACTTGGATGAGCCAGCCCGAGTTGGCCAAGGCCCGCTCGATGAACTCGCGCCGCGCCAGGCGCGGGACCTGGCGTTTGACCTCGGTCTGCACCGCGCGCAGGAGCCGCGCGGATGGCGTGACGAGCCAAACGCGCTCGTGGCCCGAACCATGCTCGGCCTGCGCGAGCAGGTCCGCAGCCACGTAGCGGGGATTCGCCGAATCATCGGCCAGCACCAGGACTTCGCTCGGGCCGGGGAGCAGGTCGATGGCCACGCGGCCGAAGAGCAGGCGCTTGGCCGCCACCACATAGGCGTTGCCGGGGCCGAAGACCTTCTGCACGGGGCGAATGGTCCTCGTCCCGAGCGCCATGGCGGCGACGGCGTGCGCGCCGCCCACGCGATAAATCTCCGTGGCGCCCGCCATCCGCGCCGCAACCAGCAACTCGGGTTTGACCGACCCGTCGCGTCCGCACGGGGTGCAGACCACGATCTCGGGGCATTCGGCCACGCGCGCCAGCACCACGGTCATCAGGACGGTCGAGACCAGCGGGGCGGTGCCTCCGGGAACGTAGAGCCCGACGCGTTGAAACGGGTCGTACTTTTCGCCGACCTTGGCCCCTTGGGCATTGCGGCCCGACCAGCCCCGGCGCAGCGAGCGCCGGCTGAACCGCTCGATGTTCTTGGCGGCGAACCCGATGGTCTTTCGAAAGGTTTCATCGACACAGACCGAGGCGGCGAGAAGATCGGCCTGGGTCATGGCCAGTTGGTCGGCCCTGAGGTCCGCCCCGTCGAATTTGCGCGTGAACGCCAGGAGCGCGGCATCGCCGTCTTTCTGCACCGCATCGACAATGGCCCGCGTCCTTTGCTCGATCTCGGGATCGAAGAGGCTCGTCTCCCGAGCCATGTCGTGAATCTTGAGCGCGAAATCCCGGGCCGTGTGCCGCAACACATTCATCGGACCATGCTGATGGAAGAGCGGACGAAAGTCAAAGACGGCTAGCGCGCATTTCTCACCAGGTTCTTTGGATTGCGAAGCCGATGTCATCGAGAGAGAGGCAGCCATGCGCGCTAGAAATGCAAAACCGCGCCCGAGGTGGGGGAGGGAACCGGGCAACAGAGTGTCGCCGCACCCGCGAGGTTTCGGAAACGCTCCGAACCCCGTCGTTCCCTGTGCGGGCGCGGTTTTGCCCCAGCCCGGACATCCGATCACGCGCAGCGGTGTAATTGTCCGGGCGAGTTGAACGTTGAGAGCCTGCTCTCAGGGGAATGCGTCCGAGATGCCCTCGAGGGCCTTTCGCAATGCGGCGGTCGCTTCGGCCTCGAGGTCCTTCTCCGCGGATCGGTGGCGCCAATTGGTCTCGCACCTGGTTGGCGCGCCACTTCCCCGCTTGCGTCAACTGTACCCGCATCACCGGCTCGACCCGCTCGACCGTCCCCTCGGCCGCCAGCTTGAGCACCTGCAGGTACTCGATGACGCCGGGCCGTTCTCCGTGATCGGCCACCAAGCGGTCATACGCCGCCCGACACGTCGCACTGGGATCCAGTGCCTCCCGATGCCGGTAATGGATGAAGGCCCCCGGCTTGCGCAACAGCGGCCCGATGACGTGACGAAAGTCCACCCCGCTCCCTTGCTTGCCGCGGACCCGCGGCAAAGTGAACAGGTACAGTGACAGAACATGTGGTCCAGTTCTTCGCCTTGGGTCCGCACCCCTAACCCGGAAGTCTCAGCAGTGGGGCGGTCGCGGCATTCCTGACGGTCGGTGGGTGAGATTTCCGGGTCTGTGAAACCCGCGCCCAGCAAGGAGAATTGGCTCATCGGTTCAGCAACGCCGGGACGCGCCCCAACCGCTTGGGTGGCGCGGGCACGCGGACACAGTGTGGTCGAGATGGGGTCCATCGGTTTGGGGCGCGGGTTTCTGATGAGCCCGCATTTCAGGTGAAATGAGACGCTGACCGGTCAGATGACATCAAAAGTTGGTGAGAAATGCGGGCTAACGCCTGCGCGTAGCTCGACTCCCGGCTTGCGCGGCATCAGTTCACAAGCGGCCATGAGTCTATGCCAATATCAAGAACTGACCCGTTTACGGAGCCTGCCAAGCCGCAAGCTCGGGACGCACGTTAGAGGCGGCACTTGGGCGGGTTGTGATCGGGCCCTCGACTGAAGCGACCATGACGTGCCGGCGGAAGTGGCTCACCTGCTCCGGCACTGGGGCCACGACATTGGCGGCGACACACTGCGCCGACAAAACGCTTGAACGGCGTCGTCCGATGGCTACTCTCGGGCACCAAGCTTCAGCGAGACTCTTCAGACCGTTCCGGGGTTTCGGCTGAACCGAAGAAGCAAAACACTAAAGATCGAACACCCTTATGCCCAGACCTCTCAATGTCGGTTTGGTGGGCGGCGGCCGTGGCGCCTTCATCGCCCAACCCCATCAGAAAGCCATTCACTTCGACGGCACGCGCCGGGTCGTTGCCGGCGCGCTGTTTCCCGACGCAAAGATTGCGCTCGAAGAAGCGGCGAAATGGCCGTACCCGATCACGGGATACGGGTCCTACGACGAGATGATCGGGGCGCAGAAGGCCCTTCCTGAAGACCAGAAGCTCGATTACATCCTCATCGTCACGCCCAACCACGTCCATTTCGATCCGGCCATGAAGGCCATCAAGGCCGGCATACCGGTCTTCTGCGAGAAGCCATTGACCGTCAATCTCAAGGAGGCGAATGCGCTGGTCAAAGCGGTCCGGGCCAGGAATATCCCCTTCGGCGTCGCCCACACGTATCTGGGCCACTGGACCAGCCGGCTCTCCCGGTACATTGTGCGCGCCGGGCTTCTGGGGGAGGTGCGCTGGGTCGATTCCTACTACCTGCAAGGCTGGCTGGCGACCAAGGTCGAGGCCACCGGTGCGCAGGGCGCGGTGTGGCGGACCAACCCGAAGACGGCCGGCGGTTCGGGGTGCGGCGGTGATATCGGCACGCACGCTCTCATGCAACTTCGCTACGTCACCGGGCTCGAGGTGGCCCAGGTCTCCGCGCAGTTGGAGACATTTGTCGAAGGCCGCCTGCTGGATGATCACTTCACGATCTACTGCAAGCTGAGCAACGGCAGCAAAGCCCTTGTGCGTGCCACCCAGATTGCCATCGGCCACAAGAACGACCTGGGAATCGAGATCAACGGCACCAAAGGCACGCTGCGGTGGCGCCAGGAAGATCCCGAATGCCTGACCATCCACCTCTCGAATCAGCCGGATCGCGTCTACTGGCGCGGAGCGGTCACCCCGGGCGACGGGTTCCTGCCCAAGGACGTCCCCGCCAGCCTCATGGCGGAGCCGACGATTCCATCGGGCCACCCGGAGGCGTTCCACGATGCATTCGCCCGGCTCCACCGGTGTTTCGAGGAAGACGTGCGCAAGTATCAGGCGGGAGCAGCTTTCAAGTGCGACGGCGCCAAGTACGCGAACATCGAGGATGGCTGGACGGGAATCGCCTTCATCGACGCGTGCGTGAAGAGCAGCAAGAAGAAGGGCGCCTGGACCACGATGCCCAAACCGATCTGACTCGCACCCCTGCCGAGAAGCAGCAAGACGGCGCATTGCGCGCCGTCTTTTTTTGCCTGTCCCGAAATGAAGCGGGGCGGAACTCGGTCTCAACGCCCCTCGTTCAGGCGATCCGCCAACCGCCGAGGCAGACCGGCCGCGAGGATCTTCTCCTGCGTCTTCGCCATGTCGTATTCCAACCGACGCAACTCGATGGACCCCTCGGCCATGTCGTAGATCACGTAGGTCGCTCGGGGGACGCCGTCGCGCGATTGGCCGACGCTGCCGACGTTCACGAAGTACTTCTTGCCGGGCTCGATCCGGAACTTGGAGTAGGTGCCTCCCCGGACCACGCTATCCCGGATGAAGGCGATGGGGACGTGCGTGTGGCCGAAGAAACAGAGGGCTGTGTTCTGGTAGGTGAAGCTGGCGGCGGCGGCGAGCTTGTCGAAGACATACCCCCAGCGCTGGGGCCCGTCGAGAGTGGCGTGGACGATGGAGAAACTGGCGACGAGCCGCATGTACTTGAGATCGCGCAGCCACTTGCGGTCATTCTCCGTCAACTGGTTGCGTGTCCACTCGACCGCCTGGGCCGCGTGGGGGTTGAAGCCGGTGAGCGCCTCGTCCATCGAGCAATACTCGTCGTGATTGCCCTTGATGCAGGGCATCCCCATGCCGCGGATGATATCCAGGCACTGTTTGGGGTTGGCACAGTAGCCGACCACGTCGCCCAGACACGCATAATGCGTCGCCTGCTGCTCTTTGGCGTCCGCCAGGACAACCTCCAGCGCCTCCAAATTGGCGTGGATGTCTGCTAGAATCGCAAACTTCATCAAAGACTCCGAACCCCGTTATTCATTGCTTATCACAAATCCGCGCAGGTTTCCCTCCGCCCGCTCCCAAACCACCTCTTCATTTCGTATCAGGCCGCTGAGGCCCGAGTCCAATATGCCCCGGCGAAACGCGTCGAGTTCGTCTCGCGTGCCTTCAGCCACCAATTCCACCCGTCCATCTAGCAAGTTACGAACCAAACCTGCGACCTCGTAGCCCTGGGCGACGGACCTGACGCTGTAACGGAACCCGACGCCCTGCACGTGCCCCGTATACCAAATATGAAGCCGGCACCGATTCATATTCCGACGCCCTCAATGCCCATCGCGACGATCGGCGGCCCGTTGCGGCAAAGGACCGGGCCAGGTCCGAACGCCCGATTCGGGCATCGCGCCACAACGCACAGCAGGATGAAGCCACAACCCACGCCTGCGCTGCAACGATTTTGTGGAATTTCCCGACGGGCTGCATTATTCCTATCGCCCAATGCGCGCCACGGTCCACAACTCGAGATCAGGATCTCGATCCGATTCGCCGCCTCGAGCACCGTCCGGTCGAGGCGTTTCATGGCTGCTCGTCACCCTGGGCTGTCTTCTGGCGGTGTTGGGATTCCTGTTCGCCGGCAGCTTCAGCCCAGAGAAGATACTCTTCTCGAGCGACGGACCGCTCGGGGGGACGAGTTCGGAAGCCATGTCCATGCCCGGGGGCTTCCGTTGCATCTGGCGGGATTTGAACTGGGTGGGGAGTTGGGGCGGGAACATGCCTCCGAACGTCAGCTACCTCTGGTTCTGGCTGCTGGGGCCGCTCGGGTTCGCCAAGTTTTACGCCCCTCTCAGCGTGCTGATGGTTGGCTTGAGCGTATGGGTCTTGTTCCGCCAGTTGCGGTTCAAGCCCTGGGTCGGTCTTTTGGGCGCCCTGGCCGCGGCGCTGAACACGGATTTCTTCTCCTATGCCTGCTGGGGGCTGGGAACCCTCACCATCTGCATGGCGTGGATCTTCGTCGCCCTCGCGGCCCTTGCCAGGTCGACCCCCGGCTCCGATTGGCTGAAGGCTTCTGTCGGCGGCTTTGCCGTTGGGATGGCGGTCCTGGAAGGGGTCGATTCGGGCGCCATTCTCAGTCTTTATGTTGCCGCGTTCGTTCTCTTCCAGGCGGTGCATGGCGGCCCGTCCAACTGGCGGGCCTGGGTTCACGGCATTGGGCGCATCGGGGTGGTCGCCGTGTGCGCCGCGGTGGTCGCCTTCGCGGCGTTGAGCATGCTGGTGTCGACGCAGATCAAGGGTGTGGTCGGGATGGAGCAGGACACCCGCACCAAGGCGCAGCGATGGGAGGACGCCACCCAGTGGAGTCTGCCGAAAGTCGAGACGCTTCGGGCGGTCGTTCCGGGCCTCTTCGGCTATCGTCTCGACACGCCAGGAGGCGGGAACTACTGGGGACGCGTCGGGGAGCGACCGGGTGTTCTGGCACGGCACTCGGGTTCGGGCTTTTACGCGGGTGTGGTCGTCGTCTTGCTGGCGCTCTGGGGGGCGGCCAATGCGGGACGCGGCAACGCCGGCCCCTTCGCTTCCGAAGAGCGGAAGTGGATCTGGTTTTGGACAGGCGCTGCGTGTCTCTCGATCGCGTTCGCCTGGGGCAAGCATGCGCCCTTCTATCAAGTCCTGTACGCCCTTCCGTATTTCTCGACCATTCGCAATCCGATCAAGTTCCTGCATCCATTGAGCCTGAGCCTCGTGATCCTCTCGGGATACGGACTCGAGGCGCTGGCCCGGCTCTACCTTGCGAAAACCTCGGCGGCCGCCAGATCCGCAAGCGTCCCTCTCAAGGCCTGGTGGCTGCAAGCGCGCGGCTTCGAGCGCAAGTGGGGCTTCTTTTCGGCCGTGGCGCTCGGGTCGGCTTTGCTGGGCTGGCTGCTGTACTTCGCCTCGCGCAACGACCTCGAGAATCACCTGCGCACGGCGGTTTCGCCCGATCTGGCGACCGCGATTGCCGGGTTCAGCTTGACGGAGGTGGGTTGGTCTGTGCTGTTCCTGGCGCTGACCCTGCTGGTGTTCATTCTGATCATGAGCGGCGTGCTGGGCGGCTCGCGCGCGTCCTGGGGCGCCGTCGCTTTGGGGGCGGTCATGCTGGCGGATCTGGTTCGAGCCAACACACCTTGGGTCTACTACTGGAATTACCGGGAAAGGTACGCCACAAACGCGATCATCGATTTCTTGCGCGCCCGGCCTTACGAGCAGCGGGTGGCGATGCCGCCCCTGCAACTCGGTGAGGCGTACGCTCTTCTGCAGCAGCTCTATCACGCCGAATGGCTCCAGCATCAGTTCCAATACTACAACGTTCAGTCGCTCGATGTGATCCAGGAACCGCGCACCTCGATCGAGAACGCCAGGTACCGCGCCGCCTTCGCCGCGCAGCGCGAGGCCGGCCTGCTGCGGCAATGGCAACTCACCAACACCCGTTACCTCTTCGGGGTCATGGGCGGCATGGCCGATTTCCTCAATCAAAGGCTCGATCCGACCCAGCAACGATTTCGGGTGCATACGCCGTTCGTCCTGGCCCAGGAGCGGGAGGGGGGACCCATCCTGGTGCAGACCAACACAACCGGGCCATTCGCCCTCATCGAGTTCACGGGCGCTCTGCCGCGCGGCAAGCTCTATTCACAATGGCAGGTCAACACGAACGACGATGAGGTGCTGCGCACGCTGACGAATCCCGGGTTCGACCCCGCCGAGAGCGTGGTGATCAGCGAGCCGGCCATCGGGCTGCCGGCCTCGGGGCCGACAAACAGCGCTCCGGGAACAGTCGAGGTGCTCGGCTACGCCCCGAAGAGGATCCGGCTCAAGACCCATGCGGCCATTCCAAGTGTGCTTCTCTGGAATGACAAGCACGATCCCCATTGGTCCGTCACGGTCGATGGCCAGCCGCAGCCCCTGCTCCGCTGCAACTATCTGATGCGCGGCGTCTGCGTCCCAAACGGGGAACACGAGGTCGAGTTCCGCTTCGACGTGCCCTCGCGTCCCTTGTGGATCAGCCTGGCGGCAATCGCTGTCGGTTTGGCCCTTTCCGGATTCCTTTTCTGTCAGCGGCTGGAAGCGGCCTGAAGAGGAAGATCGGTTGTGGGCACAGCGTCAGGAGTTCCGCTGCGCGAGGGCACGCGGCCTCCACTACTGTGAGCCCTCGGCTTTTCCAGTTGAATCGCCCGGGTTCCGACTTCATGCTCTGGCCATCGAATCCAAGCCGCTGGCAACAGCAGGCTGCGCCTGCGCGATACTATGAAGACTCAATCCAATTCTCGCATCACCCGACGTCGATTTCTCTCGAACACCACGGCTGCGGCTGCAGCCGTCTCGCTGGCGCCCCGGCACGTGCTGGGGGGAGCGGCGTTTGTGGCGCCGAGCGAGAAGGTCAACATCGCGATCGTGGGGGCGGGAGGCCAGGGGCGCACGAACATGCGCGAACTCTTCCGGCATGCCGATGCGCAGGTGATCGCGGTAGCGGACCCGATCGAGCGGGAGAATCTCGATGCGTTTTACTTCAAGGGCGTCGCCGGCCGCCTCCCCGTCAAGGCGGAGGCCGAGACCCACTACGGGGCCAAATCGCCTAACTTCAGGGTGGCGGATTACGAGGACTTCCGCGTCATGCTCGAGAAAGAGAAGGCCATTGACGCGGTTCTTTGCGCCACCCCGGATCACCTCCACGCCTCTGTGTGCGTCCAGGCCATGCGCCAGGGCAAGCACGTCTACTGCGAGAAACCGCTCGCTCACAATGTGTGGGAAGGGCGTCTGATGGCCAGGGTCGCCCGCGAGACTGGCGTTGCAACCCAGATGGGCAATCAGGGACATTCCGGCGAAGGCCTCCGCCAGACTTACGAGTGGATTCGCGCCGGGGTCATCGGCGACGTGGGCCAGGTCCATGCCTGGACCAGCGCGAGCCGCTGGAGCAAGAAGTACACGCACGGGCGTCCGCCCGAGGAACCGGTGCCGCAAGGTGTGAACTGGGATCTCTGGATCGGTCCGCGCGAGATGCGCCCCTACAGTTCGGCCTATACCCCCGTGACATGGCGGGATTACTGGGATTTTGGGACAGCGC
The DNA here is from genome assembly GCA_040766265.1 of Verrucomicrobiota bacterium. Taxonomy (GTDB): domain Bacteria; phylum Verrucomicrobiota; class Verrucomicrobiia; order Limisphaerales; family J093; genus MWFF01. The sequence continues at coordinate 14,509 of JAXGQW010000039.1, forward strand.
CGATTGGGGACTTCTTCTGTCACAATTTCGATCCGGCCTGTTTTGCCCTCGAGTTGACGGCGCCTTCGAGCATCGAGGCCTTCGGCGCGGGCGGAGTGGACTCCGAGATGGCGCCTCCAGGCGGCATCTACTACTACCAGTTTCCCGCTCGGGGCAGCCTTCCGCCGGTCAAGTTCACCTGGTACGACGGCGGGATGCGGCCCCGGTTCCCGGAAGGACTCGAAGAGGACGATCAGTTGGGCGCCGGCGGCAACGGGACGCTGTTTGTTGGCACCAAGGGCATGATCACATGCCCCGGGTGGGCCGGCGATCCGCGCCTCCTGCCCGGATCGCGCATGGACAACTTCCAACGCCCTCCCAAAACGCTGCCCCGATCCAAGGGCCATCACCGGGACTGGCTCGACGCCTGCAAGGGCGGTCCGGCCCCGAGCGCGAATTTCACGTATGGGGCGGGCCTGAACGAGATGGGCCTGCTCGGCCTGGTCGCGATGCGCGTTGGCAAGAAAATGCTCTGGGACGCGGCCGCGGGCAAGTCACCCAACGCCCCGGAAGCGGACAGGTATTTGCGCGGCACTTACCGTCGGGGATGGGAGTTGAGTTAGCGCGTGTTTCACCCCCATCGGGGCACAGGGCGATCAGATCTCGCATGATATGATCGTTGAGTGCTCTGCTGTAGGCCGGGCACCTGACCCGGCGTCCGCACCGATGTCTGTCTTCGCGCCGCGTGGGGGCACGCGGCCTGCAGCGGGAGTCTCCATCCGGTGTAGGCCCGGTGCCCTCACCGGGCGACGGAACACGGACAACAACCGGATGCGCCGCGCATGGAAGGCTGCCGCACGGAAGGCGTGACAAACGGCGCCTTTGTGCAACAATCCCGCCGGATGTTCTCACTGCAGCAACTCTTCGGTAAGAAGGACAAATTCCACCAACTGCTCGAGTCGGCGGCCGAACAGGCGCGCGAAAGCGTGCGCCTGCTGGTCGAGCTTCTCAAGACGCCCGGGAGCCTGAAGAACCTCGACGACCTGGTGCTGGCGCGGCGCAAGGAAAAGAAGATCTCCGAGCAGATTGGCGAGGAGTTGGTGCGCACGTTTGTGACCGGGCTCGAGCGCGAGGACATCGAGGCCCTCTCCCACGCCCTCTACAAGATACCGAAAACGGTGGAGAAATTCGCCGAGCGTCTGAGCGTCTCGTCCATGCACGTCCAGGGCGTCGATTTCACCCGGCAAGCCGAGATGATGGAAAGGGCCACCGACGTCATCCTGGCGATGGTCCGGCAACTCCGCAGCATCGAACACATCGAGAAGATGAAGGAGTTGAACGACCGGCTGCAATACGTCGAGGGCGAGGCGGACAAGCTCATGGTCGAGCTTCTTCGGGAACTCTACAACGGCAGCCTCAGCCCGGTCCAGGTGGTGGTGATCAAGGACCTCTACGAATTAATCGAAAAGGTGATTGACCGATGCCGCGACGCCGGCAACGTCGTGCTTCAGATCGTCCTGAAAAACTCCTGAATCGGGACCTCGGCACATGACCCTGATTCTGCTGGTCATTCTGGTGGCCCTGGTGTTCGAGTATGTCAACGGCTTTCACGACACCGCCAACTCGATCGCGACGGTCGTCTCCACAAAGGTCCTGACCCCGCGCCAGGCAATCGTCCTGGCCGCCACCACCAATCTGCTCGGCGCGCTCTGGGGCACGGCCGTCGCAAAGACCATCGCCTCGGGCCTGGTCGATACCAGGATCGTCACATCTCAGATTCTCGTCTGCGCCCTGCTGGGCGCGATTGTATGGAATCTGGTGACGTGGTGGCTCGGACTGCCATCGAGTTCCTCGCATGCGCTGGTGGGCGGGCTTTGCGGCGCATGCCTGGCCGCCGCGGATAACCGCTGGAGCGTCATCGTCTGGTCCGTCCCCGGCCCCGAACACTGGTGGCAGGGCAAAGGCGTTCTGTGGAAGGTCGTGATGCCGATGGTGACCTCCCCGCTCTGCGGTTTCGTGATTGGCTTGCTGGTGATGGGGACACTGTACTTCCTGTTGCGACGCTGGCGTCCCTACGCGGTCAACCGCGTGTTCGGCAAGCTGCAACTCCTGAGTTCCGCCTACATGGGCTTTAGTCATGGCACCAACGACGCCCAGAAGACGATGGGCATCATCGCCCTGGCCCTCATGACGGCAACCGCCGCCGGCTACTTTCACGATCTGCCCGGCTGGCTCGGTTTCCTGAGGACTCCGGAACCGCCTCCGGGAAAGAGCGTCGAGATCGCTGCCTGGATCAAGGTGCTCTGCGCCCTGACGATGGCCGCGGGGACGGCCGCGGGCGGCTGGCGCATCATCAAGACCCTCGGACACAAAATGGTGAAGCTGCACCCCGTCCATGGTTTCGCGGCCGAAACGACCGGCGCCACCGTCCTGCTCGTCGCTTCCCATCTCGGAATGCCCGTGTCCACAACCCACGCCATCACGACCTCGATCATGGGCGTGGGCTGCGCCAAGGGATTCAATGCGTTGAAACTCAGTGTCGTGGAACGGATTCTCTGGGCATGGGTCCTCACGATTCCGGCCAGCGGCGGGGTGGGCTACCTGCTCGTGCAGATCGGGCTCAGGGCCGGCTGGATGCGCTGAGTCGAGCGCCCTCCTCAAGGTTTGCGCAAGCGATAGTACGCCGGGCCTTCGGCCGGCGTGATCGTGACCTGGTTGTCGACAACGCCCGGCACCAAGGTCCAGGTGCTCCCCGGGAGCGTCGCTGTCGATTCGAGGACGAAACCGGCCGCCTCGGCGGGCCACAGGATGACGATCCCGTTCACAGTCCGCTCGATGCTCAGCGCCACATCGGGCGGAACGCCCATCGCGTAGAGCGCCCGGTGGTCCTTGGGGGTCAGGGCGCGGTTGTAGACGCGGACATCGTCCAGGACGCCCACAAAGTTGAGCGTGTACCCGCCCTGGAACTGCCGACAGCCGATGTCGAGCGGGTCCGCATTGCTCAGCAGCGTCGACGGCGGAGTGCCTGAGGCGGCCTCGACCCCGTTCACGTAGATCCGCATGCGCCCCAGAGCCTGGTCGAAGGATGCGCCCAGCAATTGCCACGTGCCGTCCGGCATCCATGTCGTCTGCGCGTACGGCGCAGTCGTGCCGGTTTCGTCGCGCACGAAGAACCGGTAGCCGCCACCCCAATAGTCGATGCAATAGGCCTCGCCGCCTCCACCCAGGCCCTTGCAGATCAGCCCGGCACTGGCCTTCTGCGCAGGCGCGCCTTTCACCCAAAACGCCAGGGAGAAGGCCTTGCCGCTGGCGAAATCGAGACTCTCGGCTGCGGGGACCGCGACCACCTGGTTGTCCATCGGCAGGTTGCTGTCGAACTCGAGTCCGCCGCCCAGGATGCCGGGCACCCAGTTGACATTGGGGTCGGGGAAGAACAGGAGGTCGCCCGAGTTGCCTGTGCCGGACGCGTCGGCTGCGGTGGTCCCGGCGCTTTCGTCCAGTTCGAGGTGCATCACCAACCCCGTGGTCACGTCGGCGGGCGGATCGCTGACCGCCAGCATGGCAGGATCGCTGGTCGAACTCCCTCCCGCATTGCTGACCACCACGGTGTACGCGCCGGCATCCGAAGCTGTGAGGGCCGTGAGGACGAGCGAGTCGGCGGTGGCGCCCGCGATCTCCTGACCGTCCTTCTTCCACTGGTACGTCAGGGGCGGCGTGCCGCCGGCGTTCATCGTGAACGTGAAGTCTTCGCCCGGATATGCCGCACCGCCTTGCGGTTGCCGGCCGAACATCGGCAGTTCGATTCCCGCTTCTTCGTACATGGTTCGAATGTCCTTGGGAGTCAGCAGCCGATTGTAGATCCGCACGTCATCCAGGGCCCCGCGCCAGTTGTCGCCGAGGTAATTGACTGGATTCTCCGGATGCCCGATCACCCACTGCACACCCGAAGGATCGTCCCGCGTCGCCGCCAGGTCTTCGGCGACCAGAACGCCGTCCGCGTAAACCGAGTACTTGCTTGCGGCGCGGTCGAACGTCACGGCGAAGTGCCTCCAAATGCCCTCGGAGGGTTGGGGCGTCACCGGCACGTCCGGCCAGATTCCCACGCCCGTCCCGGCTTTCCACAGCACCCAATGCGTCACGCCCCACGGTGTCACGATGCGCGGATTGGACACGGTTGTGAACCCGTACGGTTTGGCCCAGAACGTGAAGGTGTAAGAATCGGGATCGGCAAACACCAGCGCGGAATCGGTGATGACCTGGTCATCGTCCAGCGCAAGCGGATCGTCGTCCCGGTTGAACTCGAGGGCTCCCCCAACGCGGCCGGCCACCCAGGGCGACTGAGTCGTTGTGAAGTTGTACAGCGTGGCGTGGTTACCCTCGGGCGAGGCGTCTGCCGCAGCGGTGCCGGCGCTCTCGTCCAGCTTGAGATGCAGCGTCAGGCCAGTCGCGGTGTCGACCGGCGGATCGAGCACGGTGAGCGTGGCCACCTGGCTGGGGGTGCTGCCGGCGCTGTTGGAGACGACCGCCCGGTAGTCGCCGGCGTCGGAAACCCCCAGGCCGCGAAGGGTCAACGTCGCGTTGGTGGCGCCATCGATCGGCACGCCGTCTTTGGCCCACGCGTAAAGGAGCGGCATCCCCCCGACGGCTTGCACGGAAAGCGTCAGGCTCTGCCCCGCGAAGCGCGTGCCGCCCAGGGGTTGCTGGGTGATTTCCGGCGGTCTCACGCCCGGGGTGTAGAACTGGATTTCGTTCACGCCGGTGTTCTCGCCTCCCTGGTTGGCGGTGGCCTGCAGACGAACGTAGCGCGCTGTCATGGGACTGAACGTGGCGCTCGCCGCCTGGTTGCCGTCCGTGCTTGCCGTGAACGACAGCGTCGCCAGCGGCGCCAGAAAATCGGGCGTGTCGGCAAAGACCAGGTCGAACGCGGTGACCACGTCAACGGGTCGATTCCAGAAGTCGAAGCCGGAGATGGGCTTGCTCACGCCGAAGTCGAAGTCGATGTACATCGCCGCCCCGTACCCCTGGCTGGCGTACTCGTGCCCCGCTGCGCCGCCATTGCCGACGTCCCCGTTCACCGCCCCGGCCGCGGCGTAGCTGTCGCTGAAGGGTGCCGCAGAGTCGATGACCGCCGGCGCCGCCAACACCGAATGGTCCACCGGCGAGCTCATGAACCACATCTGGGCCGCCCCCAGGTTCCCCGTCGCCGTCCCCTGAGTCACTTCCCATCGCACATACCGGCCTGTTGCCGGCGCGAAGTTCTGGATCAGCCCGGTCCCGTTGCTGCCGGACGGATTGAACGTGAGAATCCTGTCCGTCTCCTCGAAGACGGCGTCCGCGCTCACGATCAAGCGCGACTCGGCGACGACGTCCACCGCGTTGGCACGAGACCGCATGACGAACTGGTTGAAAGTCACCGTCGCGCCAAAGTCCAGTTCAACCCAGGTTCCGTTATTGACCTCCCGCGTGAGAGGAACGGAGACGGGCCCCTGGCTGCGCGAGGCGAATTCCCTGGGCGTCAGATCCGGACCGAAGAGGTTCGCGGCCGTGTAGTCGCCGTTGTAGGGCGTGGCTGACGCCGTGATGACGGGATCGGGGAGCTGACCCGCACACAGCAGGCCAACGGGCCATACGAGTGCCACCATCACAGCTAGCGCCTGGATCTTCATCGAGCATAGGGGGTTCATGAGGAGCACTCTACCAGATCGTCCGGATCAAATGCCAGCCTGGATTCGCGCTTGATGCTGGCGGCCTGGACTGGCACCACTGCCATAGCCCGCATTTCTGACCAACTGTTGATGTCATCTGACCGGTCACCGTCACATTTCACCTGAAATGCGGGCTCTCATCCCGGACCCCCTGAACGCGGCAAACCAATCTTGACCTGCCCGATGCGCTTTTGGGCCGCATCGCGAACACTGGCACGAACGCACGCTGTGTCCGATGGCGAACCTGACCCCCTGCGGGACGGCAAGTCCAAATCTATTGACGCATATTCCCATACATGCATACATTTGCGCACATGAATCTCATTCCGATCTACGAAGGGCTTGCGGATGCGAACCGGCTCAGGATTGTTCACCTGCTGAGTCAGGGGCCGCTGGCGGTCAAGCACCTGCAAGGTATTCTGGGGATTTCGCAAGTGCGCGTATCGAAGCATCTGGCCTACCTCAGAAAGCGGGGCATGGTCGAGGTGGATAGGAACCGGAACTGGATGATCTATCGTCTTCCAGCCTTGCCGTCCGTGGAGTTGACGGCACAAGTCAAATGCCTGTCTGAGTGCGCGCCGGGCATGCCGATTCTGGATGCGGATCTCTTGGCGCGGCGGGCAATTCAAGCCGAGGTGGACCGGATCGCGGCTTCTGGCGAAGGGTCTGAGCCGACCACGGAGGCGTCATCCCCGACCTCATCCCAACGGGCGGCCAACGTCGGATGGGGGGGGCTGCAGGAGGAGGATGGATACGTCGACTGATCAGCCGGAGACGGCGGCTTCGGAGGCGGCCACCTGGGCAAAGACGAGCTTGTCCTGATCGACGGTGACGTGGATTGGTTCGCCCTGGTGGAGGTTGCCTCTGATGATTTCCTCGGCGAGCGGATCTTCGAGGTAGCGCTCGACGGCGCGGCGCATGGGACGCGCGCCATACTGCGGGTCGTAGCCCTTGTCGGTAAGGAAGTCTTTGGCTTTGGAATCCAGTTCGATCTGGATGCTCTTGTGTTTGAGACGTTCCGTGACCTTCGAGATTTCGAGATCGAGAATCTGCATCAAATCGGGTCTTGTCAGGGATCGGAACACGATCACGTCGTTGAGGCGATTGAGGAATTCCGGGCGGAACACCCGCTTGGCCTCATCGAGGATCTTCTCCTTCATCTTCTCGTAGGTGAACTGCTCGCTGGCGGGGGTGAACCCGATGGAGGTCTGTTTGCGGAGTCCTTCCGAGCCGACGTTTGAGGTCATGAGGATGACGGTGTTTCGGAAGTCGACCTGGCGTCCGAAGCTGTCGGTGAGTTTTCCTTCCTCGAGGATCTGGAGCAGCATGTTCATGACGTCGGGGTGGGCCTTCTCGATCTCGTCGAAGAGGACGACGCAATAGGGTTTGCGGCGGACCTGTTCGGAGAGCTGGCCGCCTTCCTCGTAGCCGACGTACCCCGGAGGCGATCCGACCAGCCGCGAGACGTTGAACTTCTCCATGTACTCGCTCATATCGAGTTGGATGAGCGACTTCGCATCGCCGAACATCTGCTCGGCGAGAGTCTTGGCGAGGAGGGTCTTCCCGACGCCGGTCGGGCCCAGGAGCATGAACGTGCCGATTGGCCGTTTGGGGTCTTTGAGATCGGCGCGCGAGCGGCGGAGGGCCTTGCACAGGGCGCTGACGCCTTCGCTCTGGCCAATGACGACCTTCGTCAACTCCTTCTCCATATCGAGCAGTTTGTGGGCCTCATCGCGCCCCATGCGTTTGAGCGGAATCCCGGTCCATTTCGCGACCACGTGCATGATGTCCTCGTCGTCGACCCGAACCCGTTTCTCCTCGCGCGAGGTCTTCCACTCGGCGAGGATGGATTCGAGCTTCTGCTTGGCCTGCTTTTCCTTGTCGCGCATGGCAGCGGCGCCCTCGAAATCCTGCTCTTTGATCGCGCGCTCCTTCTGGGCCTTGATCTCCTGGATGTCGGCTTCGAGCTGTTTGACATCGGGGGGGCGGGTGGTGGCGCCGATGCGGGCGCGCGAGCCGGCTTCGTCCATGACGTCGATGGCCTTGTCGGGGAGGAATCGCCCGGTGATATAACGGTCGGAGAGTTCCACCGCGGCTTCGAGCGCCTGGTCGGTGAGGTCGATTTTGTGGTGCGCCTCGTACTTGGGACGGAGGCCCTTGAGGATGAGGACGGCCTCGTCGACAGTGGGCGGCTCGACCCTGACGGTCTGGAAGCGGCGTTCGAGGGCGGCGTCTTTCTCGATGTATTTGCGGTACTCGGTGAGGGTTGTGGCGCCGATGCACTGCAGTTCGCCCCGGCTCAGGGCGGGCTTGATGATGTTCGAGGCGTCCATCGTGCCCTCGGCCGAACCGGCGCCGACGATGGTATGCAACTCGTCGATGAAGAGAATGACGTTTTTCGATCGGCGGATTTCGTCCATGACCGCCTTGATCCGCTCCTCGAACTGGCCCCGGTACTTGGTGCCCGCGACCATCAGTGCCAGGTCGAGGGTGATGAGGCGTTTCTCGCGCAGCAACTCGGGCACATTGCCGCGGACAATTTCCTGGGCGAGCCCCTCGACAATGGCCGTCTTCCCGACGCCGGCCTCGCCCAGCAGAACCGGGTTATTCTTGGTCCGCCGGCACAGAATCTGGATCACCCGCTCGATCTCGTCCTGGCGTCCGATGACAGGATCCATCTCGCCCTTGCGGGCAATCTCGGTCAGATCCCGTCCGAAAGCCTTGAGGGCGGGGGTCTTGACGTCGCCCTTCTTGCCCGAACCCTTGGCGGCGGTTTCCTCGCCGCCCTCCTCGCCCGAGACGAGGTTCGGATCGAGTTCTCGAAGGATTTCCTGGCGCGTCTGCTCGATGTCGATTTCGAGGTTCTTGAGCACGCGGGCGGCGACGCCGTCGCCCTCGCGGAGGAGGCCCAGGAGGATGTGTTCGGTGCCGACGTACGTGTGGTTGAGGGCTTTGGCTTCCTTGCCTGCGAGGGAGAGGACTTTCTTGACGCGCGGCGTGTAAGGGATGTTGCCGATCATCTTCTGATCCGGCCCGGTACCGACCTGTTTCTCGACTTCGAGTCGGACGGTATCGAGATCCAGGCCCATCTTCTGAAGCACGTTGACGGCGACGCCCTGGCCCAATTTGATCAGGCCCAGAAGGATGTGTTCGGTCCCCACGAAGTTGTGGTTGAACCGGTCAGCCTCTTTGCGGGCCAAGGCCAGCACCTGCTGGGCGCGGGGCGTGAAATTACTCAAATTCTCCTCACTCATAATGCTCTCGACTCCGAATCCGCGATTCGCACGGGGCGACTCGGCGGACCCGGCACAAAATGCTACGCTGAGGGCGGTTTGTCCAGCGGCTCCGCAGTGCCCGGGGGAATGACCGGGCGGTTGACCGCGCGCAAGGCCTCCCGCATCATGTCCGCGCGGCGGATGTCCCGTTCTTCGGCGGAGAGTTTCTCGGAATACCTGGCCTGCAAATGAGCCGGCTGGGTCAGAATGGTCAACTCATCCACCAACGACCGGGCGGTGCCCGGGAAGAGCCCGAGGTCGAGCCCGATCCGGAGCAAGGAGAGGAGGTTCATCGCTTCCTTGCTCGAGATGCTGTGGGCGTTGGCGAGGATGCCGTAGGCACGGCCGATGTGGTTAAAAACGACCTTCGGCTTCTTTTCGAGCAATGTCCCACGAGCGTTTTCCTCGTGTTCGATGATCTGGGCCACGACCTTGCTCAGGCGCTCGACGATCACAGTTTCCGTTTCGCCGAGAGTCATCTGGTTCGAGATCTGGAAGATGTTTCCCAGCGCCTCGGTCCCCTCGCCGTAGAGGCCGCGAACGGCCAAACCGAGCTTGTTGACGGCCTGGACCACCTGATTGATCTGCTCGGCGAGGACCAAGCCAGGCAAATGGAGCATCGCGCTCACACGCATGCCCGTTCCGACGTTGGTTGGACAGGCCGTGAGGTAGCCCAACTCCGGAGAGAACGCATACGTCAGGCGGTTCTCGAGTCTGGTATCGAGCGTATCGATGGCCTGCCAGGCCTCATGAAGTTGCAGCCCCGGTTTGAGGGACTGCATGCGGAGGTGATCTTCCTCGTTGATCATGACGCAGAGCGACTCGTCCTTGCTGAGGACCAAGCCGCTGCCCGTGCCCTTGGCCGCATGCTCGCGGCTGACGAGATGGCGCTCGACCAGGATCTGCTTGTCCAGTCCCGAAAGAGCATCCATCGACTCGGCAAAGGCCCCCTGCATCTCGGGCAGTTCCTGGACAGCGGTGCGAATGGCCTCGCAAGCCCGGATTCGCTCCGGCTTTTTGGCCCAGCCCGGGAATGGACTGCCGGAGAGGTTGCGGGCAAGCCGGACGCGACTGGACAGAACGATCTTGTCCTGCGGGCCGGACTGTTTGGCTGCTTCCTGGGGGGGGCGGAGAAACTCCAGCAGGTGCATGCGGCTTAGGCGGTGACGGCACCGCCGGTTGCGACCTTCAGGGCTTTGATCTCGTCGCGGATCCTGGCGGCCTCTTCGTAATTCTCGATCTTGATCGCCTCCTCGAGACTCCTCTGCAGGGCCTGGAGGCGGTCCTCGGGCGGGCGTCCGGGCGTTCGGCTCTGGGTCTGGGTCTGGCCGGCGAGGCTGCCGGCGAGGCTGCCAGGGGCCTTGCCGACGTGTTGATGGCCCTTGTGCATGGTCTTCAGAAGGGCCTCGAGGCCGTCGCTGAACGCCCGGTAACAATCCGGGCAACCGAGACGTCCGGACTTCTTGAAGTCAGCCTGCGTGAACCCGCATGTGGGGCAACTGGTTTCACCACTGCTGGCGGCTTGAGCAATCTCTTGCGACGCGCCTAAACCCATCAGGAGATCGGCGAGCGAAAACCCGGTCGGATCATCAACGCCTTTGGCCTTCGAGCAGGCCTCGCAAAGATCGAGCTTCTTGATCTTGCCTTCGACCACCTGGGTGAGATGGACGGTGGCCTCTTGCTGTTTGCACACCATGCACAACATACGCAATTCAATACAAGAAGCTACATCCCGCCGAACCAGGCGCAATGTCAAATCGCCCGCCGCTTCCTGGCCGGCGCGATCGGCTCCCCGGAAACCTGGGTCAAGGCGCGATACCGCTTCTCGAGATCCCGTGTGAGCGTTCCAGGTTTGCCGTCCGCAATGATGCGTCCGTCGATCTTGACCACCGGAACGATCTCGGCCCCGGTCCCGGTCACAAAGCACTCGTCCGCGTTGAACAGATCGTACCGGGTCAGATTGGTTTCGGACACCGGGACGCCGCATTCCCTGGCGAGTTCGATGACCACGCCGCGCGTGATCCCGTAGAGCGCTCCCGCGTAAAGGGGGGGCGTGAGCAATTGACCGGCCTTGACGATGAACACGTTGTCCCCGGTGCATTCGGCCACGTAGCCGGTGGCGTTGAGCATGATCGCCTCCTCCACGCCGGCGATGTTCGCCTCGATCTTGGCGAGGATGTTGTTGAGATAGTTGAGCGACTTGATGGCCGGGCTGACGGCGTTGTTGAGGTTCCGCGTGGTTGGAACCGTCACGATCGCCAGGCCTTTTTCGTAAAACTCGGGCGGATAGAGCTGAATCCTGTCGGCGATGATGATGACCGACGGATGGCGGCACCGCTCCGGGTTGAGACCGAGGGTCCCGACACCCCGTGTCACCACCAACCGGATATAGCCGTCCCGAATCCGATTGCGGCGGCAGGTCTCGACCACAGCGCTCATCACCTGCGCGTGCGTCATCGGAATCCGAAGCAGAATCGCCTTCGCGGAGCAGAAGAGACGGTCGATATGTTCCTTGAGCTTGAAGATGCGGCCGTGATAGGCGCGGATGCCCTCGAACACGCCATCCCCGTAAAGCAGCCCGTGATCGAACACGGAAATCTTCGCATCACGCTCGCTGCAGTATCGGCCGTCAACATAGATAGTCATACAAAGCAAGCCGCAGCGTACGAAAGGGTCGAACAACGTGCAATCATTTAGGTGAACTCTCCAGCCCCGACACCCGTCGACACGACACGTCAACCGCGAGCCGCGCGAGCCAAGGCGCGGTCTCTTGCTTTCTCCTGGCGGCTTCTGCACGCTCAGTGCCGCCAGTCTATGTGGCGGCGTTTCAGAGAGCGTGGCGGGGTGTGGGTGCTTGGCCAGAGTCTTCTGATGGTGCTGATTCTGGGTCTGGCCCCAGTCACCGAAGCGACACCCTCGATTCCCGCGGCGCGGGCCGCGGCCTGGGTCTTATTCCTTCTCGGCGCGGTGCCGGGCATCGGCGGCGCGGCCGTTCTCAGGAACAACCGGACCATCTTCCCGCATCCGCGGGAGGGCTCCCAACTGGTTCAGCACGGGGTCTACCGGTGGATTCGGCATCCGCTCTACACCAGCGTGATGGTGCTTGCGGTCGGGTGGAGTCTCTTCTGGCATAGTTGGCCCGCCGGCGTTCTGACCTTGATCCTGGTCGGCTTTTTGAACCTGAAAGCCAGGCACGAGGAGAGCCTCTTGCGGGCGAGATTCCCTGCTTACGGCATGTACTGCGACCGCGTCAAGCGGTTCATTCCAGGCGTTTTCTGACCTGTTCACAACCCTGGATTGACGTCCCATGCGCCGAGCGGGCCGGCACTGGTTCGTGAGCACGATGGCCCGATGCCGGGCCGGAGAGCGCCACGGCGGACGTTTCCGCGCCTTCCGAACCCAGTCTTGAAAGGGGGAGCCGGGGGGGGTGTTGAGCGGAGCCGTCGCCAAATTCGCGCAAATATCGGTTGACAAGCAGGAAGCAGTTTATAGACTTCACGTGAATTTACGATGAGCACTTGGGAAACAAACGGAGAAATGCTATGAAATTCCTCGGAGGGACAGCTCAAACGGTTGCATGTGGGTTCGCACTGTGCATGGCTCTGGCCTCGGGCGCGTGGGCCGATCCAGGTTCAGCAAAAGTGCAAGCCATGCAGGGGGGAAGTGCGCAATACTCGCTCGACGGGGTTACGTTCAGCCCGCTGCAAGAAGGGACAGTGTTGCAGCAGGGTGCCACGATCAAGACCGACAGCATGGGCGTCGTGGACCTGTATCTCGGGAAGAATGGGCCCTCCGTTCGCCTGACTCCAGCAACGACCCTCAAGCTGACAACGCTGAGCATCGATGCGGGTGCCGGCGAGACGATTCTCGATACGGAACTCGAACTCTCGGCCGGCTGTATCGCGGGCATCGTCAGGAAAATGAGCCTGTCCTCGCGTTACGAAGTCAGAACTCCGGTTGGCACCGCCGACATTCGGGCCGGCAAATATCAGATTTGCGCCATGGGTCGTCTGATCGTGGAAGAGGGCATGGCTGACTTCAGCTTCGCGCCGGCAGGCGCGGCTGCCGCCACATCCTTCGAGGTGCCCGCCGAATACATGTTCGATCCAACACTGAGCAGCGGGCGCGGTGGCGTCGTCCCGACCCCTTACAATATCCGCGACAATCTGCGGAGCGAGTTTGCGCAGATGCGCGGCGGTGCAGTGGGCGGCGAGAAGCCGGTTCAGGTCTGGAGTCCCACCCCGAGCTGGATGCAGCCGGATCGTCCGTTTGACGAGCCGAGTCTCCAACCTGACGCCATCGGCAAGCCCTGGATCAGGCCGCCTGTGTTGAATCCCACGGTCGGGTTCGAGGAGTACTATCCGCCGATCTCGCCCTGGCGGCCGCGGCGATAGCATCGGGCGGGACCTGTCAGGACAGGTTACATTTCCCAATCCAACCCAGAGCAGCGTCAGTTGCTCTGGGTTTTTCATTGGATTGCGGTGTGTCGAAACGAGTCACCGAGGCCGCGCCGGGTGTTCGCCGATCGTGTTTTTCGAGGTGGAAATGGTCCGCGGCGTCGATACAATGAAGCAATTGGGCGCGGTCGTGTGCCGCGGCGTGGGGTCGACGCGGCAGGCGCGTTTGCCGGCGAAGAGATCGACAAGCCGTGCCGAGGAAAGGAACTGAGTTATGGCGCTTGAGATCAACGTTCGCCAATTGGAGAATGCGGCCATTGGCTTGGAGGGACACCTGGAAGCGGCGGCGCTCGATCTGGACACGCGCGACGATCTGGTCCAGGTGTCTGGACTGCTGCGATACCGAGTGACTGTCGAGCGTCTGGGAGAGAGCCTGGTGATCCAGGGCTGTCTCGACTTGCCTCTGCAATGCACCTGCGTTCGATGCTTGCGGGCTTTCGACAGGACCTTGACGCTCGAGGACTGGGTCTGCCATATCCCTCTTGAAGGGGAGGATCGGGCGATGATCAACCATGATGTCGTGGACTTGACGCCCTACGTGCGGGAAGATATTCTTCTTGCACTTCCGCAACATCCGTTGTGTGAATCTGGATGCTGCGGCCTGCCTTCGGCACCGCGCACAGAAGCCCCGCAATCGGGGTTGGGTCTGTCAGGAGACCGTGGCATGTCTGTGTGGGCCGATTTGGACAAACTGAATTTCTAAACCGATTTATGGGTGTTCCGAAGAGAAAACCGTCGCATAGTCGTCAGCGCCAGCGTCGCGCGTACAACAGTGTTTTGAGTCTGCCGCAGCTCAACACCTGTCCCCAATGCGCGGCGCCCTGCCTGCCCCATCGCGTCTGCCCGGCTTGTGGATACTACAAGGGACGTCAGGTGAAGTCAGTCGAGGCCAAAGGATAGACCGAGCCGGCACTCCGGGAAGAGCGCTGGTTTCTTGGCTTTCCGCTGCCGTTTCCCCCCTATGCGCATCGCCGTAGATGTCATGGGTGGAGATCGCGGTTGTCGGGTGGTGATTGAAGGCGCACGCCTGGCGTTGCGAGCCCACCCGAGAATCGCAACCCTCTATCTCGTCGGCGATCAGGTCCAGATCAAGTCGGCCCTGTCGGTCGCGCATCAGGAGGATTCGCGACTGCAGATCGTGCACGCGAGTCAGGTGCTGACGATGGAGGACAAACCGCTTGTGGCGCTGCGCAAGAAGAAAGACTGCTCGATCGCCCGGGCTGTCGAATTGGTGGCGGACGGACGCGCGGAAGCGGTGATTTCCCCGGGCAACACGGGCGGGGTGGTCACTGTCGCAACAGTGCGGCTTCGGCAGCTCGAACCGGTGGATCGTCCCGGCATCGCCGCCGTGATCCCCGCCCCGGAAAACGAGTTTGTGTTGATGGACGCCGGCGCAAACGTCGAGTGCCGCCCCCATCACCTGCTTCAGTTCGCCCTCATGGGGAGCATCTACTCCCGGGAAATCCTCGGCTACACCCGTCCGCGCGTCGGCCTGCTGAGTGTCGGCACGGAAGATGTCAAGGGGAACGAACTGACCCAGCAGGCGTTCAAGCTCTGCGAGCGGGCGAACTTGCACTTCATCGGGAACGTGGAAGGACATGATCTGTTCGCCAATCGCGTGGATGTGGTCATTTGCGACGGCTTCGTGGGCAACATTGTCCTCAAGACCTGCGAGAGTCTTGCGGCAAACATGTTCCGATGGATTAAGACCGAACTCACCAAGAACCCCAAGCGCCAGCTCGGCGCGTTGCTCGCCAAGGGCGCCTTTCGGGCAATCCGACATCGCACCGATCCGGAGGCGCACGGCGGGGCTCCGTTGCTCGGCCTGAACGGGAGCGTCGTCATCGCGCACGGCTCGTCGCGCGAGCGGGCGATCATGAATGCCATCGGACAGGCGGTTCAGGCCGTCCAACACCGCATCAACCAGGTTATTACCCGCGAGTTGTCCGCCGCTGCCCCGCTGGGTGGCGGGCAAAGCCGGCTCTCAGCCTCCGCACACGCATGAATTCACCTCGAAAGGTCTTTCGCAACCCCCGCGCCAAACACGATTTCAAAGGACGAACATGCGCGGTGGCCGGCGTTGGTTCGTATGTCCCGTCTCGGGTGCTCACCAATGCCGATCTCCAGCGCATGGTCAATACCTCAGACGAGTGGATCATAAGCCGCACGGGCATCAAGGAGCGCCGCTTGGCGGCTCCCGACGAGGCGACATCGGATCTGGCTGCCAAGGCGGCAGTGAAGGCCATGGCGAACGCCCAGGTCACGGCCGACCAACTCGATTTGATCGTCGTGGCCACCGTCACGCCCGACATGCTCTTTCCATCCACGGCGTGTCTGGTGCAGGAGAAGATCGGCGCCAAGCGCGCGGCGGCGTTCGATATCGAGGCGGCCTGTTCCGGCTTCATCTATGGGTTGGAAATCGGGCAGCAATTCATCATGTCGCGCACCTTCGACACGGTCCTGGTCATCGGGGCCGAGAAACTGTCTTCGATCGTGGATTGGAGCGACCGGAACACCTGTGTCTTGTTCGGCGACGGTGCGGGTGCGGCGGTTCTCAAGAACATGCCGCATTCGCACGGCTTGCTCACGGCGTTCATGGGCGCTGACGGATCCAAGGGGTCGGTGCTCTGCGTGCCGGGAGGCGGCAGCCGGTGTCCCGCCAGCGCCGATTCGGTTGCCAACCGGCTGCATTTTCTTCGGATGGACGGCAAAGAGACGTACAAGAATGCGGTGCAAGCCATGCTGTCGGCGGCCCAGGAGGTGTTGCGGCGGTGCGAATTGGATGTTTCGCAAATCAAGTGCATTATCCCCCATCAGGCGAACCGGCGCATCATCGACGCTGTCGGGGAGCGATTGGGAGCCAGGCCCGACCAACTGTTTGTCAACCTCGAGAAGTACGGAAACACGTCGGCCGCCTCCGTGGGGATTGCCCTGGACGAAGCGGTGTCCCTGGGGCGCATCGAACGCGGCGATCTTGTGCTCCTGACCGTCTTCGGCGGCGGCTTCACGTGGGCTGCGGCCCTGATCGAATGGTGAATCGGGTTCGGCCATGCCGCATCCCGCCGCCGGGCGTGCGGCGGGCGTTGACGAGAAGAAGTCTTGTGGTAGGCTGCATTCAACATCTATGAGCACCAGTAAACTGGACACTTCCGATGTCCTCCGTCCCTTCCCCGCCGCCTCATCCCCAACACGATTGCTTCTCCCCGCCGAGCAGGTTGCGATTCGCAAGAACGGCATCGAGTTTCTGTCGCCCAATCCGATCCCGCTCTGGACGGAGGTGACGGTCGATCTGCGCTCTCCGCAGGGAGAGCGTCCAGTGCGCGGTTGCGGCGTGGTTGTGGATTGCATGGGGGACAGGCGCACCGGGTATATCGTCTCGCTCATGATGACCAGCCTCACGCGACAGTCGCAGGAACGCCTTTGCCAGCTTGCCGCGGATCGACTGGTCTGATTCCTGCTGTTTCCAACACCCACACATGGAACTCTTCATTCGGATCCTGCAAACGGCGATCGATGGCGGGGCGTCGGACGTGCATATCAAGACGGGCGGGCCCGTCATCTTCCGGATCGAGCGTTCCCTGGTCGCGATCGAGGCCCCCACACCGACGGAGGAATGGGTGAACAAGATCGTCGAGACCATCGTGCCGCGGCATGCCACCGCGCGGCTCGAGGAACACCGCGAGGTCGATTTTTCCTACTTCGTTCCGAACGTCGGCCGGTTTCGAACCAACGTGTTTCAGCAGAAGGGCCAGTGGTGTCTGGCGATGCGCTACGTCAAGATCAAGGTGCCCAGCTTCGAGGAACTGGGGCTATTGCCGATCCTGAGATCGATCGCCGAATCGCCGCGCGGCATCGTGTTGCTGTCCGGATCGACCGGATGCGGCAAGTCGACGACCCTGGCGGCGATGGTCGAGCACATCAACGCCACATCGAAGAAGCACCTCATCACGCTCGAAGATCCCATCGAGTACGTTTTCGACGACAACCAGTCCGTGATCGAACAGCGCGAGATCGGTCTCGATTCGCTCTCGTTCGAGATGGGCCTGAAACACATTCTGCGACAGGACCCCGACATCATCATGATCGGTGAAATGCGCGACGCAGTGAGTTTCATGGCCGCAATCAACGCCGCCGACACCGGCCACTTGGTCCTCTCGACGCTCCACACAACCACTGCGTCGCAGGCCGTTGGACGCATCCTCGATTTCTTCCAGCCGGACGAGCGCGACCAGGTCCGCCGGCAGTTGGCAGCCACGATGCAGGCCATCGTCTGCCAGCGAATGGCAGCACGGGTTGGCGGGGGCGTTGTGCCCGCCCTCGAGATCATGATCAACACGCCGACAGTCCGCAAGATGCTCGAAGAGAATCGGCTCGAAGCTGGCCGCGGCGATCGAAACAGGCGTCGAGGACGGGATGCAGACGTTCAACCAGGCCCTCTTCAACCTGGTCAAGGAGGGCAAAGTCAGCGAGAAGGAAGCCCTCGCCAAAGCCACCAATCCGCAGGCGCTCGAGATGAATTTCAAAGGCATCTTCCTCGACGAAGCGCGCCGCATTCTCACCTGACCCCCTCGCCGGGTTGCCGGCTACCAGGACGAGCGCCTCGCGTCGGGGAAAAACACCGTCGCTGCCGCGCCCGCGCGTGGCGCGGTGGTGTTCGCGACTGGCCAACGGGGGTCGACACCGGGAAGATCAGTCAACTTGGCCAGGCTGCCCGTCCGAGAGGCCTGCTGCATTCACAAGATCAGGAAACGGACAGCTCTGGCAGAGGGCGTCGGCGTGATCGCAGAAATCCCGGACGATCTGAAGCAACCCCTGTTGGTCGGCTGCCCGCCGCGGTTTGGGGAGCGAACCGCCTGCCAGCAGCCTCTGCCGCGCGAGGCGCAGCACGGCGTTGTCCTGCGCCGCGGGCCAGGCGAAGTAACGATGTTCTGCGCGCCCCAGCAGGGCCGGATCTCCGCCAGTCCCCGCACGACTCCACAGCCACGGCAGCACGACATTCATCGCCAGGTCGGTGACGCGCTGCAGGCCCAGCCAGGGGCGGGGTCTGGCCAAGTGACCCGATCGGAGTGTCCAGTGCCACGACCAGTAATCATGGGGCGCAACCTGCCAGCGCTCGAGGAGAGTGGCAGGCAAGCGACGGTCCGGGATGTCTTCCGCCAGCCAGCCTTCGAGCCGATCGAGCCATGCCGGATCGGCCAGCCAATGTGCAGCGAGCGCCAGCCGCCGTGCCGGGTGGTTGGCGGGACGAATCCCGTGAAATCGCCACAAGCCCCGTGGGATCAGGTCCTCGGCAAATCGCGCCCGCTCGCGCCACCATTCGTTCCAGAGACTGATGAGGAATGCATCAGCGCCCCGGGAAGGACGAGTCAAAGCGTCCGGAAGCAGGCCGGCGACGCCGAGCAAAAGGACCTGCCAGCGGCGCGGGGAGAGGGGCCGGCCATCGACGCTGGCGCGGAATCGGGGCAGCAATTCAGCCAGTCGGCGGAGGGGCCAGACATTGTGTTTGTAGCCCAGAGCTCCAAAGAGCCCTTCCCAGAGCGCTTGTTCCCAACCCGCATGGCGGGCGCGCGCCTGGAGTCGTGCTGCTTTTTGTTCGAGGCGCACCCTGGCGGCCTGTCGCAACAACTCTTCGAAGCCTCCTGCATCCAGGCGCGAGAGCGGGTCAACGCACGCGCCGCGCAACGCCGGAGGCAGTTCGGCGGCATTCAATCCTCCCAGCCAGCATTCGAGTTCCGCCAGCGGTGCATCGATCCACTCCCGCAGTGCCATTGTCGGCAAGGCATTAGGGGCGGCTCCCGGCGATTCCCACACAACGTGGAGGATGACCTTCCGGTAGGCAGGGTTCACCCGGTGCTGATGTTGCGACCAGCCGCCCGTGCAGAGATCGACCTCGACGTCCCCGACTCGAGCCGGCGGCTCGCCAATCTGAATCACCGCCTCGCGGAAATCGGGGCCGGCCTCGCGGTTCCAGAAGCCCGGATGCAGTACCACGACCGGTCGACCGTCGGTCGTGTGCACATCGTCTCGTCGCAACCGTTGGTGCATCCAGATCAACTGCAACAGGCGCTCGGGCGGCGGCTGCCGGGGTTCCTGCTCGCGCAATTGGGCCGGAACCGATCGTGCCTTGCGCCATCTCTGGTATTGATTTTCAGGGAATCCTGCCACCTCGGCCTTTTATGTCGTTCGGGATAGGCCTGATGTCAAGGGGGCAAAGTGCCGGGCGGAGCCACGCGATGCGCGCCACGCGATGCGCATTGTCGCGTCGCGTCCGCGGCGCGGCTTGCTCTCGCCGGGGCGGCTTGGCATGGTAGCCGCGCATGCGGCAAACGGTGCGAGCGTGGACGGAGGCGGCTGAGACTTTCGCCCTGGAGGTGATCTTCGGGCAGCGACAGGGCAAGCGCGCCACGGTCCTGCGCGGATTGCTTTTCGGGCTCTCGAAGCTGTTTGCCCTGGCGGTCAAGGCGCGGCGGTTTTTATATGATGTCCGCATCCTGCGCGATTCGACCATTGGCGTGCAGGTGATCGCGATTGGCAATCTGACCGTGGGCGGCACCGGCAAGACGCCGGTCGTCGAGAAGTTCGCGCGGGAACTTAAAGACCAGGGCCGGAACGTCGCCATTCTGTCGCGTGGTTACCGATCCAAACCGACGCCCCTGGCAAAACGCCTTCTGAACAAGGCGCTCTTCAGGGAGGAAAAGACGCCGCCCCGTGTGGTCTCCGACGGCAAGTCGCTGTTGCTCGATTCGGACACAGCCGGCGACGAACCGTACATGCTTGCGTCCAATCTGAAGGACGTCGTGGTGCTCGTCGACAAGGACCGCGTCAAGGCCGGCCTCTACGCCATCGAGAAGTTCGGCTGTGACACGCTGCTCTTGGATGACGGATTTCAGTACTGGAAGCTGCGCGGACGGCGGCATGACGTCGTGCTGGTGGATTGCCAGCAGCCCTTTGGCAACGAACACCTGCTTCCGCGAGGCACGCTGCGCGAGCCGCCCTCCCACCTGGCCCGCGCCCGCACGGTCTTCATCACGAAGAGCGACGGGCAGACCACCGACCTGCGCCGCCGGATCAGCCAATTCAATCGCGACGCCCGGGTGGTCGAGTGCGTCCACCAACCGCTCTATTTCGAGGATGTCTTCACCGGCCAGCGGCGGGGACTGGACTTGCTCAGGGACCGGCGGGTTGCCTCGCTCAGCGGGATTGCCCAGCCTGAGAGCTTCGAGTCGAGCCTGATCCAACTCGGGGCCAGGCTGGTCTACACCAAGCGCTTTGCAGATCATCACCGCTTCACGCAGCAGGAAGTGCTCAATGTCATCAACCGCAGCAAGAAGCGCCAGGCCTCGATGGTCATCACCACACAGAAAGACGCCGTCCGTTTCCCCAAACTCGACCGGCGCGACCTCCCCGTCTATTTCATGCGCGTCGAGATCAGAATTGTGCGGGGCGCGAAGGACTTTCAGGAATGCGTGCGCCAAATCTGTTTTCGGTAGAGCGAGGACCGTTCCGGCTCGAAACAGCGGCATTGACAGGTTCGAACGGTTCGCTTTCCTAGGGGGCAGCATGATCATCACCCCACTGTCGCGTCTGCCGGTTGCCTCGCGCCGCACGGCTCTTGTCCGCTTCCTGCGCGAAGGCGCCGCCGCTCTGCTGCTGATCGGCCTGGTTGCCGGGTGCGCTGGCGCCAAACCGGTCCCGGCTTCGGCCGGCCACAGCCGAGCCCTCGAAACGCCGCTGGATCGCTACGTCGCCGCGCCCGATCCGGCCTACGCGTGGCAGGCGGTCACAAACGCCCGGATCGATGGCGTCACAGTCACGATCATCGATCTGACCTCGCAATCGTGGCTGACGACCAACGAGGTCGATCGCGCACTTTGGCGCCATTGGCTGGTCGTTGCGCGGCCCGACGCTCTCGAGCACTCGACCGCCCTGCTGATGATCGGTGGTGGCAACAACAAGGACAACAGACTGCCGAAACCGTCCGACGCACTGATCCAGATGGCGCGGCAAACCCGCTCGGTGGCGGCCGAACTGCGCATGGTGCCCAACCAACCGCTCGTCTTCGGACAGGACGGACGCGAGCGGGTCGAAGATGATCTGATCGCCTATACCTGGGACAAGTTCCTGCGGACCGGGGACGACCGGTGGCCGGCCCGGCTGCCGATGACCAAAGCGGCCGTGCGCGCGATGGACACCGTGAGCGCATTCTGCGCCAGCCCGGCCGGAGGCGGCGCGAAGGTGGACACGTACGTGGTGGCCGGCGGATCGAAGCGCGGATGGACGACGTGGACAACGGCGGTCGTGGACAAACGGGTGGTGGCGGTCTGCCCCATCGTGATCGACGTGCTCAATATCGTGCCGTCGTTCGAGCACCATTACCGCACATACGGCTTCTTCGCCCCGGCCGTCGAGGACTATGTCGGCGCGGGCATCATGGACTGGATGGACACGTCCGAATTCAAGCGGCTCATGCAGGTTGTCGAGCCGTTCGAGTATCGCGATCGCCTCACGATGCCCAAGCTGATCGTCAACGCGAGCGGGGACCAGTTCTTCCTGCCGGACTCGTCGCAGTTCTACTTTGACCGACTGCCGGGCGTGAAATACCTGCGGTACGTCCCGAACGCGGATCACTCGCTCAAGAACACCGATGCTTGGGAGACGCTCATGGCCTGGCACCACGCAACGCTCAACCGCACACCCCTGCCCCGCTTCTCCTGGAAACACGAGGGCGGAGACGCGATCCGGGTCCAGACCGTCGATCAACCGACCGAAGTCCGGCTCTGGCAGGCCACGAATCCCGCAGCCCGTGATTTCAGGCTCGATGTCATCGGCCCCGTCTGGACGAACCAGATGTTGAAGCAAGACGACCGCGGGGCCTACCTCGGACGCGTTGCCTCTCCGAGCCAAGGCTACACGGCGTTCTTCGTCGAGCTGACGTATCCGCTGGGCGGACCGGCTCCCCTCAAACTCACGACGGACGTCCGAGTCACACCCGACACACTCCCTCACCCGCCGTATCAGCCCAAGCCGCTGAAACGTTGAGACGCGCCCCGCCTCAGTTCTCGGCCGAGTGGAGACCTCCGGTGCCGGCACGGAAAGCGATGTTGGTGCGGTCAGGCTGCTGCGGAAGGGGCGTGGCGCAATTCCAGTAGCAGACGCCGCAGTGGATGCACTTCTCCCGGTCGAACACGGGGACTCCGCCTTTGCCGGGCGTGATCGCCTGGCCGGAACAAGCCTCGATGCAGATCCTGGTGCCGCAGCGCTCGCACAATTCCGGGTCGATAAAGACGACGTGATCCGCATAGCCGGACGGGGCCTGCACTTTGCCCCCCATGAGCAGGGCATCCTGATGAGACACCAGCAGTTGGCCATCGCGCGGGATCGAAGGCCAGCCGACTTTCTCCATCAAAGCCGCGTGGAGTGAAACGCCCTTGACCTGGCAGTCCTCACGCAGGCGGGCGATCTCTGATGGGGTGACGCGTCCGCGGTAATAGGCTTCGACAGTGGGCATCCGTTTCCAGGGCGGCACGGGCTCGCCTGCCAGCGTGAATCGCCCGTTTGTCAGCCCGGCCAGCGCCATGCCGATCATGCCGCGGACGACGCCTTTCTGGAAACCGTCACGCGATTTCTCGGCGATCAGCGCCTCGCGCTCGACCCAACTCGAACGGCGGCGTCTGACGTATGCAGTTTCCAGGTTGGCCTTGGTGAAGGGCTGCCGGGCCTTCAGCAGTTCGAGCACCGCCTCGGCCAGCAGCGTCCCCGTCACCCACGCCTCATCCACGCCGGAGCCGGTGAGGACATTGGTGCTGCCGCTGCCTTCGCCGATGCGCACGTATCCGTCGCCCGCCAGGTGCGGCTCACCGCGCCGCCCGGATTCGCCCAACGTCTTGGCGCCCCAGGAGCGGAGTTTGCCCCCTTCGAGGAAGCGCCAGAGATACGGATGCCTCATCCAGTGCTGCAAATAGTCGTAGGCGGTGCGCATCGGGCTGTCGAACCACGACGGCACAAAGATGCCGAGTGACGCCACCCGGTTGGGATGCACATAGAAGAAACCGAATATCTCCGGCTCCGGATAACCGAAGGTGTGCAAAACGGTGCCGGCTTCGAGCGGCGTCCCTTCCGGCAAGTCGACGACGAACTTCATGCCCACCGCCCAATCGCGGATGTGGTGGCCCGGTGGCAGACCGAAATGGGCGTCGAGCTGCTGGCCGATTGGGCCCACCGGGCCATCGCCGACAACTGTCAGCGCCGCCCCGATGTCCATCCCTGGCAGGAAGCCGTCGCTGGGCTGTCCAAGTTTGTCGACCCCTTGATCGATGAGGCGGACTCCGACGACCTTGTCATTCTCGATCAGGGCTTGGGCAACGGGTGTCCCGGGCCAGATCTGAACCGCGCCGCCGCTCTGCACCTGCGCGCCGACCCACTGCAAGAACTGTCCCAACCCGAGCACGAGACCGCCGCGTTTGTGAAGGAACGACGGTGTCCATGGCAATTCGAGGGCCTGATGCCTCAACGGCAAAACGCCTTTGAACAGACGCAGCATCCTGTCCGCGCCCCGCAGGACTGCCGACCGCCGGCTCGCGCCGATCGGGTCGAGCAGATACAGAACCTTCTCGAGGGCGACCGGCGCGCTCATTGGGATGCCGGCCCGGTCAAGATCGGGAAAAGTCGTCCGCAGGCCATGCCCGCGGGTCACCACGCCGGAGACGCCAAAGCCGATGTCATCGGCGCGCTCGTAGCACATGACCTGAAGAGGCAAACCGGGCATGACCGCGCTTTCAACGGCCGGACTGCCATCGGAATTGACGAGCTGCTTCGAGAGCGTTGTCAGAAACCCGGCCGTCGCCGGACCGAACCCGACGCAGACGATGTCCACATCGAGTCGCTGGCGATCCAGACTGGGCGGATCGGATTGAGCGGGTGCTGTTTCCACGACACAGGTTCCGGCCTTCGGCAGCCGGCAAGGGACCCTAAGTGGAAACCGGGTGGCGGGTCAATTGCACGGTTCTTGCTGTCCCTGGGCGGCTTGGATGGTATGATTCTTGCCAGTCAGTCAATCGATGAACAGACCATGAAAGTCTCATTCCGCGCACAATGGGCCGTTCGATCGTTGCTGGCTGCTGGTCTCCTCACAATGGGCGTCGGTCATGGCGAGGTTCTGCTGTCCGAATTCCAGGCCGGCAACCTGCGCACGCTCGACGACGAGGATGGCAACTCTGAAGACTGGATCGAGATCCATAACGCGGGCGATCTCCCGGTCGATTTGGCAGGATGGTCGCTGACCGACGATGCCGGCCAGCTCAACAAGTGGCAGTTTCCCTCGACCAACATTGCCCCCGGGCAGTATCTCGTCGTCTTCGCGTCAGGAAAGGACCGCCGTGTTCCCGGGCGTCCGCTTCACACCGATTTCCGCTTGAGCACGTCGGGCGAATTCCTGGCATTGGTCAAAGCCGACGGACGGACTCTCGCCACGGCTTACAGTCCCGCGTATCCGCCGCAGGCCGAAGACATCAGTTACGGTTTGCCGTTGCTCCCGACGAGTCTTGCATTGGTTGGGCCTCGAGCGCCCGGCAAGTTGCTGGTCCCGCGCGACGGCGATGTGGGAACCAACTGGGTGCGCCCCGATTTCGACGACGCCGACTGGACCCCGGTGGTCACGGGGGTGGGCTTCAATGTGCCGGGCGGGTTGGTCGGCAGCGACATCGAGGGTGCGATGCGGGGAGTCAACCCGACGGCCTATTTGCGCATCCCGTTTGTCGTCACGAACCTCGCGGCCCTGGACCGTCTGACATTGACCATCCGCTACAACGACGGGTTCGCGGCCTATCTCAACGGCTTCCCAATCGCTCAACGCAACGCGCCGGTGACGGCGCCCGGGGGCGTGCTTGCCAACAGCGCCGCGGACTGGTCCTTCGCCGGCCAGCAGGGGTTCAACAACTGGTACTACGGCTTCTACGATCACGCGTCGGATGCCGATGGCCGATACGATGCCGGTCGTGACTTCGTCAGTTCGAATCCGCAGTGGTCGTGGAACGGGGGCGCGTGGGTCCTGGGCCCCGCCAATCCGCCCTGGGATGCCGTCACGCAAGGCGGTTGGTTCTCCAACGGAGAGAACAGCGGTGGGGCGCATTGGGTGATTCGGCGCTGGGTGTGCGAGGCGCCTGGGACGTTTGTCTGTCAGGTGGCTTTCGCGAAAGAAAATCCGGCCTGCGGCAATGGCGTCACCCTCCGCGTGTTCGTCAATGGCGATGAGCAGTATCAGGCGACTGTTGCCTTTGACGACACCACAGGCCTGCGCACCAACCTCACGGTGACCGACCTTGCGGCGGGCGACACGCTCGATTTCGCATTGGACCCGCTTGGCACAGACGGCCAGCGGACCGATCACTGCGACGAGGTGACGTTCTCGGTCGTCGTCGATCAGATTCCTTCCGAGGGGGCTGCCTGGAACACAACGGCCGATGCGGCTCGCACGCCGGACGAGACCCTCGTGCCCGAGCCGTTCGACCTCACGCGCTATCGGGATGTGCTAATCAGTGGCACGAACGTGCTGGCCATTCAGGGCCTGAACATCAGCGCTGACGACGCCGACTTTCTGCTGGCCCCTGAACTGGCGGGCGGGTGTCTGGGGCTGAGCCTCGATGAGCATGTCTACTTTCCCGAACCGACTCCCGGAGAGGAGAATGGCTCCGGGACGGCAGCGCTCGGGCCGATCATCAGCCAGGTGGAACATCAGCCCGCCGTGCCAGCGGATTCGGAGGACCTGATCGTCCGGGCGCGCGTCACCTCGAGTTTCCGTCCGGTCGGCGCAGTCACCCTTCGCTATCGCGTCATGTACTCGGGCGAAGCGTCCATTCCAATGCGCGACGACGGCGCCCACGAGGACGGGGATGCAGGCGACGGCATCTACGCGGCGCGCATCCCGGCGGCGGCGGCCAGCCCCGGACAGATGGTCCGCTACGCGATTCTTGCCGCGGACGATCAGGGGCGGGCGAGCCGGCTGCCGGCCTACACCGACCCGCTGCGCAGCCCCCAGTACCGCGGCACAGTCGTGCGCGACCCTGCGCTCGAAGCCTCGCAGCTTCCGGTGTTGCATTGGTTCATTCAAAACCCGTCTGCGGCGAATTCCGACACACGGGCCAGTGGATCCCTGTTCTTTGACGGCGAGTTTTACGACAACGTGGGAGCGACCATCCATGGCCAGTCCACGCGCGGGTTCCCTAAACGCAGTTACGACCTCGATTTCAACCCGGGTTACAAGTTCCGGTGGTCCGACGACGCGCCGCGGGTCGATGACTTGAATCTGCTCACCACGTGGGCGGACAAGTCCCACATGCGGAATGTGCTGGCACACGAAACCTATCGTGACGCGGGGGCGCTGAGCCACTTTGCGTTTGTGGTGCGGGTTCAACAGAACGGGGCGTTCTTCAGCGTCGCCAACCTGGTCGAGAACGGGGATGACAACTTCCTCAAACGCCTGGGACTGGACCCGCGGGGGGCCCTCTACAAGATGTACAACTCGGCCGACAGCGTCGCCGGCAGCGAGAAGAAGACCCGCAAGAACGAAGGCACCGCCGATCTGGCCGCGCTCATCCAGGGGATGTCCCAGGCCGGCGCAACGGCCCGGGAGGCCTTCCTGTACGACAACCTCGACGTGCCGCGGATGGTTGACTTCCTGGCGGCCAAGATCATTACGGCGGACACCGACTGTTGCCACAAGAACTACTACCTCTACCGGGACAGCGATGGCACACGCGAATGGATGGCGATGCCGTGGGACGTGGACCTTTCTTTCGGGCGGGTCTGGACCAGCGCCTACGCCTATTACGATGAGCAGATCTACACCAATCAATCGATCTTCATTGGCAGCGGCAACAAGGTCTTCAGCCCCCTTTACAACACCTCGGCGACGCGCCAGATGTTCCTGCGCCGCTTGCGGACACTGATGGATGACCTTCTCCAACCGCTCGCCACGCCCGCCACGAACGATTTCTATCGGATCAAGAGCCGCGCCTTGCGCGATCGAATCGCCCCCGACGCCGCCCTCGATCTGGCCAAGTGGGGGACCTGGGGGACGCGCGAGACGATCACCCAGGCGGTCGACCGCATCTGGAATCAGTTCCTTCCCGGACGCCGGGTCTACCTGTTCCGCACACTGTCCGTCACCAACGGCGGTGAAATCCCGCTCCCGCAACCCGCCGATGCCGTCGTCGAAATCGGCAGCCTCGAGTACCGGCCCGCCAGCGGCAACCCGGCCGAGGAATGGCTCTCGATCACCAATGCCAACGCCTATGCGGTCGATCTCTCCGGCTGGCAACTCGACGGCGCCGTCCGTTTCACCTTCAAACCCGGGACGGTTCTCCCCGCGCGCGCGGCGCTGTTCGTCTCGCCCGACGTCCGGGCTTTCCGCGCCCGCTCGGCCAGCCCCAGGGGCGGCGAACGACGGCTCGTCCTGGGTCCTTACGAAGGGGACCTTTCAGCCCGGGGAGAAACACTCACCCTCACCGACAATCGCGGGCGGGTTGTCCACACGCGGACCTATGCAGGCTCTCCGAGCCTGGCCCAGCAGTCGCTCCGCATCACCGAAATCATGTACCATCCGGCGCCGATGACCGGGCACCCGGACCTCGACGACTCCGAATTCGAGTTCATCGAACTGCGCAATACAGGATCCGCCGCGCTCGATCTGCGCGGCGTCAGATTCACCGAGGGGATCCAATTCGATTTCGCCGCCGGCTCGATCACCACCCTCGAGCCCGGCGCCCGGGTCCTGGTGGTGCGCAATGCCGACGCGTTCTCGCTGCGGTATGGCACCGGCCTCCCGGTGGCCGGCGAATACACCGGGCTGTTGGACAACAGCGGGAGCGCCTCCGCCTCGAAGACAGTTATGGCGAAAAGATCCTCGAATTCACCTACGACGACCCTGGTCTCCGATCATCGATGGGCACGGCTTCCTCACCGGCCATCGCGATGACACTGTCGAGTGGACTCGATGGAACGATCGGGAGAGCTGGCGACCCAACGGGATCCTCGACGGCACCCCGGGGCTGGTCGATCCGCCGCTTCCCACCCTGCCGCCTGTCGTCATCAACGAAGTCCTCGCCCACTCGACCGGTCCGCAGGAGGATGCCATCGAACTCCACAATCCAACCGACGCCCCGATCGACATCGGCGGATGGTTCCTCACCGACACGTTCTCTGCGCCGCAGAAGTACCGTTTGCCTTCGCCGACCCTCATTCTGCCTCGGCTTGCCGTTCACCGAAAACCTACTTCAACCTCGACGCCGGGGCAGCCCCCCAGTTTCGCCTTGGGCGCCGACGGTGACGACGTTTGGATCTTCATGTGACGAAGCGGGGCGTTTGACCGGCTATGTGCAGGGTTCGATTTCGAGGCGACCGCCAGTGGCGTCAGCCTCGGGCGGCACACACCAACAGCGTGGGCGAGGTGGATTATCCGTCGTTGGCTGCGGTCACGCTGGGCGAACCGAATGCCGTGCCGCGCGCAGGCCCGCCGTCATCTCCGAGATCATGTACCACCCGGCAGCCACTGGAATCGCAAACCAGCCGGCCAGCTTCATCGAGCTGGCCAACATCTCGACCACGAACGTTCCGCTGTCTGACCCTGCGATGCCGGACAGCCCATGGCGGCTGCGCAACGGTGTGGCGTTCGCGTTCCCGCCAGGCGCCGCGCTGCCTTCGGGACACCGCCTGCTGGTGGTCGGCTTCGATCCTGTTGCGGACGCCGAAGCGCGCGCCTCTTTCATTTCGCTCTACGCCATTCCGCCTGATGTTCCGCTGCACGGGCCTTGGCAGGGGCGACTCGCCAACGACGAGGACACGATCGAACTGGCGCAACCGGCGGTTGCGCAGGGTCAGGACACGCCCGACGCGCTTGTGGACAAGGTGCACTACCTGGATCGGGCTCCGTGGCCGACGGGGCCGGACGGGTCTGGCGCCTCGCTGCAGCGGAGAACGCTCGCTTCCTACGGCAACGAACCGACCAATTGGTTTGCGTCGACACCCACGGCTGGCGCGGTGAATCAGCCCAACGCGTTGCCCATCGTGCAACTCACCGCACCCAGCCAGAGCGCCGTGTTGCACTGGCCCGCCGCTGTGCTCCTGAGTGCATCCGCCGAAGACAGCGACGGCCGAATCGTCCGCGTCGATTTCTTCAATCACGACCAGAAGCTCGCCCAACTCACGGAGGCACCTTACACATTCGTATGGACGAATCCGCCGCCGGGCACCCACCTCTTGCGGGCCGTGGCAGTCGATGATCGCCTCGGCGCGACAACGTCGGACGCGACGGAAGTCACCGTGATTGCGCCTCCGCCTGTTGTGCGCATGGTTGCGCCGGCCGATGGCGCCGTGTTGCTCGCGGGCAGCACGATCACGGTGGCCGCGGAAGCCGAGCCGGCTGCCGGCCAAATCGACCGCGTGCGCCTCTATGCGGGGCCAACCGTTCTCGCCGAACTGCTCGCGCCGCCGTTCGAGTTCTCCTGGCCTGCCGTCCCGGCAGGCGTCTATGAGCTCCAGGCCGTCGCCCTGGACTCCTTCGGCCTGGCCAGCACCTCCGCTGTCGCGCGCGTCGGGCTCTCGACCGGCACAGTCGCGGCATCCACCGTCGTGCCAACCGGCGCGCAATGGAAGTACCTGGATGACGGCTCGGCGCCCGACCCGGCTTGGACGACTCTTGAATTCGACGATTCAGGCTGGAAATCAGGGACCGCCGAACTCGGGTACGGCGACGCCGGCGAGGGCCGGCCGGAAGCGACGCTGATCGGTTTCGGACCTGATTCGGCCAACAAGCACATCACATCCTATTTCCGCCATCCGTTTACCGTTACAAACGTGTTCGCGTACAGAGACCTCACCGTCGGGTTGCTGCGTGACGACGGTGCCGTGGTGTACCTGAATGGAATCGAGGTGGATCGTAGCAACCTTCCGGAGGGGCCGATTCACAGCGGGACACTCGCCAGCTACGCCGTATCCGGGGCCGAGGAGAGCGCGATCTTCACCCAGTCAGTCACGCCTGCGCGCCTGCGCGAAGGTCCGAATGTGCTCGCGGTTGAAGTGCATCAGGCCTCACCCGGCAGCACCGATCTGAGCTTCGATCTGGCCCTTTCGGGCACGCGCGTCTTTCTCGCTCCCCTCCTGCTGGCTCAACCGCAGTCGCAGGCCGTGGCGCGCGGCGCGACCGCGACATTCACCGCTTGGGCCGGCGGAACCGAACCGCTCGCATTCCAGTGGCGATTCAATCAGGTCCCGATTCTCGCGGCGACCAACGCCACGCTCACGCTCAGCGACGTCCAACCCAGCCAGGCGGGCGCCTACCAACTGGTCGTGAGAAACGCCCTGGGCACCGCCGTGAGCGAACCTGCCACGCTGACGCTGACAAATCGTCCGCCGACGACCGTGGGTGACGGGATCCTGGTGCCCCAGGGCCAGACAGCCTTCTTGAGTGCCTCGACCCTGACATCCAACGACTCGGATCCCGACGGCGACGCGGTGCGCTTGATCAGCGTGAGTCCCTTGAGCGAACAAGGCGCCAGCGTCGCAGTCGTCTCGGGCCAGGTGCGCTATCAGCCCCCAGCCGCTTTTCAGGGCGCCGATCGTTTCACCTATGCCGTCGCCGATCCGCAGGGTCTCGCCTCGACCGGCAACGTCGCCGTGTTCGTGTATGCGGGCCCGCTGCCGACTCTGAATCGACTGACCGTCGTTCCGGAATCGACAGTCCTTCGTATTCGCTGCTCGGGCGGACCGGGGCGGCCGTTCGAATGGCAACGCAGTCCCGACCTGAGGCATTGGGAGGTTCTGACCTCGGGCGTCATTCCGCCTCACAGCTTCGTCGAGTGGATCGAGCCGTTGTCGACCGCCGGCCGAGCCTATTACCGCGTCGTGCAGAAATGAGGTCAACACCGAGAGACAGACGAACACCCCAACCTTGCAACGTCGGCGTTGACCGCTACGCTCAGCGGTATGAACCGACGATCTTTCCTTCAGCACAGCGCCGCCGCACTGCCCCTGTTCACTTGGGCCCCGCTTCTGGCGGATGAGGACCGCCAGGGCGGCCGCGAGCGGACCGCGGATCTCGTCATTGTCGGCGGCGGGCTTGGCGGGTGCGCCGCCGCGCTTGCGGCCTGCGGCGCCGGACTCCGCGTCATTCTCACCGAGCCGACCGACTGGATTGGCGGCCAGCTCACGTCGCAAGCCGTGCCGCCGGACGAGCATCCGTGGATCGAGAGCTTCGGATGCACCCGCGCCTATCGGCAATTCCGCGAGGCCGTCCGCGCCTACTATCGCAACCACTATCCGCTGACGCCAGAAGCGCGGGCCAACCCGCGGCTCAACCCCGGCAACGGCTGGGTGTCGCGCCTGTGTCACGAGCCGCGCGTCGCCTTGGCCGTGCTCGAACAGATGCTGGCCCCGCATGTCAGCGGAGGGCGGCTGCGCCTTCTGCTCGAGCACGAGCCGGTCTCGGCTCTGATGGACGCCGACCGTGTCCGGGCGGTGACGCTCCGCAACCGGCGCACGGACGGCCGCGTCACACTGACGGCCCCGTACTTTGTCGATGCCACCGAGTTGGGCGACCTGCTCCCGATGACGGGGACCGAGCATGTCCTGGGCGCCGAGGGACGCGCCGACACCGGAGAACCGCACGCCGCCGCCGTCGCCGAACCCAGGAACCAACAGGCCATCACCTCCTGCTTCGCCATCGATTACCTCCCTGAAGAGGACCACACCATCGAACGGCCATCCGAATATGCCTTCTGGCGGGATTACGTGCCGGATCTGAAACCGGGTTGGACAGGGCGCCTGTTGAGTTGGGACTCGACACATCCTCACACCCTCAAACCGCGCAGTTTGATGTTCGACCCGACCATGAAGGCCGCGGGCGTCAATCTGTGGTCTTACCGCCGGATCGCCGACGCGGGCAATTTCGTTCCCGGGACCTTCTCGAGCGGGATTTCCTTGGTGAACTGGCCGCAAAACGATTACTGGGTTGCGCCTTTGATCGAAAACACACCGGACGAGATCGCCCGGCACGTGCAACGGGCCAAGGAACTCAGCCTCTCCCTGCTCTACTGGATGCAAACCGAGGCGCCGCGTCCCGATGGCGGAGTCGGCTGGAAAGGGCTGCGCTTGCGACACGACATCGTCGGCACAACAGACGGCCTCGCCAAGCACCCCTATATCCGGGAGGCCCGGCGCATCCGAGCGGAATTCACCGTCGCCGAACAACACGTTGGCACCGACGCGCGGATGCAGGCCACGGGCAAATCCCGCGAGGACGTGACCGCGGAACCCTTTGCGGACAGCGTCGGCGTCGGCGCCTACCGAATCGATCTTCACCCCAGTTCTTCGGGGGAAAACTACCTCGATCTCAGTTCGCTTCCGTTCCAGATCCCGCTGGGTGCGCTGCTGCCACAACGCGTCGAGAACCTGCTTCCCGCCGCCAAGAACATCGGGACGACGCACATCACCAATGGCGCCTACCGGTTGCACCCGGTCGAATGGAACATCGGCGAGGCGGTGGGATACCTTGTGGCCTATTGCCTGCGCAGCAAGGAACCGCCGCGCCAGGTGCGCCGCGATGCCAAGCGCCTCGCCGAGTACCAGCAGAGCCTGCGCAACGCCGGGTGCGAACTCGAATGGCCCAGAGTCAGGCCGCTGTAGATCGGGCGAACGTGGCGAACGGGATTGCAGCGTTCGAGAGGCGCACTACACTGCCCGCGCGCAACCTCGCATCATGCCTGTCAAGCCAGAGACAAATCAGACGGCGCGGCATCGCATATTGATCGTCGACGATGATCCGGGCCAGAGAAGCCTCCTCGAATCCCTGCTTCGCGGCCAGGGCTTCGACACCGTCGTGGCGGCCTCGGGCGAACATGCCCTCGACGCCTTGCGGGCCCAGTCCGTCAGCATGATGATCTCGGATGTGCGGATGCCCGGGTTGAGCGGGCTCGAGACGTTGCGCCTGGCCCGTCAGGCACACCCGCGGCTGCCTGTTTTGTTGGTGACCGCTTACGCCGACATCCGCGATGCCGTGGGCGCCATGCGCGACGGG
Source organism: Verrucomicrobiota bacterium (assembly GCA_040766265.1). Classification (GTDB taxonomy): domain Bacteria; phylum Verrucomicrobiota; class Verrucomicrobiia; order Limisphaerales; family J093; genus MWFF01. The sequence continues at coordinate 47,990 of JAXGQW010000039.1, forward strand.
GCACTGAACTACCTCACCAAGCCGATCGATCTCGACGAGTTGTTGGCGTCCGTGCGCCAGGCGATCGGCCTCACGCAGGCGGCGCCGATGCGCTTCGGAGAGCGGCATCAGTTGCCGGCTCATGTGGTGGCCCGCAGTCCATTGATGCAGGCGGTCTTTCGGGATGCCTCGCTCATTGCGCCGTCGGACAGCCGCATTCTGATCACCGGGGAGAGCGGCGTGGGCAAGGAGGTGCTGGCGGAGGTTATTCACGCCTGGAGCGCGCGAGCAGGCGGACCGTTGGTGCGCGTGAACTGCGCCGCCCTGCCCGAGAACCTGCTCGAAAGCGAGTTGTTCGGCCACGAGAAAGGGGCCTTTACCGGCGCCCATGCCCAACGGATCGGACGATTCGAACTGGCCGGCAAGGGCACGATCTTCCTGGACGAAATCGCCGAGATGTCGCCGCAACTGCAAGCCAAGCTCCTCCGTGTCACGCAGGACGGCTGCTTCCAGCGTGTCGGATCGAATGCGGATCGGGTCACCCAGGCCCGCCTCCTGGCCGCCACAAACCGCAACCTCGAAGACGATGTCAAGCAAGGACGGTTCCGCGAGGATCTCTTCTACCGGCTGAACGTGGTCGAACTGTTCGTGCCCCCCCTGCGCGAACGAGTCGAAGACATCCTGCCCCTCGCCCATGCCTTCCTGGCCACCTACACCGGCGGTCGGACGCGCCTGTCGAACCCGGCCGTCGAGTGCATGGAACGTTATGCCTGGCCGGGCAACGTGCGCGAGCTGCGCAATGCCATGGAACGGGCCGCGCTGCTGTGTGGCGGCGAACTGATCCTCCGCGACCATCTCCCCGCCCGCGTCCGGGCGGCCACGGCGCCCGCCCCCACTGCGCCGGCAGAAGGGCAGCAACTCGAAGAGGTCGAACGTCAGACAATCCTCGAGGCCCTGCGCAAACACGGTCATAACCGCACCGAAACGGCCAAAGCCCTCGGCATCAGCCGACGCGCTCTCATCTACAAACTCCAGCGGTTCCGCGAACTGGGGTTTGACGTCGATGCACCGTGACTCGATCGGAGATGGGAGATCGGAGATCGGAGATGGGGGGG